>JABFQZ010000019.1 GCA_013141435.1 Ferruginibacter sp.
ATTATGAAAAAATTTACAAGCATTTTAGCATTCACAATTTTAGCACTTGCAATTATTTCTTGCAAAAAAGATGATACAGTTGCACAAATACCAGCTGTAGCTGCCAATGGTAATTTTACATGGACTACAAATGGAACAACTACTGTTAACACTGCCGACTCTGCATTTTATAGATCCCAGTTTAAAACGATTTTTGCTTATAAAAATATTAGCGGATTAATGAAGTTGCAGTACGAAATTAATTTAACGGCTGGCACACCTGCTACATATACTATTGGCAGTGGTAATGCAATTGCCTATACTGCAAATACGCCTTTTTTTATACCAACAGCAGGCAATGTAATTATTACTGCAAATACAGGTACAAAGGTTACGGGTACGTTTACGGGAACAGGTACATTAACAGCTGGCACTAGTTCAGTGGCAGGTACATTTACGGATATACCAGTTCAATAAAAAGCAACTAATTTTTATTGGCAATGGCAATTCCAAAAAAATAAATACCAAATTCACGGTATATACAAAAATTAATCACTCTTTATCTTGCATCATAAAATGAATAAAAAAGTAAAGTTGTTATACCAACCTTTTTTGTATAAACCAATTTTATAAACATTACTTAAACCAAAAATTAAAAATTATGAAAAAAATTATTTTAAGCTTCACAGCTTTGCTTTTGGTGGCTTTTAGCTATGCAAACAATATAGCAGTAGCCAATGCCACTTTATCTGGCCAAAATGTAACCCTACACACCGAAATAATAAATTTTGATGTAAGCTGGGCTAATAGTTGGCGCACAAGTACCAACGAAAGCAATTACGATGGTGCATGGATATTTGTAAAGTTTCGTAAAATGGGTACGCTAGATTGGAGACATTGTACCATAAGCACTACTGGTTTTGTAGTTGCCTCGGGTGGTGTTATTACTGTACCTACCGATAAAAAAGGTGCATTTATATACAAAGCAACCGATGGTATTGGTGCTGCTAATTATGTAGCAAACCAATTGGTATGGGAATATGGTACCGATGGTATTTTGGATAACGAAACGGTAGAAATTCGTGTATTTGCATTAGAAATGGTGTACATACCTCAAGGTAGTTTTCAACTTGGCAGCGGAGGTACAGAAAGCAATTGTTTTAAAACTGGAGCAACTGCAGCACCATATTTAATTACTGCTGCTACTGTAACTTTTGGGGCTACAGGTTCTAATTTGAATACAAATGGCATTGGCCCTACAAGTGGTACAATACCAACCGCATATCCTACAGGCTTTAATGCTTTTTGGATTATGAAATACGAAACAAGCCAACAACAATACGTAGATTTTTTAAATCATATAGATTTGGCAAAAGCCACATTTAATGATATTACTTTTCATACAGGTACACACCCAAATTTTGTAGCAAATAATGCCGAAAGAGCAGCATACAGTTGTAATACACAAAGGCTTGCTGCAATGGCCGATTGGAGCGGCCTTAGGCCTTTTACCGAAATGGAATACGAAAAAGCATGTAGAGGGTACAATACACCAGCTGTAGCAAACGAATACCCTTGGGGTACTACCACTATTTATCCACTAACGGCGGTAACTAATACTGGGCTGTTAAATGAAACAGTGAGTACACCATTAAATGCAAATTGTAATATACAAAGCAGTTATAATAATCTGACAAGGGTAGGGTTATTTGCTCGTACTACAGGTTCTACCAGAGAGCTTAGCGGTGGTACTTATTATGGTGTAATGGATATGGGCGGAAGCGAAGCAGAAATATGTATAAATGCTTTATCGCCAACTACTGGCCTTGCTTTTGATGGCTCCTTGCACGGAGATGGATTATTAGATGCTACTGGAGCTACAAATATTGCTAACTGGGTAGGCTTTGCAAAATATGGTTGGCGTAATGCTGGGTATAATGGCGCATTAGCCGAAGCAAGATTATCAGATAGACTTACTGCAAATTACTTTACTACGGGTTATGGGTATGATGTACAAGCAGGAGGTAATGGTATTCGTTTGGCAAGAACAGCACCATAATTATTCATCAATTTAAACTTAGTAATTATGAAAAATACTTTCATACTGCTGCTTTGTATAATGAATGTTTCTATACTATTTGCACAAAACAACCCAATTTTTGGTGGTGGAAATGCAGATGGATTTGACAAAACAAATTTTGCACAAGCAAGCAGCAATATTTTTAATGGGGGCGATGGCGATGGTTGGAATAAAACATCGTTTGCACAAGCAGTAAATAATATTTTTAATGGTGGCAACAATGATGGATGGAGCAGTATTTCATTTGCACAACCCATAAATAATATTTTTACAGGAGGCAATGGCGATGGCTGGAATAAAACATCATTTGCACAAATAGGCAACAATATATTTTTTGGTGGAGCTGGCGATGGATGGGCAAATACTTATAGGCCAATGGGTCCATTGCCAATTACTTTAGAATATTTTGCAGCAAAAAAAAATACACCCACATCTTCTATTTTAAATTGGAAAACATTGCAAGAAATAAATACTGCTTCTTTCGATATTGAAAGCAGTAATGATGCAATTGGTTTCAAAAAAATTGGAAATGTGCTAGCAGCAGGTAACTCTAATGCAGCAATAGAATATTCATTTATTGATAATAACCCTACAAAGGGTATAAATTACTATCGCTTAAAACAAATTGATAAAAATGGTAGTTTTGTATATACTCCTACCAGATTTGTAATATTCGACAACTTAAATGCTGCAACAGTAAAATATTACCCTAACCCAACCAATAGTATTTTAACCATTGAAATGCCTACCATAAATGCAAACGAAATAAGGGTTGTAAATATTTCTAACACAGCTGGCGCTATGGTTATCCAATTAAAAATACCACCAACAGCTGGTAATAAAATGCAAATTGATTTATCAAAATATGCGAAGGGTATTTACTTTGTACAAATAAAATCAACAACTTTAAATAGTACCGAAAGAATAATTTTAAATTAGGGGGATTATTTTTATAATCAAAATGCAGAGCTACCACTTGGTGGCTCTTATTTTTTATTTTGTGCCTGCCCAAAAACTTTTAAATCAAAATAATGCTTTTGGTACACATTTCAATCTTATAAATTGTAGTTTTAAGAAAGAAAAGTTTCAAAGGCTTTGTTTTGATAGTAATACCATTGCGAAAATTAAATTGTCCACTAAAATCGCTGTGTATGTAGTTATCGCTGTTTCGCTGTGTAAATATTTAATCACATTGGTATAAGGTAGTCTTAAATTTTTCTTCAGCATAACTTGATAAAAAATTTCAATCTTTACAATACAAAAAAAGCAGAGAAAAAAATGCATATAACATTTATTTTCTCTGCTTTTATACAAAATATCTCTTTAAAACTTCGGACAAGGTATGCCCTTCGATTCCGATTTTCTTTTAATATAAATTATAGAAAACTCCGATCCACCTCTGCTTTGAGTTGCAGTTTTCAAACTACTTACATTTACATCATAACTAGCGCCTATTCTTAAGCCAGCAGTTTCTAAGCCTATATATGGTATAATAGCATCACCAATTCTATACCAAGCACCTACAAAAATATTACTAGGTTTTACTTCATCGCCATTCAAGTTATACGATAAAGCACCACCAAGTGTAGCTTCACTGCTTTTGCTTTGTTGTTGGTATATGGCAGATGCATTAAGTTTTAATACATCGCTAATAGGCAATGTACCACCACCATGCACTGTAAACCTGCTTGCCAATTGGTAATTGGTAGATATGAAGCCAACTGTAGGTTTATTAATATGATAAACCGATACACCCAAATAATAATTATTATCACCATTGCTAGAGCCCGAAAATAAAAGCCCTGCGTTTAAATCAACATAATTTTGAGAATTGCCATTTTTTAAAAAATCGGTACGAGTACCTGTAAAGCCATTTTGCCTTAGCATATCTTCAAAAGTAAGTTTACCTTCTTCTATAACCAAACTGCTAAAAGTACCCTGAAACCCAGCACCAATAGTATTATAACCATCTTCATCTAAAGCTTTGTGGTAAGATAATGCTACCGACCCATAATTTAATTTTAATTGGCTATTAGCACTAGCATCTGTAAGGCCAGATACACCTACACCAAACACATCACCATTTGGCAATTTATTTTTCATAATACCACCGTCTATAGATGCACTAGTAGTTACATACGCTTTTGGTATAGATGGCCATTGGTCTCTATGGTTTGCAGCAAGCCTCCACTGCCCATCAAACTTGCCAGTAAATGCCGGATTAAGGGTAAGTGGCGACGAAAAAAATTGCGAAAAATGTGGATCCTGTGCCTGTGCACATACAGCCATCATTATTAGGGATAAAACACTTAAAAATCTTTTCATTTATATACTATTCTATTTTTAAAGGTAAGTAATTCAACCAAAAAGCTGCATACTATTTTTTGAAACATCCAAAAAATTAGCATAAAATTATATTATTGCTGCATTTTAGCACCATAAGCAAGGTCGCCTGCATCGCCTAGACCAGGTATAATATATCCTTTTGCCGATAAATCATTATCAATACAACCACACCAAATTGTAGCAGTAGGTTCGGCTTTAAGCAAAGTTTCTACACCCTGCGTAGCAGCAATGGCACATACTACATGCAATTCTTTAATATTGCCAGCCTCTCTCAAATAATGTATAGCCTTTACTAACGATGCACCAGTGGCAAGCATTGGATCACTTACTATAACTACTCTACCTTCAATAGGTGGGCAGCTCATGTATTCCAAAAGTATTTCAAAACTCCCATCTGTATTATGTTTACGATAGGCACTTAAAAAAGCATTATCAGCTTTATCAAAATAATTTAGTAAGCCATTGTGCATACCCAAGCCAGCACGCAATATAGTTGCTAGCACAGGTTGCTCTTTCAAAACCTTACAAGTAGCAATGCCCATAGGTGTCGTTATTTCAGCATCCACGGTTTCCATTCCTTTGCTTATTTCGTAGCCTATTACTTCGGCAATACGCTCAAGGTTTCTACGAAAACGCATTCTATCTTGCTGCACAGCTACATTCCTTAACTCACCTACCCAGTTACTTATAAGTGAATGTTCTTTACTAAAATTGTGTACCATTTATATTAAAAATATTTCGTTAAAATTTTTATTATTTTGCCAAATTTAAAATAAAATCATCGGGTAAACATACATTTACCAAATCATTTTAATAAAACTTATACAAATGAAATTTTTTACAGCTATTATTTGCACCATTGTTTTATTATCGGCCTGCGGTTTAGGGCAAGCAGATAGTACCATTACCGAAGAAAAAAAGTACGAAAAAATAAAAGAGACCTTGGAGCAAACTGAGCAAAAAAATGCATCAAAATTTATAACAGTACAAGGCGATAAAAAGAAAAACCTATTAGGACAAACAGTTGTAAAAGCCAATGTAACCAACAATGCTAAAATTGTAACTTACAAAGATGTAACCATAAAAATATCGTTTTATAGCAAAACCAAAGCTCTTTTAGAAGAAGATATTGAAACTGTTTATGAAGCAATAGCACCTGGTGCATCTACACATTTCAAATCAAAATTTTTTACCCCAAAAGGTACCGATAGTGTGGGTTTTATAGTTGAAAGTGCCAAGTTTTAAAAAAAATGGGGCTGTGTACAACCTATTTTTGGGCAGCATTAGTCAAGGCTATACACTACAATCTTTTTTGCTCAAAGGCAGCAAAAAAGTATTTCCGTTTCTATCCTTCAGCCCTTGAGCAGTATATCTATTTTCAGCATTTTTTTGTTTTATAAAATATTCCATTTTTCCCAAATGTAAAAACAGTTTTCCCGATTGCTATAACAGTTAAAAATAGTAGAAATTATTTTTGCAACTACATAAAAAATACAGATGCAAAGAAAAATAATACTTGCAATATTTATTTTAAACCTACAAAATAATAATTGCTTAGCCCAAGTAATTAAACCAAATGATACTAGCCAAGTAAAATACCTCCAAGACATTACAGTAGTAGGCCGAAACAGTAAAAGCGATTATCAGCAAATGCCCGAAATAATAGGTACAAATAAGTAGTGTGGGTAAAACATACAGCGATGCAAGCAATACCGAAACCTCTACTACAAATGCTCAAAATGGATTAATACCATCTTACAACATTACTGATATTACGGCTGCTTATAAATTACCAAATAATATAAAAATAAAAGCAGGTATTAACAATGCATTTGATAAAATATATTTTACCCGTAGGGCTGGTGGCTATCCTGGACCAGGAGCTTTGCCTGCCGATGGTAGAACTTTTTTTGTGAGTATGGGGGCTAAGTTTTAATTTATAAAATGCCACAACATTATGTATCATATCTTTGTGTTGTGGCATTTTATTTATGGCTTTATTTTACCCTGTTTTTTTCATCATCACTTTTTTCTTTCTTTTTTGCTGTTTGAAACTTGATGCCTTTGCTAAAACGATACGAAAAACTCAATCCCATTGTTTGCCTATCATTCCATTGTTTTAATCGTGTATCTACAGTGCCATATTTTATATTAGCAGTAAATTTTTGGGTGTTTAAAATATCCCTAAAACTTAATTTTATAGTAGCCTTTCCTTTTAGTATTGTTTTGCTTGCACCAGCATTTACTGCAAACATTTGGCTTATCAATATCAAATCTTCATTACCTTTTGGCCTATAAAAACCACCTATGTCTGCTTTTATTGTTTTCGATATTTTAAATTGGTTATTGATATTAAACATCAAATTTCTGATGTTTATCTTTTCATTTGTGCCATTTAAGTTTCCATTAATGGTTGCAAAATTTGTTTCGGCATAAATGCTAGTGGTATACCATTTTGTAACAGGTGCATTAAATGAAATAGAATAATTTATATTTCTTTTATTGGCTATGTTTTTCTTTGTAATATAAGTCTCATTTGTTTGCTCGTTTTGCTCCAAAATGTCAGTCATGGCTTTGTTAATAAACGAATATCCAAGTGTGTGATTTAAAGCACCACCAAGCATACTGTAGTTTAGCTCAGTATTATAAGCAAAATGAGGTTGTAAAAACACATTGCCTAATTCATATGTGTATTGATCTAAATAAAATCTAAAAGGATTTAAATCTTCATAATCTGGTCTTTGCACCCTTCTGCCAAAACTTACACTTAAGTTTTGTTTTTCGTTTATTTTATAGCTTGCAAATATTGTGGGAAAAATATTGAGATAGTTTTTTGTAAATGAGCTGTCATTTATTTTTTGTATTCCCTTGCTTACTGTTTGTTCGGCACGCAAGCCGGTACTAAATTCCCATTTTTTTCCTTTTGTAAAAGCATACGTTACATAAGCTGCATTAATATTTTCGGAGTAATCAAAATTATTTGTTCTTAATTTATCTACTTCCCAATTATTGTTTTTTAACAGAAAAAATCCGGCATCATTGTTGGTTTTTACAAAGCTTGTTTTTGCACCTGCCTCTAGTTTTTGCCCTTTTGCAAAAGTTTTTTCGTAATCTATTTTAGCTAAGTAAATATTTATTTTACTTGGTAATTTTCCAAGTTGTACATCATTTTTGCCAGTTGGTAATCCTGCATTGTCATAGAAAACTGTATTTAAATTTTGAAGTTTGGAATTGTTGTATCCTATAAAATCTAGGTCGGCAAACAAATTGGCTGTTTTAGATATTGTTTTTCTCCAATTTAAATTAACAGATAAGTTTTTATTTTTTTGCGATGTTGATTGTGTGTTGGATGCTTTGCTAAGTAAGACATTGCTGTTATTAAAAATATCGCTTTTGTTTATCCAATTTTCACTTCCGTTGCTAATATTTGTTTCTGTTACAAAGCCTATAATATTGTTGCTGTCCAATAGATAATCCAATCCAACTTTTGCATAGCTGTAATTATTATCTCTAATTTGGTCAGCATCTTGAAAAAACCTTGATAACGGAGTTTTGGTTATAGGATCTACAAAAAAGCGATCTACAGAAAGGGTTTGTGTTCTTTTGTTATAATCATGACTTATGTTAGTGAAAATATTTATTTTTTTATTTTTATAATTGTAAGTAATTGCTTGATTGTTTCTCAAATAAAAGCCTTGTGTTAGTCCTGCTGTAATGCTGCCATTGCTGCCTTTGGCTTTATTTTTTTTCATTTTTAAGTTAATGATGCCGGAGTTTCCTGCTGCATCATAATTGCTACCTGGTTGCGATATAATCTCTATTTGATCCAATTGATTTGAAGGCATACTTTTTAGCATATTGGTTAAATCTTGAGCACTCAAGTAAGTTGGGCGTTTGTCTATCATTACCACAACTCCTTGTTTTCCTTTTAATGAAATATTTCCATCTTTATCAATGCTTATGCCAGGGCTTTTTTCGAGTACATCCAACACTGTGGCGTTTGAATTAGAGGGAGATGCATCCACATTTACAATCATTTTGCCGGCCTTTACCTCAATTAATTGTTTTTTGCTTGTTACAACCACTTCTTTATTTGTATTTAAATTTGGCATCAATTCTACTGTTTCAAATTTTTTGCCTTCATTTGTGATAGTTGCTGTAATTATTTGAGTTACAAAACCTACTCGGCTAATTTCATACACATAGTTTCCGGCTGCTTTTAATTCCAATTGCCAATTACCAAAAGAATCGGAAATTGCTGACTTTAGCAATTGTTTTTTTGTAGAGTCCAAAACCGAAATAGTTGCCAACTCTAAAGGTTTCTTCTCCGAAACAATTTTTCCAGTTGTAATTATTGATTGTGCATTTGTAGCAAAATTATTTGCTAAGCATAAGATTAGCAACAGTATTTTGGATAAACTCATTTGCTTAAAATTTTTAATTTTCATGTTTTTGTATTTTTATTAGTACTATGGTTTGTTTAATTCTAAACAAAGCTAAGTACTTTGCTATGCATAGTACTAATTAATTTGGACAAATGGCTAAATAATAGGGGCGAATGGTAATGGGTATATTTATTTGGGTGCAGAATTTTTAAAAATTGGATATTTAACTTGAAAAAAAGTTTAGTAAAAAATGATAAGTATCTATTCTAAGGATAAAGATTGCAAACAGTTGATTTTAATATTGAGATGATGAATATGATTATTTGTTGTGAAAATGGAATATTATATTTAAAGATGCCCAAAGTGCTAAATTTGAACGGAGCGTCGCCACCAATGCTCAATCAAGGCTTTAAAGCTCAAAAAAACACTTAAAAAAATGCCATGGGAATTTTTATTTTCGCTACCCAAACCTTACCTTTGCGCCAAATTTAGAAATCACATATACTTAATACAAAGAAATGGCAAGTACAGGTAAAGTAAAATCAATTATTGGAGCTGTTGTGGACGTACAGTTTGGCAACGATAGCAAACTTCCAGAAATCTTAAATGCTTTGGAACTTATACGTGAAAACGGCGATAAGTTAATATTAGAAGTACAACAACATCTTGGAGAAGATAGTGTACGTACCATAGCAATGGATGGTACCGAAGGTTTGGTACGTGGAATGGCAGTAACCGATTTAGGTAAACCTATTACGATGCCAGTTGGCGAAGGTATAAAAGGTCGTTTGTTTAACGTAACTGGCGATGCTATTGATGGATTGCCTCAGGTTAGCAAAGAAGGTGGTCGTCCTATTCATGCTAAACCACCATTATTTGAAGACCTATCTACAGCAAACGAAATTTTGTTTACTGGTATTAAAGTAATTGATTTGATAGAACCTTATGCTAAAGGTGGTAAAATTGGATTATTTGGTGGTGCTGGAGTGGGCAAAACTGTATTGATACAAGAATTGATAAATAATATTGCGAAAGCTTATAGTGGTATATCGGTATTTGCTGGCGTGGGTGAGCGTACCAGAGAAGGTAATGATTTGATGCGTGAAATGATTGAAGCAGGTATTATGAACTATGGTGAAAAGTTTAAGCATAGTATGGAAGAAGGTGGATGGGATTTGGCATCAGTAGATATGGAAGGTTTGAAAGATTCTAAAGCTACTTTTGTATTTGGTCAAATGAATGAACCTCCTGGAGCTAGAGCTAGAGTAGCTTTAAGTGGACTTACAATGGCTGAATATTTCCGTGATGGCGAAGGAGATGGACAAGGAAAAGATATTTTGTTTTTTGTGGATAATATATTCCGTTTTACTCAGGCTGGTTCCGAAGTATCGGCATTGCTAGGACGTATGCCAAGTGCGGTGGGTTACCAACCTACACTTGCTACCGAAATGGGTTTGATGCAAGAGCGTATTACATCTACAAAAAATGGTTCTATTACATCTGTACAAGCGGTATATGTACCTGCCGATGATTTAACAGACCCGGCTCCTGCAACTACATTTGCCCATTTAGATGCTACAACAGTATTGAGCAGAAAAATTGCCGATTTGGGTATTTACCCTGCGGTGGATCCGTTGGATAGTACTTCAAGAATTTTAACAGTAGCTATTGTAGGTGCGGAGCATTACAATACTGCCGATAGGGTAAAATTGATATTACAACGTTACAAAGAATTACAAGATATTATTGCCATACTTGGTTTAGATGAATTGAGCGACGAAGATAAATTGGTAGTAAGCCGTGCACGTAAAGTACAACGTTTCTTAAGCCAACCTTTCTTTGTGGCAGAGCAATTTACAGGTTTAAAAGGCGTATTGGTGCCTATAGAAGATACAATTAGAGGTTTTAATGCAATTATGGATGGTGAAGTAGATGAATATCCTGAAGCGGCGTTTAACCTTGTAGGTACATTGGAAGATGCAATGGAAAAAGGTAAAAAAATGATGGCTGCAGCGCAGGCTTAGTACGGAGTACTAAGTATTGAGTATTAAGACTGGGTCTCACGGAAAGTACTGAATACTCAAAATGGACTAGTCTAAATACTAAGTACTCAATACTAAATACTGCACTATGGGGATGCACAATTTTAGAGAACTTAAAATTTGGCAGAGGGCAATGGATTTAGCGGTAGAGGTTTATAAAATAGTAGATGAGTTTTTTCCTAAAGAGGAGAGATTTGGTTTATCTGCTCAAGTAAAGAAAAGTGCGGTTTCAGTACCAAGTAATATTTCTGAAGGAGCTGGTAGAGCAACAAACAATAAGTTTAGATATTTTCTTGAAATTTCAATAGGTTCAAATAATGAATTACAAAACCTACTGGAACTTGCAAGAAGATTTAATTATATAACACAGGAGAGAACAGATAAAATTATCGATGAAGCTGTCCAAGTTTATAAAATGACACTTTCATTTTATAATTCATTAATGCCAAATTAGATAATATTAAATAATTGTATAAAATTGTAAAAAGTAATATCTAGCTATTTATTAAAAAGCTTTAATTTAAAAAGAGCTAATCTATATACTCAATACTAATTACTCAATACTTTATGACTTTAGAAATATTAACACCCGAAAAAAAAATATTTAGTGGCGAAGTGTTTGGCGTACAATTGCCAGGTATTACGGGTTTGTTTGAAGTATTAGACAAGCATGCACCACTTGTAAGTGCACTAAAAACTGGCAAGTTGAAAATTTTGAAAGATAAAACAACCACAAACTCTTATAACATACAAAGTGGTTTTGTAGAAGTAATTAACAATAAAACTACGGTGTTGGTAGAAGGTGCAGTAGAATTATAATATTATTTGTATAAAAAATTTAAAGCCTACATTTATGTGTGGGCTTTTTTTATGGTGCATATTTTATATGCATAACACCAAAATATTATGTAGTCAGCCAACAAAAAGAGAACCTTATTTTATTTATACAGCGTTTTCCACTTTTGTCTTGAAATAAAAGTGGGGCAAAAATTCAATACTTCATAGAAATGAAGTATTTTATAGTTTTAATTTGATTTCCGTCAATTAATACCATACTATTTTTTATAAAACTCAATGAGGTTTTCTGTTAAAGCCTTTTAAATATCACCAACCATATTTGCTGGTACTACCCAAGCATCAAATTCTTCGGCAGTAACATAGCCTAGTTTTATTGCCATTTCTTTAAGTGTAGTACCTTCTTTGTGTGCTGTTTGGGCTATTTCGGCAGCTTTATAATATCCTATTTTAGTATTTAATGCTGTTACCAACATCAATGAATTATCTACATGTTTTTTTATATTGGCTTCAATAGGTGCTAAACCTATAGCACATTTATCGTTGAAAGAAACACAGCCGTCGCCCAATAAACGAGCACTATGCAAAAAATTATAAATCATTACGGGTTTAAAAACATTTAGTTCAAAGTGCCCATTACTGCCACCAATACCAATAGTAACATCGTTGCCCATTACTTGTGCCGCAATCATGGTAAGTGCTTCGCATTGCGTAGGGTTTACTTTACCTGGCATTATAGATGAGCCTGGCTCGTTATCTGGTATAAAAATTTCGCCAATGCCACTACGTGGACCGCTACTAAGCATACGAATATCGTTGGCTATTTTCATCAAACTTACTGCTACCATTTTTAATGCGCCATGCATTTCTACAATGGCATCGTGTGCTGCTAGTGCTTCAAATTTATTTTGTGCAGTTACAAAAGGTAAGCCAGTTAGTGATGCAATATGTGCAGCTACATTTTCTGAATAGCCTGTAGGTGTATTAATGCCAGTACCTACAGCTGTGCCACCAAGCGCAAGCTCACTAAGATGTGGCAAGGCATTATTAATGGCTCGCAATCCATGATCTAATTGTGATACATAACCACTAAACTCTTGACCCACAGTAAGTGGTGTAGCATCCATAAAATGTGTACGACCTATTTTTACTACATGCATATATTGCAACGATTTTGCTGCAAGCGTATCTCTCAATTTTTTTATACCAGGTATAGTTACTTCTTGCAAAATTTTGTATGCCGCAATATGCATTGCCGTTGGAAAAGTATCGTTGCTACTTTGGCTTTTATTTACATCATCATTGGGGTGAAGAAACTTTTCTTTATCATCTAACTTGCCACCGTTTAATACATGCCCTCGGTAAGCTACAACTTCGTTTACATTCATATTACTTTGTGTACCACTACCTGTTTGCCATACTACCAACGGAAAATATTCATCTAATTTATCATTCAAAATTTCGTCGCAAACTTTGCCAATCATATCACATTTTTCTTGCGAAAGTACACCTGCATCTTTGTTGGTAAGTGCTGCTGCTTTTTTTAAATATGCAAATGCCTTTATAATTTCTTTAGGCATTTTGTTTATATCTTCTGCTATTTTAAAATTATCGATACTACGTTGTGTTTGTGCGCCAAAATATGCATCTATAGGCACTTTTACTTCGCCCATTGTATCTTTTTCTATTCTGTATTCCATTTGTATAAATTAAAATTTTAACGATAAGCAAATATAAAAATTGCTGTTTTTAATACCTAATAAACTTTGAAAGAACCCAGTATTTTGTATAGTTTGATTGATTCTTTTACATTATTGAAAATCTAATACCCAAAACTAGTAATACTCTCTAATACCAATTATAAAAAAAGAGTCCAAAAATAAAATTGCCTGGTTGAGACTCTCATAAAATAAATTTTAAGCCCTTTGCAAATGACAGAATTCGCTACTATTAAAGTATCAAGCTGAGCCTGTCCAAGCTGGTGTGCTTCTTAAAAGCCAACCTTCGACAAGCTCAGATTGACAGATTATATATTATTTTTAAAAGGACTAAAAAATAAATATGATTGGTATAACAACATATAAACATTTAAAAAAAAAGTGTCGCTATAAAATTTTCAACCCTGCAAATCATCATTTTTAGTTTTGATTTGCAGGGTTGTTATTTAAAATACTTACACAAAAATAATTGCAAATCTACTACTCGTATTGCTGGTTTTAGTAAATAATCTGACCCTAAATTAGGTACAATAATAAAATTTTTCTTTGTATTTAAATCACTTATGCTTTCATAAAAACCTTTGCTTACAGTAGGTGTAGATGTATATTTTATTTCGATACTAATATGAGGGTTAATTCCTTTTACTAATACCAAATCCATTTCTGCTCCATCTTGAGTTCGATAAAAATAGGCTTGCATACTATTGGGTAATACAGAGAGTATTTGCTCCACAACATATCCTTCCCATAAGCTACCAAGTGCTGGGTGTACCTGCATAGCCTTTGCGTTGGGAATATTTAAAAGATAATTATTGATGCCGCTATCTCTTATGTACACTCTAGGTGATTTTACCAATCGTTTTTTACCATTAAAATGAAAGGAAGGTAATATGCGAATCATAAAAGCTCCTGCCAAGTAATCTATATATTTATTAATAGTGGTAGGGCTTACACCAAGTCCTTTTGCAAAGCTATGTGCATTCCATATACCTCCTTGCTGGTGTGCAAGCATACGCCATAACCGCATCATTAAATCGGTAGAAAATGTTATACCAAACAATTGGTTAAGGTCTCTTTCTATAAAAGTTCTGATAAAACTATCCATCCAACTAAAATGAAATGCATCGGTTTTGGCAAGGTATGCATCTGGAAAACCACCACGAAACCAATGTTTGGCAATTGTGTTAGCCTTAATGGGTAATTCGGAAATATGAAACGGACTAATAGGCAGATAAAATATTCTGCCAGCCAAAGTTTCTGAAGTGTTTTTTACTAAATCTGGCGATGCCGAACCTAACAATAAAAATTTGCCAGTACGTTTTTTTTTATCAATTAAGTGCCTCAAAAGCGCAAATAATTCTGGCATACGCTGCACCTCATCTATTATTACACAATCATTTTCCATGCTAGTGAGCAACAACTGTGGATCAAAAAATTTTTGCCTATCTGCTGGGCTTTCTAAATCGAAATAAATAGTATTGCGGTTATTCGCTTTAGCAAATACTTTTGCAAGTGTAGTTTTGCCACATTGCCTAGGCCCTAACAAAGCTACAGCAGGAAACTGTTGCATTAGTTTATGTATTCGTGGAGTATCTAATCTGGCTAGCATACACAAATATACAAATATCCCTGCAAATCGCCATATAAACTTTCGATTTGCAGGGGTGATGTTTTTAAAAAATTTCTATTTCCCAGTAAAAACTGCTTTTCTTTTTTCTAAGAATGCTGTAGTACCTTCTTTCATATCATCGGTAATAAAACATTGCGAAAAAGCTTCTATTTCTTTATCGTAACCGCTTTTGCCGTTGGTGTAGGCGCTATCGCTTACTACAGCAACGTTTATACATTCTATAATTTTACTTATAGCAATTGGTGCTTTGCTTTGTATAGTTTGTAAAATATCTTTTGTTCTTTCTAGCAAACTTTCGGCTGTAGTTACATGGTTTACCAATCCAATTTTTAATGCTTCGGTGGCATCAATGATTTGTGCTGTCATTTGCAGCTCCATACTTTTTCCTTTGCCTACCAATTGTGTTAACCGCTGTGTACCGCCATAGCCAGGTATTAAGCCAAGGTTTACTTCGGGCTGGCCAAATTTTGCGTTTTCGCTACATAATCTAAAATGGCAAGCCATTGCTAGCTCGCAGCCACCACCAAGTGCAAAGCCATTTACAGCTGCTACTATTGGCTTTGGGCTATTTTCTATTTTAAAAAATACATCTTGCCCACGCTTAGATAGTGCCATGGCTTCGGCCAAATCTAAGCCTCCAAACTCTGTAATATCGGCACCTGCTACAAATGCTTTTGCACCAGCACCTGTAATTATTGCCGATTTTATTTCATTGTTATTTAATACCTCTGTCATAGCATCGTCTAAATCGGTAAATACATTTTTGTTTAATGCATTTAATTTATCGGGCCTATTTATTGTAATTAATGCTGTGCCATTTTCTATTTCAAAAAGTAAGGTTTCAAAATTCATTGTTTTTTATTTTCGAAGTTATAGTTTTATTATTTATACAATGCCAACACTTGGCTTAAAATTAAATTTATTTTTTTTAGTGGTATATCTTTTTGGGCATCTATTAATAATATTTTCATGCTTACTCTTTTTTCTTGCAACAAATGTGGGTGGTTTATTTGTAGTCCTTTTATAATGCCAATGTATGGTTGTTTGAATTTTTTATGTGTCCACAAATAACAAAATCGTTTGCCATTTATGTTGTAAAATGGTGCTCCATATTTCCAAGTTTCGGTAATATTTTCATCTAATTGCAAAATATGATTTCGCAAAAATTGTAGGCAACTTTTTGTTGGTTCTTCTTGTTGCAAGAAATAATTATCTATTGGACGAAGCAGCATATTATAATGTGTATTGAAATATTTTTTTGTAGATATTGTGCCCAGTATCCCAACTAATTTGTTCGTTTTTTAAGATAAAGTTATTGTCTTTCATTATTATTTTAAACTCTTGCTCGGTTAATAGCCTAAAATTACATATTCGTTGTTTTCGCTGTGGTTTGTGTGCAAGGTTTTCTTCTATAAAAAATGAAGCGTTTTTTATCATAATTCTTTTTATATCGGTAAGCATTTGTTTCTTTTTGCTCATTTCGTGCAGCACATCAAACATTAATATTTTTGTAAAGCTATTGCTTGGCAAATTGGTAGTAGAATCTGTACCTATTACAAACTTAAACTGTTCTATTTTTGCTATTCCTCCAAATTTTAATATTTGTTGTTCAAATCGTTTTTTATTACATGTACTGTTATCTATATCTTGTACTGTAAACATAATATTAGAGTGTGCATTTGCTATTGGCATAAGCGAATAGCCAGCACCAGAGCCTATATCAACTATTTTATCGGTATCGGATAGGGCAATAAATTTAAAAATTATATTGTTTTTTTTAATGGTAAGACTATCTTTTAGCACTTTTTGCGCATTGCTATTTTGCAGAAAAAAACTGGTAAGTATTAGTATGAAAATATTTTTCATTTAATAAAATTTTGCGTTTATTTTTATTGTAAAAATACTCAATTAGATAGTTATTTAGTATCTATATTTTACTCGAATAAATTAATAAATGTTAATGACTATTCGCAATTACCACTTAGATACACAATAGTAATCCTATGTTTCTATATGGCAAAAATGGATAAAACATTAATACTGATAGTTACTCAGTTAGCAGTTATAAAAACGTTGCCACTTTAAATTGTAAAAAAAAAATGATGCCACTTGTACTACCGCTGAATAGTGCGACGCCTATGCAGATGCTATGTAAAACAAATGATGGAAAACAAAGAATAATGAATTAAATATAAAATACTAATTTTTTTAGTTTTATATTTGTGGTAATTATTTTACAAATTAAATGAAAGCCATTATAGATTGTAATAGTTTTTATTGCAGCTGCGAAAGATTATTTAGACCAGAGCTTGACAATAAGCCTGTGGTAGTACTTAGCAATAACGATGGGTGCATTGTATCGAGAACAGATGAAGCAAAGTTACTTGGTATAGTTATGGCTGGGCCGTATTTTATGGCTAAACCAATTATTGAAAAATATGGCGTAACCACTTTTTCATCTAACTACAATTTGTATGGTGACCTTAGCTGGCGTGTAATGGAAGCCTTGCGCATAATGCTTGGTAAAAAAAATGTAGAAGTATATTCGGTAGATGAGGCATTTTTAGAACTTAAAGAAATTGATAATAAAAGTTTTTTTGATACTGCACTGCACATAAGGCAAGTGGTAGAATTGTGGACAGGCATAAAGGTATCGATAGGTGTAGCGCCTACAAAAGTATTGTGTAAAGTGGCAAACCATTTGGCTAAAAAACATAAAATAGCTACGCAATGTGTGGTAGTATTAGATACCGTAGAAAAAATAAACAAAGCGCTACAAGCTACGCCAGTAAACGAAGTGTGGGGTGTAGGCAGGCAGTATGCCGAAAAATTAAAAGAAATGAATGCTGTATATACTGCCTATGACCTTAGCAAAAAAAGCGAAGTATGGGCACAAAAAAACCTTGGTGGTGTAGTGGGTGTAAGGCTTATAAAAGAATTGAACAGCCAGCCTGTAATAGAAATGGCTAAAAAACAATTGACCGAAAAAAAAATGATTGCCTGCACACGCATGTTTGGAAAAAATGTGCATACCATAGAAGATATAAAACAAGCTGTAGCTACCTATACTAGCCGTGCTGCCGAAAAACTTAGACGCCAAAATAGTGCTGCCACTACTATAAGTGTTTTTGTACTTACCAAAGAGCCAAGTAATAATGGACACTTTAGGCATGGCAATAGTATTAGCCATTGTATTGTATTGCCTATAGCCACTTGCGCCAGCAATGAGCTTATAAAAGTAGCGCTAACTATTGTAGATAAAATTTTTACAAAAGGTAAACTATATAAAAAAGCTGGTGTTATACTTAGCGGCTTAGTACCCGATAAAACGATACAAGGCAATATTTTTGTAGCAGAAAAAAACAATAATAAGCGTATGCTTATGAATACCATTGATAATATAAATTTTGCTATGCGAAACGATATTGTAAAATTTGCTAGCAGCGGTACTAACCGCAATTGGAAAATGCGTACCGAAATGCGAAGCCCACGCTACAGCACCCGATGGGATGAAATGTATGAGGTGAGTTGAAAAGTTATTTTGTGGAACTAAGCGTATTTATTTCACACAAAGAAGCAAAGATTACAAAGTGCACAAAGGATTAGCTTTTTAGTTGATTTTAATTAGGATAATAATAACATTTGAGCCCATTTTGTTTTACAATCTCCTTCGGTTATGTATTCTGCTAGCACAAGCCCTGCTCCTACCCAGCCTTCTAATAAACTTGTGGGGTTTGAGGGTGCCATGTTTTCGCCGTCTATTTCTTTATCTATATAATTACAGGTTTCGTTTATCCAGTAATGATAAGCTTCGTAATATTTAAAATTTAAAGTATCATCGTACATGGCTCTGTACATTTGTGCAAGGCCTGAGCTGCCGTGGCAAAAGTGCAAACTACTACACATGGTATCCTTTAAGCCAGATTACGCATTAGGTAAGTACAAACAAGAATTAATGAGTATATTTTGCAATAAAACTATATACCCGTAACTTTAAGCACATTTTAAAAATCCCCCAACTAAAATGCTTAAAGAAATAATAATATCTATACAATCGTTTGTGGCAGCGCATAGGTTTATAATAAAACACAAATTGTGGAAATGGATTTTAATACCTGGTCTTATTTATTGCATTTTATTTATGGCTGGCACATATCTTTTTGGTAAAACCAGCTATCAGGCTACTGAGTTTATACTTTTAAAAACTGGGCTTAAAACATGGCTAGAATCTATGCATGAAAGTTGGCTAAACTGGTTGGTAATTGTAGGGCAGTTTTTTATAATAATTATATTATTTTTATTTTATTTTTCGCTTTTTAAATTTATTTTTTTAATAATTGGCTCGCCAGTATTTGCTTACCTAAGCGAAAAAACCGAAAGTATCATTGAAGGCAAAGAATTTCCTTTTAGTTTTTCTCAATTTATAAAAGATATTGTAAGAGGCATAAAAATAGCTTTGCGAAATTTATTGTGGCAAACAGTGTATTTACTTTCTATTTTAATTTTTTCTTTTATACCTATAGTAGGCTGGGTAGCTCCGCTTATTGCATTGCTTACAGAGTGCTATTATTTTGGTTTTTCGATGTTGGATTATAGTAGCGAAAGGCACAAGCTTACTACAACACAAAGCATTACATTTATTGGAAAACACAAAGGGCTAGCTATAGGAAATGGTGTGGTATTTTATATAATGCATTTTATACCTGTGCTGGGCTGGATGCTTGCACCATCGTACGCTGTAATAGCTGCTACACTTAGCTTACACAATGCTAGGGCTAGGCAAGTAGTGTAAATAAAATATTTTTTTAGCTTTGCTTTTATTAGCTTTGAAAAACATTACTAAACACTTATTGATATGGTAACTTTAAATCCTCAATACATACAAGATACTGCTGGCAAAAAATTAGTGATATTAGCTGAAAAACAGTTTGATACAATAATGGAAGAGTTGGAAGAGCTAGAAGATATAAAACGCTATGATAAAGCTAAACAAAAAAAACAAACTTCTATAGATGCTGAAATTGCTTTTAATGAAATAGAAGAAAAAAGCATGTATAAAATTAGAATTGAAAAGGCAGTGGTAAAGACATTGGAAAAAAATTAGCGAACCCTACTATTCTAAAATAAAATTAGCAATAATTAAACTAAGTAAAAATCCACGACCACAAGGTTATATACAACTTAGTGGAAGAAAAGGCTTTAGAATTAGAGTAGCGGATTATAGAATAATTTATGATATAAAAGATGATATTCTTACAATAGAAATTATAGATTTGGGACATAGAAAAGATATTTACAATTAAAGCCAAACTACCCTTTACAACCCTATGCCTACCATATACCTTATACCCTGCGTACTAGCCGAAGATGCTACCCAAACAATACCAACTTATGTTATAGATGCAGTAAAAAAATGCCAAGTAATATTTGCCGAAAATGAACGTACGGCTAGGCGCTTTTTGAAAGCAATGGATAAAACTATTGTAATAGATGATTACGAATGGTATGCCATACACAAAGCCGAAGCAGAGCAAATTTTACAATTAAAACAAAAAATAAAAGAAGATAAAAATATTGCTATTATAAGCGAAGCAGGCTGCCCTGGTATAGCTGACCCTGGGCAAATTTTAATAGCAGAAGCGCAAAAATTAAATTGCACTATAAAACCACTGGTAGGCCCAAACTCTATACTACTGGCACTTATGGCAAGTGGTATGAATGGGCAACAGTTTGAATTTGTAGGATACTTGCCAATAGATAATGGCGAAAGAATAAAACGAATAAAAGAACTAGAACTTGCGTCGCAAAAAAATAATAGCACCAAAATATTTATAGAAACTCCTTATCGAAATAACCCAATGATGGAGGCTCTTACAAAAGCTTGTGCCGATAAAACCATGCTTTGTGTAGCTGCTAATATTACTGCCAACAACGAATTTATAAAAACACAACCTATTGCTAACTGGAAAAATAAAATGCCGGAGCTTCATAAGCAACCGGCAATATTTTTATTGTATGCTGGGCAATTGTAAAACTAATTTTATTGCTGATCTAGTGTAGCGCCATCTACAATATATTCGCTATCGCCACGCCAAGGTAATGCTCCTTTTTTTTGTTCGTAATGCAATCTTACTTTTTTACCTTCCATGTTCATCATCATTTTTGCAATGCTATCGTTTGCTATAGAAAAGAAAAATTTTTCGGAAGCTAATGCTACACCACTTGACGATGATACACTACTCAATACCAATTCGCCTTCGTAGGTTTTCATTAAATTACCTTTGTGCGAAAGTTTTTGTAGCATTCCAGATCTTGATCCATCACTATATGTGTAATAATATTTCCACCAAAAAATGGCTCCGCCCAATATTAAACCTAATACAAGTGCCATAAAAATATATTTACCGCAGCCCCCACTTTTCTTTTTCACTTCTATTTGATTTGGTATTTCTTTTGTAATATCTTTAAAATCTGCCATTAGCTTTGTATTTTATTTATTGTAAAATATTCTTTTATAGTGCAAATATATGGTGTTCCGTTTTCTTAATAATAAATCGTAAGGTTTTATTTGCTTAAATACAAAGTGCTATTTTTGCTAGTAAGCAAAGTAAAAATACTTTTTTATTTTACCAATAATTGAATATGATAGTATCAAATTTATACATAGCACTCACTCCAAAAAAAGGTAGAGGTGTATTTACAAATACATTCATAGCTGCCGAAACTGTAATTGAAATTGCTCCTGTAATTATAATGCCTAATACTGATAGAGAAAACCTAGACAAAACATTGCTACACGATTATATTTTTGAATGGGGACATGCTAAAACCCATTGCTGTATGGCTCTTGGCATAGTACCAATATACAACCATAGCTACCAAAGTAATTGCGATTATTTAATGGATTACGAAAACCAAACAATAATAATACAAGTTGTAAAAGATGTGCAAGCAGGGCAAGAGCTTACCATAAATTATAATGGTGATAGCAACGACTCTAGCAAAATTTGGTTTGAAGCAAATTAACAATGGCAATTATTTTTTTAGCCTTATAACTGCTTTTACAAAAGCCATAGGTTGATTATGTTAATGCTAGCATTTAATTGTACTTACCTAATATATTATTATACAATGTACCAGCATTTTTTAATAATAAAATTGCTTTAATTTTAAATTAAAAAACTTTTAAAATTAAAGCTAAAAAACACATTCTTTGAAAAAATTACACTTACTTTCGTACTCTGTTCAAAAAATAATTAATACAAGATGGCTAAAATAAAAAAACCAAAACATATTGCTATAGCTGGCAATATTGGGGCTGGCAAAACTACACTCACACAAATGCTAAGCAAGCATTATAAATGGATTCCACAATTTGAGGATGTAGATCACAACCCATATTTAAACGATTTTTATGAAGATATGCCAAGGTGGAGTTTTAATTTACAAATATATTTTTTAAACAGTAGGCTCAATCAATTATTAGAAATACAAAGAGGTTCTGAAATTGTAATACAAGATAGAACCATATATGAAGATGCTAATATTTTTGCACCAAACCTACACGATATGGGGCTAATGGGCAAAAGAGATTTTGAGAACTATTATAAGTTTTTTGAAACTTTAAAAACGATGGTACAACCGCCCGATTTATTAATTTACCTAAAAGCATCGGTGCCTACATTAGTATCTCAAATACAAAAAAGAGGAAGAGAGTATGAAGAAAACATACGATTAGATTATTTAAAAAAATTAAATGAATACTATAATAGTTGGATAGACGGTTACAAAGAAGGTAAGCTTTTAATTATAGATGCAGATACAAATAAATTTGCTGAAAACGACGACCACCTAGGTCAAATTATTAGTGGTATAGATGCTCAATTGTTTGGTTTGTTTTAATATAGAGATATGAGATTTAATACAAACAAATAATGTAAAAGTATTTTGTATAGAAAACCATCTCAATTCTCAATACTATTCTTAATCTAACAAATTATTTTTCATAGCATAAAAAACCAACCCTACTGAGTTTTTTACACCAAATCGTTCCATTAATCTATCTTTAATAGCCTCTACAGTTCTTGGGCTAATATACACTTTGGCGGCTATTTCCGAAGCTGTAAATTCCATTGCTACTAATGTAAGTACTTCTTTTTCTCTTTCGCTAAGTACTGCTTCGGTAGCCAAAGATGGATTAAATTTTTGTTTCGAATAATTTTTTCTAATAAGAATTCTGTTTACAAAAGCGCTTAAATAAAAGCCAGTACGCATTACATCATTTATAGCTTTATACACTTCAGAAGGTTCGGTGTTTTTTAATAAATAACCTGCAGCACCACAATCCATCAAATGCCCAATAAATCTATCATCTTCGTACATTGTAAGTATAATAACTCTTATTTGTGGGTATAGTTTTGTAATTGCTTTGGTAGCATCAATACCATCTTTTACAGGCATTTTAAGATCGCATAAAATTATATCTGGTATATCTTCGGGTATTATTTTTAAAAGTTCTTCGCCATTTTCTGCTTCAAAAATAAATTTTACATTGGTATATTGTCGCATAGATTGTATAATACCTTTGCGAAATATTTTATGATCATCGGCAATACCAATTCTTATATTATCCAACATGATTACAAAGATAAGTTTAATAAATAATTAATTTATGCAAAATAAAATTAAAAATCATATTGTGGTTTTTCAAAAAACAATACCCAGTAGCTAATAATACTACTATGTTTGCAAAAAAAATATAATGATAGTAAAACTTTTAAAAACTCCACTTGGCAAATTTAGAATTATTGCATTTTTGGAGGGTTGCTCTTTCTTACTTTTTGGATTAACAATGCCCATAAAATACATTTTAAAAATACCACAACCCAACTATATTGTAGGCGCTATACATGGTTTTTTATTTATACTTTACATAGCTTTATTACTATTTGTATCATACATACATAAATGGAAATTACAAAAAATAGCATTTGCATTTTTAGCTTCTTTAATACCTTTTGGTACTTTTTATGCCGATAAAAAGTTGTTCACTAAATAGGTTTTTTATCTCAACCTTTCAAAGAGAAATTTTAAAATAATGAAAGACAAAAAAGTAAACGAACATATATTTACCGCTCATAAAATTGAAAATGTACATATTGTTTTTTGGCTATTAAAAGATGTAAGTTGGTGTATGGTATGGAAACCATTGGGCATTTTAATGATTATACCTACTTTGTTTTTTTCTATAAAAATTTGCGTTCAAAATAAACATAACATAACAGAGACTTGCCATAATATTGCTATTACATTTTGGATATGTGCTAACTCTTATTGGATGATTAGTGAATTTTTAGAATTTGATACGAAGCCATTGTATTACACTTTTACCTATAAAGATTTAGCATTAATACCATTTATGGCTGGCATTGCTATATTAGGCTGGTATTACATTTGGAGGTGGTATAATAATAAAAATAAATGCCATTAAATTGGCCGTACTTATTAAAACTGTAAAATACACTTATAAAATAAATCTTTCTAACTTTATGGGAATCTCTAAAAACACAAAGATAAATTTTACCTAAATAACACTAATAAAATTCAAAAAAAGGACACAAAGAAATACTCCTCATAGTGTCCTTTTTGGTTTGCAAACTCAGTTTTTAAAATTTTGAAATCAGATCAATTGGTATTATATACTTAAAGTACTCAAAACATTATTCATACTACGTACAGCATCGGCACTTTTTGCAAATGCTGCTTGCTCTTTGTCGTTAAGTTTTATATCTACAATTTTTTCCCAACCATTTTTACCTATGATAACAGGCACGCCAATACAAATATCTTTTTGACCATATTCGCCGTCTAAATACACACAGCATGGTATCATTTTTTTCTCATCTCTCACAATTGCTTCTACCACTGCACAGCCAGCAGCACCAGGTGCATACCATGCACTTGTACCAAGTAAACCTGTAAGTGTAGCGCCACCTACCATGGTGTCGGCTGCTACTTTTTGCAATTTGTCATCGTCTAAAAACTGAGATACTGGTGTGCCAGTATAGGTTGCCAAACGGGTAAGTGGTATCATAGTTGTATCTCCATGTCCACCAATAACCATTGCACCTAAATCGTTTGCACTGCACCCTATGGCCTGCGATAAATAGTAGCGAAAACGGGCACTATCCAATGCTCCGCCCATGCCAATAATTTTTTCTTTTGGCAAACCAGTTTCTTTCAATGCTAAATATGTCATGGTATCCATAGGATTACTTATAACCACAATGATACAATTTGGCGAATGCTCTAATATAATTTTGGCTACGGTTTTTACTATACCTGCATTTATGCCAATAAGCTCTTCTCTGGTCATACCAGGCTTACGAGGGATGCCCGATGTAATAACAGCTACGGTGCTTCCAGCGGTTTTGCTATAGTCTCCAGTACTACCAATGATTTTTGTATCAAAGCCTTCTAACTGGGCTGTTTGCATAAGATCCATTGCTTTGCCTTCTGCAAATCCTTCTTTGATATCTACAATTACCAACTCATCGCATATTTGTTTGCGGGCAATATTATCGGCGCAAGATGCACCTACAGCACCTGCTCCTACTACGGTTACTTTCATAGTTATATTTTTTATTTTATATAATATTATTTTACCGTACAAAGATAAACGATAATGATTAGTTTGGCAATAAGAAAGATTAATAAAAATATTATAAAGGAACCTCTAAAAACACAAATACAAATTTTACCGCAAAGAGCACAAAAAAATACTCCTCATTGTAAACTTTGTGGTTTCCAAACTTAATTTTTAGAGATGCCCATAAGTATTTTACAGCTAAATGCTTTTGAAATTTGAAGATTTATGCATAGTGTATTTTTCTTTAATTGTGCAACCAAATTATTTACACAAAAAACAAAATGAAAATTATCAAAACTATTCGATAAAATTTCATAAATAAAGTATTGAAATTAACTTTTATGGCATTTTTTTTGTATAATATATTACAACAAAGGCTAAACAAACTAGATAATATTTGCTTGCTAATTTAATTTATAAACCAATTTAAACCCTGCAGCAATAGTTGGAAAAGCCTCTTGTGTGTGTGTATCAATGATAAATGTACCACCTCTTGGTATTGTAAATGTTGCCCCTGCGGGTGTATCTTTGTTAGAAAAGGATTTCTTTCTAACTCCTAAGCCTGCATAAAATTCTATTTTCATTTTTTTGAAAATAAATCTTGGTATTTGTACACCAGTTTTTACAACCAATGCTTTTACTTTTTTTATTTCGTTAAAACCACCTAAGTATTGATACAAAAATGTGCCGTTGTTGTCTCTAATATCTAAAGCCGTATAATTTTTTTTTGTATTTTTTAAAAACAAACCCTCTATTGCTAAAAACATTTTTGCTTTATCGGTAGTTTTGTTTTTGTTGAAGTAATACCTTATTTCTGGTTTTATTTTATAACCAATTGGGTGCCCTAAATTTCTTCTCTCCTCAAAATCTATAGTTTTATACAATATTACACCTACATCTACTCCTAAGCTAAAATGCTGCGATAAAAAATACTCCCCTCCCAAAGTTATACCAGCATCTGGCTCTATAAAAGATAATAAATTTGTACGTAAATAAAAATCGTTTTTTTTAATTTGAGCAATCAAATTGTTTGAATAAAAAAACACAATTACACTTACCAAAACTAATCTATAAAATTTCATAAATAAATATTGCTATTAATTTTTGATGATAGAAATAAGTACAGGCAAATGCACATTTGTAATATCAAATAATACCACACCTCCTTTTATATAACATACCAATACATTTCCTTTTACAATTACATCGTATGCTATTTCATTAAAATTTATTTTGTTTTTTAGTGTGGGCACAAATGGTTTTACGATATTAAATATTTTTAAGCCACTATCGGCTTCACATACATACAAAGCAGAATCTTTTATACCTAGCCCATAAGGGTTAAACATTGCAGTTGCAGATATAGTACGGGGTTGCTCTATGTTTTTTATATTAAATGTGTTTAAAACACCACCACCCCATGCATTTCTTACGGTAGAATATGCCACCGAATCAACTGCTACTATTGGGTCTTTACCTCTTACAAAATATTGTACTTCCGATATTTTTGTAGGTGTTTCGGGGTTTGAAATGGAGTATATGTACATTGCATTATTGGAACCTATAAACAACTTATCTTGATAAGGAAAAATGGTTTGTATAGCAAAGCCAACTTGCTGTGTGCTTTTAAAAACTGGACTACTTGGGTTGCTAATATTATAAACTTGTAAAGCATCGTTGCTTACTGTATATAAAGTATTGGCTACAATTATAAACCGAGTAAGCGATCCGTTTTGGCCACTACTACTTGCATCGCTATTTACACTGCTACCACCATCTTTGGAGCAGCTTTGGTGCAAAAAAAATGTGCTTAGAAAAGCAAAAGCTAAAATTATTTTTTTCATTATCGTTTACATTTTGGGTTATCAACTTGTTGCAAATTCCATTGTAGTACAATACCTTTTGATGCATCGGCACATTCAAAATAACAATTGGTATGTGGTGGGTATTGTAATGCTAAATCGGGGAAAGCATTACCTACCCTAGAAGTTACTGTAACTGAGTTAGCTATACTTACATCTAACACTACCAAATCGGTTAAATTATTAGTATAAATATAATTGCCCTTTAAAGTAAGCTCCCTACAAAGGTTATTTTTTATAAAGCCAATTTTTATTGGGGCACTTGGGTTTGTTATATCTATTATATGTATTCCTTTATCGGTTTCTACTTGGTACAATTTATTGCCGATAGTTGCAATTTTTCCACCATTTACAATTGCTTGAGGTGTTTGCCAAGTAATAACTTTTACATCTGGCGAATTAACATATACAGGCACATAGGCACTTACAATACCTACGCCTTTGCGTTTATCGGTGCAGGAAAATAATGCTGCAGTAAAACTTATGAGCAAAATTATTTGTTTCATATAATGAGTGATTTATTGTAAGACTATAAATGTATTATTAATGATGCCTGACTTAATATAATTTTTCTGCTTTTTTCTTTAAACTAAAAAGGTATATTAAATAAAAGTGGCTTAATTTATTTAATTTTTATTTTTAAAACGCCTAATAATTTATCAAATAATACTGTACATGATTTTTTGAAATACCATATATGTGGTATTTTTTTTATAGTTTCCAATACTTACTTTTACAGAATATGTAAACCATTAAAAATGAAAAAATATATTTTACTCTTTACTTTATTGTTCAGTTTAAATTCATTTGCTCAAAACGTAGGCATTGGTACTTTAACGCCAGACAAAGCAAAACTAGTTGTAGACGGTTCAGCTACTTTAACTCAAGGTATTTTTGGTCCAGTTGGGAGTGCAAATGTAATGTTAGACATATTTCCTCCAAAAATTGGATTTAATACTTACTATCAGGGTGGGTACAAATCATGGATAACTGGTTATAGTGGCATTATTAATCATGATCAAAGTAATGGTAGATTTACTTTACAAACAAGCCCTGCTAGTTTGGCTGCAGGTACTGTTCAAAATTTTATTACAGGGCTTACTGTTGACGCTTCACAAAATGTAGGTATAGGGAATATTACACCAGCATACAAATTAGATGTGGGTGGTAGGGCAAGATATAGAGCTAATGTGCCAAACGATATACTACAAAGCCCAGGATCTTATTATGATGATTATCGCAACGGTAATATTGCAGCATTTGCAGGAATGCAAGATAGTATAAGGTGGGGATTGTATGGCAGTGGAACTGGTGGTTATGGTTGGGGGTTTGATTTTAATACTAAAACGGGCAATGTAGGTATTGGCAAAAATGCAACTGATTTTTCTAAACTCACCCTTAATGGCAACACTGCACTGAGCTTATATTCTGATATCGATTATTACGGAGGTATTTCTTACAATGGTACCAATATGATAATCTCTTCCGCTTATAGTAACATATTTGGAGGTATTCCTTCAAAAGATTTATTACTAAACCCACCAAGTTGTACAGGTTTATGTACCTTTTTTCCGGGAAAAGTTGGCGTTGGTGTTGATATACCTACAGCTAATTTTCATGTAGGAGGAAATATGATGATTGGTGCCGGTAGCCCAGCTACAGGTTACTTGGTAAGCATTAATGGAAAAATGATATGTGAAGAACTTAAAGTACAACTTGATGGTGCATGGCCAGATTATGTTTTTGATAAAAAATACAAGTTACAAAGTATAGATGATTTAGAATTATTTATAAAAAGAGACAAACATTTGCCAGGTATTCCATCGGCAGAGCAAGTGAAAATAGAAGGTGTAGAAGTAGGTGATATGCAAAAAAGATTATTAGAAAAGATTGAAGAACTTACGCTTTATCTTATTGAAATAAATAAAGAAAATAAAGATTTAAGAAAAGAGGTGGAAGCATTAAAAGCAACAATAAAATAAAACAACTCTTTACTTATTCAATAGTTATATAAATAGGTACAATATCAAATGTATTTATAAAACAATTGTTTAAAAAACGAATACAATGCTACTGAAAAATAATTTGCAAAATGCTGCACTTAACAACAATTACATAAAAAAAATAATTTCAATACTTACACTTAGTTTGTTTGTTTGTTCCAATGATTATGCACAAGGTTTTCAAGATATAATGACACATGCAAAGCCTGGCGAAAATTTTATCAGCATTGCAAAAAAAGTAAACGCTTTTTTTGAACCTTTGCCTCAACCAAAACTTAAAACCGAAGGATATAAATTATGGAAAAGATGGGAATTTTATGCTTTGAGTCATTTAGATTCTACCGGAAATGTTGGCAATAGTGCGCATTATAACCATATAGCAATTACTGAAGAAAAAAATAAAAGAGAAGCTCGTAATAATACCCCTAATAATACCGAATTATTAAATGGAGGCTGGTTTCCCTTAGGACCTACAGCTATTCAAGCACCTTCTCCAAATTATTTAGGCAGAGTAAATTGTATGGCATTTCACCCAACCGATGCAAATATACTTTATGCAGGTACACCCGATGGGGGACTTTGGAAAACATTTAATGGAGGTAGCTATTGGTTGCCACTTACCGATGCATTGCCATGTAGTGCCGTATCTAGCATAGTAACACACCCCACCAACCCCAATATAATTTATATACTAACTGGCGATGGTGATGCAAGTTCTTCAAGCAATTATTTTAGAAAACCTGGAGCTGGTGTTTATAAAAGTACTGATGGTGGAATAACATGGGCAATAACCGGTTTAAATTTTTTAATGAGTGCAAGTATTTTTGGTTATGAAATGGTAATGTGTCCTACAAATTCGAATGTGTTACTTGCTGCCACATCACAAGGCATTTATAAAACAAGTAATGCTGGTATAACTTGGACAAGAGAAACAACTAATTCAGTTACTTCTATTAAATTTAAGCCAGACGATGCAAGCAAAATTATAGCTGCAGAACAATATAATAATAATTTAATTCGATCATCCGATACAGGTAATACTTGGATAGCTTGTCCAAATTTCGCATTGCCAATAAGCAGCACATATAATAGAGCAGAATTAGCTGTGAGTCCAGCAAATTCGAATTTAGTATTTACCTCTACTTGGAGTTTTGTAAACTATTATCAAGGTTTGCACACATATAACTGGGCTACAAATACTGTAGCATTATTAAACACAACTCCAAATATTTTAGGAGCTTTTGGATGGTACTGTCAGGGTTTGTGGGTTAGCCCCTTCGATGTTAATCAAATAAGTATGGCAGGTACCGAGTTATATAGAAGTACCGATGGAGGAACTACCTTTTTTTTAGACCAAGATATTGTACATGCCGATGTGCATGGTTATTATTTTAATAATGTAAGCAATAAATTGTATGTGGTTTGCGATGGCGGTATTTTGGTAAGCATCAACAATGGCGATACTTGGACAAACATTACTAATAATTTACAAATTACAGAATATTACAGAATAAGTGGTGTAGAAAGTAATCCAGATATTATTTTTGGAGGGTCGCAAGATAATAGTCATCATTTGCGTACAAATAATACATCAACTTTTCAATGGAAATTACAAGGTTTTGATGGTATGGATAATGCTATAGAGCAGTCGAATTCTAATGTTATGTATGGTTTTACTCAAAATGGACAAATAAATAAATCGACAGATGGAGGAGCTACTTTTGTATGGATACCACCAACAATTATGGGGCCAGGTAGAGAACCTTGGGTAACCGATTTTTTAATACACCCAACAATACCTGCAACCATTTTTTATGGTTCTATAAATGGTGTTTATAGACACACTAATAGAGGAGAACCTACAAATGCTTGGGTTAATATCGGAGGGGCAAAAGCTGCTATTGATATGGCAGTAAGCGCCATAAATCCCAATAGACTTTATGCAGTTGATAGAGATTCTGTTTTTAGAACTGATAATGTAAATGCAGCTACTCCTACTTGGACTGGATATGCACTTTCAATTTTACTATCAGGTTATTCAATATCAAGTATTGATGTAAATCCAGATAACGATCAAGAAATATGGATTACTGTTGAAGGATACGGTGTAAACAAAAAAGTATATAGAAGTATAAATTCGGGCTTATCATGGACGAATGAGAGTGATAACTTACCAAATATACCTGTACATGTAATAAAATTTGAAGATACCAATGGGTCGCCTGCTGGATCTGTGTATGTTGGTACAGATATAGGTGTTTATTATAGAAACGACATTATTGGTCAATGGGTATATTTTAGTAATGGTCTTCCTGCAACTACAGTGCTTGATTTGGAAATAAATGAAAGTAATAATTTAATTACTGCTGGCACATTTGGCAGAGGTATTTGGCGTAGCCAAAGCTATTTGCCAACTTGCTTAACCGATATAAATATTATGTTAGGAATAAATGGTGTAGAGTATCAGCAAGCTTCAAATACAATTACAATGAGCAATGATATTTGGGGTGGAGTAGGTACTAGAGTAATGCTTAAAGCTGGAAATTCTGTTACATTAACGCCAGGGTTTGATATTCTTTCAGGTAACGAATTGAAAGCATTTATTGGGCCTTGTGCTAATGATAACCCAGTTTTTAGACAAGCCACATTGCCACTAAAAAAAGACACAACTAGTACTAAAAAACTATAACTTATACAACTGCTTTTTTATAAGCCCAAAATTTGCAAACAGACAGATTGAAAATAAAATTGCTGCTAAGCTCAGTACATAAATATCAATAAAAGGCGAAAGCTTATCTTGCCCTGCAATAAAATTTTGCTGAAACATAAACTGAAAAAATTGTGTTGCAGCAAGTGCCACTAAAATTATGATGGCAAAGATTGGTACCCATTTTTTTGCAACAGTTTTGCTAAGCCATAATGGCGAATAACCCAATGTTAATAATAGTTGTAAATTATCTTTGCTTTTGCTTATCATTAATTGCAAATAAAAAGAAAATAATAAAATAGATAGCAATACTACCAATATAGCTAACCCTGCAAGCCCTGCAATAATTGCTTGCAAGGTGCTTTTTACTCTTCCAAATTTTGTTTTATCTTTATTTACATGGTAATTTTTTTGTTGTAAATAATTTTGTAATGAAGCACTATTTGCATCTATAGTTTTTATATAAACCCTTGCAGCAGGCTGTTGTGGCAAATTACCAAAGGTTTTGTTTCCCCATTCCAAAAAAGTTTTTGGTACAATTACCGAATTTATTCTATCGCTTACGGCTACTATATGCCCACTAAATTTTGTGCTTTTGCCATTTGCATCAATACATTCCAATATAATATTTACAGCACTAATACTACTTTCCGATAATTGTGGCAACCCTTGTGCAGGTGCAAATACATTGTACATTTCTAAAAAATCGGCCGAAAAAATAATAGGTACATCTTGTTGACCAACTTGCCAATTAAATGTTGGAGGCACCGTATCTATAAAATTATTTTGTATGGTTTCTAAAAACAAATCGGTACTAAAAGGGATTAAATCGCCTGCGCTTGCTTTGGCTCTAAACTGATTACTAATAAGTGGTGCAGCATCTGTAATAAATGATTGTTTTTTAAAATCTGCCACATCTTCATCTGAAAAACGATTGTCTTTCCCCATGTTATCGTTAGTAATAGTTTTGGTAACTGATATAAAATCAAAACCATTTTTCCGAGGATTTTTTTCTTTTAGCAGTTGGTTTAAATTAATATACATCTGTACACAACAAAGCAATAATATTACACCTACAGTGAGCCCAGTATATCCAAAAAATCGGGAAGTTTTATTTCCAGTTTTTAAGAAAGAAGTAATTGTGCTAAAAGAAATATTTTTATTGGCTAGGGCTATCATAAATATATTGTAGTGTCTGCTTTAAAAAATGGCAATTCATGCAAATCGGCAAGTATAATACTGGCGTTTCTTTGGGCAGCTTCTTCCTCTATTAAATTCAAAGCAATTTTACTGTTGTTTTCATCTAAATGGCTAAAAGGTTCATCTAAAACAATCAAATCGAATGGTTGTTGCAATGCTCTAATTATTGCAATACGTTGTTGCTCGCCATAGCTACAAGTTTCTGCTTGTTGGGTTAATTTATTTTTAATACCTAATCTCTCTGCCATTTCACTAATCTGCGAAACACTATGGTAAGGTGCTAAAGCTCTTTTTATTTCAATATTTTGAAATGTATTGTGCTCTTTAAATAACCTTAAATCCTGAAAGACAATACTCATGTGTATTGCTCGCATTTTAGCTAATTGTATATTATCAAAATCTTTTACATTTTTGTTATTAAAAAAAATACTTCCAGCATAGTCGTTTCTTAATCCATACAAAAAATGTATAAGCGATGTTTTACCACTACCACTTGGCGCAACTATTTGTATTTTTCTTCCCTTTTCAAAAAAAAGTTTTTTTTGCCATACTTGAGAGTTTGCAATTTTTTCTTTTTCCAAAAATTTTGGCGCTATATTTTTTAATTCTATTTGCATTTTGCAAAAATAAAATGCCGTCTTACTGCTATAGAAGACGGCATTGAGTTAATTACTATATTACTTTTCAGTTGGCAATGGCAACATTTTTTCATCTGCCATTACATCTTCTGTTTTCCATTTTTCAATATCGGCTAACTTCTTTTTTTTATCTATTGCGGCCATTATACCTGTATAATTATTTAGCTGTTTTAAACTATTTGTAGTTTTATCCATTAGGTTTATTTCCCAATGTTGGTTTATAGCACCATCTTTAAAATTGCCTCCGCTAATCAATAAATTATCCCACATTTTAATATTTGCATTGTATTGCTCTGTACTAAAACTTGTGGTATTTTTATTTTGCTGAAAATTATTTATCACATATTGAAAATTAACATAACCGCCAAATGAACCACCTGTTATTTTATCTAAAAACGAATAAGTAGAATTAGCTGACCCTGTTAAATAAGCATCGGTGTTGGTTTTATTATTAGATAATACAAAATATTTTTCGTTAGTATTAAAAGAAATTTTTTCGGTCATTGCTGTTGCACCAAGCATAGGCGTACTCATTTTTTTTGCTGCATTTATAAGCTTGTTAAACGAATTTTTTTCACCTATTGATGCTGCAAAAATATAATTAGCATTCGCACCAAAATCTGTACTATCTTTTTTTAAATCGGTTACAGCAAATAAAATATCGCCTTTGTTTGCTTTTATAAAATCATCTAAATTAAACCCAGTTTGCGATGCTCCAAGGTTTACAAGACCATCTATATTTAATATTTTCAAAAGTTCTTTTATTCCTTCTGGCTTAAAATGTAAGGCAAATAATCCAGCTACATTTTGCGAAGGAATATTTTTAATCATTGTATTATCAATATTGCCACCACTATACTTTTTGTACAAATCGGTTATTTCTTTACCTGCATAAGATTTTGCATTAATGTTTATTTTGCCGTTTTCAAAATTTATAGTGCCGGCTGTAATAGCACCGTCGTATAATTTATTCAAATTTGCCATAGCTGCCATTCCACTAAGCCCATCGCCTACATTTAGGTGCTGGGCATTTATCCAAAAATGCGCATCGGCCTTTTCGGCTATTAATGCCGAAAATTTTTCATTACGCCCAAGGCTAATGCCCTCTTTTAATGCAATTAAATTTTCTGCATTTGTTATCGAAGAAAAGTTACTATTACCAAGGCTTTTATTCATATCATTAGCTTTTGTGGTAGCAATAAATATTTCTTTATTGTAAGCCACACAAGTGTTTTCGTTTGCAAAAAAAGTAAATTCATTCTTTACAGTTTCTGTTGCATCTTTATTGGCATCTTTAAGCATTTGCTTAAATTTTGCTTGGTCTTTTATAATACCTTCTATTACTGCAAAACTATTCGCAGTATCTTTTACCATAAAAATTATTAAATCACTTTTTATATTTACACCACTATTTTCTGGGTTATCCAAAATAGTTTTTGCAAATGCCGAGTGTGCACTATCCTTGTACATTTCTTTAAAAAATTCGTTCTGCTTTATTTCATCCCAAGTAAGTTTATTATTGAGTGCTTCGCCATTTATATGTACTACAAATCCAGCATTTTCGGGTATGTACCTACCTTGTTTATTGCTTTTTTTGCTACAAGCGGTTAATAGTATAACAGTTGCAAATGCAGTAAATACTACTGAAAAAATACGTTTTTTCATCATGTTTGATTTTTGTTATCGTTAATTGTTAAGTCTATTTATTATTTATAAAGACTGTTAAATCATCAAATGCTACTTCTTGTTGTATGCCATTTTTCAAATTTTTTACCATACAGTTTTTTGTTTCCAGTTCTTTTGTTCCAATTATAATTGCATACAATATTCCTTTTTTGTCAGCATACTTAAACTGCTTTTCAAGCTTTACGTTTTCGGGATAAAGTTCGCAAGCAATATTATTATCTCTTAAAGTATTCATTAATTGCAATGCAATTTTCACTTCGTTTTGACCTAAGTTAAAAAAAATGACTTTAGTTGTATTTGCTATATTTTCTGGAAATAAATTCATTTCTTCCATTACATCGTAAATTCTATCTATACCAAAACTAACACCTACGCCTGCAATATTAGGCACACCAAATAAACCAGTTAAATTATCATACCTACCACCACCACCAATACTTCCCATTTTTACCTCTGCTGGCGCTTTAGCTTCAAAAATAATTCCGGTATAATAGTTCAACCCACGAGCCAAAGTAAGATCTATACTTAAATTTACATTGCTTGTATTTGCCATTAAATATTTTAATTCTTCAATGCCAGCTCGACCAATTTCACTTTGTGCAAATAAAGTTTCTATTGCTTCTATTTTATCCTCATTGCTTCCATTTATATTCAAATATTTTTCAATAATGCTTATATTATTTTCATTAAGCCCACGCTCAGTCAATTCTATTTTTACTTTTTCTAATCCTATTTTATCTAGTTTATCAATGGCTACAGTAATATCAATCATTTTTTGCTCACCACCTGCAATTTGAGCAAGTGCAGCTAATACTTTTCTGCTATTTACTTTAAGCTCATAATTTTTCAATCCAAGCAGTACAAATACTCTATGATAGATGTTACTAAGTTCTACTTCGTTTATTAAAGAAGTGCTACCTACAATATCGGCATCGCATTGTGTAAACTCTCGGTAGCGCCCACGCTGAGGTCTATCGGCACGCCACACAGGCTGCATTTGATAACGTTTATAAGGCATTGTAAGCATATTTGCATTCATGGCTACATACCTTGCAAAAGGAATGGTAAGGTCGTATTTTAATGCTCTCTCAGTAAGTTGCGGCGTATTTTTCCCCTCCATTAATTTATCAAAACCTTCTTTTGCTTTGCTAATGTTTTTTGAATCGTTTAAGCCATTATTCAGTATTTTAAATATTAATTTGTCACCTTCTTCGCCATACTTACCCATTAGTGTTTCTAGGTTTTCCATTGCTGGTGTTTCCAAAGGTTCAAACCCATACAACTCAAATACAGTGCGAATTGTATTTAAAATATAATTTCGTTTGTAAATTGTAATTGCAGTAAAATCTCTTGTGCCTTGTGGTATGCTTGGTTTAGTCATTATAATTCTTATTTTTTTGATGCTTTAAAATTTTTAATAATTGCATCGCAGGTATTGTCAATTAATTTATAAACTATTTCGTACCCATCTTCATTACCATACCAAGGGTCTGGTACATTTTCATTAGTATTTTCATTTAATTCATTCAAAAAATAATCTATTTTGTTCTCATCAAATTTATTACCTGCTATTTTTTTTACATCATCTAGCACATCTTTTGCCATAACGTAAATTTTATCAAAATTATCAAAGTCCGTAGCAAAAAATTGTCTCGATATTTGTTTACTTATATCTACTCCATATTTCTTAGCTACTTTCTGACTAAATTTATGTGGAGCTTCGCCTACATGAAACCCATTGGTACCAGCACTTTCTACTACCCAATTCAAATTATGTGTTGCTACTTTTTGTTGCAAAATACCTTCTGCCAGTGGGCTTCTACAAATATTGCCTAGGCATACCATCAAAATTTTCATACAGTAAAGATAATACCGAAAAAATAAATTACTTTTTCTTGTTTTTTATTCGGTATAAATAACTGTTTTGCGGTATTTTTTCATCACTAGTATTGCTTTACAAAAAAATGTTCATCATAATAAAGTATTACATTTCAGTACTATTAAAAGCACATAAAAAAGCCCTACAAAAATGCAGGGCTCGATTAGTTTTTTTTGCAACAACAAATATTACTCTGCTGCTGGTGTTTCGTCTGTTACAGGTGTATCGGCTACTGGAGCTTCTACTTCCGCAGTTTCAGCTACAACTTCCTCAGCTACTGGCGCTTCGGCAACTGGCACTGCTACAACTTCTTCAACTTTTTTTACTACAGGTACATTGCGTTTGTCTTGTTTAGCCTTTTTATCAATCCCTTGACGTTTAGCTACACTAGCATCATGCTCTGTACTCCAAGTTGTAAATTTTTCCATTGCTGCAGCTTCATCAAATAAGCCTAGGCCAACTCCACGAAGTAAATGCTTAAGGAACAATACGCCTTTAAACGAAAGAATACGGCGTACGGTATCAGTGGGTTGAGCACCTTTTTGTAACCAATCTAACGCTTTTTGACGGTCTATCAGTATAGTTGCTGGAACCGTTAAAGGATTGTATGAACCAAGTTTTTGAATAAATTTACCATCACGAGGGCTGCGGCCATCGGCTACAACAATGAAGTAAAAAGGTCTTTTTTTAGACCCATGTCTTTGTAATCTAATTTTTACAGCCATAAAATAGAAATTTTTAGGTTGTGAACAAATATTGTTTAGTATTCCTTTAAAAAGGATTGCAAATATATGACTTTTTATTATAAATATTATTTTAATATTATTTTCAAAAAAATCTATAGGCTTTTTTTGCAGAAAAATTTACATTGAAGTTTCACCACTTCTAATAGCTTTCTTTTTACCTTTATTTTTTCGTTCCCATTCTAGCATTTCGGGAGTTTTTGCTACCTTTTTCTTTTGTGTTGTTGTAGTAGTTTGTGTTACTTCTTTTTTGGGTGCATTTGGCACTACAATGTTATTTCTATCCCATTCTTCTGTTTTTAATAATTTGCCGGTAAAAGATTCGTAATACCGCCAAGTGCCTTGTTTTACACTATAAGGTTCGGCTTTTTGTATTTTATAACTAATTATTTCGTTGCTACCTGTGCCATAAATTGGTATGGTGTCATTTGGTGCATCAGGGTTAAATCCTTTCCAACTTTCTTCTCTAAGCAACTCCCCATAAGGTGTGTAGTATTGTTGTTTTCCATCTTTGCCTCCGTGCAAGTAGGTTTCAAAGCCTATAGCATCTCCTGTAAGTGTATAATGCCTCCAAACACCTTCTTTCTTGCCGTCTTTAAAAATACCTTCATCTTCAAAGCCTTCTTCGCCTCTAAGTGGCTCGGTATGAATTACCCATTTGCCTTGTTTTAACCCATTTTTATCTACTTTATTTAATGTATCGCCATGTACTCCTATTTTATATGATTTTAATTGTGCTGAAACAAAATTTATTGTTATAAAAGTAAAACAAAAGCTAATAAAAAATTTTAGTATGTAATTCATAGTCTATAATTTAATACCAAATTTACAAAAAAAGTTAATTGATAAATGTTAATTTCACTGTAGTAATTTTATTTGCGATTTGTTTTTGAGTTGTTTACTTTAAAAAAGCGCAACAAAAAACATTACATTTATGAAATATTATGAAAGATTTTAAAAAATACTACACACTACAAGCCACACCCGAAGAAGTTTTTGCAGCACTTACAAATGCTCCTACTATACAATTATGGAGTGGCTCGCCTGCCAAAATGAGCACTGAGGTAAATAGCGAATTTTCGCTTTGGGAAGGTAGTATTGAAGGGGTGAATTTAGAATTTGAAAAGGATAAAAAAATTGTACAACAATGGTATTTTGGAGATCAAGAAGATCCGTCTATTGTAACTATTAAATTATTTGAAGATAAAAATAAAACATCGCTTGAGCTTAGGCATACTAATATACCCGACCAAGATTATGATGATATTGTAGCTGGCTGGAACGATGCATATATGGGTAGCTTGATTGAATTTTACGAAGACTAAAGGCCGCTATTTTTTTGAATGCAAAGTATCGTATAATCCAATTTTGTGTGTACGCAAAAAGTAGGTAGATTTTATAGCATTACCAGATTCTTGAAAATCAATAGCTGTAGATGCTAGCTTAGGCATGTGGCAATCTATACAATTTTCTTTTAAAATTTTTGTACTCAAAGTTTTTTCTGTACAAAAATTATTTTTGGTATCGCTATGGCAACCCATACATTTTTGCGATTGCAAAATTACACTTGTACCACCTGTATGAGCTCCATGGCAAGTAGTGCAATTCATTTTATCGGATTTTAAAAAACATTTACTCTGCTCTAATAACCTTTGTTGATTGCCATGTACATCAAAATTATTTGTATTGTTTTTCCAAGGCATATCCATAAAAAAAGAGGTAAGCAAATTGCCTGGCACAAAATTAAATCTCGAATGTAATTTTTCTTTATCATTGCCAGAGTGACACAAGCCACACATATCTAGTCTTTGCTGATTATTTAGTGTGTCTATTTTGGTTATATAATTTGCCACTTTTATTTGGGGGTAAGCATTATGAAAATTTACATGATTAATTGCAGGACCATGGCACCGTTGACAATTTATGCCATGCATTAAACTACTTTTTTCTATAACCTCTGTTACATCTGGAGAGCCAAAAAATTCCCCTTTCTTTACTTCTACGTTTTGTTTTTGTTTTACAAAAGAGCTGTGGCATTCAAAACAACCTCTGTCTATCAATTGATAAAAATTAGGTTCGCTAGCGGAAAAACCTGGACTTGTAGCCCAGCCATTTATAGCCGTGTTGAAATGAGAAATAGGTAATTCATAAGCTTTATCATTGTGCCAATACAAGTATGTTTGTGCATTGGTTTTTCCAAAAACAATATCAAATTTATAGGCTTGTTTTTCTTTGTTATTTATGTATAACACTTGATACATACCACTATCTCTATTTTCCATTTTTACAATTGTACTATCGTTGTATGTAAAAATATTTTTACCAATTGCAAAACTTCCATGTACATTTTTTGGCGTAGCCTCAGCCGATGCATTAAAATGCGCAGACAGCATTGCACTATCGTATATAGCTTGGTGGCATTGCCTACAACTAGTTTCATTTGCAAACATGCTTCCCCTTGGGTCTGAAGATTTTTGAGCTGTGCTGATACATTGTGATAGAAATATAACTACTACCAGTAAAATTAAAAATGTGACAACAATTTTTTTAGTATTTTTCATTTGTTACTTTTCTAATAAAGCATTTCGCAATTTTACACATCAAATGTATTGCAATTTTTTATCAATATAATTTCTTGTTTTTCTCAAATTTTGGGAGTACAATTTTTACCAAAAAGAGTACTTAGAAAATTTTCACAAAGCATACAAAGAAATGCTCCTCTTTGTGTACTTTTTGGTTTTCAAAGTTAGTTTTTAGTGATGTGCTAAATATAATTAATAAAAAAGATGAACAACGATAAAATGATGAGAATTACGCCCGATTGTAGCAAGTACCCCACAATGAAGTGAGGATACGAACGTAATGAGGAGTACTGCAAAAAGCGGGGGCTACTGTTTATTTTAGCCTAATGCTGGCGTACAAAATATTACTTTATGTTAACCGAAAACATTTTTTCGTTACCCAAAAATCCTTCTAACTTATCTTCAACTGAGCATTCGCCCACACCTGCTGGTGTACCTGTAAAAATTAAATCGCCTATGTTTATAGTAAAATAGTTTGAAATATTTGAAATAATATCTGCAAAATTAAAAATCATATTATTTGAAAACCCATGTTGCACTTTTTCGTTATTTTTCATCAACGAAAATTCAATATTTTGCACCTTTAAATCTTTTGTAAGTGGTATAAAATTTCCTACAACTGCAGAGTTGTCAAAGGCTTTTGCTTTTTCCCAAGGCAAGCCTTTTTTCTTTAATTCGTCTTGAATATCTCTAGCTGTAAAATCTAAACCAACTGTTATAGCATCTACAAAACTAAGAGCTTGGTTAGCATTTATGTTTTTTCCGTTTTTACTAATTCTAAGCACAAGTTCGCATTCGTAATGCAGTTCGTTGGTAAAAATGGGGTAAAAAAAGGGGTTTTCTGATTGCAAAAGTGCGCTTTTGGGCTTCATAAATACAACAGGTTCTGTAGGCACTTCATTGCCTAATTCTTTTGCATGTGCCACATAATTTCTTCCAATACAAAAAATTTTCATTTATCTTCCCTTAAAATATTAAATATAAAACAAATGTAATGTAAAACATTGGTTAAAAACATTCTATTAAATTCAAATATTTAAAATAAATGCAATTTCTTAATCCATTTTTTCTGGTCTCATCATAGGAAAAAACAATACATCTTGTATAGATACCTGCCCAGTAAGTAGCATACAAAGCCTATCAATACCAAAGCCAATACCACTTGTAGGTGGCATGCCATACTCCAATGCACGCAAAAAATCATGGTCTATAAACATGGCTTCATCATCTCCCCTTTCCATTAATTTTATTTGATCTTCAAAACGGGTGCGCTGCTCCAAAGGATCGTTAAGTTCGCTATAAGCATTGGCTATTTCTTTACCGTTTATCATAAGCTCAAAACGCTCTACTAAACCTGCTTTGCTACGATGTTTTTTTGTAAGCGGACTCATTTCTACTGGATAATCCGTAATAAAAGTAGGTTGTATGTAATGATGCTCACACTTACCACCAAAAATTTCGTCTATCAATTTTCCTTTACCCCATTTCTCATCTGCATGAATATTTATTTTTTTGCACACTTCTCTAATTCCAACCTCATCCATTTCACTAATATCAAAACCTGTATGTTCTTGTATGGCATCGTACATTGTAATGCGTTTGTAAGGTGCTTTAAAGCTAATTTCGTTTTCGCCAATTTGTACCGTATCTACCCCATTTGTAGCTATAGCAGTTTTTTCTAGTAATTGTTCGGTAGTATCCATCATCCACTCATAATCTTTGTATGCTGTGTAAAATTCCAATACCGTAAATTCTGGATTGTGTGTACGATCCATACCTTCGTTCCTAAAATTTCTACTAAACTCATACACCCACTCAAATCCACCTACAATAAGCCTTTTAAGATACAACTCATTTGCAATACGCATATACATTGGTACATCTAAAGCATTGTGGTGTGTGCTAAAAGGTCTTGCAGCTGCTCCTCCCGGAATACTCTGTAGCACTGGAGTATCTACTTCCAAAGCCCCACGTTCGTTTAAAAAACTACGTATGGCATTTACCATTTTGGTACGTTTTATAAATACTTCTTTTACTCCAGGGTTTACAATTAGGTCTGCATAACGTTGACGGTATCTAAACTCTGGGTCAGTTACTTCATCAAACGATTCGCCATCTTTTTCTTTTACAATTGGCAAAGGTCTAAGCGATTTGCTAAGTATCGTAAACTCTGTAGCATGTATAGATGTTTCGCCTGTTTTGGTAGTAAATACATAGCCTTTTATACCAATAAAATCGCCAATATCAACCAATTTTTTCCACACATTGGCATACATAGTTTTATCTTCGTTAGGGCAAATTTCATCTTGCTTTATATAAAATTGTATTTTGCCACTCCCATCTTGCAGCACTGCAAAGTTAGCCTTACCCATATCTCTTACACTCATTATACGCCCAGCCACACACACATTAGCAAAATCGGCTTTATTTTCTTCGCCTTTATAATTTTCTTTTATTTCGGCAGCCGAAATATTTACAGGGTACAATGCTGCTGGGTAAGCATCAATACCAAGTTTGGTAAGTTCTGCTAATTTTTCTCTTCTAATAATTTCTTGTTCCGATAAATGTTGTGAGCTCATAAGTATGTTTAAATTGGGTGGCAAAGGTAGTTAATTAGCAGCTTTGCTGATACCGTAAAAACAAAAAAGGTGAGGCTCCAAGTAAATTATTGTTGTTCTTCATTTGAACGCTACCAGCCTACAATCTTTTTTTGTTCAAAAGCATTCAAAAAAAACAGCAAAAAAATATTCAAAATTTGGAAAGATAAGAAAATTTATAAAGCCCAAAATAATATTAAATTTGCAGCAAATACTAATTCAAATATCATTATTTAATTTTCAATATGCCATCAATAGGTCACATACAATTACCAGAGTTTCCTTTATTACTTGCACCCATGGAAGATGTGAGCGACCCTCCCTTTAGAGCAGTGTGCAAAGCAAATGGTGCCGATGTAATGTATAGCGAATTTATAAGTAGCGAAGGGCTTATAAGAGATGCAATAAAGAGTTTGAAAAAACTTGATTTTGAGGAAGAAGAGCGACCTTTTGCCATTCAAATATTTGGTGGGGACGAAGAGGCAATGGGGCAAAGTGCAGCTATTTGCGAAGCCGTAAACCCCGATTTTATTGACATTAACTTTGGCTGCCCAGTAAAAAAAGTAGCTCTAAAAGGTGCTGGTGCAGGTGTTTTAAAAGATATTGATTTAATGGAGCGGCTTACAAAATCGGTGATAGCTAGTACAAAATTGCCTGTAACTATAAAAACAAGATTGGGCTGGGATGATAATACCAAAAACATAGAAGAAGTAGCAGAGCGTATGCAAGATATTGGCGTAGCAGCCATAAGCATACATGGGCGTACACGCTGCCAATTGTACAAAGGTGTAGCAGATTGGAGCCTAATAGCAAAGGTAAAAAACAACCCACGTATTACAATACCAGTATTTGGAAATGGCGATATTGATAGCCCACAAAAAGCTAAAGAATATAAAGAAAGATATGGGGTAGATGGCATAATGATAGGTAGAGCAGCCATTGGTTACCCATGGATTTTTAGAGAAATAAAACATTATTTTGCTACTGGCGAGCTGTTACCAGCACCTACATTAGAAGAGCGTATTGATGTTTGCAAAAAACACTTAAATAAATCTATTTCCTGGAAAGGACAAGTAGTTGGTATCAATGAAATGCGCCGCCACTATACCAATTACTTAAAAGGATTGCCAGGTATTAAAGATTTTAGATTACGACTTGTAACTCTTAACCAGCCTATTGAAATACATGAAGTGCTAGATGAAATAGCTGCACATTACAAAAATTATTGTTTTGAAAGAACCGCAATTGAATTGATTGATTATCATCAAAACTGTCCGCTGTAATATTTTTACAAATAATAACAATGCTATTTTAAAATGGTTCAAATACATTCTATTCTACTAGTTTGAGTCCACAAATTCAATATCATCATTATGCACAGCTGCAATATTTTTAAATCTTAAAATAATATTAGCAGTTGTAACCACATCTTTTTGGCAGTATGTTGCAATTCTTTTCAAATTTATTTTTCTTTCTTCGGTTGTGCCAGTATGGTATAACTCACCTACCATACTACCATCTATATCGTCTTTTGGCGATGGTAAGCCCAAGGCAGCGGCTAATAAATTTAAGGAAGTAAAGTTTTTGTAATCGCCAAATCTCCAATACTGAAAAGTATCTACAATATTGGTTTCCCATGGTTTCATATTTTGAAAATTGAGGTAAGATGGAATATGGATATTATTTACCACTAATCTTCTACATATAAATGGAATATCAAACTCTTTAATATTATGTCCAGCAAAACACCACTTGCTATTAAAACTTTCTATTTTAGTAATTGTTTCCAAAAAATTTGTAAGTATAATTTTTTCATCATCCCCATAAAAAGATTTTACCCTCATTTTTAAATTTTGCTCTTTAATAAAATAACCGATACTGATGCAAATTATTTTAGAAAATTCTGCCATAACACCTGCCCGCATTGGATAAAAATCGGCAGCAGTTTTGGCTTCCGGTAATATTTTTGCTGTTTTTTCTTGCCAAAGATTTTGCCATTCTTCGGTTAGTAAATTAAACGATGCTGATACAGATGCTGTTTCTATGTCAATTACGATTAAATCTTCGGGTCGAATATTGTGCATGAGAATAAATGTATTTTGTACTCCTAAATTTACGGAAAATTAAATTGGGACTTGTTTACATACTACACTTTAAAAATATTTTTTTGTGCTTTTTCATTATATATGCTCCTTGAACAATATAAGAGAAAAGCATATTTATATTTCCGATTAGGTAAATGTTGCTTTTAAAAACCCTATAACGTTATTCCCAACGATACTTGTATAGCTTGGTTTTTCCATTGTTGGTTGCTAAACCCATTTATATTACTTAAGCCTGCTTTGTATCTGGCACTAATATTTATGATAGACATTTGTATCCAAAGCCCACCAATGACACTCCATTCGCCATTTTTATAAATATTTTTTACTCCTGTTTTTAAACTATCTACAGTTTGTTTTAGCAAGCCTCCATATGCAGGACCAAATTGCAGTTTTATTTTTTTTGTAGGTCCTACATTTACATTTAGCAAAAGCGGCACTTCTAAATAATCTAATTTGGCTTTATGTTGTGCTGTTGCGCCTCCTCCAAAAAGATCATCGGTAATTGTATTTACATCATTGGTAAATTCTGTTTGGGTTTGTACAAAATTTACTTCGGGTTGTAGTCCAAATTTATTGGTAAGTTTTAATTGTGCAAATACACCTCCTTGAAAATTATAATTAAATCCATTTTTATAAGCTACTCCTTTTATTTTATTAATGTTTGCTCCTGCTTTTGCGCCAATTTTAAAAAAATTCTCTCTGTCACTTTTTTGGCTAAAGACATTCATAGTTAGCAGTAAAATTGTTAAAAACAAAAGAATTTTTTTTGCAATAATTTGTGGTGTATTTTTCATAAAATTGTTGTTTAATAATGATGTTTATTTTACATAATGTTATCACAAACGAAAATCGTTCCAAAAAAGTTAGAAAGAATTAAAATTACTAATTTTATAAACCATTTTGGTTAAAACACAACATCTACAATACTTGTAGCGTAACCTACCATTTTGTTATTTAAAAGTTAATTGCATTTTTTCTTTAAAATTGTATTAAATATAATTTTATCTATTTGAGGTTTGAAACTAAAAAAAACCTATTTAGCTGCACGATTATATAAATATAAAGCTAACAATCCAAAAATAACATTTGGCATCCATGCAGCCATTATTGGCGAAAAACTACCCTTGGTAGCGAACACCACCGAAAACCTACTCAGCAATATATATGCCATACTCAACACTACACCCAATGCAATATGAGCACCACTTCCTCCTCTTACTTTTTTTGAGGCAAGTACAGCTCCAATAATAGTAAGTATCAGTACAGATACTGGAATTGCATCTCTATTATATCTTTCTACATTTAAAGTACTCAACATTTCGGAACCTCGAATTTTTTCTCTCTTTATAAATGCATCTAAATCTGGCGTACTCATTTCATCTTTTAAATAATCATCTTTTCGTAAATCTATTGGTTTAAAATTAAAATTTATTTTACGTTCTATAGAATTAATAATGCTTTCGTTAGAGTCGTTAAATATTCTTTCGGCCACCGAAGTTAATTTCCACTTTTTTGATGCAGTATCCCAATTAAAATTAGATGCTCTGATATTATAAGCTAATTTATTGTTTTCAAATTTTTGCATAAAAAACCCATTCCCTGTTTTCGAAATTGTATCATATCCTTTTATACCAATAAAACTATTGGAGTCTAATTTAAAATAAATATTTTGCTTGTACGAAGTATTGTTTGCAAGCATTGCCATATTTACATCTATGTATTTTTTCTCAAATTCTGCCCATTTTCTGTTAGCTACAGGCACTACATAACGATACCCCAACCACAATATAGATGTAAGTATAAGGCCACCAATAAGAAATGGCAATAAGAACCTTCGAAACGTTACACCACTACTCAAAATAGCAATAACCTCCGATCGTCCTGCCATTTTTGAAGCAAAAAATATTACTGAAATAAAAACAAATAACGGAAAAAGCATTGCATCTATTCTAGGTATGAAGCCTAAATAATGCTGACTAAATATCTGCATTGCAGATAAATTAGATTTTGAAAAATCTTCAGTTTTTTCGCTTAAATCTACTACCACAACTATTGCAGTAAATAATATTAAGCAAAATAAAAAAGTAATAAGGTATCTCGAAATAATATACTTATCTAATATTTTCATAAAGTGCGAAAGTTACAACTTATTCCATTTTCCTATTTCTAAAATAGCAAGTAATTATTTCTAAAAAGTTAAAATACTGCTATTTATCAATTATTACATAACCCAATTCCCTTAGCAGCTATCCACCCTGTTGACCAAGCATTTTGAAAATTAAAGCCACCAGTAACTCCATCTACATTTATTATTTCGCCTGCAAAAAACAAGCCTTCATGCAATTTGCTTTGCATGGTATTTACATCTATTTCTTCAGTTCTTATTCCGCCAGCCGTTACAAATTCTTCTTTAAATGTAGTTTTACCTTTTACTTCAAATGCGTGTGCACACAAATTTTTTATTAATTTATTCTCTTCTTTCGCAGGTAAATCTGCCCACCGAATATCATCTTTTATATCACTTAGTTGCAATAAATATTCCCAAAGTCTTGAGGGTAAATTGAAATGATTTCTGTTTTGAATTTTAGTTGTAGCCATTTCAAAACGCAACAATTGCATTTTTCCTTTTAGTGTAATTTCATTATACTCTGGCAGCCAATTTACTATTGCTGTAAAAATATAATTACGTTTTGCCAAAAGTATTGCGGCATAAGCCGATGTTTTTAAAATTGCTGGTCCACTCATTCCCCAATGCGTTATCAATAATGGTCCTTCTTGCTGTATCTTTTCGCCAGCAATTTTAACCGATACATTTTCTACCGACAAGCCCATTAGTTTTGTAATTTCGTTTTTTGGTATATTAAAGGTAAATAACGATGGTAGTGGTTCTTCAATTGTATGTCCAAGTTTTGTTAACCATGAGCATTGCTCAATTTTTTGCAAACCTCCAGATGCTAAACAAACAAAATCAGCAAAATAATATTTATCATTTTTAGTTGTTATAATCCATTTATCGTTTTCCTTTTGCACCAATTTTATATCGGTATTCATCTCTATTTGCACTTTGTATTTTGTAGCTTCTTTCAATAAACAATCAATTATTGTTTGCGCTATATTAGTTGAAGGAAACATTCTACCGTCCGCCTCTGTTCTTAATTCTACACCTCTTTCATTAAACCATGCAATTGTATCAGTTGTAAAAAAATGATGAAATGCCTTTTTTAAAAATTTATCTCCTCTAGGATATTTTTTTATCATTTCAGCTATACTAAAACAAGCATGAGTTACATTGCATCTACCACCTCCACTAACTTTTACTTTACTTAAAAGCTTTCCTGTTTTTTCTAAAATTACTACTTCTAAATTTGGGTAGAATTTTGCAGCATTTATGGCACAAAAAAAACCTGCTGCACCACCACCGATAACCGCAAGTTTTTTGTTTTTCATTTTTAATAGTTGGTTCTTAAATGTTATTGTTAACTTCTAATAGCAAATTGTCTAATAACTCCAACTTAAATTTACATTAGTTTTTTCAGCAGCCTCTATTTCCTCAAACGAACTCAATATATCTGGTCCTGCTTTTGTAATATGCACATCATGCTCAAAATGAGCAGATGGTTTGCCATCTTTTGTAAGCACCGTCCAACCATCATCTAAATGTAAAACTTCTTTAACTCCCATATTTATCATTGGTTCTATGGCAAGTACCATACCTTCTTTTAGCTTTTCTTTGCTGCCTCTTTTGCCATAATTTGGTACTTGTGGGTCTTCATGCAATTTTCTACCCAAGCCATGCCCAACCAAATCTCTAACAACCCCATATCCATATTTTTTTTCAGTATGTTCTTGTATCGCATAAGCAATATCGCCTATTCTATTTCCTTGTCTAGCTTTATCTATTCCACAATATAATGATTCCTTTGTTACTCTTAATAGTTGTTTTACTTCGGTAGATACTTCTCCAACAGCATATGTATATGCACTATCGCCATGAAACCCATTTTTAAAAACTCCAATATCTAAAGAAATAATATCCCCATCTTTTATAGGCGTATTGTTTGGAAAACCATGTACAACAGCATTGTTCATAGATATACATGTAGCATAAGGAAAACCACTATAATTTAAAAAAGAGGGAATACCTCCATTGTCTCTAATAAAAGTTTCTACTAAATTGTTTACTTGCATAGTTGTTATGCCTGGTTTTAAAGCGGCTGCAATTATAGCATGCGCTTTACCCACAAGTAAACAACTATGGCGCATTATTTCAATTTCCTCTTTTGTTTTATAATGTATCATTTTCAAAAATATTTGAATTAAAATAAACCCCAACGCATTTATACGTTGGGGTTTATTAATACTGTTAAAGGTTTAGAATTAAATATCTGAAGTTACAGCTTGTCTTCCTTGCATTCTACCATTAGTCATTAATCCATCATATTGACGCATCAATAATTGTGTTTCTATTTGTTGTAGAGTATCTAAAACAACACCAACCATAATTAGTAAAGATGTACCTCCAAAAAAGGTAGCAAAATTTTGTTGCATTTTAAATACCAATTGAAACAAGCCTGGCAAAATACCTACCAACGCAAGCAATATAGCCCCAGGTAAAGTTATTCTATCCATAATTGTACCAATATAATCAGCCGTTGGTTGACCTGGTTTTACACCCGGTATAAAACCATTATTTCTTTTCAACTCATCAGCCATTTGCTTTGGGTTAAAAATTAAAGCTGTATATAAAAATGTAAATGCTATTACAGCTATTGTATAAATAAGCATGTACCATATATTAGTATGGTCATTTAAAAAAGCCTGATTAGAAGATTTGCCAAGTCCAACCGCAAATCCAATAAAAAACAATATCGCTTGTGCAAATATTATTGGCATTACACCTGCAGCATTTACTTTTAGAGGTAAAAAATTGCGAGCTCCTCCCAATTGGCTATTGCCTACCATTTGTTTTGCATAATTAACAGGTACTTTTCTTGTACCTTGTACAAGCATAATTAAACCAAGTATTATAGCTATCATAAATACTATCTCTATTAGCATTATCAATAACCCACCTGCACCCATAGTGATACGAGAATTGAACTCTTCTCTCACAGCTTGAGGAAGACGAGCTAAAATACCTACCATAATTATAATAGAAGTACCATTGCCTAAGCCTTTATCAGTAATTTTTTCGCCTAGCCACATTACAAATAATGTACCTACAGTTAATATTACAACAGTAGAAATCCAAAAGAAATTACCATATGCAGGTATAAGGGCTTCGCCATTACCTTGACTCTTTAAAAAGCCAATATAAGCAGCTGCTTGAAAAGCAGTTACAGCAACAGTTAAATAACGAGTCCATTGATTAATTTTCTTTCTGCCACTTTCTCCTTCTTTTTGTACTTTAGCCATTTGAGGTACCAGAATAGTAACCAATTGCATAAAAATAGAGGCAGAAATGTATGGCATAATACCCAAGGCAAAAATAGAAGCTTTAGAAAAAGCTCCACCAACAAAGGCATCTAACAATCCAAGCATTCCCCCTTTTGATGTATTGCTTAAAGCAGCTAATTTATTTGGATCTATACCTGGCAAAACAATAAAAGAACCTAAACGATAAATAAACAATAACCCAAGGGTAAATATTATTTTATTCCGTAGCTCTTCAATGCTCCAAATATTTTTAAGTGTAGTTATAAACTTCTTCACTATGTTAATTTCGTTTTTAAAAATGCATTAAAAGAAAAAACGCATACTTGATGCGCTATTCAAATATAGTAAAATTATTTTACAATTTCTATTGTACCTCCTGCGGCTTCTACAGCAGCTTTTGCAGTTTTACTTGCAGCATTTACTTTAAAAGTATATTTACCTTTTATTTCTCCGCTGCCTAATAATTTTACATTATCCTTTTGGCTTATTAAACCATTGATATATAAATTTGGTAAAGTAAATTCTGTAATGCCGTATTTTTCAGCGTAATGGTCTATTTTGCCAATATTCAACGCTACATACTCTACACGGTTAATGTTTTTAAACCCACGTTTTGGCACTCTACGTTGTATTGGCATTTGTCCACCTTCAAACCCTGGTTTACTTTTGTAACCAGCACGACTTTGACCACCTTTATTACCTTTGGTAGATGTACCACCTTTACCACTTGCTTCACCACGACCAATTCTGATGGCTTTGTGTGTAGAACCTTTTGCAGGTTTTAATGTATGTAAATTCATATTGCTTTTGTTTTTTACTTACGCCCCAAAAGCATTTGGAGCTCGCTTGTTAAAATATTTATTTTTTATTGAATTGCTGCAATCTATATACGTTATTTTATAGTTGTATATAAATAAACTAATAACTAAATGTTATGCTTCTTCAACTTTTACCAAATGGCTAACTTTAGCAATCATTCCTACAATTTGAGGAGTTCCTTCTTTTTCTACTGTTTTGTTTATTTTGGTTAACCCCAATGCTTGCATAGTTCTTTTCTGACGTTCAGATCTATCAATTACACTTTTAATTTGAGTTACTTTAAATTTTTTCATTTCTATATTTTTTATCTACATATTAAGTATTAAACCTAATACTAATTTTATCCGTTAAATACTTTTTTCAAAGAAATATTACGAGTTCTAGAAACCTGAATAGGCTCACGTAATGTAGCTAAAGCTTTTACTGTAGCTTTTACCACATTTTGCGGATTAGCTGATCCTAAATTTTTAGCAAGAATATCAGTAATGCCAGCAAGTTCTAAAACTGCACGCATACTGCCACCAGCAATTACACCAGTACCATGAGCTGCAGGTTTTATTAATACTTTAGCTGCACCCTCTTTGCTAAGTTGATCATGAGGTATAGTGCCATGCATAACAGGAACTTTAATTATGTTCTTTTTTGCATCTTCTATTCCTTTTGTAATAGCTTCTTGTACTTCTTTTGCTTTTCCAAGACCACAACCTACTATACCAGCACCGTTACCTACAACTACTAAAGCTGAAAAGCTAAAAGCACGACCACCTTTTGTAGTTTTTACTACACGGTTTATAGAAACAACTTTATCTTTTAACTCAAAGTCGCCAGCTTTCATTTTATTTGCAATTATGTTTGACATTTATATCGTTTTACGATGTATAATTATATTTTATTTTACTTACCTTTTCTACAAAAACTAGAAAATTAATCCACCTTCTCTTGCACCTTCAGCTACTGCTTTTACACGTCCATGGTAAATGTAACCACTTCTATCAAAAACAACTTTAGAAATACCTAATTCAATAGCTTTTTTAGCAATAGACTCTCCCACCATTTTGCTTTTATCTACTTTAGGTGCTTTTTGTGCAGCAATATCTTTTTGTTTTGACGATGCTCCAGCAATAGTAGTGCCAGTTTCATCATTTATTAATTGAGCATAAATATCCGAATTGCTTCTAAAAACTGTAAGGCGTGGCATAGATGCAGTACCATTAACTTTCTTACGAATGCGGAAACGGATTTTTTGTCTAGCCTGTGATTTATTATTCATCTTTATTTATTTTATATTCCTCGATACTGCCGAAGAAAAAATTTAATTAGTATTTCAATTTTATTTACCAGCCGATTTACCAGCTTTTCTTCTAAGTATTTCGCCAACAAATTTAACACCTTTCCCTTTGTATGGTTCCGATTTGCGTAAGCTTCTTATTTTGGCACATACTGCACCTAATAATTGCTTATCCACACTTTCTAAAGTTATGATTGGGTTTTTCCCTTTTTCTTGAAGTGTAGTAACATTTAATTCTTTTGGCATTTCTATAATAATATTATGAGAATATCCCAAAGCCAAATCTAATATATTACCAGTGCTTGTAGCTTTATAACCAACACCTACTAACTCTAATTGTTTAGTAAAACCTGTTGTAACACCTACAACCATATTGTTTATTAAAGAACGATACAAACCATGCATTGCACGGTGACGAATTTGATCTGTTGGTCTTTTGAATTCTACAATATTACCATTTATATCAACAACAATATCTCTATCAATTGTTTGCTTTAATTCTCCCTTAGGTCCTTTTACTGATACCTCATTTTCTTTATTAAGTGTTATTGTAACACCAGCAGGTATTTCAATTGGTTTTTTACCTATACGACTCATAATTTTCTTTTTAAATCTTTTATAATAAAAATGTATTTTAAATGTGTTCAGCCTGTATAGCTCGGCTTAATTATCATTTTTAAAAATTTGATTACCCATTTTTAAATAATCAAATACTTCATTCTAGTAAATGTTACAAAGAACTTCTCCTCCTACATTTTGCATCTTTGCTTCTTTATCAGTCATTACACCTTTAGATGTAGAGATTATAGCAATACCTAAACCGTTTTTTACTCTCTTAAATTCATCAGGTTTAGCATAAGTACGTAAACCAGGGCGGCTAATTCTTTCTAAACTTTGAATAGCAGGTAACTTAGTAGTAGCATCGTATTTTAATGCAATTTTAATAATTCCTTGCTTTTTATCTTCTTCAAATTTGTACTTAAGAATATATCCTTTTTCGTACAAAATTTCTGTAATACGTTTTTTTAAATTACTTGCAGGTATTTCTACAATACGGTGATTAGCCATTTGTGCATTTCTAACTCTTGTTAAAAAATCTGCTATCGGATCAGTAACCATTGTTCTATTTTGTTAAGTTATTTTAATATTTTTTCAATGCGATATCCAAGTCTCTCATAGAGAGATTCAGTTACTTGCTTTACCAGCTTGCTTTCGTTACTCCTGGTATTTTACCATTCAATGCCATATCTCTAAACATGATACGATTTACACCAAAATGACGCATATATCCACGAGGACGACCAGTTAATTGACAACGATTTCTTAAACGAACAGGCGAAGCATTTTTTGGAAGTAAATCCAAACCTGCATAATCACCAGCAGCTTTTAAAGCAGCTCTTTTGTCAGCATATTTTGCAACAATACGTTCTCTTTTTCTTTGCCTAGCTTCAATCGATTTTTTTGCCATAATTATTTTGTTTTATTTTAATACTAAATACTCAGTACCAAATACTATTTCTTTACATTTTTAAAAGGCATTCCCATTTCTTTAAGCAATTCGTATGCTTCTTCATTGGTATTTGCTGTAGTTACAAATGTTATATCCAAACCAGTTATTTTATTTACCTTGTCAATATCTATTTCAGGGAAAATAATTTGCTCAGTAATGCCCAAAGTATAGTTACCTCTGCCATCAAAAGCTTTATCGTTAATTCCTTTAAAGTCACGTACACGTGGCAATGATACAGAAACCAATCTATCCATAAATTCAAACATTTTTTCGCCACGTAAAGTAACTCTTGCACCTATTGGCATGTTCTTACGCAACTTAAAGTTTGATATATCTTTTTTAGAATTTGTAGCTACTGCTTTTTGTCCAGTTATGTTTGATAACTCATCAATTGCAATATCAATAAGTTTTTTGTCATTTACAGCTCCATTTACTCCACGATTCAAACAAATCTTGGTTAATTTTGGCGCTTGCATTACAGTTTTATAACTGAATTTTTTCATTAAAGCAGGTATAACTTCTTTTTTATACTTATCTGCTAATCTTTGGGTTGTTGCTATTGTGCTCATTATTTAATTACCTCCCCTGATTTTTTTGTTATACGAACTAATTTACCTTCTACTCTAGTACGCTTAATTTTTGTTGCCGATCCTGCTTTTGCATCCCATAGCATAACATTACTTATCGCTATTGGTGCTTCTACTTTTACAATACCACCTTTAGTGTTTTGTGCTGTAGGTTTTGTATGTTTGGTTACGATATTTACACCTTCAACCAATACACGCTTTTTTTCTACTAATATTTCTAACACTATACGAGGTTTTTTCAAATCCTTGTCGTCTCCAGCAATAACTACTACCGAATCTCCTTTTTTAATGTTGAACTTAGGTTTAAATCTTGTGCTCATTTTTATAAATTTTCAAATTTACAGATTTGCAAATTTGCGTATCTGATTTTTTTTGTGTTTAACTATAGTACCTCTGGTGCAAGTGAAATAATTTTCATGTATCCTTTATCTCTTAACTCACGAGCTACAGGCCCAAAAATACGAGTACCTCTTGGTTCGTCAGAATTGTTTAATAATACTACTGCATTGTCATCAAAGCGAATATAAGAGCCATCTTTACGACGCAATTTATTAACCGTTCTTACAATTACAGCTTTACTAACTGTACCTTTTTTTACACCACCTTGAGGAGTAGCTTCTTTAATAGTTACTACAATTTTATCCCCAATTTTGGCATAATCTTGTCCACTATTTCCTAATACACGTATACATAATACCGATTTGGCACCACTGTTGTCCGCTACATTTAGTCTACTTTCTTGCTGAATCATTTTGTTTTATTTAGTATCTAATAATTAGTACTATGTACTTAGTTACTAGACTAGTTCTTAATTGTTAAAGGCTTTTTTATCTTACTAAAACATTTCGTTAAGAAATTTTTTATCTTAAAGCAATGTAATAAGTAGATTTTATTTCACTTTCTCTACCACTTCTACCAATCTCCAACGCTTCAATTTGCTCAAAGGTCGAGTTTCCATAATTTTTACAGTGTCACCAATGCTGCATTCATTGTTTTCATCATGTGCATGAAATTTAGAAGTTTTTTTCACAAATTTACCATACAAAGGATGTTTTACTTTTCTTTCGATAGCAATTGTAATGGTTTTATCCATTTTGTTACTAGTTACAATACCTGTTCTAGTTTTTCTTATTTTTCTTACTATATTATCTTCCATTTTTATTCTTTTTTGATGAGGCTATTAAGCTCCAATCTGAGTTTTTCTTAATTGAGTTTTCAACCTAGCTATATCTCTTCTCAATGCACGAATGCTTTGAGGATTTTCAAGAGGAGCAATTGCATGAGCAAAAGTTAATTTTTTCATACGCAATTCATCTTCTTTAATTTTAGCTGTCAAATCTGCCTCAGATAATCCTTTTAGGCTATTTGCAAAATCGTTAGTTTTAGACATCTTACTTTTTATTTGAACTTTTAAAATTTTTAGAATTAATAAATAACTCTTTAGATTTATATTTTATGCTACAAAATCTCTACTTACGATAAATTTTGTAAGAATTGGCAATTTTTGAGCAGCTAATGCAAATGCATGTTTTGCTACTTCAACTGGTACACCATCTGCTTCAAACAAAATTCGTCCAGGTTGTACAATTGCAGCCCAACCCTCTGGATTACCTTTACCTTTACCCATCCTTACCTCAGCAGGCTTTGCTGTAATTGGTTTATCAGGAAAAATTCTTATCCATACATTACCTTCTCTTTTCATAGCACGTGTCATTGCCTGACGAGCACTTTCTATTTGCCTATTGGTAAGTTGTACGCTATCTAAAGCTTTTAAACCAAATGTACCAAAAGCCAAAGTAGCTCCTCTTTTGGTATCGCCCTTCATTCTACCTTTTTGGGTCTTTCTATGTAATACTCTTTTCGGTGATAACATTTTCTTAAAATTTGCTAATTCGATAATTTGCTATTGTGCTTTTTTAAACACTACCAGCATATTTAATATTTTAGACTTTGTAATTATATCAGCAATTTGCTAACGAGTACATTGTCTCAGTTTTTATCTTCTTCCGCCACCACCGCTTCTACGGTCATCTCCACCTCTTCCTCCACCTCTGCGGTCATCTCTTCTATCAAAACCACCTTGTCTATTATCTGGTCCTTCATTTTTAGCTCCTGCTAAAACATTTGGATTCAAATCTCTTTTACCTAAAACTTCTCCTTTACAAATCCATACTTTGATACCAATTTTACCATAAACTGTAAGGGCAAATACATTTGCATAATCAATATCCATACGTAGTGTATGCAATGGTGTGCGTCCTTGTTTAATTTCTTCGCTACGAGCAATTTCAGCACCACCTAAACGGCCACCTACTTTTACTTTAATACCTTCGGCACCCATACGTAATGCAGAAGCTATTGATAATTTTATAGCTCTTTTATAGCTTATACGATTTTCTAATTGACGAGCAATAGTATCGGCTACAATTGCTGCATCTAATTCTGGTCGACGAATTTCCAAAATATTAATTTGCACATCGTCTTTACCACACAACTTTTTCAGTTCTTCTTTAATTCTATCAACTTCTCCACCACCTTTACCAATAATAATACCAGGCTTTGCAGTATGAATTGTAACAATTAACTTATTAAGTGTACGTTCGATTACAATTTTAGATATGCTAGCTTTACTGATACGTGCATTAAGATAATTTCTAATCTTATCGTCTTCAATTAGTTTTTTTGCATAATCCTTTTTGTGAGCGTACCAGTTGCTGTCCCAGCCTCTTGTTATACCTAATCTAGCACCAATCGGATTTGTTTTCTGACCCATAGTATTTATTTAGCTCCCGATATTTCGGAATTAATTTTATTATTCTGTTTCTGAATTAGCTTTTTTCTTAGTTACTGTTTTTTTAGCTGTTGGTTTTGTTTCTACAGCTTTTTCTGCAACAACTTTTTTTGTTTTTACAACTGGCTCAGCAGCAGTATCTACAAAAACAGTTACATGGTTACTACGTTTACGTACTCTATAACCACGACCTTGTGGTGCAGGACGCATACGTTTAATAACTCTTGCTGCATCTACAAAAATTGTTTTTACGATTAATGCACTTTCATCTGCACCTTCGTTTTTTGCTTTCCAATTGCTTATTGCAGAAAGAATAAGTTTACGCAAAGGAACTGAAGGATGTTTAGAACTATGATCTAAAATCGCTAAAGCCTTTTCTACCTTCATTCCACGAACAAGATCTGCTAATAAGCGCATCTTTCTAGGTGATGTAGGTTCATTATTTAATTTTGCTACTGCTTCCATTTTTATTTTTATTGTAAGTTGTAAGTAATAAGTTGTAAGTTTTTATCAACTCTCAACTGCTATCTGCCAACTGCTTTTATCCTTTTTTGTTTGAGTGTCCTCTAAAATTTCTTGTTGGTGCAAATTCTCCTAATTTATGACCTACCATAAACTCTGTAACATAAACTGGTATAAACTTATTACCATTATGCACTGCAAAAGTTTGTCCTACAAAATCAGGAGATATTGTACTTCTACGGCTCCAAGTTTTAATTACTCCTTTTTTACTTTTTCCTTCTCCCATTGCAAGAACTTTTGCTTCAAGTTTTGCTTCAATGTAAGGACCTTTTTTTAATGAACGACTCATATTTTTTATTTTTGTTTATTTTCCCAAATTAAGAATGGGATATTTTAACAATGAAAATTATTTACTTAATTTTTTTCCATTTTTACGTTGGATAATCATTTTATCAGACCCTTTGCCACGAGTACGTGTAATTTGACCTTTTGCATATTTACCTTTACGACTACGTGGATGACCACCAGATGCTCTACCTTCACCACCGCCCATTGGATGATCTACCGGGTTCATAGCTACTGCTCTTGTACGTGGACGAACACCTTTCCAACGGTTACGACCTGCTTTACCAGCACTTTCTAAACTATGATCGCTGTTTGAAACAACACCTACTGTTGCGTAACAATTTATTAATACTCTTCTCAATTCGCCACTTGGCATTTTTAGAATTGCGTATTTTTCTTCTTTATTACTTAATTGAGCAGATGTACCTGCACTTCTTACTAAAATACCACCTTGACCTGGTTGCATTTCGATATTATGAACATTTGTACCTAATGGCATGTTTTTAAACATCAATGCATGTCCTAATTCTGGAGCTACTGCATCGCCACTTAAAACCGTTTGACCTACTTGTAAACCAGCTGGAGCAATGATGTAACGTTTTTCTCCATCGGCATAATGTAATAAAGCTATAAAAGCGGTACGGTTTGGATCGTATTCAATAGACTTTACAGTTGCAGGAATATCTTTTTTATTTCTTTTAAAATCTATGATACGATACATAGTTTTATTTCCTCCACCCATGTAACGCATACTTCTACGTCCGTCTGAATTACGACCAGCTGTATTTTTTTGCTTTTCAAGCAAAGTTTTTTCAGGTTTGTTGGTTGTTATTTCTGCGTAAGCATTACCAATTCTCCATCGAGTACCTGCTGTGGTTGGTTTGTATTTTCTAAGTGCCATTTTTATTAATCTTTTTTTGTCAAAACTTTGCGGTGCTGACCACCATTCTTTAAATTTAGTATCTAGTGCTTAGTATTAGGTATTGATATAATTATTTTTACTTAATACTTTGTACTCTATTATTGTGCAGAGAATACATCAATTGTATCTCCTTCTGCCACTGTAACAATGGCTTTTTTCTTAGCAGCCTTACGACCAATAATAAAACCAGCTTTTGTATATTTAGCTTTTAATTTAGATGGCATTACTGCTGTATTTACCATTTCTACTTGAACTCCGTAAAAAAGTTCTACAGCTTTTTTAATTTCTAATTTGTTCGATTTTCTATCTACTACAAAAGTGTAGCGATTCATTTTTTCTGCTTGCTTATTAGCTTTTTCAGAAAGAACTGGCTTTATTAATATATCTGATGGTTTCATTTATTCTAATTTAAAAATTAGCTATTTAATTTTATGCTTCTGCTTCTATTACTTCTTCGGTAAATAATTTTGCTGCACTTTCTGAAAGTACTAACACATTTGCATTTAAAATATCGTATGTGTTCATATCACTAATTACAGTGCCACTTACACCTGGTACATTGCGAAGGCTTAAATAAAAGTTATCGTTGTATTCCGGTATTACAAACAAAGATTTTTTACGACCCATGTTTAGGTTTTTTAATACCCCTGTAAAAGTTTTAGTTTTTGGAGTATCCATAACTATATCTTCAAGAATAATGATACCATTTTCTTTAGCTTTGTACGATAAAGCACTCATTTTAGCTAAGTCTTTTACTTTACGATTAAGTTTGATATCGTATTTATGTGGTTTTGGGCCAAAAATTGTACCTCCACCTTTGTATATAGGACTTCTAGCATTACCCTTACGAGCTCCACCTGTGCCTTTTTGCTTATGTAATTTTTTTGAAGATCCTTGAACTTCAGATCTTGTTTTAACTTTGTGTGTACCTTGACGCTGTGCACCTAAGTATTGCTTTACTGCTAAGTAAATAACATGATCGTTCGGCTCTATACCAAATATTTCTTCTGGTAATTCAACTGTTCTTCCTGTTTTTTCTCCTTTGGAGTTTAATATATCTAGTTGCATAATTATTTCTGTATTAAAACGATTGAACCAATATGGCCCGGAACCGAACCGCTTATTAATATGTAGTTTTTTTCTGCGAAAATTTTAACTACTTTAAGACCTTTCATCATTACTCTATCGCCACCCATACGGCCTGCCATACGCATACCTTTAAATACACGACTTGCATCGGAAGAGTTACCGATAGAACCAGGGGCTCTTGAACGATCATGCTGACCATGGGATTGACCACCAACACCTTTAAAGCCGTGGCGCTTTACAACACCTTGAAAGCCTTTACCTTTGGTTGTACCGACTACTTCAACGCTATCGCCTTCAGTAAAAATATCTACTGTGATTTCTTCTCCAACATTTTTTGTTGATTCGCTATTGCGTATTTCTTTTACTACTTTTTTCGGCGCTGTATTAGCTTTTGCAAAGTGTGCAATTTCCGATTTGAGGGAGTGTTTTTCTTTCTTATCTCCGAATGCAATTTGGAGTGCATTGTAACCGTCTGTTTCTACGGTCTTTTTTTGGGTAACTACGCAAGGCCCAGCTTCTATGATGGTAACGGCTGTTTGTTTGCCTGTTTCATCAAAAATACTGGTCATGCCAATTTTTTTTCCAATAATACTTTTCATTGTATTTTATTTGTATTCAGCGCTCCTTATTTTTTATTGCTTTATCAGGCTTAGCATGACAAAAGCGCAACAAGGAGATGAATGTTTAATTTTCTATTTTAAGATCTTACCTTTTGCCTCCCCAACTTTATCGGGGGGTTCATTAGGCCTTTATTTCTACATCTACACCACTTGGCAAGTCTAGTTTGCTTAAAGCATCTACCGTACGACTGCTGCTAGTGTATATATCTAACAAACGCTTGTGTGTACACAATTGAAACTGCTCACGAGCTTTTTTGTTTACATGAGGTGCACGTAATACAGTAAAAATTTTCTTCTGTGTAGGAAGTGGAATTGGCCCTGTAACTACTGCTCCTGTACTACGTACTGTTTTTACAATCTTCTCTGCAGATTTATCTACCAAGTTGTGATCGTAAGACTGTAATTTTATTCTGATTCGTTGTGACATATATAAAGAACTTTTTTTGTGCCGTTTTTTATTTGGAGTGCAAAAGTAGGGGGATTATTTTGAATGGCAAAGTTTTTTTAAGTTTTTTTTAAAAGTTTTTACAGTACAAGTGATTTTTTTGCATATTTATACCTGACAAATGTTTTTTTGCTACTTGATTTTTGCATCATGCCTCGCTGTGTTTATCTTTTTTACAAATTAACAGGATGTTTAGGAGTAGTACATAGTGTAGCGGAGTACAGAAGCGACTGCTTAGCCCGAAAAAGCCTAAATAAAAGCTGGCAGTATTACAAAGGTAGGCAGCTACAAATATTGAGTATTTAGTATTGAATTTCAATACTTTAATCATATAAATTACCAACCACTTTTTGCAACACTACAAAAAAAAATAAAAGTGCAAAACCAAAAAATGCGTTTTGATTCTTATTGTTTTAATAATCACCTAATGTTTCTGGCAATTCGGAAAGAGCTTTAGCTAACTGCTCATCGTTTGGTGCAATGCCGTGCCACTCATGTGTACCTTCCATAAACGAAACACCTTTGCCCATTATAGTTTCCATTAAAATAACTACTGGTTTTTTATTGCCAGTTTTATTTTTTGCTAGTGTTAACCTTGCTATTATTGCCTCCATATCATTGCCTTCCATTTCTACTACTTCCCAGTTAAATGCTTCTAATTTTGCTTTTAAGCTAAATAAATTCATAACTTGATTGGTAGATCCGTCTATTTGTTGGCCATTTACATCTATTGTTGCAATTAAATTATCTATGCCTTTGCTACCGGCAAACATTATTGCTTCCCAGTTTTGACCTTCTTGTAGCTCTCCATCGCCAAGTAGGGTATATACTATTTGAGTGTCGTTATTTAGTTTTTTTGCTTTGGCTGCGCCTATGGCTACACTTAAGCCTTGCCCTAGTGAACCACTTGCCATGCGCACACCTGGCAAATGATCGTGTGTGGTGGGATGCCCTTGGAGGCGTGTGCTTAATTTGCGAAATGTGGCAAGCTCAGTTACAGGAAAGTAACCGCTCCTAGCTAACACACTATAAAAAAGTGGGGAAATATGCCCATTGCTTAAAAAAAATAGATCTTCACCTTTTCCGTCCATCTTAAAACTTATATCATGTTTCATTATTTTAAAATACAAAGCTGTAAGAAAATCAGTGCAGCCTAATGAACCTCCTGGGTGTCCACTTTGTACGCCATGTACCATTCTTACTATATCTCTTCTTATTTGGTTGGCTGTATCTACTAAATTATTCATGATTATATAATTGTGTTTTTTTACAAAATTAGTTTAAAACTGTACATTTTTTCTAAATAATCGTCTTATTTGTAAAAGTGAATACTTTTTTTTGTAAGGATTACGTTCTAAATTAAACTTTTTAACTGATTTTAAATTATATACGATTACAAATAGATAAAGTACAAACATATTTTATACTTTTGTGATAAATTAAGTATCTAAAGCGATTTATGCAATATATAATACTGGGTGCTATTTTAGCATTTATAATAAGTTTTTTTGCAATCCCCATTATTATTGGAATTGCAAAAAGCAAAAAGCTTTTTGATGAACCAGATGAACGTAAAGTTCATAAGGCTATTATTCCTACTATTGGTGGTGTGGGCATTTTTGCTGGTTTTATTATTGGGTTATTAATGTGTGTGCCTGAGTTTGCAATTGATGCAAATAAATTAAAATATTTTGCTGCTGCAATTATTGTAATATTTTTTCTTGGTCTTAAAGACGATCTTGTAATATTATCTGCTTCAAAAAAATTAATTGGTCAAATAATTGCTGCTGGTATTATTATCCGCTTTGGCAATGTATACATAGATAATATGCATGGTTTTTTAGGTATTACTACTATACCTCATTATGCAAGTATATTTTTTACGCTATTTACTATTATTGTAATAACAAATTCATTTAATTTAATAGATGGTGTAGATGGTTTGGCTGGTAGTTTAGGATTGCTTACTACGGCAGTATTTGGTTTATATTTTTATTTTGCAGGGCAGTTTACTTATGCTGTAATGGCTTTTTCTTTAGTAGGTGCTATTGCAGGGTTTTTAATTTACAATTTTTCGCCTGCCAAAATTTTTATGGGAGATACAGGTTCCCTATTACTAGGTCTAATTAACTCTATACTAGTTATAAAATTTATAAATGTAGCAGGTACGATTGGCAATAATTACAGTTTACCTGCTGCACCTGCATTAGGTTTTGCAATACTAATAGTTCCTCTTTTTGATACTTTACGTGTATTTGGATTGCGTATATTGGACAGGCGTTCTCCTTTTAGTCCGGATAGGATTCATGTACACCATTATTTATTAGATTTAGGTTTTTCGCATAGAAAAATTACTTTTATTTGTGCTACCACTACAATTCTATTTATTTCAATTGCATTTTTTTTAAGAGCCTTAGATGTGACTATTTTATTGATGATACTTTTGGCTTTGTCGTTTTTATTTATTGGAATAATTTTTTATTTTAGGCAAAAAATAGTTTTAAAGCAAAGAAATTCTGTGCCTGAAAAAAAAATTCGAACTCAACATTCAATTTTTGAATTTTCGCAAGAAACTGCAGTTTTAGATTAATAAAAATAATAACAAAAATATCTGATGGTAAAGCATCAGATTTTTTTTAGCTTTGCACACAATTTTAATTATATGTCAGACGAGTTAAGTAATATTATTACAGATGCAAAAAGCACAATGGTAAAAGCCATTAGCCATTTAGAAAACGAATTAACCAAAATTAGAGCTGGCAAAGCAAGCCCTGTAATGCTTGATGGCATTATGGCCGATTATTATGGTAGCCCAACTGCTATAAGCCAAATTGCTAATATTTCAACCTTAGATGCTCGTACTATTACTGTACAACCCTGGGAAAAGAATATGCTAGCAATAATTGAAAGAGCAATAATAGCTGCCAATATTGGGATTAATCCTCAAAATGATGGTATAACAATACGATTGTTTTTACCGCCACTAACTGAAGAACGTCGTAAAGAATTAGTAAAAAAATGCGGTGGTGAAGCTGAGCATGCTAAAATATCTATTCGCAATATTAGAAGAGATGCTATAGAAAAGATAAAAAAACTACAAAAAGATGGTGCTAGCGAAGATGAGTGCAAAGACGCTGAAGCTGAGACACAAGCACTTACTGATAGATACATTGCCTTGGTGGAAAAACACCTTGCAGCTAAAGAGGTAGATATAATGGTTGTTTAATTATGAATGATAGGGTATTTTAATTATTATTTTTATTGATATAATTTATATTATTCATTCTGCAATTTTTTAACCCTGTTATTTAATACCCCATATTTTTATTTGATATTTTATGCAATCTGCCAGAGAAACTTGGTTTTTATTATTATCAATTCCTTTTTACACTATTTTAATTGGTGCTGAAATATTTTTGAGTAATTGGAAGCATAAAAAGTTTTACACTGTTGCTGGTGTTTTACAAAATATTATTTTTACAATTTTTAATGCGTCTATTGACGTATTATTACGTTGGGCATTTTATGCAGCTGTATTAACATGGAGTTATAGTCACCATTTTTTTGTGATTGAAAATATTTACTTGTACTGGTTTTTATTATTTTTATTGGAAGATTTTGCGTTTTATATAGAGCATAGTGTTGATCATTATTCTAGAATATTTTGGGCTGTTCATCTTACACATCATTCTTCGGAAGAGTATAATTTAACTACTGGCTTTAGGTCATCGGTTTTTCAACCAGTATATAGGTTTATATATTTTATTCCTATTACATTACTTGGTTTTGAACCTATTGATATTATTTTTATGTATGCTGTAACTCAAACTTATGGTATTATTGTACATACACAATACATAAAAAAATTACCCACATTTATTGAAGCTATTTTTGTAACACCAGCACATCACCGTGTACACCATGCTAGTAATATTATTTATTTAGATAAAAATATGGGTATGTGCCTTATTATTTGGGATAAAATATTTGGCACTTTTCAGGCAGAATTACCAAACGAACCTGTAGTGTATGGACTTACAAAAGAAGTTACAAACCCCAATAATCCTTTTAGTCATATATTTTACGAATGGAAAAATATAGCAAAAGATTTAAAAAGTAAAATGCCTTTTTTTACTAAATTGAAGTATATTTTTAAACCTCCTGGGTGGAGTCATGATGGAAGTTCGTTTACAGCTGTACAGTTAAGAAAGGAGTTGAAAAAGAATAAAAACTAAGCCACAAAAATGCTTATAAAAGCCAGTAATACCAGTTGAAAATACCTTGTTTGAAAAATATAAGATTTACAAATTCTAAATTTCCAAATCTTAATAATTTTATACGGTAAAAAAATCTTTTTTTATTATCTGTAAATTGCTTTTACTTTAAAAATTATTTAATGCAAATATTAACTGTTGCCACTTCAAAAGATGCTACCGAATTTTTAAGATTGCCATTGAGCATTTATAAAAATGATAAAAACTGGATACAACCTTTAGATAAAGATATACAGGAAGTGTTTGATGAAAAGAAAAATAAAGCTTTTAGAAATGGGAAATTGCAACGTTGGATTTTAAAAAATAGTAGTAATAAAACCATTGGCCGTATTGCAGCATTTACCAATACAAAATATAAAAATAAAGGTGATGATGTACCAGTAGGTTGTATGGGATTTTTTGAATGCATAAACGATAATAAAGCTGCAACATTATTACTAGATACCGCTAAGGCATGGCTGAAAGCTGAGGGAATGCAGGCAATGGATGGCCCAGTAAATTTTGGCGAAAGAGTCAAATGGTGGGGCTTGGTTACTAAAGGTTTTATGCAACCTCTATATGGTATGAATTATAATCCTCCATACTATGTGGAGCTACTAGAAAATTATGGCTTTAAGGTATTTTACGAACAAGTATGTTTTGGAATGACTACCAAGCCGCCATTAGAAAAAAAAATATGGGATAGACATGATTTGATAGATGCAAACAAAGATTTTTCATGTACTCACTTACAGAAAAACAATATAGAAAAGTATGCAAAAGATTTTACAATAGTATATAATAAAGCATGGGCTGGGCATGGTGGTTTAAAACAATTGAACGAAGCACAAGTATTGCTTATGTTAAAAAAAATGATGCCTATAATGAACGAAAAAATTGTGTTATTTGCATATCATAAAAATGACCCTATAGCCATTTTCATAAATATACCCGATCTTAACCAATGGTTTAAATACCTGCACGGAAAATTTGGAATTATACAAAAAATAAAATTTTTGTTAGTAAAGAGATTTATAAAAAATACAAAATTTACTGGTGTAGTATTTGGTGTTGTGCCTGAATGGCAAGGCAAAGGCATTGATGCATATATTATTGCCAATTCTGCAAAATACCTACAATCTAATATTAGCCCATATTTAGAATATGAAATGCAATGGATAGGCGATTTTAACCCAAAGATGATAAATATAGCTTCAAATTTAGGAAAAGTGCATAGGAGTAGAAATTTATGCACATACCGTTATTTATTTGATAGAAACAAAGAATTTGTACGCCACCCAATGCTTTCTGCAGCATTAAAATAATTGCTTTTTTTTACGAATTATTAATTTACTTTTACGAATTACTTTGTTATTTTTTTAAAGTTATTATGGAAAAATTTGTTGTATCTGCCAGAAAATATAGACCACAGAATTTTAGCACCGTTGTAGGGCAGCAACATATTACTACTACGTTAAAAAATGCCATTAACAATAACCAATTGGCTCATGCATTTTTATTTTGCGGCCCAAGAGGTGTAGGCAAAACCACTTGTGCTAGAATACTTGCAAAAACGATAAACTGCGAAACCAAAACCACCGATGGCGAAGCTTGTAATACCTGCAATAGTTGCATATCGTTCGATAATGGCTCTTCTATGAATATACATGAGTTAGATGCTGCAAGCAATAACTCGGTAGATGATATACGATCATTGGTAGAGCAAGTACGATTTGCACCACAAGCTGGCGACTACAAAGTATATATTGTAGATGAGGTACACATGCTTAGTGCATCGGCATTTAATGCTTTTTTAAAAACCTTAGAAGAGCCACCGCCTTATGCAATTTTTATATTGGCTACTACCGAAAAACATAAAATATTACCAACAATACTTAGTCGCTGTCAAATATTTGATTTTAAAAGAATAACTACCGATGATACGGTAACACATCTTAAAGAAATTTGTGAAAAAGAACATACAATTGCTGAAAACGCTGCATTGCATGTAATAGCCCAAAAAAGTGAAGGCTGCATGAGAGATTCGTTAAGTATATTGGATAAAATTGTAAGTTTTACTGGAGGTAAACTTACTTATGCAAATACATTAGAACATCTAAATATTTTAGATGAAGATTATTTTTTTAAATTATTAAATTTTGCTATCGAACAAAAATTGAGTGATGCTTTGTTGTTGTTTGATGAAATAAATCAAAAAGGATTTGAAGGAGATACTTTATTGGAAGGACTTACCGAATTTTTAAGAAACTTATTGGTAAGTAAAGATGTAAAAGCTGCTATATTATTGGAAGTAGCCGAAGATTTTAGAGATAAATATTTGCAAGCTGCAAATGAAATTTCTACAAACTGGATAATAGCTGCACTAAATTGCATACAAGATGCTGCAATGAATTATAAACTTGCCCGTAATAAAAGATTGTGTGTAGAAATGGCTATAATAAAATTATGTTATTTAAACCAAGCTATCGAATTATTGGTAAATGATGCTGAAGGAATTTTAAAAAAAAAAATAATTGATACAACTAAAGCAGTTTCTTTTAAAACTATAAGCTTTACAAAAGTAAAGAAAACAGAAAAAGACGAAAAAATAGTTGTAAAAGAAGAACCTAAAGCTTCGTTAGTAATAAAACAACCAAAAGCTATTGAGAGTAATATAGAAACTGCAAAGGTAGTAGAAACGAAAAGTAGTGGCTTTGGTATGCTTAGCAAAATGCGTGCAAAAATTATTGGTGAAAATAAAAATAACCAAGTAGTATTGCCACTTACTATCGAAAATTTACAAAAAGCTTGGGCTACTTATACGTTACAATTAGAATCAGAAAAAAAACACCCAACAGTTACACAATTTAAAGCTGCGCAATTAAGTATAAATGATGAAACCAATTTTACTATTACTACCGAAGGTAAAGTGCAGCAAAAGTTTATAGAAAACGAAAGATCGGGATTAATACATTTTTTGCAATCCTATTTTAATAATAATTTTTTAAAATACAATACACAAGTGTTAGAGCTAGAAAGTACTGACATTGAAACAACTACAAAATTAACTTCGAAACAACAATACCAATTAATGCTAGAAAAATACCCATTAATTAAAGAATTAAAGGAAAGATTAAAATTAGAGTTGGATTATTAAAACAAATGTATTTTTACAATATGAAAAAATTATTACTTCCGCTATGTGTTATTATCCTATTTAGCAGTTGTTCTATTTTCCGTAAAAAAGAAAAACTGGGTTGCCCAAACGATGCTAGAGGCAAAAGCCAAGAGCAAATTGTAAGTGATAGTAATAAGAAAAAATATAAAGGAGGAAAAAAGTTGTAATTTTTATGTTGCAAAGTAGTAATACCAATGTGATTAAATATTTCACTAAGCTAAACTGCGATAACTACGTACACAGCGGCTTTAGTGAACAAATTAAATTTTCACAATGGTATTTCTTCCCCAAAAAAAAATTAAACTAAAAATAAAGCCCTTCAAAAATTGAAGGGCTTATCTCATTTCTACATCTTGTATCTAATATCTAAATTAATAGCTCCATAAATCTTGCTCGTAGTTAAATATTTTTTCTTTTATATTTTCACCTTCTAACAATTGCAAAATTGGATTTTCGCTTAAGCCTTTGTAGTTTTTGATAAACTGATCGTAAGGGTTATCAATAGTACTCTTTATTATACGGCCATAAAACATACGGCTTTCAAATAGCTCTTCCCAACTCATACGAGCACCATAGTTTTTACCATTATATACTTCGTATTTAGCAAAAGTTTCCCTCATATCGGGGTAATACACCCAAAAAAGTTCGGTTTCGCCAACATCTATACCTTGTGCTGTTGTAATACGTTTTACTGGTGCTATACCTAAAATTCTAAAAAACAAACGAGAGCTTTCTTTGTCAAAAACTACTTCTTCTTTTATTCTGAATTTGTAAATAGAATCCCAGCTAACTTCGTTACGTTTGGTTTCAGTACCAACTACTTCTCCTTTTTCGTTGTATTTATTAAATGTAACCTCATCGCCTGCTACTACGCCAGCAACCTCCGATTTTGTCATAGGTGTAGTAAACCTATCATCAATACTATTAAAAACAGTAACAACACTATCTTGAATAGCTTTTAACAAAATCATTATAAAACGCTGGTTGCCGTTATCTTGATCAGCAGAATATCTAAAAGGCAAATTAAGTTTTTCTCTAGTATCTATTTCTCTCCAAACTTTATGACGATAAACAGCATCATCGGCACGCAAATTTTCGTAAGGTAAAGGAGTTCGGTCTCTGATAGCATCATCGTCAACTGCGGCATCTCTTCTTAAAGATTTACGTACCTTAGGTATAGGCAACGAATCGTTTACTACTACAGCTGGTGCAGCTGCAACGGCATCTTCAGTAGCATTTGCTCCTTTTACTTTAGTTTTGGTTTTATTTTTTGTAGTACGTTTTGTTGCTGCCCTTTTTGCAGGGGCTTTCTTTTTTGCTTTTTGAGCAAAAGATGCATTGCCAACACCTACTAAAATAAAACAAAGTAATAAATACTTAAAAAATTGCTTATTCATAATCATTTAATTTAATTCGTCTAATATAACTGTATAACAGCATCATCTATAGATCTTGTACCATCGGGGCCCGAAACTTTAATATTTGTAAAAGCTATAGAACTCCCTGGCATACATCTTTGCATTAGCGAAGATATAGAGCCTAAGCTATTGCTTGTAATACTACCAGTAGCAGCGCTAGGAAAACCAGCACCAAAGAAATAAACAGTAGCACTTACAACTGTATATCTTAAATCGAAATCGAAACCTAATAAATCGGCTCTGCAAAACTGTTGGCCTTTAAATTCTACTGTAGCCATACGCCCTTTGCCCGAACCAACTTTGAAAGAAGGATCTGGAATTCTTTTTACTCTAAATGGAAAAGAGCTAGACTTACCATCGGCAGATACTGTAATATTAGCTGCACCAATAGCACTTACCCTAACAGTTCTGTTAGAGCCACTACCACTTATTGTACCACCACTCATAGATACTGTTGTTTTATCCCAACCAGTAGATGAACCTATTGTAACCGGATTATCTACACCAATGTAAAAAACATTCATTTTATCTAACATTACAGCAGCACCACCTGGTGTACCAACTGTATATTTTACTGTTTCGGTTCTAGTTTGTGGTTTACCGTTTTCGTCGGTAAATGTAACACTTACACCAATGGATTGTTCGCCAGCACCACCAACTATTTTTTTGTACGATCCTTGACCAGCAGTAACAGCTACACTGCTACCACCAATACTAATAGATGGTTTTGCAGCAGAGCTATAAGCACCTACACCAGCAGTTACTGTAAGCTCTTGCCCTGGCATTAAATAATTAGAACTTTGCCCTACCAATACACCTACCTGATCCATGTGTACTACTACCTGCCCAATTTGGTTATGACAAAAAGTAGTAACTTGGTTTTCGGAGTTTTTTACATTGTTTTGAAATTTGCTAAGCAATGTAAGCCCAGCTAAAGTAGGAACCATGTGAAAATAGGCTTCGGTAAAAGGTTTTACTGTACCATCTTGCCCTGTAGCTGGTTTACCATCTACCGACAAAGAATTTTCAAATTCTTTACCAATTTCTGGGCTTATTGCTAACATAGCAGCTCTATAATCTTTTAATTTTTGTTCAAACTGTGGACCAAGGTTTTTACCTCCTGGACCATTGCCAAACAAACGAGTAGCAGCTTCTAAATCATCTTCTTTAAACACATCTTTACCTTCTACAATTTTAGATCCTGCTTCGGTTTTTAATTGCTTTTTTAAATCTTCGATATAAGTGCTAAAAGCATCTGATAATGTTTTAGCTTTTTGTGCATTATTATTCCAAATTGTTGCTTTTTCGGCAGTTTTAGGGTCATTAGCTTTTTCGGCTAACGATTTGTACAATACATCATTTGCTTTAGAAATGTTGCCGTTAGAGTTATCTAAACTAGTGGTAACTACTTTAAAAGCGTTTAAAATTTCTGACGATACATTCAATGCAAGTAATGCTGTAAGCACCAAATACATTAGGTTAATCATCTTTTGCCTGGGCTCTTTAGGTAAGGCCATAACTTATAAGTATTAATAGTTTTTTAAATATTGTTAGTTGGTTTTGTAATTGATAAAAAACAAATTACAAATTGATATTTTTATAAAATGTAAACCTTATGTTTAGTTTCATAAAAAATTATCTGCCTTGCATAGCTCCTAGCATGTTGCCATAAACAGAGTTTAACTTAGTTAAATTGGTAGCCAATGCTCCTATTTGCTCTTTTGCTCTGTTTGCATCTTCCACACTTCCCATCATAGAAGCACTAGCTTCAGCCATTTTACCGTAAAAACCATTTAAAGCTTTTAGGTGATTATTGCTCTCTTTAAGCTCCAACTCATAAATAGTATTTAAAGAACCTAAGTTTTTAGTAAGTACTTGTACTTGCTCATGAAACCCTTTTGCACTTTCAGAAGCACTATTGAAAGATGACATTGTAGCTGCACTGCTTGCAAATGCTGTACTCATTGTACCCATTGCTGCCGAAGCCGCTTGAGTTTGTTTGCTAAAATCTGATGTAGATTTTACCACATCACTTACATCGGCAATGCCATTTACACTTGTACCAAGTTTTGCAAAGCCTTCGCCTAATTTTTTAAGGTTTGTAGGGGTAATATCTGCATCTTGCAACATTTTATCCATGCTATTTAAAGCTGGATTTCCAGCAGCAACAGCCATTTTTGCATGACCTTCATACTCTTCCTTAACAGCAGGAAAAACAATATATAATACGCCATATAATAAGAAAATTACAGCTTCAGTTAATAACCCAATTTTTAACCACATATCCGCCGAGGGAGTGTGCAATATTTTTTGTAATGCACCATAAATTACAGCTGCTGCTGCTACTGATACACCTACGTCCATCCATTTACTAATGTTTGAAGGAATTTTTACTGACATGTTTTTAATTTTTAATTTTAATGAGGATTTTGTTTGAATTAATAGTATAAGAACAGTAAATGACAGTTCGTTTAAAAGTAAACGAACTATCAAAAATTTAAAATAAATTAATTTAAAAAATTTTCTATTGGTATTATTTTTTTGTTGGAGGTAAATCGATTACACAACGGAAACCAATGTATGACTTAGTGGTATCTTGATATTCGTAAGCTCTTGTACTTGTTTGCAAAAAGTATTGTACATCTTTCCAACTACCACCTCTAATAACTTTACGTTTCATACGTGGAGGGTCAGAGTTTTTAGCATTCCATCTTACATCTGGGTTCATATCATGCTGAAAATTATAAGAACCTTCGTAGTATAATGAAGATGTCCACTCTGCTACGTTGCCAGCCATGTTGTACAAGCCAAAATCGTTTGGCCAGAAAGCATCGGCACGCATGGTGTATAAACCACCATCTTCAGGATAATTACCTCTGCCAGGCTTAAAGTTAGCTAACAAGCACCCTTTTTTGTTTCTAGTATAAGGACCACCCCAAGGAAAAGATGATTGTGAACGACCACCACGGGCAGCATATTCCCATTGTGCTTCGGTAGGTAATCTAAAATCGGTTTGACCAGATTTCTTTTTACTTTCGTTATAATTATTTTGTAACAAAGTTCTCCATTCTGCAAATGCGGTAGCTTGTTTCCAAGATACGCCAACTACAGGGTAATTGCCATAGGCAGGATGGCTGTAATATTGTTTAGACATTGGCTCATTGTAAGAGTATGCATAATCTCTTATCCAACAAAGTGTGTCAGGATAAGCTGGAATATCTTGCTTTACTATAAACTCTTTGCGTTGTAAGTTAGTATCTCTATTTTGAGCTGCTGCTTTGTAATCAAATATTTCTGAATGATAAATAATTTTTCTAGCATCAATTTCTTTTTTGCCAAAAATTCGGTTATCGGGGGTTACAATCATTCCATCTATTTTTTCTATTGTAGATTTATCGCCCCATTTAATTGTAGAAGCTTTTTTCCAATCTACATATTCGTTTCCATCTGCACCTTGTTTTACATAACCCATTAATTTAGCTGCAATAGAGTCTTTAACCCAATTGGTAAATTGACGATATTCATTGTTTGTAATTTCGGTAGCATCCATCCAAAACCCACTTATAGATACTTGTTTATTGCGGGCAGTATATGCATAATTTACATCTTCATCGCTTGGCCCCATGTGAAACGTACCTGCTGGCACATATACCATGCCTGGTGGCTTAGTAAGGTTGTATGCTTTACCAGGTGCAACACCGTGCAATTGCCCATCGTTAGGTAAAGTGCTTTTGCCACCGCTTGATTTTTTGCCACAACTTGCAGCTAAAACAACTACAGAAATGGTAAGGATTGAATTAATTAACCGATTATTCATTTTTTTACTTTTTGAAGGTATGGGCAAATGTAATATTTTTTTGTTCAAAAAAAAAGGTTTTATAAATTGTAATGTTAATTTTATTACAAAATAAAGTGAATTTGATAATGACTTTTAAAACGATTATTGTGAATAAAATATTGTGTTTATAAATGTTAAAGTACAAAATGATTCATGTTTATAAACATATCTTCCACATTATCAATAGGTTTGGAGCATACGAAATTTTTACATAAATATATCTTTGCCTTGTCATTTACTTCTTTTTGACTTAATAATGGCATACTAGAAGCCTCATTACTGGTTTGCAATATTTTATTTGGCAAATATTGAAGCAGCATTTTTTTCAATAATAGGGTCATATCATTACCGATTATTGTGATTTCGTTGATACCAGCAGCAATATTTATAGATAGTGCTGCCCAAACACCAAATGAATTGGGCTGTTTTATTATGATAGTTTTGAGGGATTCTAACATAAAAACAGCCCTATTTTTCCATGCTTGTTCATTAAAAATTACTGATAGGTAATACAAATTTTTTGCCATAACTGCATTAGCCGAAGGTGTAGCACCATCGTATATTTCTATTTTTCTGACAATGATATCGCTTTGGTCTGTTTTAGTAAAGAAAAAATATTTGTTATTATCATCACTAAAATTATTAATAGTAAAGTTTGCCAATTTTTTTGCTTTGTGTAAGTAATTTTCATTTGATGTTATTTCCTGCAAAGAAATGCAAGCCTCTATAAAATATGCATAGTCTTCTAAAAAAGCTGGGTGTTTGGCATTGCCATTTTTAAATGTGTGAAAATAAGCTTCTCCATTGCTTGTAAATTTGTTTTCTATAAATTGGAAAAGATCTTCGGCTGCTTGTTTATATTTATCGTTTTGTATAATTTCATAAGCTTTACAAAAAGCAGTTAATAAAAGGGCATTCCAACTTAGTAGTATCTTATCGTCGGTGGTAGGTCTTATTCTTTTATTACGTTGTTTTAAAAGTAATTGTGTTGCATTATTTAATAGCAAAGTTGCTTCGTTAATTGTTACATTATATTGTGTTGCTACATCTTGCAAAGGTTTTATAATTCTTAAAATGTTTTTTTGCTCCCAATTGCCATTTTCTGTTACATCATAATATGTGTTAAATATTGGTGCATTGTCTTTTAAAATTAAATCTATTTCAGCTTTGCTCCATACATAAAATTTACCTTCTACTCCTTCACTATCGGCATCTATTGCAGCATAGTAGCCTCCTCCTTTATTTTTCATTTCTTCAAATATAAAATTACATATATGCTCTACCCTATTTTTATACATTTCATTTTTTGTAAGCAAATATGCATTGCACAAGGTTATTATTAAAAGTGCATTATCATAAAGCATTTTTTCGAAATGTGGGGCTAGCCATTCTTTATCGGTACTATAGCGACATAAGCCACCAGCAAGCTGATCATAAATGCCGCCATGTAGCATTTTTGTAAGCGAAAGTTCGGCTTGTTGCAATGCGTTTTTATCTTCTAAAAAATAGGCTAATTGCAATAAACAATTTATAGAAAAAGTTTGAGGGAATTTTGGTGCATTACTAAAGCCTCCATCAATATTATCGGCTACTGCTAAAAGATTTTTTGTAATGATTTCGCAATCGCTTTTAGAAAATAAAATAGCACCTGTATCTATTTGTATATTATTTTTTGCTAAGTTAAAATTATTTGCTTTTTTTAGATGTGTTACTAAAGTTTCGGCTTGTAGCTCCATATCATTTCTTTTATGAAGCCAAGCATTGTTAATACTTGTAAGTACATCTGACCATGATGCACGCCCATGAGCTTTTACTGGCGGAAAATATGTACCACCATAAAATGGTTTGGCATTGGGTGTAAGAAAAACGTTTAAAGGCCATCCTCCTGCTCCAGTCATTGCTTGTACTGCATCCATGTATATATGATCTAAATCTGGCCTTTCTTCTCTATCAATTTTTATATTTATAAAGTGGGTATTCATTATTGCTGCTGTAGCTTCGTTTTCAAAACTTTCTTTTTCCATTACATGGCACCAATGGCATGCGGAGTAGCCTATGCTTATGAGTATTGGTTTATCTAAATCTTTAGCAAGTTGCAAGGCTTTTTCGCCCCAAGGTTGCCAGTGTACTGGGTTGTGTGCATGTTGCAAAAGGTATGGGCTTGTTTCTGAGGAGAGTTCGTTTTTCATGTATTTATTTAACACAAAGTAACAAAGATTAGAACTACACTAAGTTTTTTTGAGCAAAGAATAATTTTTTATATTCAACTTTGATAAAAGTTGAATATTGTTATACTGCTTAAGGGCTGCCTTGCTTAGCCGAAAATCATTTTTTTGTTGCCTTTGAACAAAAAAATATTGTAGGCGGGCAAGGTACTAATGTTGATGTTGGAACATTAGATAAAAGCCCATATTATTTTTTGGGCTTACTTTTTATTTGCATAAAGTGGTTGCAAATATTTTTCTAAAGCACTTGCCATGCCAGGTGTTTGTGGCATTGGTGCTTTTATGTGTAGCTCTAAGCCTGCATCTTCGGCAGCCTTGAATGTATTTACGCCAAAAAAAGCAAGGCGCATTTTTTTTAGTTTAAATATAGTTGAGTTTTCGAGCAAAGCTTTTACGCCAGCAGGAGTAAATACACAAACGATATCGTATTTGCTAGCCAATTCTTTTTTTATGTTATTGCTTTTGATACAATATAGTACTGGCGTAGCATAGCCACAATTGTTATTTTTTAGCCAATTGGTTATTTCGCTATCGAATGAAGGAGAACAAGGGTAAATGAATTTTTCGTTTTCTTTATGTTTATTCATTACTTCAAAAAGACTTTTATTGGTACCATCGGCACCATAAAATACTTTTCGTTTTCTATACAAAATAAATTTTTGAAGGTATAGTGCAACAGCTTCGGATACACAAAAGTATTTTGTGTCTTGCGATACAGAAATTTTCATTTCATCGCACACTCTAAAAAAATGATCTATTGCATGTCTGCTTGTAAAAATAACGGCAGAAAATGAAGTGATGTCTATTTTTTGTTTGCGAAAATCTTTTGCAATTACACCTTCGATTATAATAAATGGGCAATAATCTATTTGTATATCGTATTTTTTTGCAATTTCAGTATATGGAGATTTGGAACCTTCTGGCTGAGCCTGGGCTATCAAAATTCTTTTAACCTTTTTTGTTGTAGTTATTGCAGAACTTTCTGTGTCTTTAACCATATTGAAAATACCTATAAAAACGCAAAATTATGAATTAGAATTGAAATATTGCAGAATTATTTTGTATAAAATAGCTATAGGCAGTACTTCTATTGCTAAAATGTATAGAAAAAAATGGAAAGCAGATAAATCTATTTTGGATTGAAGTAATGAATATGAGCGGAAATATCGCAATAACAAGAGCAAGCCTATTCCAATAAACGATACTAAAAATGCATAAGATGCAATTGTATTGTTGGTTAAAGCTAAAAATGGAAGAATAAGCATTAAAAAAACACCTAACACCTTATTGAGTAAAAATATAATAAAAATATATGTTTTAATACTTGGTAACGAATTGGTAAGCCAACCTGCAACCAATAGGGTTATATATTTTACAGCATAGCATACGCTTACAAAAGCAATACATAGTATTGGTAAAAAATTAGTTGTTACGCTAGGTACAAAAAAAAGTATTAAAAAATATACATAAAGACCTGATGCAATTACAAAAAACAAATTGAAAATAAGTGATGGTAAAGAAGCTTGTTGTAACTGATCGGTTAATTGATTTTGTTTTAAAGATGTATTAAAAAAGACTTTGAATAATGTAGTAAAATAACGGCTATACATAGATTTTACTACTCCAAAAATTAAGAACAATAATGCTAAAGTATAAAAGTATTTAGTTGGGCTTTTACTTTTTTTAGGCGTTATTGTAAATGCTTGCGGTGTGCCTTTTGAATTTAAAAAAATATTAGTTTCTAATAAATTATTTAGTTGTATTGATATTTCTGTTTTAGGATTTATACCTGAGCTAGTATCTGCAAATTGAGCAATACCAACCTTTGGAAGAAGTATAAATAAAAATGCAGTGGTTAAAAAAAATTTCACTTTTTTGTAGAATATTTGATTGCAAAAATAAAGTGTAATAGTGAGAAAGTTATTTTTAAAAATAATTTATATACCCAAAATGTATTTTTGTTGATTGCTTTATATTAAAAGGTATATCGTTTCGCTTACCTATTGCTATACTCAAATTGAGTAACCCTGCTTTAGTTTCTTGCAAAATACCCAAGCCTGGCGCTATAAAAAAGTTATTGGTATTAAAATTTTGGTATTTTGCTTTTGTAAAACCAGCATCTACAAATGCAAAAATGTGCGAATTTAAACCTGTAAGTACTCTATACTCGGTAGTAAAAGTTGCATATTGGGTTGCATAAATACTTTCTTCATCGAACCCACGTAGTAGCTTGTAGCCTCCTATCTGAAATACTTCGTTTCGGAATATTGTGGGACTACTATAAATGCCAAAATTTAAGGCTGTTTTTAGTGTGCTTGCTTTTGCTATTTTAAAATAATGTGATGCTGTTAGCTTCATTTTTATTTGGTAATTACGCAAGCGAATAGAATCGTATAAACTACTATAATTAAAAGCTGAAGGGTTTATAGCAACAATATCACTATTGCGAATAATATTTTTAATGCCAGCAAATGCTGTTAACGAAATTTCATTACCCTTTATGGGATTAAATTTATAATTGGTTTTTTGATATTCGTAAATTACACCTACATTGGTAGATTTTACATCGATAATACTCGGAAGTTTTTTTTGCTGCTTTACCACATTTGTATCTACACCTCCTTGCAACAAATTGGTGGTTTGCCATTGTATTAAAATTTTACCTTTTTGGTAACTAGCAAGATTTAAATGTAAGGCTGCTTGGGTATTTATTTGCAAAAAACTAGAATCTTTTTTAAACAACTCAAACAAAAAACTTAACCCAAATGATGAATGAAAAATGTAAGGTTTTTCAAAGCCAATATTTACTCTTGGCGATTGGGGTTGTAATGCTTGGTATTTTAATAACAAGCCCTCTCCTGCTCCAAAAACGTTTTTAAGATCTATGTTTACATCGCCAGTTACTTGAAGTTTTTTTTCGCCATTGGCATTGGGCAAAAAACCAAGTATTGCACTTGCTTCGCTACTTTTTTTGCTTTTTACATTTAGTATCAAAGTAGCGCTGGTATTAAGCATATTTAAAAAAGAATTTTGCTGGGTTTCGGCAAAAGGTAGCTCTGCAATTTTTCTATCTACATCTTTAAGTTTAGATGCATTATATATACTTCCATTTGAAATGCCGATATATTTTTGAAGAAATTTTGAGTTTAATTTTAATTTTCCTACGTTAATTACACTATCAATTTTGTAAATATAAAGTTTAGAAACTGTTAGTTTTGCGTATATTTTATCCTCTTCAATTTTTATACTATCTAAAAATATTGATACAAATGGGTAGCCATCGTTTTCATATACTTTCAGCATTTTTTCTTTAAGGATTTCTACTTCGTAAAAATTTAAAACTGTATTAGAATAATTTTTTTCGGAGTACCCACATTTTTCTAAAATATTTTTATCGATACTGCTAGTATTTAATAATGCCCATTTGTATTTTGTGCCAAGGTATAATTGTATATGTACATTATTATTTATTTGCCACACACTATCTACCGATGCTAAGGCGTAACCTTTGGTAGCCAATGTTTTTGGCAATACGTTAATGTAATCGTAAATTAATTTTAAGTTATTGAACGATGTTTTTATTGTAGGTGTAAATGCGGTATTGCCACTATCTTTGTGGTGTACAACTAAATTTAGAGGAGTTAAATTGTCATTTTTAACTTGTGCAAAAATATGATTAGAATACATGCTTATGATTACAATAGAAATTAATACGCTGTATATTTTTTTAAAACAAAAAAGCATTTTTTAAATTACAATATTTTTATAAAAAGTAAATTTACAAATCTTTGGCCGGTATTTATATTCATATTCCATTTTGCAGGCAAGCATGCACTTATTGCAATTTTCATTTTTCGGTATCCTTAAAAAATAAAAATGCCATGATATTGGCTATTGCCAATGAAATTACTAACTGTAAAGATTTTATTGCCGATAAAAATATAGAAACTATTTACTTTGGCGGCGGCACACCTAGCCTGTTAAATGCCAATGATTTTAAAATTATTTTTGATGCAATACATGCAAAATTTACCGTATCAAAAAATGCTGAAATAACTTTGGAGGCTAACCCTGATGATATTGGTAAGAATATTTTAAGTATGTGGCAATTGTTGGGTATAAATAGATTATCGGTAGGGCTACAATCATTTAACGATACCGAACTAAAGTGGATGAATAGGGCGCATAATGCTGCTCAATCTTTACAATGTTTAGATTACATAGAGGCTGCTGGCTTTACAAACATATCGGTAGATTTAATTTATGGCTCGCCTTTGCAAAGCAACAAAGATTTGATAGAAAATTTTAACTTAATTGCCCAAAGAAACATAAAACACATTTCTTGCTATGCACTTACTGTAGAAAACAAAACAGCTTTGCATAAATTAATTAAAGAAAAGAAATGTGAAAATGTAAACTCCGAAAGCCAAGCTAAGCATTTTAAACTTTTATTGACACTTATGAAAGCTAATGGCTATGAACAATACGAAATAAGTAATTTTTGTAAGCCGGGTTTTAGAAGTAAACACAACAGTAGCTATTGGCAAGGCAAAGCTTATTTTGGTTTTGGACCATCGGCTCATTCGTATAATGGCAATAATAAAAGAAGATGGAATGTAGCTAACAATAGTTTGTATTTGCAAAACAACAATTTTTTTGAAGAAGAAATACTTTTGGAAACCGATATGGTAAATGAATATGTAATGACATCGTTACGCACCAGCGAAGGTTTAGATATTGACTTTGTTGCAAAAAAATTTGGCAAAGAACATAGCGAAAGAATTTTATTAGCTGCTAAAAAATATTTACAAATGGACAGATTGATTGTAGATGATTCTACTTTAAAACTTACAAACGATGGTAAGTTTTTTGCTGACGGTATTTCAAGTGATTTATTTGTATAACGAATGTTTTAAAAATACTTGTACTCAAAATAATGTTGATTATTTTTATATTGAACAACTAAAAAATACGCTACACCAAGCCTTTTTCAATTTCTTTAAAGCCATTTTTTACATTCATACTATTCCACAAAATATTATAAACAGTTTTTGCTATTGGCATATCGGTTTGTATGGTTTGGTTTATTAGAAACATACATTTGGCTGCATTGTAACCTTCGGCTACCATACACATTTCTAATTGTGCATTGGCTACTGAGTAGCCTTTACCAATCATGTTTCCGAAGCTTCTATTGCGGCTGTGCAAGGAGTAACAGGTAACCAACAAATCGCCAAGATAAACCGAAGCTGCATAATTGGCATGTAGTTTATTATTTGCATTTATACCATGTTCCATATAGCCCACTTCGGCATTTACTATGCCAGCTTTTCTTAAAAACCCTGCCATTTCATCGGCACTATTGGCTATGAGTACACTCAAAAAATTATCGCCATAATTGAGACCATGTGCCATGCCAGCAGCTACTGCATATATATTTTTTAGTACTGCTGCATACTGTACGCCAATAATATCTTTGTTGGCTATAGTGTTTATATAATCGGTTTTAAAGTATTGCAGCATGTTTTCTGTAAAAGCTTCATCTATGCCAGCAAAAGTGAGGTACGATAGTTTTTCTGCTGCCACTTCTTCGGCATGGCATGGACCAAGTAATGCAAAATAGTTTTCTAATTTTACATTAAAATTTTGCAACAAAAACTGGTTGAGTAGTATATTTTCGTTAGGCAAAATTCCTTTTACTGCCGAAATTATTTTTTTGTTTTCAAAAATATTTTTGGGCATTGCTAAAAGTACTTCACTTGCATAAGCCGATGGTATGGCTATTATAATTATATCGGAGTGCTTAATTACATCTTGAGCATTGGTAGTTAGTTGCAATTTATTCACATCAAACCTTGCAGTGGTAAGGTATTGAGGGTTGTGCTTTTTTTGTTTAAATTGTTCTATAGCTTTTTCACTCCTGTTCCACCATTGTATTTTATTTCCATTATCTGTAAGTATTTTTGCTATGGCTGTTCCCCAACTTCCACTGCCTAATATTCCAAATTTCATGTGTTCATTTTTTGGTGGTTATTGCCATTCGTTATTTGCTATTTGTTAATACTATTTTTACAACCCTAAAGTTTCTACTGCTTTAAAAGCTGCTGCTTGGCTTGCATCTTTTTTATTAAACCCTTTTGCTTGCGCTATTACTTCTCCATCTACTGTAGCGCCAATGGTAAATAATCGTCGCCCACCTTCTACCGATTCTTTAATTGTAGTAAACTCTACTTGCTTACCATTTTTGCCTGCCCAACCGTACAATTTATTTTTTATGTTTACTTCTATGGCTTCTAAATCGTCGGTAAACATGTGGTTTTGTACCATAAATTTTTCGACCCATCGTTGTGTTTTGTCGTATCCTCTATCTAAAAAAATTGCTCCAATTAATGCTTCTAAACTATTGCCAAATATTTGAGATGATTTTAATGCATTATCAGACTTGTTGTAATAGGTTATTTTTTTTAATCCCATTTTTATAGCAATTTCATTTAGCTTTTGTCTATTTACCATTTTGCTTCTCATTTCAGTTAAAAAGCCTTCGCCTTTGTAAGGGTATTTTCTAAAAAGATAGTGAGCTATAATAGAGCCAAGTACAGCATCTCCCAAAAACTCTAACCGTTCGTTATTTTCATCGGCTCCTTCTCTAACCGACCTATGGCTAAGTGCTGTTTTGTACAATAAAATATTTTTTGGTTTAAAGCCAATTACATTACTTAATTGTTTTTTAAAATCGTTGGAAACGGTTTCGCCCAAAAATAAATCTTGTAAGTATGTGAGTGCTCTTTTAATAAAATATTTTTTTTGCTAAAATAATGAAAAAGTGGGTTATCAATAAATTTAAAAAAGTTAATCTGTGTTTGTATTACAATAAAGATAAAGCAAAAAATGAGTACTAATGTAAAATGATGCCATATTTGCTGCAGTTGAAATGTGCGACGCCAATGCAGATGCCATGTAAAACCACTGCTGGTAAACAAAAAAAACTTTTTTAAATATTTGGATTTTATGGCTTTTGGGAATGTAGGGTGCATTACTTATCTTCGTTGTAAACCTATTTTATAATGGGCTGATATATTGTGTAATAGATAAAATAAAAAACTAAATGGAACCAACTATAATTTACATCATTACTGGAGCTGTAGCACTTGTTGCTGGCATCTTTGGGGGCAAAACATTTTTTGCCAAAAATGCTGGCAAACATGTACAAGAAGCAGAGCTTGCTGCACAAAAGCTTTTGGCCGAAGCTAAATTAAATGCCGATACCTATAAAAAAGAAAGAGAGATTGAAGCTAAAGAACGTTTTGCGCAGCTTAAAATTGATGCTGAAAAAGATGTGATGCAGCGTACTCAAAAAATATCGGAAAGTGAAAATCGTATTAAACAAAAAGAACAAAGCCTAAACCAAAAGGAGGCTAATGCCGAAAAACAATTAAAAGATAATGATGTTATTAAAGACAATTTGAATAAACAAATTGAAATAGTAAATACTAAACGTACAGAATTAGAAAAACACCAAGAAGAGCATATTCGTAAATTAGAAAAAGTGGCTGGCTTAAGTGCAGAAGATGCTAAAGCACAATTAATAGAAGGCATGAAGCAAGAAGCCCACTCACAGGCACTTGTATTGCAACAAGAAATAATAGAAAATGCAAAAACGAATGCAAATAAGGAAGCTCGTAAAATTGTAATTCAAACAATACAACGTACTGCTGCTGAGCAAGCAATAGAAAATTCTATTACTGTATTTAACTTAGAAAGCGATGAAATAAAAGGCTCTATAATTGGAAGAGAAGGCAGAAATATAAGAGCTATTGAGGCTGCAACTGGAGTGGATTTAATTGTAGATGATACGCCAGAAGCAATTGTACTATCATCTTTTGACCCATTGCGTAGAGAAATAGCCCGTTTATCGTTGCAAAGATTAGTAGCTGATGGAAGAATACACCCAGCTCGTATTGAAGAAGTAGTAGAAAAAACTCGTAGGCAATTAGATGATCAAGTTATGGAAATTGGAGAACGTACTGCAATAGAACTTGGTGTACACGGGCTTCATAAGGAATTGATACGTATGATAGGGCGTATGCGTTTTCGCTCATCGTATGGGCAAAATTTATTGATGCATAGTAGAGAAACTGCAAACCTTTGTGGTATTATGGCTGCCGAATTGGGTATGAACCCTAAATTGGCAAAAAGGGCTGGCTTACTGCATGATATTGGTAAAGTGCCAGATGAAGAAACCGAATTGAGCCATGCATTATTGGGTGCAAAACTGGCCGAAAAATATGGCGAAAACCCAGCGGTTGTAAATGCTATTGGCGCACACCACGACGAAATGGAAATGCAATTTGTAATATCACCAATTATACAAGCATGCGATGCCATTAGTGGTGCAAGGCCAGGTGCAAGACGTGAAATAATGCAACAGTACATACAGCGTATTAAAGACCTTGAAACACTTGCTGCATCGTACCAAGGTGTAGAAAAAGCCTACGCCATACAAGCAGGTAGAGAGCTTAGGGTAATTGTGGAATCGGATAAAGTTACCGATGCACAAAGCGATACTTTAAGTTTTGATATTGCACAAAAAATACAAACAGAAATGACTTTTCCTGGGCAAATAAAAGTAACAGTGATTAGAGAAAAAAGAGCTGTGAATATAGCTCGATAATACTTAAGAATTTAATAAAAAAACCGAACTTTTAGTTCGGTTTTTTATGCACTATTCTTCTGTGTTTTTTTTAATAATTACGTATGCAGCTAATGCACCTAAAGCATCTGCTGCCCAGTCCCACCAATCGAAACTGCGAAATGGTATAAAATACTTTTGAATATACTCGGTAGCTAGCCCCCAAATAGAAACAGCTAACGAAATTTTTATAAAAAAGTGCAACTTACTTTTTTTGTTTAAGGCTGACTTAGCAATTGGCAACATAATTAAATAAGCTAAAGTGCCAAATAAAACTGCATGTACCCATTTATCAACAAAAAATTTATCTACCCAATTGTTGCCTTTTGGGAACTGAGAACCAGGTATGCAAATTAATACTAGCACTAAAAAAAAACAGGCTACGCCTGGTAAAAATTTATTTTTTGGAATCATTTTAAATTATTTTGCTTATTGCTTTTATGAAAATTTATTCAAGTATTTTTTTATTTAAAATCAGTTTCGGCTACACCTGTATTTATTTTTATTTCGGTTACTTTCATATTAAACTCTTGCCCATCGGCAGATTGAATAATGTTGTGTGGAAATAATACTGTACCAACTTTTTTATAATCTTTATACTCTATTGTTGTAGGTGAATCTACATCGCCTTGCTTACTAGTAGTTTCTTCTTGCAATAACAATCCTGTTTTAATAGAGTATTGTTGTACCGATGTACGACCACTTGCAAAAATCACTTTTAGCCTATAGGTTTCTTCATCGCCTACTTTACCTTTACCCATATACTCTTTATTAGTATAAAATAATTGAGGTATTACTCCTTTTTCATCTAAGGCTTCTTTAATTTCGCCTTCGGTCATATCTACTTTTTGTGGACCTTGCATTTGAAACCCTTTGGCACCGTCAAATACTTTTTTAAATACTGTCATTGGTCCCATTTTAAACTCGGTAAAAATTTTGTTTGGAGCCATTTTCTTTTCTTCACCAGTTATTTGCCTGCCCATCATTTCCATACTTAAAGTAGAAAATGTAGTTGTTATTTTAGCTGCTTCTTCTTTACCGCCTATGGCTTTAAAATAATCTTGCATAATGCTATTGCCCGATACTGCATCTGTAGTATTGCCAGTTTCAGCTACTTTTACGTCTTTTACTTCGTCGGCTACTGGGTTTGCATATTTATCGAATTTTTTTATTGGATACCCTAAACGCATTAAACTTGGTATAATTTTTTTGCCATTACCTACCACCACAATTCTTGAATTACTTTCGCTAAAATAATTTTTTGCTACTCTTTTTATATCATCTATAGTTACAGCATTTATTTTTTGCAAATAAGTTTTGTAATAGTCTTTTGGCAAATTGTTTATTAAAATATTGCTTGCATAAGTAGCAGCTTTTGAAGGATCTTCCATACCAAGTGCAAATGAGCCATTAAATTTAGCTTTTGCAGATGCCAATTCTTCATTGGTAATTTTACCATCTCTCATGTTTAAAATTTCGGCTACCATTTCTTGTACTGCACTATCAACTTTATCGGTACGTACTGCAGCACCTGCTTTAAATAAACTTTGAAAACGACCATTACCTACGCTAGAATATGCACCATAAGTAAAGCCATGTTTTTCTCTGAGGTTCATAAATAATTTACTTTCGGCACCGCCTCCCAAAATTTGATTAGCTAAAAGCAATGCATGAAAATCGGGACCACCTAATGGATTGCTAATAATATTGCCTGCTGTTAATTCGCCTTGTACAGCTGTTGGTATATCTACAAAATTTATTTCGGTTTTCTCGGTATTTTTAACTGTAGGTAAAACAGCTAATTCTAATTTTTTGCCAGACCAATTTGCAAATGCTTTTGTAACTAAAGCTTTAGCTGCTGCTGGTGTAATATCGCCTACAAATGTTAGGTAACTACGAGATGGAGTTATGTAATTTTTATAAGCATTTTTTACATCGTTTAATGTAAGTTCTTTTACCGACTCTTCTGTTACAAACTCACCCAAAGCGGTATTTTTGCCATAGCTTAATGCTTGAGCTACTCTGCCCGCAATTACTTTTACATTTTTTTCGTTGGATTTAAGTCCTGTTATGGTTTGCGATTTTAGTTTATCAAAAGCATCGGCAGGAAATGAAGGGTTTTTTAACCCATCTGCCATTAATAAAAATGCTTTTTCAAAATAACGAGTAAGGGCTGAGGCTGAACCTCCGCTTGAAAATAAATTTACATCTGCTCCAATGATATCTACTGCTTCGTCAAATTTTGCTTTGGTCATATTGGTTGTACCCTCGCCCAGCATACCGCCCATTAAGTCCATTACACCTGCTTTATTTCCTTCTAAAACTGGTCCTCTATCTATACTAAAATTTGCTCTTACTTTTGGTATTTTATGGTTTTCTACTACTAATACTGTTATACCATTTGGCAGTACAAATGTAGCAGGGTCTTTAAAACTAATTGTAGGTGCAGGACCTGCGGCAGGTTTTTTACTTCTATCTATTTTTATTTGTGCAATTGTATTTTGCAAGCAAAATATACCAATGGCAGCTATTAAATATTTTTTCATCTTTTTTGGTTTTACTTATAATTTATTTTAAGATATTAGGTTTGTATTATTTTTTGTTTGGCAAATAATACAGCACTAATCTTTGGTTTGGGTTCAAATATTTTTTTGCTACTGCTTGTATATCTTCTCTTGTTACTTTTCTTATAGCATCTAACTCGGTATTTATATTATTGGTGTTTTTATAAAATGTAAATCCATCGGCAAGGTTTTCGGCTACACCAAGCATTTTGGTATTTTTATCTAAAAAGTCGTTTTCAAATTGGTTTTGCAATTTTGTAAACTCATCTTTAGTTATTAATTCATTTTGTAATTTTACAACTTCTTCATCCATATTTTTCAGCAAAGTATCTAAAGGTGTTTCGTTGTTTGGCAAAGCAAAAGATATATATATGCCATAATCTTCTAAGGCAAAATTAAATGTACCTACAGCTACTGAATTTTTTTTATCGTCTACCATTTTTTTGTACATACGGCTGCTATTGCCTTTGCTAAGTACTGCCGATGCCATGTCTAAGACAACAGATTCTTTGCTTGTCATACCAGGTATGCGATAGGCCGTCATTATTGCAGGCAATTGTATATTGTTATCGTATGCAGTATCTATTATTGTTTTTGTAATTGGTTCTTCTACAAATTTTGTTTTTACAATTGGAGTGCCGCTTGGTATATCGCCAAAATATCTTTCTATAAGTTGTTTTGTTTTAGCAATATCAATATCGCCTGTTACAACCAATACTGCATTGCTTGGAGTATAAAACTTTTTATTGAATGCCTGAAATTCATCTAAAGTAGCAGCATCTAAATGTGCCATACTACCTATTGGTACCCAGTTGTATGGATGTTTTGTAAATATTCGTTTCATAACTTCGCCTATAAAATTGCCATAGGGTTGGTTATCTACTCTTAATCTTTTTTCTTCTTTTACTACTTCATTTTGGGTTTTAACACCAATTTGATTAATTAATGGGTGCATCATTCTTTCGCTTTCTAACCAAAGACCAGTTGCCAATTGGTTGCTAGGAAATGTTTCGAAATAAAATGTACGATCTTGGCTGGTGTTTGCATTATTTTGACCACCATTGGCACTTACTATTTTCATAAATTCGCCACGCTTTATGTTTTCGCTACCTTCAAATAATAAATGTTCAAAAAAATGTGCAAAGCCTGTGCGGTTTGGCTGCTCATCTTTACTGCCTACATGGTACATTACAGATATTACAACTACTGGGGCTGATTTATCTTGATGTAAAATAACGGGCAATCCGTTTTTTAGTTTGTACTCGGTGTACATAACTTTTTGCTGAGCAAAAGCTGAGGCTGCCAGCACAATACTGGTTAGGGTAAATAGTAATTTTTTCATATTATAATTGTTGAGTTACAAATATATTCATATAAAATTCTTTTCAAAAATATTTGCGATATTGTTGGATGAGCGGTAATTGGATATATGGAATTTCTGATTTCTACACCAAATTTATGTTGAGAAATGATTTGAAGATGAAGAGCTGGGGGATTGGAGTGAAAATACTTTTTTGTGCCTTTGACAAAAAAGATTGTAACGAAAAGCCCCAACAAAAGTTGCTATATTATTTGAAGCTGATAGCCCAAAAAAAATAAATAAATGTGGTTATGGTTTATAACAACTGAGTGTTCTTAATTTTGTAATAACAAAATGTGTTTATGTCAAAAAAAAGTGCGAATACGGCAAAATCTAATTTAATAACGGTATTGGTTTTAGTGGTTTTTGCTGTGGGTTTTTATTATGTAAAGGGTAAGTTTTTTTCGGCAGCTTTTACTAGATACAGCGAATTTGGGATAGATATACCAACTAATTTTTCGATACATGGTATTGATGTAAGCCACCACCAGCAAGATATTTCGTGGGAGGACGTAAGAAAAATGAAAGTAAAAAATGTGCAAATAGATTTTGCATTTATAAAAGCCACTGAAGGTATAAGTATTGTAGATGAGCAGTATAAAGAAAATATGGAGGCTGCTAAAGAAGCTGGAGTAATTAGAGGTGCTTATCATTTTTTTATACCTACCCGAAGTGGCAAAACACAAGCTGCAAATTTTTTAGAAACTGTAAAACTTAAGACTGGGGATTTACCGCCTGTGCTAGATGTAGAACAAACTTCGAGTAATATATCTGTTAAGGAAATGCAATTACGAATAAAAGATTGGCTAGATATTGTAGAAAACAAGTATAATGTAAAACCAATTATTTATAGTAATGCTGATTTTTACACTACTTATTTAGCAAACGAATTTGATGATTATCCGCTTTGGGTGGCACATTATAAGGTAAAAGATAAGCCTAGAATAAATCGCAATTGGATTTTTTGGCAACATAGCGAAAGTGCACAAGTAACTGGTATTAGAACTAATGTAGATTTTAATGTTTTTAATGGAAGTAGGTATAGTTTTAATAAACTTTTATTGGAGTAATTTAGTTGTGCCTCAAAAAATCAAGACTTTTTGAGGCACAACTAATTATTTAAAAATTTGGTATGTAATAAAGCTTAATAAATATGCCAAACTTGTCATGTATAAAAATTGTATGATTGGCCATTTCCAAGTTTTTGTTTCTCTTTTTACGATTACCAATGTGCTCATACATTGCATTGCTATTACATAAAATACCAATAATGATAAACCTGTAGCAAGTGTGTAAACTTTGCTGCCGTTGGCTCTTGTAGCTGCTATCATTTTTTGCCGAAGTGTATTGTTGTAATTTTCTACCCCATCGCCTACTGAGTATAATGTTGCCATAGTGCCTACAAATACTTCTCTTGCTGCAAAAGATGTTATTAGGGCTATTCCTATTTTCCAATCGTAGCCAAGTGGTAGTATGGCTGGCTCTATACTTTTGCCAATTATACCAGCAAATGATGATTGTAGCAATTCTGCTTTTTTTTCTTTTTCTAAAGAATCTTTTTGCATTGGCAATTGTTGTATAAGAGTATTGTACTTAGCAGAAACCCCTTGCATTTTTTTTGCTGGACCAAATGTACTTAAAACCCATAGCCCAATGCTTATTATCATTATTATTTTACCAGCATCAAATACAAATATTTTTGCTTTTACTAGCATTGTTGTTGCTACGTTTTTCCAACGTGGGCTTCTATAAATTGGCAGTTCTAAAATAAAAAAACTACGCTCTGTACTTTTTATAAACCATTGTGCCACCCACGCTACTAGCAAAGCAAGTAATGTACCTAGTAAATATAGTAGCATCATTACCAACCCTTGTAAACTTAAAATTCCAAAAAATAATTTTGATGGTATAACTAAAGAAATTAAAATTGTATAAACTGGCAAACGAGCACTACAACTCATAAGCGGTGTAATTAAAATAGTTAGCAATCTTTCTTTTTTGTTTTCGATATTTCGGGCACTCATTATTGCTGGCACTGCACAAGCATAGCCACTTATCATAGGCATTATGCTTTTACCGTTTAGTCCTACTTTTCGCATTAATTTATCCGACAAAAAACTAATACGAGCCATATAGCCTGTATCTTCGAGCATTGTTATTAGGCCAAACAATATCATTATTTGTGGCACAAAAATAAAAATACCACTTAATCCTGCTACTATACCATTTATAAATACATCGGCAAATATACCTTGGGGAAGTAAATTTGCTAACCAACCAGATAGTTTTCCAAACGTCCATTCTATACCGTCCATAGGAAACTGTGCCAACCAAAAAACCGATTGAAACAATACAAATAAAACAGATAATAAAATAATGTAGCCCCAAAAACGATGTAGCAAAATATCATCTATTTTAGCAGAAACCAACGACCTTTTTAATGGATCTTTTTCTACAACTGTATCATTCATTATTTGCTTTATATGTGCAAAGCGCTGTATAATTTCGTCGGCCTGGGTTTTGGTTGCATTAAAGTTGCTTTTTGTTTTTATTTCATCAATTTGCTCTGTTTTATTTTTATTAAACAGTAAATGCTCATTATTGATAATATAATGTTGTGCTTTATAATTGCTTATTCCGTCAAATAGATTTTTAGTTTCTTCGATGGCATTTTTATTAGCAAAATCTATATCAAAAAAATCTTTTTTGGAGGGTTGCAATCCATTTGCAATGACTTTACTTATTGCAATTTTTAGTGGTGTTATTACTTTGTTTCTTTTGGAGCCAATAGCAATAATAGGCACTCCAAGCTCTTCTTCCATTGCTGCAATATTAATTTGGGTGCCTTTTTGCTTTGCCAAATCCATCATACTTAAAGCAATTACTACAGGTGTTTTTAAATCAATAATTTGAGAGCAAAAAAGTAAATTTCTTTTTAAATTACTTGCATCGGCTACAAGTACTATAATATCTGGCTGTACATTTACATCTTGCCCCATTATTACATTGTAAGCTACCCACTCATCGGCACGTTTTGGATAAAGACTGTAAGTGCCTGGCAAATCAATTATATTAGCAACTAAGGTTTCGGATATTTTACAATTGCCCGATTTTTTATCTACAGTAACTCCAGGAAAATTGCCTACTTGTTGATTAAGCCCAGTAAGTGCATTAAATAAAGATGTTTTTCCGCTATTGGGATTACCTACGAGTGCAATATTTATTTTATTAGGCAATAGCTTATTTTATTTCATTTATATTTTTACAAAAATAAGGGTTACGGCTTTGATGCTGTTACGAATTTAAGAAATGCATTGTATTGTGGCTTAAACTAATTTTATTAAGTTTTGCTTTTTATGAAAAAGTAGTATGTAGGCTTAGCTATAAAGTTGTGTAATGTAATTTTTTTACAATAATCTTACAAAATATTTGCTGAGTGTAAAGTACCTTTGTAAAATAAATTTAATGAAAATGAAATATGTAATAATAATTATACTGTTTGTATCACAAACATTGTTTGCACAAAAAATTAATTCAGAAGATAAAAAAACCTTAAAAACCCTTAAAGCCAATATTGGTTTTTTGGCTGATGATAAGTTAGAAGGCAGACGTACAGGTACTATTGGAGAAAAATTAGCTTACCAGTTTATTGAAAATGAATTTAAAAAAGCTGGAATAACTACATTTTTGAATAATAACTACATACAAGAGTTTGAAGTAAAAAACGAAAAAAGCGAAAAAAAAAGAATTGGGCACAATGTAGTAGGTTTTATAAATAACAATGCAGTACAAACTATTATTTTGGGAGCGCATTACGATCACCTTGGCTATGGCGAAGATCATAATTCGTTATATGCTGACACAATACCTCAAATACATAATGGCGCCGATGATAATGCAAGTGGTACTGCTGCATTGATAGAAATGGCAAAATGGCTGAAAAAGACATCATATAAAAAATATAATTATTTACTTGTTTCATTTTCGGGAGAAGAGCTTGGTTTATTTGGCTCTAAATATTTTGCTGATAATGCTGGAATAGATTTTAAAAACATAAACTATATGATAAATATGGATATGATAGGGCGATTAAATGATAGCACACATGGGCTTACTATTGGCGGATATGGCACATCACCAACTTGGGGTAAACTCATAAAAAAAGAAGATACAAATTTTAAAATCAACATAGATAGTAGTGGGTCTGGGCCAAGCGACCATACTTCGTTTTACAAAAAAGACGTACCTGTATTATTTTTTTTTACGGGTAGCCACAGCGATTATCATAAACCAACCGACGATGCCGATAAGATAAACTACAAAGGAGAATTACAAATTATAAAATATATTCAAAATATAATTGCCCAAACAAATGATATGGATAAGCTTGCTTTTACTAAAACTAGGGAAGTAAGTACAGGAAAAAGTAAATATAAAACAAGCTTAGGTATTATGCCCGACTACACTTTTGCAGGCAATGGTGTATTGGTAGACGGTGTTTCGGAAAATAAACCTGCAAAAAAAGCTGGCTTAAAAATTGGCGATATTGTATTGCAACTTGGAGAGCATAAAGTTATAGATGTACAAACTTATATGGAAGCATTAAATAAATTTAATAAAGGTGAAACAACTAATGTAAAAGTATTGAGAGGAAAAGATGAATTAATATTGCCTGTTACATTTTAACTAAAAAAATAAAAGCTTATGGGCTTTGTATATTAATAAGTATCAACTTGGTAATGTCAGTTTTAAGCACTCACCATTTAATAAATCTAAAATGATATTTTTGTAGCCTAATGAAATTAAAAATAGATACCGAAATACTAGTAGAAGAATTTTTTGAAGACACTTGTCTTTTTGGTATTGTTGCACCAGTAAAAGATTATTTATTTAGTTGGAACATAAATCAAATACTAGGTTTTAATTTTAAAATAAACCATAGTATGGAAATACAATTGAGAAAAAAAGAACGAAATTATTTTTTTTCTATTTATGAATATGTAGTACCAGGTTGCCCATTAATACATTATTTATACAACAATCAAAACGATGGAGAGTACTTACTACCAGAGTTTAAGCATTTGGATTATTTGTGGCTTGCAAAAGGTGAAGAAATGAAAAAAAATGAAATTAATACCTTACAGCAATCTATAAAACTACTACCATTGGTACAGCTTGTAACTGAAATGACGAATGATAAAATTAAAAATAAGCAGTATTTAATTTTTTAAAAAAATTCGATGTTGTTGCTAAAAGATTTACAGACAAAGAGCGGCGGGATAGTAGTGAAAATACTTTTTTGAGGAACGAAAAAAAGATTGTAACGTATAGCCCGAACAAATGCTTGATGATGTAGTGTAGTAAACCGCCAAAAAAAATCTACTTGTATTTTTTTACTAGTGGATTTATGTTTTTTCTCTTTACTTCTTTTTACACCATTACTTTTTTCTCCACAAAACTTCTAAGCATATTTGCTATACCATTAGCATCAATGCCAATTTCATCGTACAATTGTTTTGGAGTACCATGCTCTACTAATCTATCCGGAATTCCCATTATTTTCACATCGGCTTTATATCCATTGGCATTCATAAATTCTAATATGGCTGAGCCAAAACCTCCCACAACTGTACCATCTTCTACAGTTATAATTTTATTATATTTTTCAAATACTTGGTGTAACATTTCTTCATCTAAAGGTTTTGCAAAACGCATATCGTAATGCGCTGGGTCTAAGCCTTCTCTTTTTACATCTCTTATGGCTTCGGCAGCAAAATTGCCCGGATGGCCAAAACTTAAAATTGCAATTTCTTCTCCATCTTTAAGTTTTCTACCTGTACCTATTTTTATTTCTTTCATTTCGGTACGCCACTCAGGCATTGTGCCTTCTCCCCTTGGGTAGCGTATAGAAAATGGCAACTGATTTTTTTCTAATTGTGCAGTGTACATTAAATTTCTAAGTTCGCCTTCGTTCATAGGTGCGCTTACTATCATGTGCGGTATGCTACGCATATACGCTATATCGTAACAGCCATGGTGTGTTGGGCCATCTTCGCCAACTAGGCCTGCTCTATCTAAACAAAATATTACCGGTAGTTTTTGTATGGCCACATCATGTACTACCATATCGTATGCCCGCTGCATAAAACTACTGTAAATATTACAAAACACTCGTAAGCCTTGTGTTGCCATACCTGCGCTAAGTGTAACTGCATGTTGCTCACAAATTCCTACATCAAAAGCTCGGTTTGGCATAGCTTCCATCATAAATTTTAAGGAACAACCACTAGGCATTGCTGGGGTTACACCCATTATTTTATCGTTTTTTTCTGCTAATTCTATAATGGTATGGCCAAATACATCTTGATATTTTGGTGGTTGTTTTACTTCGTAAATTTTCTTAGCTATTTCGCCAGTTACTTTATCGAATAAACCAGGAGCATGCCATTTGGTTTGATCTTTTTCTGCCAGCTCATACCCTTTTCCTTTTATGGTTTTTATGTGCAATAATTTTGGACCAGGTATATCCTTTAAATCTTGTAAGGTTTCTATTAGTTTGGCTACATTGTGCCCATCTATAGGGCCAAAATAACGAAGTTTTAGTGCTTCAAATAAATTGCTACTGCTGCTAACCATTCCTTTTAATCCATCGGTCAATTTTGTGGCCATAGTTCGGCTAAAATCTTTGCCTACTGGCAGTTTTCCTAGCAAATTCCAAACATCATCTTTTACTTTATTGTAGGTATGCGATGTGGTAATATCTGTTAAATATTCTTTAAGTGCACCAACATTTGGATCAATACTCATGCAATTATCGTTTAAAATAATAATTACATTACTTTTTTCAATACCAGCATGGTTCATGGCTTCAAAAGCCATACCAGCTGTCATTGCTCCATCTCCAATTACTGCTATATGTTGCCTATTGGTTTCACCTTTATAATGGCTTGCCATAGCCATACCAAGTGCGGCCGATATTGAAGTAGATGAATGACCTACACCAAAGGTATCATATTCACTTTCACTACGTTTTGGAAAACCACTTAAACCTCCTTTTTTTCTGTTTGTAGGAAAATTATCTCTACGACCTGTTAGTATTTTATGACCATAGGACTGATGACCTACATCCCAAACCAACTGATCGTATGGTGTATTGAAAACATAATGCAATGCAACTGAAAGTTCTACCACGCCAAGGCTTGCTCCAAAATGTCCACCATATACACTTACTACATCTATAATATACTGGCGCAACTCATCGGTAACTTGTTGCATATCCTCTTTAGAATAAGCTTTTAAATCGGCTGGGCTATTTATTTTTGATAATAATTTTCCGGGTGTTATTTCCATGTGACTAATAATATATAATACAAAAATAATATTTTAATGGCTATTTTAAATTTATAATAATTATTTTTTACAAAGCCTATCGCAAAGATTTTTACTATATAAAAATTGAATTGTATTTTGAAACGACTTAGGGTATGAAAGTGTATCTTTTTAAAAATAAATTTTAGCATTTTGCAGTCCAAGTGTATTCACTTCTGGTGATATTATTTTTACAGAATCTATGGTGTTTAATGTAGTTGTTATTTTAGAAATAGTATTAAAAACTGCTGTGCCGCACTCTGCCGATATTACTTCACTTTTGGAGCTGTAAATTATCGTAATTGTATCTTTAGGTAAACTTGTGTCCATGGTCAATACGTATTTTGCCGAATCTACAGTAATGTTTAACGGTATAGAAAATGCACTTGTGTTTGCCTGACTTATAATTGGGGTACTTCCACCTAAAAGAAATATTGAAAAATTAGGAGCTGTATTTATAGTTTCAATACTACCAGTTTTTTTATAAAACCCTACGTTAAATTTCACATCCCTACCTAATGTGCAAATATTAAAATCATCTCTGCAAGATTGTACAAGGCATAATGAAATAAAAATTACAAATAAATTAAAGGGGCGGAAATACATTACTAATTATTTTGGGGGGTAAATAATATGCAATTTACACCAAACATGGTAGTATAAGTATTAATTGGCAAAAGTTTCTATAAGAGTATCAAAAATTTTCACTCTTACATTCATTTTCAACAACAATGTGCTCACATCTGGATAAACTCTATTGCTCAAAAATATATATACCAATTTGGCAGCAGGATCGGCCCATACACATGTACCAGTAAACCCTGTATGACCAAATGTAAGAGGCGATACAGCTAATGCTGGATATGGCTCGGCTCTTGTAGCATTATCTTTTTCTGGTTTATCAAACCCATACCCACGGCGACTTGTAGAGCTATGGTAAGTAGTAAAAAGCTCTATAGTTTCTTTTTTAAGTAAATTTTTTCCTTTAAACTCTCCTCCATTTAATAGCATTTGCATTATAGCAGCCAAATCGTAAGCGTTGCTAAATAGCCCAGCATGACCAGCTATGCCGCCCATCATGGCTGCGCCAGGGTCGTGTACATAACTTTGTATTAGCTGTGTTCTAAATATTTTTTCGTTTTCGGTAGGAGCAATATTTGTTTTGCAATTCCGCAATAATGGGTCGTAGCCAATGCTATTCAAATTCATTGGAGTATAAAAATTATCTAATACATATTCATCTATAGATTTTGAAGTGATTTTTTCTACAATTTTTGCAAGCAAAATAAAATCATTATCGCTATATACATATTTTCCAGTAGGGCCAACTGGGCTTAATATTATGCGTTTGTACATAGTGTCTTTCCATGCATTTTTCATGTAAAGATTATCGGCTACTTTTATGCCAAAAGTATCGTTTAAAGTATTAGAAAAAACTGTAGGTAAAGGTTTGCCAAAACTATCTATTACTTCTTTATAAAATGGAATATATGGCACTAAGCCTGCTTGGTGTAGTAATAAATTTTCTACACTAATATTTTGCTTATTGGTCCCCATCATTTCAGGCAAATAATCCGACAACTTTTTTTTTAAATCAAGTTTTCCTTCGTCAAACAGTTTCATTACAGCAAGTGTTGTAGCACAAATTTTCGTAACCGATGCCATGTCGTACACAGTTTGCATAGTTACAGATGTAGAATTATCGTAAGTGTAACTACCAAAAGCTTTATCATATACAATTTCTCCATTTTTTAAAGCCAAAATTACAGCACCAGGCATTGCTTTTTTTGCAATAGCATCGTTAGCTATCGAATCTATTTTCAACAAATTTATATTTTGTTCGCTACTATTCTTTTTTTTTTCAAACATAGCAACAGTTGCTTTTGTTTCTACGCCAAAACCATATTTTAAATTTTCGCAAACTGTTACTGGCAGCGTGCCTTTATAAAATATTTTACCTTGCAACAAATCTACGGCTGTGCCTTGTACAATGGCATCGTCTTCGTAGCACATAACCATATTAGGAGCATTGCACATGTTTTTTAAAGCATAAGCATTCCCAAATAAAAATGATATGCAATTGTAGTTTTGCTGTATTGTATTTAGTAAATCAATATTGGTTTTAGAAAACCCAAAATTGCTTGCTGCAAAACGACCAACATTATGTATGCCTACAACAACTTTTTTAAATTTTTTCAATTTATTTATCAAATCATTTTCAGTAGCAAAAAAAATTGTAGCATTATAATCTGTTTTCATTCTTTTTGCAAATTCGTTGTCGGCAGTAATGCCAAAGCCTACAAAGGCAATATCACCAGGTTTTGTATCTCTTAGCGGAAAAAACCTTTCATCTTTTTTTGATACAAGGGTAATTGCATTTTCTGCTACTTGGCGGCGCATTGCAGATATTCCATTATTCAAATCATTGGTAATATTATCAGTGTTAATTGGTGTCCATGAGCTTAAGCCATATTGGTATTTAGCCATTAATACTTTTTTGCAATGAAGCTCAATATCGGCCCAGCTAAGTTTTTTATTTTTTATAGCTTCTTTTATTTTTTTAATTGCTAATGGTACATCGCCAGGCAAGCAAAGCATATCATTGCCAGCTATTAATGATTGTACAGATGCTTCACCATTTGGGTAGAATTTATTTACACCTTGCATTTCTAATGCATCTGTAAAAGTAAGCCCATTATAATTTAATTGTTTTCGCATTAAGTTATTTATGTTTTCTGGCGAAAGTGAAGTTGCTCTATTGGCTGTTTTATCAATTGCAGGTATATATAAATGAGCTAACATAACACTTCCTATACCTGCATCAAATATTTTTCTAAATGGGTAAAGTTCTAAAGAATCTAACTCCGCCATAGATTTGTTTATTACAGGCAAATCGTAATGCGAATCGGCTGTTACATCGCCATGACCTGGAAAATGTTTTGCACAAGCCATTACACCTGCATCTTGCATACCTTTCATATACTGAATGCCAAAGGCTGCTACTTTATATTTATCTTCTCCAAAACTTCTGTCGTTTATTACAGGGTTATTAGGATTATTGTTTACATCTACAACTGGTGCATAGTTTACTTGAATGCCTATTCGTTTGCACTGCTCTGCTACCAGTTTTCCGTAGTTATATACAATAGTTTCATCTTTCATTGCACCAAGCATCATTTGCTTTGGTAGTGGAAGTACACTATCTGTTAAGCGCATGCCCACGCCCCACTCTGCATCTATACACATCATTATAGGTGTTTTGGCTTTGCTTTGCAATTTGTTAATAATTTGGGCTTGTTTTACTGGGCTCCCCTGAAAAACACAAATACCACCCACATTATATTTTTTTATTAACGAGGCTACTTGATCTTCGTAAAAGGTAATCACTTTTGTTTTAGAGTCGATGGTAGAAAGACGTACTACCATTAATTGTGCTATACGCTCATCTTTAGATAATTTGGCATAAGTTTTATCTGCCCATTTTTGGGCAGGTATATTTTTAAGTTGCGAAAATGTTGCGTTAGAAAATAGTAACGCACATACAAATTCTAATATTCTTATAATCATGTTGTAAATATAGTAAATGATGAGTTAAATCAAAAATCCCCGTTCTTGGGGTAGAACGAGGATTTTTTTTATCATCAATCAATCAATATAAAGCCTATAAAACAATTTGTTTTTCTACCATCATTTTTCTTAAATTTTGTAACCCATATCTCATTCTACCCAAAGATGTGTTTATACTACAATTAGTTAGTTCTGCAATTTCTTTAAAACTTAAATCAGCGTAATGCCTAAGAATAATCGTTTCTCTTTGGTCTTCTGGCAAAAAGTCAATCATGCGACGAACTTTATCCGACGTTTGTTCCGTCATAATACGAGTATCAATTCCAGTTTCCGAAAAATTTAGCACATCAAAAATATCTCTATCATCGCTAGTTTTTATTGTTGGGTTTCTTTTTACTTTTCTAAAATGATCTACACATAAGTTATGTGCTATACGTATAGCCCAAGGTAAAAATTTCCCTTCGTCGGAATACTTACCAGCCCTAATAGTATCTATAATTTTAATAAAGGTATCTTGAAAAATATCTTCGGCTAAGTATTTATCTTTTACTAATAAATAAACAGAAGTATAAATTTTGTCTTTGTATCTATCTACTAATACAGATAGTACATTGTCATCTCCATTTACATAAAGGGATACAATTTGCTGATCAGTTTGTGGTATTTGGTTTCTCATTACTCTAATTTTAATTTCTTAAAAATTTGGATTTGGTTTTATTTTTCCTAGAGATGAAAAACCTTTGGGTATCTAGTAAGGAAGCCATGTGGTTAAACAATCTGTTGGATATTGAAAAACAAAAATAGAATTGATTTTTATTTATTTTTGTACGCTTTTCTATTTTTATTAAGTAGAAGTAGTTCTATAGAAAAATTACAAGCAGCAGTCGTATAATTACTATACCAGTTGTATGGATTTTACAATTTTCCAATACATTTATACCGTAAGATTACAATAACTTTGTAATAATTATGTTGAAAACATCAAAAAAACCGGATAGTAAAATTGCGAATGCAACTGATATTTATATACAAGGAGCAAGAGTGCATAACCTAAAAAATGTAACTGTTAGTATTCCCAGAAACAAATTGGTAGTGGTAACTGGTGTTTCGGGCTCGGGTAAATCATCGCTTACTATTGATACATTATTTGCCGAAGGGCAAAGAAGATATGCCGAAAGCTTAAGTGCATATGCCCGCCAGTTTATGCAGCGAATGAATAAACCAGATGTGGATTTTATAAAAGGACTTTGTCCAGCAATTGCAATAGAACAAAAGGTAATAACCCGTACGCCACGCAGTACAGTAGGCAGCATGACAGAAATTTATGATTATTTACGACTACTATTTGCCCGCACCGGAAAAACTATTTCGCCAATAAGTGGTAGTGTTGTAAAAAAAGATGATGTGCCAGATGTAATTAAAACAATAAGTAAATCAAAAAATGGCGATAAAATAATGTTGCTTGCCACTTTTAAAAGCCATGCCAATAGAGATGAAAAAGAAGAACTTAATATTTTATTGCAAAAAGGGTTTTCAAGATTATATATAGATAATGAGATAGTAAATATTGAAGATTTATTAGAAGAAAAACAAAAAAAGAATTCAAAAAAAGAAATATTTATTTTAATAGATAGGCTACTTAAAAAAAATTTTGATGAAGATGATTTGCATAGAATAGCCGATAGTGCTGGTACTGCTTTTTATGAAGGAGAGGGAACAATGTTTGTAAAAATAAATGAAGATGCTCCAATAAAATTTAGCAATAAATTTGAATTAGATGACATTTTGTTTGAAGAACCTGTACCCAATTTATTTTCATTTAACAACCCATTTGGTGCATGCCCTATGTGCGAAGGTTTTTCGCAAATACTGGGGTTAGATAAAGATTTGATTATACCAGATAAAAGATTGAGCTTATTTGAGGGTGCAGTAGCTTGCTGGAAAGGAGAAAAATTAAGCTCATGGAAAGATGCATTTATAAAAGCCGCAAAGCAATTCGATTTTCCGATGCACAAACCTATTATGGATTTATCAACTGAACAATTAAATCAACTTTGGCAAGGCAATGAATATGTAGAAGGGATAAATGCTTTTTTTAAAGAAGTAGAACAAAATTTATATAAAGTACAATACAGAGTTTTGCAGAGTAGATTTAGAGGAAAAACAGCTTGTACATCATGCAATGGATACCGCTTGCGAAAAGAGGCATTGTATGTACAAGTAGCTGGTAAGCATATTGGGCAATTGTGCGAACTACCAGTAAAAGACTTGCAAGCTTGGTTTGAAAAACTACAAATAAGTGCATATGATGAGCAAGTAGCTAAAAGAATATTGATAGAAATAAAACATAGGTTAAAAACATTGATAGATGTAGGACTTGGGTATCTTACTTTAAATCGTTTAGCCAATTCGTTGAGTGGAGGCGAAAGCCAGCGCATACAACTTACACGTAGCCTTGGTAGTAACCTTACCAACTCTTTGTATATTTTAGATGAGCCATCTATTGGCTTACATAGTAGAGATACGCAAAATTTAATTATCGTTTTGAAAGAGTTAAGAGACCTAGGAAATACTGTAGTAGTAGTAGAACATGATGAAATGATGATGAGAGAAGCTGATCATATTATTGATATGGGACCACTAGCAAGCCATTTGGGTGGTGAAGTAATTGCTGTAGGAAATTCCGATGAATTAATTGCAAACGAAAAAAGTTTAACTGGAAAATACCTTAGCAGAAAACTAACAATTGATGCCCCAAAAAATACACGTAAGTGGAATAGAAGTATAAAAATAGAAGGCGCAAAACAAAACAATTTAAAAGATATTGAGGTAGAGTTTCCATTAAATATTTTATGTGCAGTAAGTGGTGTAAGCGGTAGCGGAAAAACAACTTTGGTAAAACAAATATTATACCCTGCATTGCAAAAAATAAAAAGCGAAGCATCTGATAAACCTGGATTATACAGAAAAATAAGTGGAGATATAGATTACATAAGTAGTATAGAAATGGTAGATCAAAACCCTATTGGCAAAAGTAGTAGGAGCAACCCCGTTACTTATATAAAAGCATATGATGAAATTAGAGAACTTTATGCAAACCAACCACTTTCAAAAATTAGAGGTTTTATGCCAAAACATTTTTCGTTTAATGTAGATGCAGGCAGGTGCGATGCATGCAAAGGCGAAGGCGAACAATTGGTGGAAATGCAATTTTTAGCAGATGTACATCTTGTATGTGATGTGTGCAATGGCAAGCGATTTAAAGATGAAGTACTAGAAGTAAAGTACAAAGAAAAAAGTATTCATGATGTATTAGAAATGAGTGTAGATGAAGCCGTAGCTTTTTTTGATTTTGATAAAGAGATAGTTAAAGGTAAAAAAAAATCAGATGCTGATGATGTAGCAAAAAAAATACAACCATTAAGCGATGTAGGATTGGGTTATGTAAAATTGGGTCAATCGTCGAACACATTAAGTGGTGGCGAAGCCCAGCGTGTAAAACTAGCATCGTTTTTAGGCAAAGGAAAAGCTCAAGGGCATATTTTATTCATTTTTGATGAACCCACAACTGGACTTCATTTTCATGATATAAAAAAATTACTTACATCTTTTAATGCCCTAGTAGAGCAAGGGCATTCTATTATTGTTATAGAACATAATACCGATGTAATAAAAAGTTGTGATTGGGTTATAGACCTTGGGCCCGAAGCTGGAGACAAAGGCGGCAACTTGGTTTTTGCTGGCAAACCAATGGATATGAAGAAAGCAAAAGATAGTTATACAGGAAGGTTTTTATGAACAGTTTAGGATGCTAGCTAAACTTCATTTCGAGCAATTATTAAAATTTAGAATGGTTATACCAATATAGAATTAGTTTTCTCTAATTCGACGATAGAAGAATTAGACCATTACTGATGAAAATCAGTATTAATCAAAACTCTTAGCACTACCAACAGCGGCTATTTTTAAAACCCTATCATACTCTTCGGCATTAAGGTCGTTGTAAAAAAAGTACACAGGATCCACTGGCACCGTATTTACATGCACTTCGTAATGGCAATGTGGCCCAGTACTTGCGCCAGTAGTGCCTACCCAGCCTATTATTTCGCCTCTTTTTACTTTAGCACCTACACTTGTTTTTATACGCACCATGTGCATATACACTGTTTCGTAGCCATAACCATGGTTTATAATTACATGGTTACCAGCACCACCACCAGCGCCAGCTGTACTTACTTGCCCATTTCCAGTAGCATATATTGGTGTGCCTTGAGGTGCTGTAAAATCTAAACCATTGTGCATTTTTGCAATACCATATATTGGGTGTATTCTAAACCCAAAGCCACTAGCTATTTTGGTAAGTTCTTTATTGCTTACAGGTTGTATTGCAGGTATGCTTGCCAATTTTTCATCTTGATTTGCAATAAGTTTTTCAATGCCAATATAGCTACCCATTTGGTATTTTACTCTGGCTTCCAAATTATTTAATTGGGCAGCAATATCATTTCCAAGAGCTTCATCGTTCAATACATTTATTTTATCAAAATCTTTTTGCTTTTGTATAAGTTTAGCTCTAGCACTATCTGGCAAAGGGTTTTGTTCAAATATTGAGCGATAAACTTCATTATCTCTTTTTTCTAAAGTTACTATCTGTTCCTCTATACTTCCAATTTTTGTTTTAAGAATTTTATAATTTTCCCGCATCAATTCATACTTTCTATTACTTTCCAAATCGGTAGGTTTTGGTATAAACTTGTTGTACAAAAATATTACCAGTCCCGAGCTTACTATTAAAGCACATAAAAAACCAAAAAAACGCAAAAGTGTTACCCTAAGTGGTGTAGTAAGTTTTTCGTACCTAAGTGTGTTGGTGTTATAAAAATATTTTATTTTTTTCATGTGCTTAATTAAGCAATATTTTTAAAAAAAATTGTGGCATGCCCCAAGCTATCGCAAGGGTCGGGCTTTACGCTACAATCTTTTTTTGCCCAAAGACAGCAAAAAAAGGATTTTCGCTACAATCCCTCATGCAAAGCGTCGCATTTATAGTACTAAAAAGCTATTTTTGCAACTTTACAAATATACTCACATAAGTAACAAAATAAAACAATACTAATTCAAAATAAATGAACAATATAAACACAACAAATCAACTTAGCTCCAGTAAAATACGACAACAGTTTTTAGATTTTTTTAAAAGCAAACAACATACCATCGTTTCATCGGCCCCAATAGTTGTAAAAAACGACCCTACATTATTATTTACAAATGCTGGTATGAACCAGTTTAAAGATTTTTTTCTTGGAAACAAACAAACAACCAATAAGCGAATTGTAGATACCCAAAAATGCTTACGAGTAAGTGGCAAGCACAACGATTTAGAAGAAGTAGGTGTAGATACCTACCACCATACAATGTTTGAAATGCTTGGCAATTGGAGCTTTGGCGATTATTTTAAAAAAGAAGCAATAGCTTGGAGTTGGGAGCTACTTACCGAAGTGTATAAAATACCAAAAGAAAATTTGTATGTAACAATATTTGAAGGCGACCAAAAAGAAGGCTTACCAAAAGATGAAGAAGCATACAACGAATGGAAAAAATATGTGCAAGAAGACCATATTTTGCAAGGCAATAAAAAAGATAATTTTTGGGAAATGGGCGATACTGGGCCATGCGGCCCTTGTACAGAAATACATGCCGATACCAGAACCGCAGAAGAAAAAGCTTTAGAAAGCGGAGCTACTTTGGTAAACAATGATCACCCACAGGTTATAGAAATTTGGAATAATGTATTTATTCAATTTAACCGAAAAAAAGATGGAAGCCTTGAACCATTGCCAGCCAGCCATGTAGATACTGGTATGGGTTTTGAAAGATTAGTGAGGGTTTTGCAAAACAAAACCAGTAATTACGATACCGATGTTTTTGCAGAAACAATTACTACCACAGAAAAAATTACTAGTAAAAAATATAGCTATGGTGATGATAAAGAAAGTATAGCATTTAGGGTTTTAGCTGATCATATAAGAGCCATAAGTTTTACAATTGCAGATGGACAATTACCTTCTAACACTGGAGCAGGCTATGTTATACGCCGAATATTACGCAGAGCTGTACGTTATTATTATTCGTATTTAGATTATAAGCAACCATTAATGTATCAATTACTGCCAGTTATTGCTGAGCAGTTTGCAGCTGTTTTTCCAGAATTAAAAGCACAGCAAGATTTTGTAGCTAAAGTAATAAAAGAAGAAGAAGAAGCTTTTTTAAGAACTCTAGAAAAAGGATTAAAAAAAATAGATGAATTGATAAAAGCATCAAAAACAGCTGGTGTTATAAATGGAGATGCGGCATTTGAATTATTAGATACTTTTGGTTTTCCTATAGATTTAACCACACTTATAGCGCAAGAAAATAATTTAACTGTAGATGAAGTTGGTTTTAGCAAAGCATTAGCAGAGCAAAAAAATCGTAGCCGTGCTGCCACAGCAATGGATACCGAAGATTGGCAAATAGTAAACGAAGGCAATGTAAACTTTGTAGGCTATGAAAGCTTAGAAACAAAAACTAAAATTTTGCGCTACCGAAAAGTTTCGGGTAAAGGAAAAGAGTTGTATCAAATTGTTTTAGAGCAAACGCCATTTTATGCCGAAAGTGGTGGGCAAGTGGGCGACAAAGGCTTGCTAATAATTGGCAGCTTGCAGCTTGCAATAATTGATACAAAAAAGGAAAATGATTTAATTATACATTTTGCAGAAACAATACCAACCGATATTACTGGCGAAATAATTGCAAAAGTAGATGCCAGTAAAAGACAAAAAACAAATATACACCATAGCGTTACACACCTTATGCATGCTGCATTACGCAATGTATTAGGTACACATGTGGCACAAAAAGGTAGTTTAGTAAACGATGAATACTTACGTTTTGATTTTAGCCATTTTGCAAAAATGACAAACAAAGAAATAGCACAAGTAGAAAAAATAGTAAACCAAAAAATACGTGAAAATATACCTGTAGTTATAAAAAACATGAGTAAAGACGATGCTATGAAAACAGGAGCAATGGCATTGTTTGGCGAAAAATATGGCGATACTGTAAGAGTTGTAACCATCGACCCAAATTATTCTATTGAACTTTGCGGAGGCACACATGTGGGCAATACAGGAGAAATTGGCTTTTTTAAAATACGCTCCGAAAGTGCGGTAGCTGCTGGCGTACGCAGAATAGAGGCTGTAAGTGGCACGGCTGCTGAAGCATTAATTAATACAACATTTGAAGATATAGACAATGTAAAAACATTACTTAAAAACCCGAAAGAATTATGCAAGGCAATAGAAACATTGCAATCCGAAAACACATCTTTACAAAAAAGAGTAGAAGCTTTAGAAGCAAGGCAATTGGTAGGCATTAGAAATGAATTATTAACTAAAGATGAAATAATAAACGAAATAACATTTGTAGGAGAAATTATTGAAGTGCCAAATGCCGATTCGTTAAAAAAACTATGTGTAGATTTAAAAAATAATTTACACAACCATTTAATAGTTTTGTGTGCAAATGTAGGTGGTAAGGCACATGTAGCCATTAGTATAAGCGATACTGTTGTTGTTGCTAAAAATCTTGATGCTGCCAAAATGATAAAAGAAACCGTAAGCAGTATAATACAAGGCGGTGGTGGAGGGCAAAAGAATTTAGCTACAGCTGGCGGACAAAATGTGAAGGAGTTAGAAAATGTAATTTTGGCTATTAAAAATATGCTTGTGTAGTTTCACATAGCGAAACAGCGATCATAGCGAACACTACCATTGTATTAATACCAGATAATAACAGCTGAAAAAAGGTTTATTGCTGAAGGGCTGCGGGATAGAAGTGGAAATACTTTTTTTGAGGTACGAAAAAAAAGATTGCAACAAATAGCCCGAGCAAATGCTCGGGCTATTTGTTTTGCCCACAACATCTAAAAAACTACACTCTCCCTTTGCTTATTTCGGCAACCACATCTGGGTCTAACAAAGTTGTAGTATCGCCAAGGTTTTCAGTTTCGCCTTCGGCAATTTTTCTAAGTATGCGGCGCATAATTTTTCCGCTACGGGTTTTGGGTAAGCCACTTACAAATTGTATTTTATCGGGCTTGGCTATGGCACCTATTATTTTTGCCACAGTCAAACTTATATCTTGCCTTCGCTGGTTTTCATCGCCATGGTGGCCGTTGTATATTACAAATGCATAAATGCCTTGCCCTTTAATGTCGTGCGGATAGCCAACTACAGCACTTTCTACAACACCTGTGTGCATATTAATTGCATTTTCTACTTCGGCTGTACCTATTCTATGACCACTAATATTTAGTACATCATCAACCCTTCCAGTTATTCTAAAGTTGCCTTCTGCATCTTTCATTGCTCCATCACCTGTAAAATATAAGTTTGGGTAGGTAGCAAAATAATTTAACCTGCATCTTTCATGGTCGCCCCAAGTAGTTCGCAATATGCCTGGCCATGGGGCTTTTATACAAAGATTTCCTTTTATCATTCCTTGGTCGTCTAACTTAGTTACTTCGTCTCCCTTTTCATCTACAATAATTGGTTGCACACCAGGCATTGGCAGTGTAGCCCAACTTGGCTTTGAGGGGGTAATACCTGCAAGGTTTGCAATAAGAGTTCCACCTGTTTCTGTCTGCCACCAAGTATCAATAATGGGGCATTTATTTTTTCCAATATTATCATCATACCAATGCCATGCTTCTTCATTTATAGGTTCTCCTACTGTACCCAATGTTTTTAAAGATGATAAATTTTTCCCCAATAAAGGTGCATCGCCAAAACTCATCAAACTCCTAAGAGCAGTTGGGGCGGTGTATAAAATATTTACTTGGTGCTTATCTATAATATCCCAAAAGCGCCCAGCATTAGGGAAGGTTGGAATACCCTCAAACATAAGACTAGTACCGCCTGCAGCCAATGGTCCATACACAATATAACTATGCCCGGTTATCCAACCTATATCTGCTGTGCAAAAATGTATATCGCCTTGGTTGTAATTAAGCATGTTTACAAAAGTGTATGTGGTCCAAATCATATACCCTGCACAAGTATGCACTACACCTTTTGGCTTACCCGTACTACCGCTTGTATATAAAATAAAAAGCGGATCTTCTGCATCCATTTCCTCGGCAGGAAAACTTACTACTCCATTTTTTTCTACTTGGTCTTCGGCAATATCCATTTCATCTTCCCACCACACATCTCTGCCTTTTATCATACTTACAGATGTTCTTGTTCTTGTATAAACAATAACTTTTTTTATAGTTTTATTTCCTACAAGTGCATTATCTATTACATCTTTTAAAGGGATAATTTTATCGCCTCTATACGAGCCATCACATGTAATAATAAAATCAGCATTGGCATCATCCAATCTATCAGCAATACTTTGTGCACTAAAGCCACCAAAAATTACAGAGTGTATAGCACCAATTCTTGCACAGCCAAGCACAGCATAGGTTAGCTCAGGCACCATACCCATATATATGCATACCCGATCGCCTTTTTTTACACCATTATTTTTTAGCATTTGGGCTACTTGGCACACACGTTTGTGAAGGCGTGCATAGGTAACAACTCTTGTTCTTTCATCGGGGTTGTTGGGCTCCCAAATTATTGCTGGCTTATCACTAAATTTTTCTAAATGTCTATCAATACAATTTTCAGTAATGTTTAATTTGGCTCCTGCAAACCATTCAACTTTTGGCTCCGAAAAATTCCAATCCAAAACCTTGTCCCACTTTTTGCGCCAATAAAAATTATCGGCCACATTTGCCCAAAATGCTTCGGGGTTATCAGTTGCGTTTTTATAATCTTCATAATATTGTTCTAGCGAATTAATTTTGAATGGGTATGACATAGAAAGTCTTTTTTTTATTTAATAAAATTAGGAAACAATTAGATTTAGAAAATAAAAATGTTGCTAAATTAGTATAGTTTTGCTAATTAAGTATACTTCATGTGTTATTTTTAAAAAATGAAACCAATTGAATGTCCAAAATGTGCAACAGAAGATCTTATTAAAAGCGGTATTGTTAAAGGAAGACAGCGATATCGTTGCAAAAAATGTAATTATTCATTTACAGTATTAAAAGACGGAAAGCAAATTGACCCTTACTATGTAATTAAAGCATTGCAACTTTACATAGAAGGTGTTACCTATAGAGAAATTGAACGCATACTAGGCATTAGCCATGTATCGGTAATGAATTGGGTAAAAAAATATGGTATTAAAATGCCTGAGCAAAACGATTACCATCCAACTTATAAAGTAATAAATCATACAGAATTATTGTCCTTTTTTTCGCATAAAGATTCGTTAAAAAGTGCTGGTTGTATCATTACCGAATTGGGCGATAAATTTATGCTAATAAAATGGGAAAGATTTAGAAAAAATAGCTTTTAAAATATACCCTTAGCAGCAATATAGTTTGATTTATTATTTTGCGAAAATATATTTGAAAATTGGTTTTCATTTTTAACCAAAACAAATATGATATGATAAAAAAAATGATTGTGAGTGTTGTTGTGTTTTTATTTTATTCAGCAACAATTTTTGCACAAGAAAAAAAAGCTGCACCAGCTGCACCCATTATTGGTACTACATTGTATGGCTTTATAAGAAATGATATGTTTTACGATAGCCGGCAAAATGTTTTTGTAAGAGAAGGCCAATTAAACCTTTACCCAAAAGACATAGATTTGCAAAGTGATGGCTCAGACTACAACAAAAAATCGCAATTAAATATATTGGGAATACTAACCAGATTGGGTGTTAGAATAACAGGGCCAGATGCCTTTAAAGCAAAAACATCGGCAGTTATTGAAGGTGACTTTTTTGGGCAAGCAGATGTTAATATTGGCTTATTTAGGCTAAGGCATGGTTATGTAAAATTAGATTGGGAAAAATCAGCATTAACTCTTGGCCAAACTTGGTATCCAATGTTTATTCCAGAATGTTTTCCGGGTGTTGTAGGTTTTAATACAGGAATTCCAATTGCTCCTTTTGGATGGGCTGGGCAGGCAAAATTCATGTACAAATTTGATAAAAAAACATCCTTGTCGCTTACAGCATATAAGCCAAGGGAGTTTGCTGAGGCAAATGTAAACCCAGCAGACATAACAAATGCTGCTTCATTAAATGCTAGCATACCGCAATTTAATTTACACCTGCAATATAAAGGAGATAAATTATTGGTAGGTGGGCAAGTAGAATATAATGCTGTAAAGCCTTATGTAAAATATGGCGTAGCACCACTTATTCGTACAAGCAACGAAACGGTAAGTGCAGTAACAGCTATGGCGTATGCAAAAATTACCACAAAAAAAGTTGGAATAAAAACGCAAATAGTGTTGGGGCAAAACACCAATCATTGGGTAATGATGGGTGGATACTTGGGCTATAAAGCAACTCCAACTGGTATAGAAACATACAAACCTGCAAAAACTACTGCCGCATGGATAGACATTTATGGTACAGGTAAAAAAATTGTACCAGGTTTATTTGTAGGATATAGTGTAAACAATGGAGCAAGTGCAGGAGCTACAGCAGCATACGGCAGAGCCATTGGTGTAAGTGGAAGAGGTATAAAAGATTTATTAAGAGTAGCCCCCCGGTTAGATTTTATTAGTGGTAAATTAAGCTTTAGAAATGAATTAGAATTTACACAAGCACAATATGGTACCCGAGCAAATAATGGAAAAGTTGTAGGCGCAACCGATAAAATAACAAATATTCGTTTTACATTTTCAACTATTTTTAATTTTTAAAACAACAGTTAATAATTATGAGCAACATAAAATCAGAAAAAGGGATAGCTGGTGTAATAGCTGCATCTTCTTTAGGTACGTTAATTGAATGGTACGATTTTTACATTTTCGGAAGTTTGGCTACAATAATTGCAACAAAATTTTTTCCATCAGGAAACCCAACGGCAGCACTACTTTCTACACTGGCTACTTTTGCAGCAGGGTTTGTAGTACGTCCATTTGGCGCATTGTTTTTTGGGAGGTTGGGCGATATCATTGGAAGGAAATATACATTTTTGGTAACCTTGGTTTTAATGGGTGTTTCCACATTTTTAATTGGATGTATTCCGTCTTACGAAACCATTGGTTTTGCTGCTCCCATTTTGGTGTTGTTATTAAGATTGTTGCAAGGCCTTGCATTGGGTGGTGAATATGGTGGTGCAGCTACTTATGTTGCAGAACATTCGCCTGAACACAAGAGAGGTTTTTGGACAAGTTGGATACAAACAACTGCAACAGTAGGTTTGTTTTTATCATTGCTTGTAATCGTTACAACCAAAGGTGCTATGAGCAAAGAAGCATTTGCAGATTGGGGTTGGAGAGTTCCATTTTGGATATCAATTGTAATGGTAGGTATTTCTATTGTCATAAGAATGAAGATGAAGGAATCTCCATTATTTCAAAAAGCAAAAGATGAAGGGAAAACCAGTAAAAATCCATTAAAAGAAAGTTTTGGAAACAAACTCAATTTCAAATTTGTATTGCTAGCATTATTTGGTGCTACCATGGGGCAAGGTGTAGTTTGGTACACAGGTCAATTTTATGCACTCAATTTTATTCAAAATACATTGAGTGTAGATATTACACAAGCAAGCAACATTTTAATGATTGCACTAGCATTGGGTACACCTTTCTTTATTGTGTTTGGCGCACTTTCCGACAAAATTGGAAGAAAATGGATAATGCTTTTTGGTATGCTCATTGCACTACTAAGTTATAGAACCATCTATTCAAAAATGTACGATAGTGGCAGTGTAAAAGCTAAAACAGAAATAGTTGGTAATACAAAAGTAACTACTACAACAGTAGCAGATACAAAAAATATTGGCGATAGCATTCGCACAACTATTACCAATAAAGAATATGCAGATGGCACAAACTATGTAGAAACAAAAAAAGTAAATATACATGCTGATATTGCAAAAGCAGACGAGAAAAAAGATACTAAAATTGATAAAGTTACCAATCTTGATAACGGATCTTTTTGGAGTTTGGTTTGGTTGGTATTTATTCAAGTAATATTTGTAACCATGGTGTATGGCCCTATTGCCGCCTTCTTGGTAGAAATGTTCCCAATAAGAATAAGGTATACATCTATGAGTTTACCTTATCACATTGGTAACGGAATATTTGGTGGCTTACTGCCTACCATTGCATTGTTTTTAGCTACCAAGGCAGGTCAAGCAAATGAGGCTGCTACAAAAGCAAGTACGGCTTTACCTTACGATAAACCATATTTAGAAGGCTTGTGGTATCCTATTATAATTGCAGGTGTTTGTTTTGTAATAGGTGCTTTGTATATAAGTAATAATGATAGAAACGTAAACGATTAATTATAACTATTAAAAATATTTTTATGAATACAATAAAAAAATTAGCTGGATTATTGTGGATTGCAATTGGCTTGTATGCTGGGTATATACTCATTGTAACACAGGCTATACCTAAGTTTAGTAGCCCCAAGCCCGAAGATTTAATTCCTGCAATTATTTATGCATTTGTACTTACGCCTATTATTGTTGGCGGCTTAGTTACATTTGGTATTTACGCATGGCAAAATCAATACGATACTACCGAATAGTATTTATTAAATAATTTTTACCCCCCATTTAGGATAATACAGTTAACTTATGATGTTTATTGTATTATCCTTTTTATTTTTACTAATGCAAAATAAACTAAAACAACAAAAACTAATTTTTCTAAGTATATTATTACTTGTATTATTTTCATACCCGTTTATTTCTATAGCTAATAAAAATAAGCTCTTATTTGGCTTTCCCATATTATTTTTATACATATTTATTCTTTGGCTTGTTGCAATACTAATTTCCTATTTATTAATGGAAACAAAACAAAAAAATAATGAGTAATTTAATTGCCATTTTTACAGCTTTATTTTATTTAGCAGTGCTTTTTGCTGTAGCTTATTTTGCAGAGTATCGATTAAAAAAAGGAAAGAGCATAATAAATAATGGATATGTTTATGCATTATCGCTTGCAGTATATTGTACTGCATGGACGTATTATGGAAGCGTGGGCAGGGCTTCCACAAATGGGATAGAGTTTTTAGCAATCTATCTGGGACCAACAATTGCTGCGGTTTTATTTTGGCCAGTGTTACGCAAAATCATACGAATTTGTAAAACACAAAGTATCAATAGTATTGCCGATTTGATTTCTACACGTTATGGTAAAAACTTTTCTGTAGCTGTTATTGTTACTATTTTATGTGTACTAGGTATTATCCCTTATATAGCCCTACAATTAAAAGCAATATCTAACAGTATTCATATACTTACAAATAATAGTTTGCAACATTCATCATTGAGTAATTTTTGGAATGATGATACTTTTTATATTGCACTAATTCTTTCCATTTTCATAATCTTATTTGGAACAAGATCTATTGATGCATCAGAAAAACACGAAGGTTTGGTGGCAGCTATAGCTTTTGAATCTATTATAAAATTGGTTGCATTTTTTGCTGTGGGCATTTTTATTGTGTATGCTGTTTTTAATGGCTTTGGAGATATTTTTTCAAAAGCTTTTGAAAATGAGTCTTTAAAAAACTTATTTCAGTTAGGCACCAAAACCTCTTACGCAACTTGGCTTGGTTTAATGATGGCTTCTATGCTTGCTGTAATATTTTTGCCTCGTCAGTTTCAAGTAAGTGTTGTAGAAAATATGCAAGAAAAGCATTTAAAAAAAGCAGCTTGGCTTTTTCCTTTATACCTAGTTGTCATAAATATTTTTGTATTACCCATCGCCATAGCTGGAAAATTAATTTTTTCAAATACGAATATAGATGCTGATACCTATGTGTTAGCTTTACCACTTTATTTTAATCAAATTGGGTTAAGCCTTTTTGTATTTATAGGTGGTTTCTCTGCTGCTACAAGTATGATTATTGTAGAAACAATAGCATTAAGTACTATGTTTAGCAACAATATTGCAACTCCCCTTTTTTTATCTGCAAAAAAATTCAAACCTGCAGCTGATGGGAAATTCAGTCGTTCTATTCTAAATATGCGAAGAATAAGTATTGTTGTTTTAATTGCACTTGCTTATATCTACGATAAAACGATTGCAGAGAATGTTTCATTGGTCTCTATGGGGTTAGTTTCTTTTGTAGCTGTTGCACAATTTGCACCTGCTGCTATTGGTGGTATTTATTGGAAATCAGCATCAAAAAATGCAGCCATTGCTTCTATTTGTGTAGGGTTTGCAATTTGGTTTTTTACCCTTGTGTTGCCCTCCTTGGTAAGCGCACATATTTTAAATGAAAATATAATGACAAATGGCCTGCTTGGTTTAAGTTGGTTAAAACCCTTTTCCTTATTTGGTTTAGAGGGTATGGATTCCATAACACATTCTTTTTTTTGGACAATGTTTTTTAATGTAATAGTATTTGTAACTGTATCGTTAAACAGTAAAAAAACAGCTGAGGAAATTTACCAAGGTGAAATTTTTGTGGATATTTTTAAACACTCAACAGTTGGTACAGAAAATGTAGTGTGGAAGGGTACAGCTTATCTACCAGATATCAATTCGTTGTTACAAAATTTCCTAGGAAAGGAAAGGTCGCAAAATTTAGTAGCAAGTTATGCTATAAGGAATAAAATTTCTTTAGAAACTAAAAGAGCAGACCCAAGATTAGTTGTGTTTGCAGAACGAATTCTTGCTGGAGTAATAGGCTCCGCATCGGCAAGTATAATGGTAAGAAGTGTAACGAAAGAAGAAGTGTTAAAAGTAGATGAAGTACTCAAGATTTTGCGTGAGTCGCAACAAATGATTGAACTAAATAAAGAGCTTAAAAAGAAATCTGCTGAATTACAAAAAGCTACACAACAATTAACTACAGCTAACGAATTATTAAAGGAAATGGATCTGATGAAAGATGAATTTCTTTATACTGTTACGCATGAAATACGAACACCTATAACATCAATACGTGCAATGACAGAAATTGTACACGACAATACAGATATGCCAGAAGCACAACGGCAACTTTTTTTAGGAAACGTTATAAAAGAAACAGAAAGATTGAGCCATTTAATAATGCAGGTTTTAAATTTAGAACGTTTTGAAAGTGGCCAACAACAACTTTCTTTCAAAGAAGTGCAACTTAATTTGCTAATTGCAGATGCGATAGAATCGCTACAAGCCTTAGCAGATGAAAAAAATATTGCTATACAAAAAACCATACAAGACTCGATGTTTTTAGTACGATGCGATGAAGTATTGATGCAACAAGTATTGTATAATTTAATTTCAAATGCCATAAAATATGTGGATAACAATACGGGAAAAATTAGAGTATCTGTGCACACAAATTATGATGAAATTCAAATATGGGTTGAAGATAACGGGCCAGGTATTTTGCCTGAATTGCATGAATTGATTTTCGATAAATTTTTTCAGGCAAAAAATCAAACTTTGAAAAAACCCGAAGGCAGTGGATTGGGTTTAGCAATTTGTAAAAAAATAATAGAAATGCATGGAGGAAGAATATGGGTAGAAAGCGATGGTAATAACGGTTCAAAGTTTATCTTTACACTTCCACAATAAATAATAGAATGAGCAGAATTTATAAAATTTTAGTAGTTGATGATGATCCCTATATTTTAATGTCGTTAGAGTTTTTGATGAAAAAAAATGGCTATGAAGTTATGGTTGCTCGAAATGGAAATGAAGCAATGGAAATGCTAAATTTGTCGGTGCCAGATATTGTACTTTTGGATATTATGATGCCAGATGTAAATGGATATGACATTTGTAAATATATAAAAAGCAACAAAAAACTAAAAGAAATTAAAGTGATTTTTATGAGTGCGAAAACCAGAGACTCTGATATAAAAAAAGGTTACGACCTTGGCGCAGCCTTATATATAAAAAAACCATTTAGTACCAGAGAGTTGGTAAGTAACATCAAAAGCTTATTATAACATTGTCCAACAAAAAAAAATTATTTAAGCACTTCGGCTAACTTCAACCCCAAATCTTCATCTCTTAAATTATCTGCAATTATTTTACCATTTGGGTCTAACAATATATTGTACGGAATACCTTCTACTCCATAAAGTTTTGCAGCTGCCGATGCCCAACCTTGTAAATCACTTACATGTTTCCAAGTAAGATTATCTTTTTTTATTGCTTGCAGCCATGCAGTTTTATCATCATCTAACGACACACCAAGAATAGTGAAATTTTTATTTTTATATTTATTATAATTTGCTACAACATTGGGATTTTCGCCTCTGCAAGGACCACACCAACTTGCCCAAAAATCTACCAATACATATTTTCCCTTTAAAGAGCTTAACGAAAAAGAATTTCCATTGGTATCGGGCAATGTAATTTCCGGAGCCATATTTCCAATTGTTTGCTTTCCTGTTTTTTGTTGTCCTTGTTCTGCCTGTTGTGGAGCATCTTTTTTTACCATCATTTCGTTGTATTTTGCTATAATGGTAGCAATACCTGCATGTGCAGGAAAACGCTTTGCCAAATTTGGCACTACTAATTTTAAATTATTAGGATCTATACCTCTTGTATAACCTAATGCAAACATGGCTACTACTGGGTCGGCAATACTATCTATGCTTTTTACAATAAATGCTTTAAAATTATTTGCTTCATTATTTAGTAATGCAATTTTTGCTTTCACTAAACTATCAGATTTTTTAATAATTTTTAAACTATCTATTTCGGCAGATAAACTTGCCATGTTTTTTTGCTTACCATCTACAGCTATTAAAAAACTTTTAAATAACTTATTCGCATTTGTATTAAAATTAGGTCCTTGAAGGCTCAAATCTTTTACATCGGCAGTAAAATCTATTTTGTTTTTATCATTTACAAAAATATAGCCAGTTTCTTGCTTTTCAAATCTTAACCTATATAAACCCTCTTCGGAAGCAGTTGCAGATATTTCAAATTTTCCATCTTTAATATCGGCAGTATCTAACACCTCCGGATTTGCTTCACTAAAAAATAATTGTTCTAAATATATTTTTTGGTTATCTACATTTTTTAAATTGCCATTCACTGTAAAACTTCTGGTATCTGTTTTTTCATTACACCCCAAAAAGCTTAAAATAACTAAAGCTATAAGTATTAAATTTTTCATTTAATTTATTTTTTTTACTTTTTATTTTCTAATTTGAAGAAGAAAGTTTTTCTTCTAATATTTTTGTAACTGTCTCCATATCTGCTTTTCCTCCACTAAGCTTTTTTACCTGCCCTGCAAATAAACCTATCAAACCTTTTTTGCCTGCTTTATATTCTTTCACCTTATCGGGCATACTTATTAATACATCGTTTGCCCAGTTTTCTAACGTATCAAAATTACTTTCTTGTTTTAAATTCATTACAGTAGCAAGGGTTTCGGCAGAAGGTATTTTTTCTACAATCATGGCTTCCATGAGTTTTGTAGATGCTACATTAAAATGTATTTTTCCAGTGTCGGTAAAGTTAATAATGTCGGCAATTTTTATTGCGTTTAATGGAAAATCTTTTAGCGTAATATTATGTTCATTACAATAATTTTTTATCGGACCAGTTATCCAATTAGCTGTAGATTTATAGTTGCCTGTAATGCTACTAACTGCTTCAAATAGTATTGTATCTTCTTTATCTGCACACAACATTGCTGCATCATAAGCCGATAAATTAAATTCAGTTACATATTTTTCTTGTAGAATAGCAGGTAATGCTGGCATTTGTGCTTCTACATTTTGTATATAAGATTCGCTAATAACAAAAGGTGGCAAATCTGGTTCGGGAAAATAACGATAATCATCTGCTTCTTCTTTGCTACGCAACGAAAAAGTGGTGTTGTTATCAGCGTTGTAACTTCGGGTTTCTTGAGTTATTTTTTCGCCATTTTCAGTTAATGTTATTAGTCTTGCTACTTCTATTTCTATTGCTTTTTTTACATTTCTAATGCTATTCAAATTTTTCACCTCTACCCTAGTGCCAAGTTTTGTATCGCCGTGTAGCCTTACCGATATATTTGCATCGCATCGCATACTTCCTTCTTCCATATTGCCATCGCATACATTTAACCATCTTAGCAATTTTCTCATTTCGGTAAGGTATGTATATACTTCATCGGCACTATTCAAATCAGGCTCAGTCACAATTTCTAAAAGAGGTGTACCTGCTCTGTTCAAATCTATTGCCGAATAGTTTTCAAATAAATCATGTATGCTTTTGCCAGCATCTTCCTCCATGTGAATCCGATTTAGTTTCACATTTTTTTTCCCATTTATGGTTTGTATTGGCAAATAACCTCCATTACAAATTGGCGCTGTGTGTTGGCTTACTTGGTAGCCTTTTGGCAAATCGGGGTAAAAATAATTTTTACGAGCAAAATAATTTTGCTTTTCAATTGTACAATTTAATGCTAAGCCTAATTTTATAGCAAGTTGTAAAACAGTTTCATTCATTACTGGCAATGTACCTGGGTGTGCCAACGAAATTGGGCTAACATGAGTATTAGCATCTGCACCAAAAGAAATACTATCGCCACTAAATAATTTACTTTTTGTACTTAGTTGTGCATGCACTTCTAAGCCTATAACTGTTTGATATTTATTATTAATCATTTTTGCAAAAATACAGCAAGTATATTACTACTGCTATAAAAGATTTAGCTAAAATTACTGTAAAAAAAATCCTTGCTAGGTACTTTTATTTTATGTTGTTGTATCCTTTTCAATTTCTACAGCTTCTTGTTCTTTTATTTTTTCCCATCCGCCTAGTACATTTCGCAAGTTATGTATTCCTTCTTTTTTTAAAATAGAAGCCGCTATTACACTTCTATAACCTCCTGCACAATGCACATAAATGTTTTCATTTTCTTCAAATTGTGCTAATAAGGTAATATCGGTCATACAACTTAATGGCAAATTAGCCGAATTTTTCAAATGTCCATCGGCATATTCTTTTTCTTTGCGTACATCTAAAACAGTTATATTAGGGTCGTGTGGCAAATCCATCATTAATTCATCTGGTTCTACATCAATTATCATATCTATTTTTTCGCCAGCAGTTTGCCAAGTTTCAAAACCTCCTTCAAGAAAACCTACAATATTATTAAACCCTACATTGTTAAGTAGGGTTATTGTTTCTAGTTCTTTTCCAATTTCTGCTACAATTATTATTTCTTTTTCTACATCTAACAAAGTCTTTGCCCATTCTACAAATTTGCCTTGTAAGCCTATATAAATTGATGTTGGTATAAACGCTTGAGTAAAAGTAGTAGCAAGTCTTGAATCTAAAACTGTGACATTGGATTTTATCAGAGTTTTGAATTCAGATATGGTTAAGGCATTAAAATTTCTTTCGTTTTTTGTCATTTTTTTTACATTTAAAACCGCAATTTACAAAATAAAAAAGAGCAGAAGATTTCTCTTCTGCTCTTTTTACACACTTTAAAATTATGCTACCAAACTTTCGGTTACATCAGTAATTTGATCTATACGCTTATAATTTACAGTATAGTAAATAAATTTACCATCTCTTTTAGTAGCCACTATACCAGCTTTGCGTAGTATAGCTAAATGTTGAGATGCTACAGATTGCTCTATACGCAAGTTTACATAAATTTCGGTTACAGTAATTTGTTTTTCTGTTTCTATTAACGAAAGAATTTGTTGTCTCAACTTGTGGTTAAGAGCTCTTAGTACTAAAGCGCCTTTTTTTAAGTTGTGGTAATTAATTTTTAAAACGCTTTCTGTGGGGTTCACTACAGGTTTTACCTGCAATTCGGGGGTTGCAATCATTTTAGGAGTATTAGGGGTTTATTTAATTAGATTAAATGCAAAAATATAACCTTTTATTCATATTACAAATTATTTACATTATACTTATTTTATGGGTTGTAAAATTCTTTTACATATAATGGGGTTGTATATGTTAAATCTGAAAAATTATTATTGCTAAATCTGATATAGGATAATTTATTAAGAGCTTCCATAAAATTAATTTCATTGCTATAGAAAGCATTATTGTGAGTGCAAATATTTTTCCACTTGGTCATGCCATCTCCAAAAAACATTATTTTATGATTTTGTAACTCTACATCAAAAATATCATTTGTGAGTATTAAAGCTTTGGAGCTTAAGACTAATTCTAAATGGTAATTATACATTGCTGTAAAAACTTCCATTCGTCGAGCATCTATCATTGGGCAAAACAACATTTTTGTTTCTGATGGGTGTATCATTATTTGTGCCTTTGCCATAGCCTCTAACGTACTTATAGCAATTAAAGGTTTATTAAGTGCATAACATAAGCCCTTAGCTGCAGCAAGACCTACACGCAAGCCTGTGTATGAACCTGGGCCAACAGTAACCGCAATAGCATCTAATTTATTTGCATCTATGTTTTCATTTTGCAATAGTTCATTTATTGCTACATGTACAAAACTTGCATGCTCTTTTTGAATATCGTTACTTACAAATGAAATTGTTTCGCCATTTTTTGTAAGTGTTACAAAAGCAGTAGAAAGCGATGTGTCTATATTTAAAATATATGCCATTTTACAAATTAATTTCGTTTAATAATGCTGGCGCCACCAAATATCGTTCGTTGGTTTCCAACAATTTTCGCAATAATTCAATAATTCTTTTGTGACCAATAATTGTAGCCCATTCAAATGGACCAAAAGGATAATTTGTACCAAGTTTCATTGCTGTATCAATCTCTTGTTGGCTACTTACAGCTTCGCCCTTTGCAAAATAAGCTTCGTTTATTATCATAGCGATAGTTCTTGCACTTACAAAGCCAGGTTCATCATTTACTACTATACATTTTTTATTTATAGCAGTAAAAATAACATTAACATCTTCATTTAGTTTACCTGCTATTTCCCATATTTCATTTACCAAAAAACCTGGCCAAGCATTAATACGAATTACATTTTCATTGGCTTGTATGGTTTTAAGTGTATTGCTCATACTATTAATAAAAACAGGTGCGCTTAATGCATTATAATCTTCAATACTACTATTATCCATTAAATTAAAATACGCAGAAGCTTTGTAATAGTTTAAAAATGAAATTATATCAGATACCCTTACCCAATTTACATTTTTGCCTAATTCTTTTAAAATTTCCCAATTTTCATTATTGGATAATACAACAATTGTCATAATCTAATTTTATACAAAAATACGTGCATTAAAGAGGATATATTTGCAGTATAAAAATTAAATAATATGACAAAGCAAATTATAAACACTAGCAATGCACCAGCACCAATTGGTCCATATAGCCAAGCTGTAAAGGTTGGTAATTTATTATTTATATCTGGCCAAGTAGCAATAGAGCCTGCAACTGGCAATGTAATTTCAAGCAATATTGCCGATGAAACTAAGCAGGTAATGAAAAATATTTTAGCTATACTAACCAATGCTGGTGCTGGGTTTGAGCATATTGTAAAAACAACTATTTTTTTATCGGATATGGCACTATTTGCCGATGTAAATACAGTATATGGTAGTTATTTCGAAAAAGATTTTCCTGCAAGAGAAACTGTAGCTGTAAAAGGGTTGCCAAAAAATGTAAATGTAGAAATAAGCGTAACAGCATTTTTGTAATATGATATTAATAACAGCAAAGGCACATCCATCTTTACAAGAAACTTTTTTACAAAGTGGAAAAGATGTATTGTATTTACCCGAAATAACGTACGAAGAACTGTTGAATAAAATACCTGAAGCTACAGGTTTAATTGTAACAACAAGGTTAAAAATAGATAAAACAATTATTGATGCTGCACTAAAATTAAAATGGATTGGCAGGCTTGGTAGTGGCATGGAATTGATAGATGTGGAATATGCAACTACTAAAAATATTGAGTGTATTAGCAGCCCCGAAGGCAATAGAAACGCAGTAGCAGAACATGCATTGGCAATGCTTTTAACTATAAAAAATAATATTATAAAAAGTGCTGCTGAAGTAAAAAAAGGAAAATGGATAAGAGATGAAAATAGAGGTGTTGAAATAATGGGTAAAACAATTGGCATTATTGGCTACGGAAATACTGGCGAATCTTTTGCAAAATTATTGGCAGCTTTTGGTGTAACTATGCTTGCTTACGATAAATACAAAACAGATTTTGGTGGTAAATTTATTAGAGAGGCTGAAATGGAACAAGTTTGTAAATATGCCGATGTAATCAGTTTTCATGTACCGCTTAGTAACGAAACAAAATACATGGCTAATGAAACATTTTTTAATTCGCTACAAAATAAACCTTTTATAATAAATACCAGTAGAGGTAATGTAATAGATACTTGTGCTTTAATAAATGCATTAAAGCATGATAAAATAAGTGGAGTGGCTTTAGATGTTTTGGAAAATGAAAAACTAGAAACATACTCTGAATTACAAAACGAACAATTACAATTTTTATTAAACGATTCAAGAGTGTTAATAACTCCACATATTGCAGGCTACAGCAACGAAGCATTTTACAAAATGAGTGCAGTTATATTAGAAAAATTGAAAAGCAAAAATTTGCTATAAATTTACTTTTATACCAACAGTTTTGTATATTTGTATTGTATGCAACGCTACCCTTGTAAGGAGCGTTGTATTTTTTTTATAAAACAATAAAAAGTTTTTATGGCAGATACTAATTATGTAACACAAGAAAATTTTGACAAACTTCAAATAGATTTACACCGCTTAAAATCGGTAGATAGACCTGCTGCAAGTGCTGCAATTGCCGAAGCTAGAGAAAAAGGCGACCTTAAAGAAAATGCAGAATATGATGCTGCAAAAGAAGCACAAGGCTTATTGGAAGCAAAAATAAATTATTTGGAAGGTATAGTTTCTACTGCAAGAATATTGGACGAAAACACCATAGATACTAGCCGTGTAAGCATACTTACAAAAGTAACTTTAGTAAACCTAGGTACAAAAAAAACAGTTACTTATCACATTGTATCAGAAAATGAAGCCGATTTAAAACAAGGCAAAATATCGGTTACATCGCCAATTGGCAAAGGGTTACTTGGCAAAGTAAAAGGCGATGTGGCAGAGGTTATAGTACCAGCAGGGGTTTTAAAATTTGAGATAAAAGATATTTCGATTTAGTGTGAGATTATAAAAAAAGCACAGAGGTATTATTGCTAAAATGTGGTTTTATTCAAATTACTTTAGTTCCGATTTTTTTGCAAAAGCCTCAATCTCACATTGCAAATACTCGAAATGAAATATATTTATAAACGATGTAACCCTATTTTTGTAATCTAAAAAAACACAATGTCTATTTTCACAAAAATAATTGCTGGCGAAATACCTTCTTATAAAATAAAAGAAAACGAAAATTTTATTGCTTTTTTAGATGTATTTCCCTTGGTAAAAGGACATGTACTAGTAGTGCCAAAAATAGAAATAGATAAAATTTTTGACCTGCCCGAAAATTATTTACAAGAATTTTTTTTATTTGCAAAGCCAATTGCAGCTGCTATTGAAAAATCTTTTGATTGCAAACGCTGTGGCATTAGTGTTATAGGTATAGAAGTGCCACATGCACACATGCATTTGGTGCCTATTAACAATGCAAACGATTTGAATTTTACCAAAGAAAAAATAAAATTTACAGACTTAGAAATGTTAGAAATTCAGCAAACTATTTTACAAAATTTGTAACTTTTTATTTGGTATCTTCTACCAAAAAACAATAAACTTCTTTTGGACCATGCACACCTGTTACCAATGTTTTTTCGATATCGGCAGTGCGGCTTGGGCCACTAGCAAATGTTATAAATGAAGGAAAGTTGATGGTTTGGTATTTATCGGTTAACGAAGCTAAAGCATCTTTTACATCATATATCATTTGGCTTGTATAGGCTACACATATATGTATAGGCGCATATACACTAGTTGTACGGCCACTTTGTTGTGCAGCACTCAATACCATTGTACCTGTACGAGCTACTAAGCTTTCACAACCTGTTATAGACACATCGCAAGATGATAAGTTTGTATAATTTTCAACCAAAATATTTTTTAGAAAGTTGTTAATTTTATCCTCTATGCAAAAAATTTTTTGCCAATTATTTTCTAATATTAATGCAGCAAGTTTTTCTTGAAACTCTTGCTCCGAAATGCAAAACAAAAATTTACCTTGCAATTTTGTAAACTCTTCGGAAAAAAGCACTATGTTATCATCATTGTTTTTTACAAAAATATCGGCATCGGCATTGCTATCGGTAAAAGGTAAAGGCACTGGGTTTAGCAGCGCCTCTTTTATTCTATTAAGTATATTTTCTTTAGCTGTTGTAGCCATTATTTTATATAATTGGTGGGTTTGCTGGCACTTCATTAATTGAAGTACTTTGTTCTTGTGCCACAATTTCTTTAGCATCTGGTATGTCTAATATTTTCTTTTCTTCATAAGGTCGCTTACCAATTAATGCTTCTAAATCCGATTTAAACAATACTTCTTTTAGCAATAACTCTTTTGCTAATTTTTCTACATCATCTTTTTTTGATAATAATAATGCTTTGGTTTTTATATATGATTCATCTATAAGTTTCCTTACCTCATCATCTATCATTTTACCAGTTTCTTCGCTGTAAGGTTTTGTAAAAGTATTTTCTTGAGCTGGGTCGTAATAACTTACATTACCTACTTTATTGCTCATGCCATACACGGTAATCATACTATAAGCAATTTTTGTAATTTGTTGTAAATCGTTGCTAGCACCAGTGCTTATTTTACCAAAGAAAATTTCTTCCGAGGCTCTTCCTCCAAGTGTCATACAAATTTGATCTATTAACTGATCGGTATTGTACAAAAATTGCTCTTTAGGAGTGTACTGAGCATAACCTAATGCAGCTGTACCTCTTGGCACAATGGTAACTTTTAATAATGGGTGAGCATGTTCTAGATACCAACCACATATTGCATGGCCAGCTTCATGGTAAGCAATTATTTCTTTTTCTTCTGGCGATATAATTTTGTTTCTTTTTTCGAGCCCACCAATAACCCTATCAATAGCATCTTGAAAATCGTTCATATCTACACCTTCTTTGTTTTTACGTGCAGCAATAAGTGCTGCCTCGTTGCATACATTAGCAATATCAGCACCAGCAAAGCCGCTAGTTTGTTCTGCTAGTTTATGTATATCTAGTGTTTCCGATTTTTTTATAGGTTCTAAATGAACTTTAAATATAGCTTCTCTACCAACCAAATCAGGTTTGTCTATAGAAATTTGCCTATCGAAACGACCTGGTCTTAGCAATGCAGCATCTAACACATCTGGTCTATTTGTAGCAGCTAAAATTATAATACCCAAATCGGTACCAAACCCATCCATTTCTACAAGCAATTGGTTTAGCGTATTTTCTCTTTCATCGTTGCTCATCATTGCATTTTTCCCCCTTGCTCTTCCTATTGCATCTATCTCATCTATAAAAATAATGCATGGCGCTTTTTCTCTTGCTTGTTTAAATAAATCTCTCACACGGCTTGCACCTACACCTACAAACATTTCTACAAAATCGCTACCACTTAAGCTAAAAAATGGCACTTGCGCTTCGCCAGCTACTGCTTTTGCTAGCAATGTTTTACCAGTGCCCGGAGGACCAACAAGTAATGCTCCCTTCGGTATTTTTCCACCAAGGTTTGTGTATTTTTTTGGATTTTTAAGAAAATCTACAATTTCCATTACTTCTACTTTGGCTTCATCTAACCCTGCTACATCTCCAAAATTAATATCAACTTTAGTTCCTTTTTCAAATAAAGTTGCCTTCGATTTTCCAATGCTAAATATTCCACCAGGACCACCGCCGCCACCTATTCCTCCGCCACCACCCATTTTACGCATCATTAGCACCGAAAACAAAATTATAAGTGCAAATGGCAAAATGAATTTTACCAATTCAATCAATCCATTATTATCTATTATGGTATTGTAACCTATATTTTTTATGGTTGGGTTTTGTGCATAAAAATCATTCAAGTTTTTTAGAAATGTTTCTTCTTCGGGTACTTGAAAAAGTATCTGAGGATTTTCCATTTTCATTATTCTTTCGTAATCATCTTTAGATAATATAGATTTGTAATAGTCAGCTTTTTGTTTTACACTATCTTTAAATAAATATAAATGTGCTACATCGTTGGTTTTATCTAACACCAAACCTGTTTTATCCTTAGGTAAGTTTAAATCTATTTTTACATCTCCAGCTTTTATTATTTCGGTTAAATGAACTTGGTAAGCGCTTACACCTGCTGTGTTTACTGTGTTCATTGCATTGTAGGCAATTAACCCAATAGCTACTATACCCCAAACCCAATAAATATTAAATTTCGGTTTCTTTTTATTAACATCGTTTCCTAAGCCAGGTGTACTATTTGGATAAAGTTTATTTTTATTTTCAGAACTTTTATTGTCTTGCTGTGGCATCTTATATTTTTATGTTTCGCTTTCTTTTTTTTACTTATTTGTCTTTGTGCTCAGTAGATACTGCATCACTCCACATTTCTTCTAACTGATAAAATTTTCTTGTTTCGGGAAGCATAATATGGACCACAACATTTACATAATCTATCAAAATCCATTGTTGGGCTTGCCTGCCTTCATGCTTGTAAGCATTTTCGCCACACTTTTCTTTTACCTCATGCTCTATATCATCGGCTATAGCTTTTAGCAATGTAGGGTTATTAGCTTCGCATACTATAAAAAAATCTGCTACAGCTTCAGGTATTTTTCGAAGATCGAGGCTAATTACATTTTCACCTTTTCTTTCGTAAATAGTATCAATAATAGTTTTAATGATTTTGCTGCTTTTTGTAAGTTTAGTTATGGTACTTTTTTTTCGGGTGTTTAGCACACTTAAATTATTGGTCAAATTTTATTTTTTTAATAGATGAATTCTTATAGTTAAATTAGTTTACAGTATTTTTAATGCTACTTAGTAAATAAGTACAAAAGTACAATTTCTTTTTTACCCAAATTCGTATTAATGCCACATAAGCAAATATTTAGTATTTTAGATAATGTAGAAAGCACCAACAATTATGCCATGCAGCAAGTACGTGAAGAAATGGCTATAAATGGGCAAGCTTGGTTTGCCAAAAACCAGTGGGGCGGCAAAGGGCAAAGAGGCAAAACCTGGGAAAGTGAGCCTGCCCAAAATATTATCTTAACTATTGCGTTGCAGCCACACAAGCTATTTTTTGCTTATCCTTATATATTTAGTTCTACAATTGCAAATATATGTAGGCAATTTTTTGAAGAATTAGCTGAGCAAGAAACTAAAATAAAATGGCCAAACGATATTTATTGTAGTGACAGAAAGGCAGGAGGAATACTAATTGAAAATATTTACACTGGTAATAATTGGCAATGGGCAATTGTAGGTATTGGCATAAATGTAAATCAAACCATTTTTGCTCCAGAAAACCAAAATGCTCAATCTTTAAAATTATTGACAGGCAAAAAGTTTGACTCAGTAGAGTTAGCTGAAAAATTACATCAAAAATGCATACTTTTTTTTGAAAAAATAGATATTAATACCTTAGAAAATAGCCTAAAAGAATTAAATGATTTTTTGTACAAAAAAAACGAATTGGTAAAACTTAAAAAGGATAATGTTATTTTTGAAACAACTATAAAAGCTGTAAATAAGTTTGGTCAATTAATTACAGAAGATGGAATACATAGAGTATTTGAAGTAGGAGAAGTGGTTTTTTTAAACAATTAATTACCATTTAGGAACAAAAAAACCCAAACTAAAGTTTGGGCATTTTGAAAGTAGTTTTTGTGTACTTTAATTAAAATAAAAGGGCATTTATTGGTATTTTTAAAGCGGTTTCATATTAGACGAAAACAGTATTTGAAAGGTTTCTTTTTTATAAATTATTTTCTCAAAAAAAAATAACTTGCCTTTATTGCAAAAAAATGCTCTTTCGCTTCAAATATGCTTTTAGCATTAATTTTACCTGCCAAAATTAACTCCAGCTTTTTACTGCTTTGTAAAATTTAATTTTTACCTTATCTTTACTCAAAACGAAAACATTATCTCGGCTTATGTTTAATTTAATACTTTTTGGCCCTCCTGGTAGTGGTAAAGGAACCCAAAGCGAAAAAATTATTGAAAAATTTAATTTAGTACACTTAAGTACAGGCGATTTATTAAGATCTCAAATTGCTCAGCAAACTCCACTTGGGCTCGAAGCAAAAAAATTGATGGATAAAGGTCATTTAGTACCCGACGAAGTAGTTGTAGGCATGATAAGTTCAGCATTAGATGCAAATACATCTGCCAAAGGGTTTTTATTTGATGGTTTTCCTCGTACTGCTGCGCAAGCACTAGCTTTAGATAATTTACTTGAATTAAAGCAAGCTCCTATTTCGGTAATGTTGGCTTTAGATGTGAGTGAAGAAGAATTAGTAAAAAGATTAATAAAAAGAGGCGAAACAAGTGGAAGAACTGATGATGTAAATGAAGAAATTATTGCTGCTAGAGTTTTAGAATATAAAACAAAAACCGAAGCTGTAGCCGATTATTATCGTCAATATAACAAAGTAGTAATTGTAGCAGGAGAAGGCTCTGTAAATGAAATTTTTGAAAGACTTGGTGCAGAAATAGAAAGCAGACTTTAGAATAATTTAACTCTATGTATTTCTACATAAAAAACCTTCGTTTTAAAAACGAAGGTTTTTTTATGTAAGAGAACATAATTCTTTACTCTAAAAATTTATAACCCACTAAATGAAATACCAATTTGTACTAATTTGGTATCGGCAGCTACAGCATCTTTAAACATATTTGTAACGTTGTAAGCTCCAAATAAAGAGATTGGTCCATATCCAATACGACCTGTAATTGCAATTTTAGAACTGTTAAAGTAAGATTTTGATGTTTCTTTTATCGTATTACCATTAACCTTTGCACCAGTTGCAGTTTGCAAATTTTTAGCTTTTGTATGAGCATTTAATAACAAACCCCCTTTTACACCTAATGCAATTTTAAAAGATTTATTTGGATCTTCGGGCTTGCTCATAAACCTAAACTCTAACGGAATTTCTATATACGAAGTGGCTAATTTATATTTCTTATAGTTAAAACCTGTATCTGTTCTAATAAATGGAAGTGTTTTATTGGTAGAGCCAATTTTTGTCTCCATTTTTTTAAAATACATAGCACTAGTACCAATACCAATACCTAGTGCTACACTAAATTTAGGATTAGTTTTAAAAGGCATATCGTACATTACATACACATTAGCACTACGGTTTATTTTTTTTGCAAATGTTGTAACACTATCTGGAGCTCCATTCCAAAAATTTGATGCTATTTGAAAAACAAAATGGTCGGCATCTCTTTTAGATAAATTAACTTTTTTGGGTGTACTTGATTGCGAAAAAGCAACAATACCAGCAAACATAGCTAAAAATAAAAATGATATTTTTTTCATAAATAATTTCTTGTGCAGCAAAAGTAATAGCACCGCAGGTTAACGAAAGGTTAAACATTATAATAAAACAGTTCCGACTTTCACCGGAACTGTTTTTGTGGGCCCACCTGGGCTCGAACCAGGGACCACCTGATTATGAGTCAGGTGCTCTAACCAACTGAGCTATAGGCCCTTTCTTTTAAAAAAGATTGTTTATTTAACTTTCTTTTTGAAGAAGGATTGCAAAAGTAAGTAAATTAGGATATTTGCCAAAATAAAATACAAAAAATGTTAAATTTAAAAAATATAATTTTCGATTTGGGTGCTGTACTCATTAATATCGACTATAAAAAAACTGAAAAAGCATTTAAAAAACTAGGGTACAACAATTTTGATAAAATGTTTTCGCAGTTTACCGCTAACGATATTTTTCAAAAATTAGAAACAGGTTATATTACAGAAAATGATTTTTACAAAGAAATGATTGCATTAAATCAAAATACGGTTTCGGCAGCCCAAATAAAAAATGCTTGGAACGAAATACTTCTGGATTGGCGTATAGAAAGTTTAAATTTTTTAGAAACCCTACCTACAAAATACAATTTATACTTGTTAAGCAATACAAATATAATTCACCAAAAAGCGTTTTATAAATCATTAAAAGTGCAAACAGGCAGACTCTCTTTACAATCGCTTTTTTTAAAAGAATATTATTCCCACAAAATACATTTACGCAAGCCAAATGTTAATATTTTTAAATTTGTAGTGAAGGATGCTAAGATAAATATTAATGAAACACTATTTATTGATGATTCGTCTAACAATATAGACGCTGCAAAATTACTTGGGTTTAAAACACATTTATTATTGCCAAATGAAAGAATTGAAAATTTAAAATACGAAAACTTTTAGCGCTAAAGTCTTTCTTTTTGAGCTAAAAATTTTTCTCTAATTATATTTTCTACTGGCACACCTTTTAATTTACTTTCTATCCAAGATATTACGTCCAAATAAATAAATGCCCGTACTTCATAACGATTTTCTTCCTGCGATTTTAATTTTTCAAGTAATTTGTTTAGCACTTTTTTTATATCTTTTTGCGAAACATGAAATGAATTTCGGAGAAAGTGAAAAATCTCTTCTTCTACAATACTCATATTTTGCATTTTGGCCATAAACCTATACACCGATTTTATTAAATACTCTACCAACGAATAATTACCAAGTTCATAATGTGCTATAAGTTGCAATAGTCGGCTATAACATTGCAAATCTGTCCTTAAATCTACCTTCCAGTTTATAATTTTATTCAAATAATCAATAGCTGTACTACTATCCCCACTACCAAAATATAATGAAGCAATTTTGTAATAAAAAATTAGAATCCTATGATTATCTAAATACATTTTGTGTTCTTCTAATTTTGCAATTAATTCTGGTACAATTTTTAACCCATCGGTAAAAGTACCTTGGGTAAAATGCAAATTTATTTTTGAAGTAAATAAGTAAATAAACGATTGTATGGTATTGTTTTCATTATTTAGTATATACTCTTCCTTAGAAAAAATTTCAAATTTAGTTATAGTCGATGCTAATTTTAATGTGTTTTTCAAATTAAAATGTGCACCCATTAAATTATGCATTCCTTTAATGTAGTGCATAGTTTCTATTTCTTTCATAAATGGTTCTTCATCAAAAATATCAATCCATTTTTGGGCATATCTATAATAAGTTAAAAAATCCTGACAAATAAATGCACGCCAACAAAAACATTGATAATAATACAATTTTTCATAAAATGTATTTGCTTCACTAAAATTTAATGGCAACCCATCATTAAATATTTTTTGTATTTCTTGTTCTTCATTTTTGGTTCGAGCATGCCCATTTTTTATGTAACTGCTATAAAGCTTTAGTGCAAGGTTAGATAAAGTATTTATATTGTCTATTTTGGCAATTGCAATATTTGACTCATCTATAATTTCTGTAGCCCTTGTATCAATACTACTAGTTAAAAAAAGGGCTTCTATTTTTTTTTCAAAAAATAAAACCTGCAATAAATAGGTTATTTGATTATTAGCTTTTGCAAGGCGTTTAGCTTTTTCTAATATATGCAAAGCTTGCATGTATAAGCCTTTATTGTACAAAATTCTTGCATGATCCATTTGTTCGTGCAGTTGTAAATCTATATTATCCGAATCTTTTATGAGTCGTAAACTATCTAATATTTGTTTGTACAAATTAGCGCTAATGTTAGATAATTGAAGTTTAGTTATAGCAGCATTTTTTTTGAGCAACAATATTTCGTTGTACTCATCCATTTTGTCTAATGCATCAAAAAGCTTTACCGTTTTCAAATTATCAGTTTCGGCGTTTCTATTTGCAAAAAGTTTAAAATTTCGCTTTTCCGATTTTTTAAGCGATTTTATTAATAGAAAAAGAGCATTATTTGAACGATTGACCATTGTATAAATATATTTCTAAAACGCTGTGTTGGCTTATGTTTAAAGGCACAAAGTATTGCTTGTGTGCTGTAAAAATACTACAATTATGATATACAATAAACAAATATTAAGCCTAATTTGAAAATAATAGAGATAACACTTAAGGTTTTCTAATATAATTTTAAAACAAATGAACCCAAATAAAATTTTAATTTTTGATACCACTTTAAGAGATGGGGAGCAGGTGCCGGGCTGTAAATTGAATACTAAAGAAAAAGTTGGCTTGGCACTTGAGTTAGAAAATTTAGGGGTAGATATTATTGAAGCAGGTTTTCCTATTTCATCTTCTGGCGATTTTGAAAGTGTAGAAGCCATATCAAAAATCATTAAAAATTCAATTGTTTGTGGTTTAAGCAGAGCTGTAGAAAAAGATATAGAAGTAGCAGCAGCAGCTCTCAAATACGCTAAACGGCCAAGGATACATACTGGTATTGGCACATCTGACTATCACATAAAATCAAAATTTAATGCTACTCAAAATGAAATTTTGGCTAGAGCTATACAATGCGTAAAATGGGCCAGAAATTTTACTGACGATGTAGAGTTTTATGCAGAAGATGCAGGAAGAACAGAAAACGAATATTTAGCAAGAGTAATAGAGGCTGTAATAAAAGCTGGTGCAACCACTGTAAATATACCCGACACTACTGGCTATTGTTTGCCACATGAGTATGGAAGCAAAATTGCTTACTTGGTAAATAATGTTCCTAATATTGATAAAGCCGTAATAAGTTGCCATTGTCACAACGACCTTGGTTTAGCTACAGCAAACAGTATTGCTGGGGTAATAAGTGGTGCAAAACAAATTGAGTGTACAATAAACGGATTAGGAGAAAGAGCAGGCAATACATCGTTAGAAGAAGTAGTGATGGTAATTAAACAACATAAAGAATTGAATTTTTATACAAATATCAATGCAAGATTACTTAATCCAATGAGCAGGCAAGTTAGCGATACCATGCGTATGCCAGTACAACCAAATAAAGCTATTGTTGGTAGCAATGCATTTTCACATTCTTCGGGCATACATCAAGATGGTTTTTTAAAAGATTCTCAAACCTATGAAATTATTAACCCAGATGAAGTAGGCGCAGATAGCTCAAAAATTATTCTTACCGCAAGAAGTGGTAGAAGTGCCTTGGCATACAGGTTTCAAAACCTTGGATTTGTATTTGATAGAAACGATATCGATGCTTTATATCAGGAGTTTGAAAAAGTTGCAGATGTAAAAAAAGAAATTGTGGACAGCGATTTGAAGGAGTTGGCGACAACGTATAATAATAGTATAGCAGTTAGTAACTAAACCTATGTGAATCTATGTTTCTACTGTGCCTATGTGTTTAGATTTTACCACATAGAATCATAGGCACATAGCTACACATAGAAAAAAATAAAACCTATGTGAACCTATGTTTCTACTGTGCCTATGTGTTTAGATTTTACCACATAGAATCATAGGCACATAGCTACACATAGAAAAAAATAAAACCTATGTGAACCTATGTTTCTACTGTGCCTATGTGTTTAGATTTTACCACATAGA
>JABFQZ010000024.1 GCA_013141435.1 Ferruginibacter sp.
TTTTAAGGGTCGACTAAGTATAAACCAATTGCTCCGATTTCAAAATTTAAAAATACTGATTCTAGCTTTAAACGCATCTTTAAAACCAAGTTTGCCAATCAAAAACTACACAATCAGTAGTATTTCTTTATGTTCTTTGTGTAAATTTCCTTTGTACTCTTTGTGGTAATTTTTTTTAGAAATTTCCTAATAAAATTTAGAACTCTAATGCCATAGTATGATTGGGCTATTATTCATCAATAATTGAAATAACCAATAAAACCAGAAAAAAATATTAAGTATATTATTATTTTTATATTTATTTGTTTCTCATTTTCAATACCCAACGAAATAGTTTATTTTTTATTGTGCAAATAAGTATATTTTTTTTGTGTATTAACATTTTGTTATTAATTTGAGTGTTGAATATTTCATCATTTACACACATTGTTACCCTACGTTTACAATATCAAAAGTGGTTTTTTATTCTTCAACTAAATTAATCACAAAACAAAAAATTATGAAAAAGATTTACATTTTTCTTCTTACACTGCTGGTCTTTGTAGGTAGTTCGTATGCTCAAATAAATGCATACACTTTTGCAGGCTCTTCTGGTACCTATTCTGCTATTTCTGGCACAACAGTTACCCTCGCTGGGCAAGACGACAATTCTACTGGTAATTTACCAATTGGCTTTTCGTTTACTTATAATGGCGTTGCCGAAACCGTTTTTGCAGCTTCTACCAATGGTTTGCTTATTTTAGGTCAAACCACCAATGGAACTGGTCTTTCAGGCAACGGAATTGCTACAGCTTCAAAAGTAATTGCTGGTTTTTGGGACGATAATAACATGACAGGTGGTAACATCCAATACTCTACAACTGGTGTAAGCCCAAATCAAGTTTTGACAGTTCAATACACTGCAATGCATGTAGGAGGAAATGGTTCAACTACTACCCCTACTCTTAATATGCAAATATTATTATACGAAGGTACAAATCAAATACAAATTATTTATGGGTCTACAAGTGCTGCAATATCTGCGCAATCTGCTTCTATAGGTATTGCCTCGGGTACTACAAATTTTATTAGTGTTACACCTACAAGCACATCTACACCTTTTGCAACTACAAGTACAACTGTAGCTAATAACGCTGTAGCTAATTCTACAAATATACCTTCAGGTATTACTTACACATTTGTACCTCCAGTTCCTTGTACTGGCACTCCCTCTGCTGGTACAGCTACTACAAATAATACAAGTGCATGTAGTGGTACTTCTGTTAATCTAAACTTAACAGGAAGTACAAGTGGTGTTACTGGCCTTACTTACCAATGGCAATCATCACCTGCTAGTGCTGGTACATTTACTAATATTAGTGGGGCTACAACAATGGCATTTTCTGCTACTGTTTCAGCCAATACCGATTATCAATGTGTGGTAACTTGTACAAACGGCGGTGCTACTTCTACAAGTACAATTGTATCTGTATCTACTATTTCTTGCCTTCCAAATTATACCACAACTTACTCTACTGGTATATCTTATAGCTCTATTTCTAGCACTGGTACTTCGGCTACATGGCAGGGTACTCTTACTAATGGTGATGATTTTACCACAACCGATATTACAATACCATTTGACTTTGTTTTGAAAGGTAATGTATATACCAAACTAAATGCTTGTACCAATGGTTGGTTAGCATTCGGTGGATCTGTAACTTCTACCAATACTTTTGGTGGATTAAGTAGTGCGACAATTTCAAATGCACTTATAGCACCTTTCGGCGAAGATCTCGTAACTACAGGTAATACTAGTGTGGCTTTGGCTACATCTTTCAAATACCAAACATTAGGCACTACTCCTAATCGTATTTTTGTAGTAGAGTGGATAGGTATGGAAAGATATTTATATCCTGGGCCAAACCTTAACTTTCAGGTAAAATTATACGAAACTAGCAATAAGGTAGAAATTGTATATGGTACTATGGAAGGGTTTAATGGTACTGTAAACAATGCTTATACTTATTCTGTAGGTTTACGTAAATCTAATACCGACTATATAGCTCTACAAGCACAAAATTCTAATTATTTTACAACTACAGATAATAATGCATTAAAAATTGTGCCAGAGTGTAATACAATGTACACATTTGACCCTAATGCTACTTTAGTTACTGGTACAGCTCCTGTAGCTGCCGCACCAGCAAACGATGAGCCGGCTGGCGCTATTACTGTTTCTGTAAATGCAGGTACTTGTTTATCATATTGTGGTACTTATTACCAAACTATTGGTGCTACTGCATCGGCAGGTATTACTGTTTGTAGTGCTACTACCCCTGGTACCCCCGATGATGATGTATGGTTTAAATTTGTAGCTACAAATGCTAGCCAAACCATAGCTGTATTTGGTGCAGCTGGCTACGATGCAGTTTTGCAAGCATTTAGCGATGCAGGTACAACATCTATAGGTTGTGTAAATGCTACTGCTACGAGCATTACCGAATCGTTAGCATTAACTGGTTTAACAGTTGGCAATACATATTATGTAAGAGTATATCATTTGGGTATTGGCAATGGTACTACTAGTCAATTATCTATTTGTGTAAGTGCACCACCTCCACCACCTGCCAACGATAACCCTTGTGGTGCTGTGGTATTAACACCTAGCTCTACTTGTACACCTTATACAGATAATACTACAAATAGTACAACAGCTGTTTTAGCAGCTACTACTACTTTGTTTTCGAGCACTGGTAATGCTGTAGCTGCACCAAGTTGTACAGGCGCAGGTACAAATGTAAACGATGTATGGTTTAAATTTACTGCCACTGGCGATGTGCATGGTATTACCGTTACTGCAGTGCCTGGCTTTGATGTAGCGTTGCAAGCATTTAGTCAAGCAGGTACATGTGGTGGCGATAATTTAGTATTAACTAATTTAGGTTGTGTTAATGGTGCTACTACAGGAGGTACCGAAAATGTAACATTTACTACTACAATTGGTACAGAGTATTATTTAAGAATTTACCGCCACCCAAGTGGGGTAGCTGGTGCTCCTGTGAGTAATAGCCAATTTAGTATTTGTGTATTTAACCCTACTCCACTTTGTACTACAAATACTACTCCCGCCGATTTAGCCTCTGGTGTATCTACATCTCCAGCATTAATATTTAATAGAGTAAGTTATGCATCAAGTTACGATGTATATATTGGCGCTACTGCAGCTACTGCTACACTTTCGGGCAATGTTTTAGACCCAGGCACTGGTACTACTGCTACATATAATGTAACACCAGCTTTAACAACATCTACAACTTATTTTTGGTATGTAGTACCCAAAAATAGCAATGGTAGTGCTGCAAATTGTAGTACAACAAATGCTACTTCTTTTACAACAAGTAGTGTATTACCTCCTCCTTGTGTGAGTAATACAACTCCTGCCAATTTAGCAACTAACGTAGCTACAATACCAAATTTAACTTTAGTTTGGGCTTCTGAGCCTACAGCTACAGCTTACGATGTGTATATTGGTACTGTAAATCCTCCAACTGTTGTTACTGTAGCAAACGTAACAGCTACAACTGTAAACTTACCAGGTGCAGCTGCATCTACCACTTACTACTGGTATATAGTACCAAAAAATGCTGGTGGTAATGCTACTGGTTGTGTAAGTAATGTAACTAGCTTTACTACAAGTGCCCAGTGCAACCCTTCTACTACCAATGGTGGTGAGTTTGGCGATGCATTAACCGATTTTGTTTTAAATGGAGAGGGTGTAACTGCTATATCAGTATTGGGAGCAGTAGGTACTACAAGCCCAGGTTATATAGATATGACAGCTACTACTACAGTAGATTTAGCGCCAGGTAAAGCTTACGCTGGTTATTATAATACCGAAGATGTTGATAGATTAACTATATGGATAGATGCAGATAATAACGGAGGTTTTGAAGCAAGCGAAAAAGTATTGAATGATTTACCTCCTATAGCTGGTGGTACACAAACAGCTTTTTCTATTTTAATACCTACTGGTTTAAGTACTGGCACACACAAAATGAGAGTACGTACAGTATGGAGTACAGGAATTCCTGCAGCACCTACTACTGCTTGCAGTAATTATGGATATGGCGAAAGTAGAGATTTCACTGTAAACATAGTAGCATCTGGCGCAAATTATGCCGTATCGGCGGCTGGAGCAGGAGCATGTGCTGTAGCTTGTGCTACCACTATAGATGCTGTAAGCAATAACAACAATACTGTTGTACCTTTATTAGATGCCTCGGGAGCTATAATAGCATCGGTAAATGCATTAGGTAATAATTTAGGAAAGGTATCTACATCTATTTATAAAAATACTGGTGCAGTAAGGCAAGATGCTTCTTTACAGTATTATTTAGATCGAAATATTACCATTACTCCTACAACACAACCTGCAAGTAATGTAAATGTTAGGTTATTTTATTCTCTTGCAGAGCTTACTGCTTTACAAGCAGTTGTACCTGCTGTTACATCTGGTAATGTAATAGCTACAAAAACTGCTGCAGCATGTGTTGCTACTTATGGTGGAGCAACTCCAGTATTAGTTAATCATGGAGGCGATGGTACATTAGGTTCTGATTATTTCTTAGACGCAACAATACCTTCATTTTCTACCTTCTTTATTCATGGTGGTTCTACAGTTTTACCAGTAGGTATCGAATACTTTGCTGGTAGTAAACAAGCTGCTACAAATGTGTTGGATTGGAAAGTAACTTGTAATAGTGCTTTATCGCTTACACTTAGCCTAGAGCGTAGTGCAAATGGTAAAAACTTTACCGAAATACAAAACCAAACAGCTACTGCTACTCGTTGCTTACAAGCATTTAATGCTATAGATGCAGCACCACTAGCTGGTATTAATTACTATCGCCTAAAAGTAACCGAAAATGGTGTTGTAAGATACAGCACTATTGTAGCTTTACTTAACAAAGCAAGTGGTTTTGAATTAATTAGCCTTGCACCAAACCCAGTAAAAAATACTGCAACCTTATCTCTTACTAGTGCAAAAGCTGGCAAAGTAGATGTAGTAATTACAGACTTGGTAGGCAAAGTAGTTACAAAACAAACTGTAGTAATAATAGCTGGCAACAACCCTATACCAATGAATTTTGCAACATTAGGTGCAGGTACTTACTCTATTACTGTAAAAAATGCAGAGGGAGAAGTAAAAACTACACGTTTTGTGAAATATTAAAAAGCATAGTTTTTTGTTTTAAAAAAAGCCGTTCTCATTTTGAGAACGGCTTTTTTAATTAGGTCTTAACTTTTGTAGTAAGCTGTTAATAAATCTTACAAAGGTTATACCATTGTGTAAGTAGTTATCGCAGTTTCTCTGTGTGAAATATTTAATCACATTACTATAATTATGCTGATATAGCAAAAGCAGTTTAGTCTAATTTTAAGACAAGAGAATTGACCCATTATGCATAATCACTTTAATTTTAAATAACCACTTGTAACTTTTAACATTATTAGAACGTATTACAACTATATCTTTGGTTGTTATTAATACCAAAAGTGATACACACACAATTTTAAAAACTATTTGCATTGGTTCTTAGTAATCTGAACTAAGTATTCATATTTGTACAAACTATATCTTATTTATGAAAAAAAGCTACTTGTTTTTCTTATTTGTTTTTGTATCGGTATCAGTTTTTTCGCAAAAAATTATTGTACAAGATGCTAATAATTTACCAATTGCTTTTGCTCAAATATCCATTAAATCTGCTTTAAATAAAAGTGTGCATTTTGAAATTATTGCAGATTCTTTAGGTGTTGGTATAGTTACTTTAAATAACGATGATTGGTATTTAATAAATATATCGGCAGTTAATTATGTGGCTATTAAAGATTCTTTTTTGTACCAAAACAAAAATGTAATTTTTACTTTAAAATTAGTAGCAAAAAATTTGAATACAGTAAATGTAGTAAGCAAAAAAAAGCTAATAACACTCGATGATGAAAAGATGGTAATAGATGCACAGCAATATGCTAACAGTGCTATAAATGCATTTGAAGTTGTAAAAAAAACGCCTAGTGTTATTGCCTTAGAAAACGCAATTTATTTGGGAGCTACACCTGCATCTATTTATATTAATGGAGTGGAGCAAAAATTGTCGCAAGAAGATGTTATAAATTTACTTAAAAATATGCCAGCTTCGGTAGTAAGTAAAATAGAAATTACACAAATTACATCTGCAAAAATAGATGCATCTACAGCTGGTGGTATGATAAATATTATTTTAAAAAAAGGCGTAAAAATTGGGCTTGGTGGTAATATTACCATAGGTGCAAATCAAGGTAAATACAGCGACAAATACATTTCGGGTGCATTAAACAAAAATGACAATTCAATAAACAGATATATAAATGTAAGTATTACTAATGCCAATAATTTTGTAGATGATGTAAAAATTAGATTTCAAAACGATAGCATTAAAACTGCCATAAATACTTACAATAAAAACAGAGGCAAAACATATTTTATAGGCTTTGGAATTGGTAAAGAAATAGCTAAAACTAAAAATATAAATTTTGATGGTACAATTAGTTACAACCCAAGCAATACTTTTTCTGATGGTGCAAACGAAATTTATTTAAAAAATGTAATAATAAATACAGCAAAGAGCTTTACAAATATAAATAACGATAAAAATAATTTCAACAGTGCTAACAGCTTTTCATACAAAAAAATGTTGGATACTATTGGTTCCGAAATTGCTTCTAATATTACATACAACTATGCTTTTTCTAAAAATAATCAGGCTATAGCAACTACATTTTCTTTGTTACCTATTTACTATCAAACCATTGATTTTAAAAAATCGGTGCATACTATAATGGGCAATTTGGATTACACCAAAAAGCTAAATGATTTATGGAAAATAGAAACTGGCATAAAATTAAGTGTACAATATTTTGCCACAAAAACAGATTATAGCAGTAACATCAAAAACTATTTTTCAAACACAGAAAATATAAATGCGGTATATGCACAAGCAAGTAGAAAAATTAGTAAAATGCTTTTAAAAGTAGGGTTAAGAGCCGAAAATACAAATATGACTGGGTATCAAACCCAACCAAGCGATACTAGTTTTAAATGGAACAGGGTTGATATTTTTCCGTTTGCCTATTTTAGCTATCCAATTATGAAATTAATGGGAATGCCCATTACAGGAAACATTGTAGCTAAAAAATTTATAACAAGACCAAGCTATACGTATCTAAATCCGGCAATAGAATTTATTAATCCTTATTTAAATAAGTATGGCAACCCATCATTAAAACCAAAATTTACCCAAAAATATGAAGCTAATTTAACGGCTATGAATTTCCCATTTTTAGCAATTGGGCAAAATGTAGAAACAAACATTTTTGCAGAAGTAAATAAGCCTAATATAATAAATAATGCAATAACAGATAAAACTTATGGCAACTTATCTACTAGCAAAGAATTGTATATAAGGTTATTTGCAGGAGTGCCGCCAGGCGCTATAAAAAACTATTATTTTTTTATAGGTGGTATGTATTCTAATATCAAAATAAATGGAGTGTACGATAATGCTGCATTAAATTTTTCGGCAAAATCGTTTAAGTATTATACTGTACACGAAATACAGGCCACTAAAAATACCAATGTAGAATTGTTTGGATATTGGTTGGTAAATACGCAACTAGAATTAGCAAAATTTAAAAATTTTGGAGGTGTTTTTTTAAATATCAGCCAAGATATTTTAAAAAGAAAAGCTCAGGTATCATTGTATTTTAATGATGTGTTCTATACACAAGGTACAAACTATGTTTTTGCACAAGGAGCAATATCATCTTCTGGCAATAATACTACCGATAGTAAAAGAATTGGCTTTACATTTAAATATAATTTTGGTGGAAAAATTATTAAAAATAATGCAATAAACAAAGTTGCAGATGGTATTTTAAATTAAAATGTAAAAGAATTATAAGTGATGAATGTTGGGTGATTGATATAAAAAATAGTTATGTATTTCATTAACCAATCTCAATACTCAATACTAATATTTTAATACATACATCTCATTACTAAAAAGCAAAATAGTTTTACAAATGGCGATTATAGCCAAGATGGTAGCGGCACCGAAGCGATAGCGAAGGTACAGCGTACAGCTTGGTACAAATGTAGAAAAAAGAACCAATGTCAAGGCTTCAAAAAAAATGTTAGTAAAAAGTTAGTTGCATAATAACAAACTAATCTCAATACTAACATCTAATATCTCAATACTAACTACTGCTTATCAATTTCTACCACACAGGCTACAATGCTTTTTGTGTTATCAGTGTTTTTAAAATACATCATACCATTGCTGCTGTTGCCATAGTTTGCAGTAGTACTCATGTTTGCTTTTACAGCATCGTTTAGTTTGCTTGCAAAATCGGCTTTGGTACTAGCATTTATGGCTACATTAAGCGCATTATAATCCAGCGCATTCTTACTAACCACTATTCCCATTTGCTCTTTATTGCCCACTTCATCGGCTTGTATGCTTTCCTTTCGTGGAAAAAGCCTATAGCCTGTAATGCCGCAGTATGGCGAATGTGCAGGCTTATACGGAAATAAAACACTGCTTTTTCCTGTCACATCTGGTGTAAAAATATAAATATAACACTCTGTAGTATTTTTAATTTCTATTTTAAATTTAGATCCTTTTTTTATTGGTGTTATGGTTTTAAATAAATTACCTCCAGCCAATTTTAGCGCTACATTTGTTCTCGTTTCGGGGTTAAACAAACCTACATTAGCCTCAAAAATAGCATTGAGTGCAGCACCTCTTTTTGGTAAAGGATCTAGCCCATAAGCCTCTCTGGTAAATTCTTTAAAGTCGCCATAGCGTACATATCCAATACCATTTTGTCCCCATTGCGGACCCCAACTATTCATAATTTGAAATGCACCACCTTCCACTCTATCATCGTATCCAATTACACACATTGCATGGCCACCAAAGCCAGTCATGTTTCTATCATTATTAGTTGGGTGCCATACTTTTTGCCCCATCATATCTTGCATAAAAGTACCACCTACCATCATACCTATTACCACTGGAGCATCTTTTGCCAAATGCTCTTTTACAGCTCTAATATTTAGGCCATTTACATCATCGGTTTCGGTAAGCCTATGAAAACCATGAATTTTATTTTGTTGCCCTTGTTGTATCAGCGATCCATTAGCTTGCCTACTACAATCATTTTCATCGTACTTAAAATCTTGGTAACGTACAGCACCATTTACTTGCATAAACTCCATTGCTTTTTGTATGTAAGAGCCTTGGCAATCTTCCAAAGCAATATTGTTGTACAAAAATGCAGGGCTGTATGCAATGCTGTTTGGGTCTTGTTTTGTGCTAGCAGCCTCCAATATAGTACGAGCCGCATAAGCACTACTCCATGCTACACAACTGCCTTGCTTGCCTTGGTTTTGGCGACTTGGTGCAAATGCTGCAAGGTTCACCATTTCGGGCAATGGGTTTTTGGTATTATCATCTTCAAGCCCTTCGTACACCTGTGCTTTTTTAGTTTGATTGGCATCAAAATTATAACCACTTTCGGTAAAAGTTTTATTGCCACCGCTTGCAGTTTGGTTAAATAAATTGCAACCACCACTTCTAAAAAATAAGAAATAAATAACAACACCAGCAAGCAATAAAAAAATTAAACTCTTACCACCACAGCCACCTTTACTTGGCGTACCGTCGCTATTGGTGCTATTACCTCTACCTTTAAATAAGCCAAAAACTAAAGGTAAAAAACTAAGCAAGCTGCCAATATTTAAACCACCACCACCGCCAGTGTTTCCACCACCACCGCCAGAATTATCATCTACATAATCATCTTGATTTTCGGGGTCATCAACCATGTGTAAAGCCATATTATATAATTTAGATAATAAAATTATGTAGTTTTTTGTAAATAAAACTGTATTTTTTTTTACAACATCAATTGCTATGTTTGCATTGGTTTTATATCCCTTATCTATACTTCATTTTTTAGAAGCATGTGCATTCAATCTCTATTTAACTTTAGGTTTTCCCGCTGTCTGTAGTAGTGCCGCAGCAAGTATATTTGCCATAGTTTTCCACTCATGCGGCAGCTACTACTGCCCATCGGGGCTATGCTCAGCATTTGTATTGCTATTGGGCTTTTATTATGCTATAAAAAAACATAGTCAAATAAATATAGTCCTACGTACTCCTTGTGTATCTTTGAAACAAGTAAAGAAAATATGGCAACAAAAAAAGCAACAAAAGTAGCAACCTCTGCAGTAGAAACTATATCCGAAGATATGATAGAAGTGTTTGGTGCAAGGGAGCACAACCTCAAAAATATTGATATAAAAATTCCCAAAAACAAGTTGGTAGTATTTACAGGTGTAAGTGGCAGCGGCAAAAGTAGTCTTGCATTTGATACCATTTACAACGAAGGCCAACGCCGATATATGGAAAGCTTTTCTGCTTATGCAAGGCAGTTTGTAGGCGATATGGAGCGGCCAGATGTTGATAAAATAACAGGACTTTCGCCAGTAATTTCAATTGAACAAAAAACTACAAATAAAAACCCACGAAGCACCGTAGGTACTATTACCGAAATTTATGACTTTTTGCGCCTGTTGTATGCAAGAGTGGGAGAGGCTTATAGCTACAACACAGGCAAAAAAATGGTAAAATTTTCCGAAGAAGAAATTGTGCAAAATATTTATAAAAAATATGCCCACAAAAAAATAAGTTTGCTTGCACCATTAGTACGAGGCCGCAAAGGACATTACAGAGAACTATTTGAAGATATTCGTAAAAAAGGATTTTTAAAAGTAAGGGTAGATGGCGAAGTACTTGACCTTGCACCACGTATGCAACTAGATCGATATAAAATACATGATATAGAAGTAGTGGTAGATAGATTACAAGTAACAGACGATATGAAATTTAGGGTAAGCCAAAGTGTGCAAAAATGTTTGCAAATGGGGAAGGATTTGATGTTTGTAAGCCCAGCCCAGCAATCCGCCGAAGATACAAAGTCAAAAAAAACAATTGCAACTTCAAAAAATGGAGATATTGAAGCCCTTCCTTCGGAGAGGCTGGAGGAGGCTATGTATAGTAAGCAGTTGATGTGTATAGACACTGGAATTAGCTACGAAGAACCATCGCCAAATGCATTTTCATTTAACTCTCCTTATGGAGCATGCCCACATTGCAAAGGCTTAGGAAACGTATATACCATAAATATAGATGAAGTAGTGCCAGATAAAACCAAAACCGTAAAAGAAGGTGGTATAGTGCCATTGGGCGAAGAAAGAGAAGCAAGTGTGTACAAGCAAGTGCAAGAGTTTTCAAAAAAATATAAAATAAATTTGGGTAAAGCATTGCAAGATTTACCAGTTGCACAATTAGATTTACTGTTATATGGTGATCAAAATATTAGTCCAGATTTGAGTTTGGATATGAGCGATGAAACCTTACCAATGACTTACACAGGAAGTTACGAAGGCATAATCCCAATGCTTAAAAGATGGTTTGCATCGCCAAATAGCAATGAAAGTTTGCGTACTTGGGTAGAAAAATTTATGCAGCTTGCACCATGCACAACCTGCAATGGTACTAGGCTTCGCAAAGAAAGCCTATGGTTTAAATTTGACGAAAAAAATATTGCAGAACTAAGTGCAATGGATTTAGATGTATTGCACAAATGGTTTGAAGGTGTAGAAAAAAGATTGAGTGCAAAGCAAAATACAATTGCAAAAGATTTATTGAAAGAGATAAGAGAACGGTTAGAATTTTTGCTAAATGTAGGCTTAACTTACCTAACATTATACCGCCCATCGAAAAGCCTAAGCGGTGGAGAGTATCAACGTATAAGACTTGCAACTCAAATAGGCTCACAGTTGCAAGGTATTACGTATGTACTAGATGAGCCAAGCATAGGTTTACACCAAAGAGATAATATGCGTTTGATATTGGCTTTGCAAAATTTGAGAGATATTGGTAATAGCGTACTCGTAGTAGAGCATGATAAAGATATTATGATGGCAGCCGATCATTTAATAGATATTGGGCCAAAAGCTGGCACACATGGTGGTCGTATTGTAGCTGCTGGTACACCGCAAGAAGTATTGGCATCTAACTCCGAAACTGCAAAATATTTAAAAGGAGAAAAAACAATAGCTATACCTACGGAAACAAGAAAAGGTAATGGAAATTTTATAGAGTTAAAAGGTGCTACTGGCAATAATTTAAAAAATGTTTCTGTAAAATTACCGTTGGGTAAAATGATATTGGTAACAGGTGTAAGTGGTAGTGGTAAATCAACGTTAGTAAATGAAACACTTTATCCGCTACTAGCAAAATACTGCTACAATAGCAAAGGCGATGCTATGCCGCACAAAAGTATAAACGGACTCAAAGAAATAGATAAAGTAATAGAGATAGACCAAAGTCCCATTGGGCGTACACCTCGAAGTAACCCTAGTACATACTGTGGATTTTTTACAGATATACGTACACTATTTGCAGCCATACCCGAAGCAAAAATAAGAGGCTATACAGCAGGCCGATTTTCGTTTAATGTAAAAAGTGGACGATGCGAAGTGTGCGAAGGTGGAGGAATGCGTACAATAGAAATGAATTTTTTGCCAGATGTATATGTGCATTGCGAAAAATGCAATGGCAAAAGATATAACAGAGAAACACTAGAGATTCGCTACAAAGGAAAATCGATTAGCGATGTACTGGATATGACAGTAGAAGAAGCAGTAGAATTTTTTAATGCAGTACCTTGGATTTATAGAAAAATAAAAGTACTACAAGAAGTAGGACTTGGTTATATAACCCTTGGTCAAAGCTCGGTAACCCTTAGTGGTGGCGAAGCACAGCGTGTAAAACTTGCTACCGAATTAGGCAAAAGAGATACAGGCAAAACTTTTTATATACTAGATGAACCTACCACAGGTTTACATTTTGAAGATATACAACATTTGTTAGATGTATTAAATAAATTGGTAGATAGAGGCAATACAGTATTGGTAATAGAACATAACTTAGATATGATAAAAATTGCCGACCATATTATTGATATTGGTCCAGAAGGCGGACATGCAGGTGGGCAAGTACTTTATGCAGGCGAGCCTATTGGAATGATAAATGTAAAAGAAAGCTTTACAGCAACATATTTAAAAGAAGAATTTAAACTTGCTGGTAGAATTTAATGTAGTAATAATCTTTACATAATAGTAAGCTAGTTTTAAAATGCAATAAAACTAGATAGAAAGAAAATGTTTTTATATTTTAATGATCTATTACAAACACTAATTAATATTTTTTTACTACCAAAATGTAAAAGTTAAAATAAATATGAACGCATGAAAAAAAATCCGATAGGAGTATTTGATAGCGGATATGGAGGGCTTACGGTACTTAAAGAAATTTGCGCTACTATGCCCGAATACGATTTTATTTATTTGGGAGATAATGCAAGGGCTCCTTATGGACCATTGCCTTTTGAAACTGTGTACCAATACACTTTGCAATGTGTAAAATGGTTTTTTGAGCAAGGTTGCTCATTGGTAATATTGGCGTGCAATACGGCATCGGCAAAAGCGTTAAGAAATATTCAGCAAAAAGATTTACCAAATATAGATAAAACAAAAAGGGTGCTAGGAGTTATACGCCCCACTTCGGAACTTATAGGCACTTTTACAAATACAAAACATATTGGCATATTAGCAACAGTAGGTACAGTTTTATCCGAATCGTATTTAATAGAAACCAATAAATTTTTCCCTGAAATTGCTGTAGTGCAAGAAGCCTGCCCCGAGTGGGTAGAGTTGGTAGAAACCGGAAAACAAAATACTGCAGAAGCCGATTTTTTTGTAAAAATGCATTTGGATAAACTAATGGAGAAAGATAAAAATATAGATAGTATTTTGCTTGCTTGTACGCATTACCCATTATTGATAAAAAAAATTAAAGAGCATGCAGCTCCTGGAATTAAAATAATTGAACAAGGTAAAATTGTAGCCACAAGTTTGCAGAAATATTTAAAAAAGCATGAAAAAATAGATAATAAATGCAGTAAAAATAGTAGCAGATTTTTTTTCACAACAGGAAAAAAGCAAGATTTTGATAGTCATGCATCTTTATTTTTTGGAGAGCAAGTAAACGTAACTGAAATAATAGACATTAATATTAAGCCAACTTATACTAATGGTTTAAAAATCTTATAGTGGTAAATACTGATGAAACAAATAAAAGTTAAAATGAGGCTTTAATCGAATTGGGCTAAACTGTTTGTCTAATTGGTGTTAAATATGATTTATTTATAAAAACCACCATTTGCTTTGTTGCCTTGCTTTGGTAGCGTTAAATATTTTATTACATTATTTTACACTCTGATACAGCATAAATTTTTCATTAAAATATTCTTCTTCAAAAATTTTATTTATTTCCCACACATGAGGTTTACAATTGCTTTCAAAAATTTCTTTACTTAGGTCGCCTCCTTTTAAGCATATTAAGCCATTTGGTACGCCTTTTTCGGCTGTTTTTGTCTTACGAATGGTTTTTCTGCTCCAATGCCACAAACTACCAAGTGGGGCTACAGCACGGCTAACCACTGCATCAAATTGCCGGTTTTTTATTTCTTCGGCTCTTGCATGTTGTGTAGTAATATTTTTTATACCTGCTGTATCTGTTATAGCATTTACTACAGTTAGTTTTTTGCCAATGCTATCTACTAAATGAAATGTAGTTTCAGGAAAAAGTATAGCAAGTGGCACACCCGGAAAACCACCACCACAGCCCAAATCCATTATTTCCATACCTTTTTTAAAATCGAATTTTGTAGCTATAGTAAGAGAATGTAATACATGGTGCAAATAAAAATTATCCATATCTTTTCTGCTTATTACATTTATTTTTTCGTTCCAGTCCTTGTATAACTCTTTTAAAATAATAAGCTGGTTTTCTTGCTCTACAGTAAAATCAGAAAAATATTTTTTTATTAATTCCATGTGTTATATCAATTAAAATATGTAATAATAAATATTATTTCCACGAAGCTTTTGGCTTTTTTAATAATGAAGTTGCAAAAATTATGTAGTAAAAAAACATCCATATATCTAGCAATAAAAAATATGGAATTAAATCTTTTTCATCTAATTTTTTTAAAGTTTTAATATAAATAATAGCTTGTACAATAATTGTAATAGCAAATACAATTAAACTTAATTGCCAATTAAAAAATATTGCAGCCACTATAAAAACTGGGTAAAATAAAAATTGAGTCATGGCATATAAACCAAGCAATAATTTGTGCATAGGTTTATAATATTTAGATGTAGTGTAGTGTCTATTTTTTTGCTTTTTCCATTCTATAAAATTAGATGCTGGGTTGCTCAATGTAAAACTATTTTTATCAATATTAATTTTTACATTATTTTTTGTAGCAGCCATGTTTATAAACAAATCATCGTCGCCACCAGGTATATTGTTGTGAGAGCTAAAGCCTTTGTGCCTATAAAAAATTGCTTTTTTGTACGATAAGTTTCTTCCTACTCCCATGTAGGTATTACCTGCCAATGCATAGCTCATGTATTGCAATGCACTATGAAAAGTTTCCCAGCGTATTAGCTTATTCAAAATACCTTCTTTTTTATGATAAGCTCCGTAGCCTAATACTATTTCGGTTTGGTCGTCGTACACATCTTGCATACTATTTATCCAATGCTCTGTGGCAGGCACACAGTCGGCATCGGTTAGCAAAACTATTTCATGCTTAGCTGTTTTAATTCCTATGCTTAAAGGAAATTTTTTGCCCGGTATCATTTTTGCTTCTTGCGTTAGCTCTATAATATGTAAATGCTTAAATTCTTTTTTTAAACCTTCCAATAAATATTTAGTATCGTCGTACGAATTGTCATCTACCACAATTATTTCGTGTGTGCTATTATAGGCTTGTAATAAAACCCCTGGTAAATTATTAGCAAGGTTTGCAGCCTCATCTCTTGCACATATTATTACCGAAATAGCATTGGTTCTAAAACTAGTTTTAGGTACTGGCTTATAAAAAGCTAACCTTGCAAAAAAATATAAAAAATAAAATAACCTAATAAGTACAAGTAAACAAAAAAATGCAAAAATTAATGTTGCCCAATTTGCAGTAAGTTTAGAAAAAATCATAAGTGCAAAAATATCATTTAATTACTAAACTGTAATATTGTTTTATAGCTAATTTGTTTTAATCTTGCATGCTCAAATAATTTAAATACTTAATTGGCATAATTGTGCATTCTAAATATGGCTTCATTACAATTTCAACTTGAAAAAACAGATACAACTTCAAAAGCCCGAGCAGGTACTATAACTACCGATCATGGTATAATACAAACACCAATTTTTATGCCTGTAGGCACTGTAGGTACTGTAAAAGCAGTAACCCAACAGCAATTAAAAGAAGAAGTAAAAGCACAAATAATTTTGGGTAATACTTATCATTTATACTTACGCCCAGGTTTAAATATTTTAGAAGCTGCAGGAGGTTTGCACAAGTTTAATGGTTGGGATAAACCAATACTAACCGATAGTGGAGGATACCAAGTTTTTTCCCTTGCCAATAACCGAAAAATTACCGAAGAAGGAGTAGTTTTTAAATCGCATATAGATGGGAGTAAACATTTATTTACGCCAGAAAATGTAATGGATACCCAGCGCATTATTGGCGGAGATATTGTTATGGCCTTTGATGAATGCCCACCTTACCCAAGCGATTATAAATATGCCAAAAAAAGTATGGAACTTACGCATAGATGGTTAGATAGCTGCGTAAAACACTTTGCCGAAACCCCCGATAAATATGGTTATACGCAAAATTTATTTCCAATAGTGCAAGGCAGTACCTTTAAAGATTTGCGAACCGAATCGGCTCAATTTATAGCATCAAAAAACGCTACAGGCAACGCCATTGGTGGCTTATCGGTAGGGGAGCCTACCGAGCAAATGTATGAGTTTACCGAGCATTGTTGCAATATTTTACCTACCAATAAACCTCGTTATTTGATGGGTGTGGGCACACCTTGGAATATATTAGAAAATATAGCACTTGGGGTAGATATGTTTGATTGTGTAATGCCTACACGTAATGGGCGAAACGCCATGTTATTTACATCAAAAGGCATAATTAATATTGATAATAAAAAATGGGAAAATGATTTTTCGGTAATAGACGATGGTATAGAATGCCCTACCAGCAACTATTACAGCAAGGCGTACTTGCGCCATTTATTTAAAGGCAAAGAATATCTTGGCCTTACCATTGCCAGTGTGCACAACCTAGCATTTTATTTATGGCTCGTAACCCAAGCTCGTAAGCATATTTTATCTGGCACATTTTTATCATGGAAAAACGAAATGGTGGTAAAGTTGCAAACCAAATTGTAAAAAAATAATTTAGCTCTATTCATTTCATTATTCTAAAATATTTTTTTAGTAGCATGAGCTGTAAAGCATTTATCAGCAATAGTTTCGGGCTATTCACTACAATCTTTTTTTGTATCAAAGGCATACAAAAAAAGTATTTCCGTTTCTATCCCTGCTATACGCTGCAGTATATCTTTTTTCGGCAAAAAAAATAATTTAGAGGCAATTATATTATTGGTACTTTTTAATGCCAATGTGATTTATAAAGCATGTCAATATATTATAAATCATACAGTAGTAAATGACTATGGTACAAGTATAAAATAAAATATTGCACAGCGGCTATGATGGAGCAAATTTTTTAAATTGTTTTATTATTGAGAGCCACTATGCTTTTTTTAATAATTTAAACCCATGGTTTCTCTTACAATTTGCATGGTTTGGTTTGCACTTTTATTTGCTTTTTCGGAACCAATTTCTAATATTTCTTTCAGTGCTTTTTCGTTGTTTAATAAATCAATTGTTTTTTGCCTTATTGGGCTTATAAAGGTTACCATATCTTCAGCAAGTTCTTTTTTTAAATCGCCGTAGCGTATGTTTGCTTCGTTAAAATCGGTAGTATATTTTTCTATTTTATCTGTATTACTTACAAGTTGCATAAGCAAAAATATATTTTCGATATAATCTGGCATTACACTATTTTTTTCTGTAGGTCCATTGTCTGTTAAAGTTTTCATTACTTTTTTACGAATGGTTGTATCGTCATCGGCAAGGTATAGGGTTGCCATTTGATTTTCGCTTTTGCTCATTTTTCCAGAGCCATCTAAGGCAGGCACTTTTACCAAGGCTTGGTTGTAATTAAATGCATGTGGTTCAGGAAAAACATTGCCATAACGATGATTGTACCTATTGGCAAAAATGCGTGCCATTTCTAAATGCTGCTCTTGGTCTTTGCCTACTGGTACAAAACTTGCTCGGTGTATTAAAATATCGGCAGCTTGCAATACAGGGTAAGTAAGTAGTCCTGCATTTATATTGTCTGGGTTTTGGCGTGCCTTGTCTTTAAAAGTTACTGTTTTTTCTAACTCTCCCATTTTGGCAAGCATGTTTAGGTACAAATAAAGTTCCGATGTTTCTTTTACATGGCTTTGGCAATAAAATGCCGATTTTTGAGGATCTAACCCACAAGCAATATTTTCGGCAACAACTCTATACACATTTTGTTTTAACTCTTTGGTATCGGGGTGTGTGGTAAGGCTATGTAAGTCGGCTACCATAAAATAGCACTCATAGTCGTTTTGCATTTTTACGTAATTCTGAATAGCTCCAAAATAGTTTCCTAGGTGCAAAAAACCTGTAGGGCGTATGCCACTCATCACTATTTTTTTATTGGTAGAAATTGCTTGTTGCATTCGTTTTATTTTATAGTGGCGAAGATAATAAAATACACTACTGTATGTTGCAATACATTATATTTTCCGTTTAAATAATTTGATTTAATGCTGTGCTTTAAATTGTATAAATTTGTAACATGGAGATAAATAACGAAATTATAGATAAACTTGCAGGTTTGGCAAGGCTACGATTTGATGATAACGAAAAAGTACAAATAAAAACCGATATGCAAAATATGATTGGTTTTATAGAAAAAATGAATGAAATAAATACCGATAATGTAGCGCCTTTATTGCACATGAGCACTACAAATAATATAACAAGGGTAGATATGGTGCAAGGAAGTATTGGTAATGAAGATGCATTAAAAAATGCTCAAAATAAAATGCCTCCATATTTTGTAGTACCTACAGTTATAAAAAAATAATTATTTTAAAAGAGTAACTATATGGATTCATCTATTATACTTAGGTTAGAAAATATAAAAAAAAGTTATTACTTGGGTAAACAAGAGTTACCTGTGTTAAAGGGTATTTCGTTAAATATTTTTGCAAATGATTATGTAGCATTAATGGGGCCAAGTGGTAGCGGAAAATCTACTTTAATGAACATATTAGGGTGTTTAGATTCACCTACTGGTGGCAAATATATACTTAATGGTAAAGATGTAAGTGGTATGGAAGATGATGAATTGGCTGGGGTGAGAAATAATGAAATTGGTTTTGTATTTCAACAATTTAATTTATTGCCTAGGCTTACCGCTGCCGAAAATGTAGCACTGCCTTTAATATATGCTGGTGTAGGCAAAAAAGAAAGAATGGAAAGAGCCGAAGCTGTTTTACTTAAAGTAAGATTGGAAGATAGAATACATCATAAGCCAAACGAATTGAGTGGTGGGCAGTGTCAAAGAGTTGCAATAGCCAGAGCCTTAATAAATAACCCTGCAATTATACTTGCCGATGAGCCTACAGGTAATTTAGATTCGAAAACATCGCATGAAATAATGGATATACTTGGTAAATTACATGCCGATGGAAATACCATAGTATTGGTAACACACGAAGAAGATATTGCTGACTTTGCTAGAAGAGTAGTGAGGTTAAAAGATGGACTAGTAGAGAGTGATAAGTTGAACTAGTTTGTAGTTATTCGTTGATAATTGATAGTTTTTTTGAGGTTACAATTTATTTCATTTATTCTGAATTGAAAAAATTTTCACATTTTCTTATGGCTTTTAAAATATATACAAAAACTGGAGACTTAGGTAAAACAAGTTTGATAGGAGGTACAAAAGTGCCCAAAAATAATATTCGTATAGAAAGCTATGGCACTGTGGATGAGCTTAACTCTTATATAGGGTTGTGTAACGATTTAATAGAAAATACTGCTTGTAAAAATGAATTAAAAGAAATACAAGATCGTTTGTTTACAATTGGCTCTTCGTTAGCTTGCGATCCTGCTAAAGAAATTTTATTATCTATACCAGATTTGGTGCCTGAGGATATTGTTTTTTTAGAAAGCAAAATAGATAGTATGATGAATGCTTTAGAACCAATGAAGTTTTTTATTTTACCAAGTGGTCATACTACTGTATCTACAATACATATAGCCCGTTGTGTATGCAGGCGTGCAGAGCGTATTTGTGTACACATGCAAGAAGAAGACATTTTTGTAGAGCCAATAATTATCCAATATCTTAACAGATTAAGCGATTATCTTTTTGCATTGGCAAGATATGTAGCACATCTATTAAATGTACCCGAAACCCCGTGGATACCCAGGGTAAAAAAGTAAATAGAAGTAAAATTTATGGTGTTTTAACCGGAGTTACTATAGGAGCTACATTTTCATTTTCTTCTTCTTCTGTACCTTCATCGTCAGCGTCATCAGCATTCAAATTTTCTATGCTAGTACTTGCCCCAGGTTTGTATTTTTGCGTTATATAACCTTTACCAGGTATGCTAAATACTTTTTGTAAAATTGGAGCCGATTTAAAATTTACAGCAGTATATTCTATAGTCTTATTATTTATAGTATATGTATATTTTAAAGGAATGCCAGGTATTTTATTAAATAAAGGTTCGGCAGCTTTTAAGTTTTTGCTATTAAAATTTGGCAAATAATACACTGTTAATATTGTACTATCTTTTAAAGTAATTATTGCTTTTGTACATAGTATATTTAATATCCTTGTAGTGTCTTCTATAAAAATATCGCATCTACTACTGTCGTTTTTTTTATTGTATATTTTCCACTCTTTACTGTTTAAATACATTTTTGCTTTTTCTTTGCCCGATTCTTTTGTAACTGTAGCTACTTTAGTTTTAAGGCCAATTTTATTATTAAAATAAATGCTTTGTACACGCATTAGGCTTACTAATCTTAAGCGTACCAAATCATTTTTTATAAAAACAGTTTTTAACCCTCCATTATATGTTTGTGCTATACCATCAGTTTTTTCGCCAGTTATAGAAATGGCATAAGAAATTACAAATTCTTTTGTATTTAATTTTTGAGAGAGTGGCGTTTTTTTTTGCGAAAAAGCGTAAAAATTATTACTCAATAATATAAGTAAAAAAAATATTGTTTTAAATAAATATTCTTTTTTAGTAAATAAGATTGCCATTAGTTAAGCTAATTTTAATCCGAAGATAACTATGTTTTTTTGTATAATTTATTTTTGTAAAATAAAATTACCAAGGTCTATAGGGTCAAGTGGGTTAGCTGTAGAATTTTGGTTAAAATACTCAGCATCTGCTTTTTTCCATTTTTCTAATTTTTCCTTTTGCTTGCGTGCACGCCTAGTAGGTTTTCCACTTTTCTTTGTTTTATACATTTTCTTCATCATGGCACCCATACTTTCCGAAATAGTAATATCTGTATAATCATCTACAGTAATACTAGTAGCTACAGGTGTTTCGGCAGCTAAAAAAGGAGGTAAATTGTTTGGGTCAAACGAAGTAAAAGTTGCTAAGTAGTCATTATCTAAAATAGAAAAAGAAGCGCCATTAATTTTAAATTCTTTCATTGGAATACTTTCTTCTATTGTATTTTCATTTGCAATAGTTAATAAATTTTTATTCTTAGAAAAGTATTTTTTTGTTGTTTTTAGATAGGCAAAATCAGTATTATTGAGGTTAGTACTTACTGTATTTTTTTGCGAAATAGTACTATCCTCAACATTTGTAAATGGTTTGGCAGGTTTAGTATTTGTTGGTGCACTTGGTGCTATTGCAATATCTGAATTATTTTTTTTTGAAATATTGTTGTAAATAAAATAACTTGATAATATTGCTAATAATATAGCTGCTGCTGCTGCAATACGTTTAAATGAAGTTATGGAAATAACATTAGATTTGCTAGATGTGTCGGTTGTAGAAATTAACAATCTTATTTTTTGCATTATTACTGCAAAAGATATTGGAGAATTTACTGTATGATTTTTTAGCTTTGCAAAAGAATTTAACTCATCTTCTACTTTAATACGATTCATAATTGTATTAAAACTTTCGAAAGCATTGGGTGGATTAACTTCAAAATCTCTTAATTGTGTAATTGATTTGGAAAATGTTATGTCCTCCAATTCTATTTTGTTCAAAATATTTTTGAACATAGAACTAGGAGGAGCCACAGAATGTTCTCTTAAATCATTTAATAATATCGTTTTGTTATTGTTCAATTTCTACCTCTGGTAATAATTTTTTTATATAAGCTCTTGCTTTATGTAATTTCGATTTACTTCCGCTTTCTGTTATGCCAAGTATTTCACTAATTTCTTTGTGACTATAGTTTTCTATTATATGAAGATTTATTATGGTTCTGTATCCAGCTGGTAAATCTTTTATTATATTCATTAAATGATCTAACGAAAGCTTATCTAAAACAGTGTTTTCGGTTGTAACCGCATTCAAATTTTCTTCTATATCAGTAAATTGGGTTCTTTTTTTCTTTAATGCATCTAATGAAGTGGTTACAAAAATTCTACGAGCCCAGCCTTCAAATGACCCATCGTTTCTAAATGCGCCTAAATTGCGATACAATTTTATAAACCCATCCTGAAAAATATCATTTGCATCTTCGGTATTAGAAGCATACCTAAGGCACAAACTGTACATTTTGCCAGAAAGTTGAGTGTATATTTTATTAAAAGCCGTCTCATCTCCTTCAACAGCTCTTTTTATTAAGACTGCATCGATTTCAGAAAGGTTGCTGTTTGTAATCATTATTTTATAAAAGTAATAACTTTTGCTTTAAGTTGCATAAAATTATGCTATAATTATTTTCATAATTAAAAGCCCAAACCTTTTTAAGATTTGGGCAATGTATCGGGAAGCAGACTTGAACTGCCGACCTTCGGGTTATGAATCCGATGCTCTAACCAGCTGAGCTACCCCGACGGTTAAGGGCAGCAAAAGTAATATAATTTTCCTAAAGGAGGAAAGATTTTTTAATTTTTTGTAAAACAAAACGCTCATAATGTAATAATATGAGCGTTTTATTATTTTAAATTTTACCCTTCATAAAAATATTTGTGAAAGTATGGTATTGTTTCTATGCCTTTATAAAAATTGGCTATATTAAATTTTTCATTGGGGCTATGTAAGTTGTCACTATCTAAACCAAAGCCCATAAATATAATTTTTATACCAAGCTCTTGTTCAAACAATGCACAAATAGGAATACTGCCACCTCCACGTACAGGTATTGGCTGCTTACCAAACGTAGTTTCTATAGCTTTAGCTGCTGCAATATACCCTTTGCTATCAATTGGTGTCATATACGGTTCGCCACCATGGTGCAACGTAGCCTTTACTGTTACGTTTGCTGGAGCAATTTTTTGCAAATGGTTTATTATTAATTCGGTTATTTTATCCGAAGTTTGGTTAGGCACTAGCCTTGCCGAAATTTTTGCAAAAGCTTTACTTGGTAATACTGTTTTTGCACCTTCTCCAGTGTAGCCTCCCCATATTCCATTTAGTTCCATTGTTGGCCTAATGCCTGTTCTTTCCATGGTAGAAAAACCTGTTTCGCCCCAAAGTTCTTTTATCCCTAGTTCATCTTTATATTCTTGTTCATTAAATGGGGCTTTTGCCATTAATGCTCTTTCTTCGTTGGAAGAGTTTACTACATCTTCGTAAAAACCTGGTATGGTTATGTGGTTGTTTTCGTCGTGTAATGATGCAATCATTTTTGCCAAAATTGTAATAGGGTTTGCTACTGCACCACCATACACTCCACTGTGCAAATCTCTGTTTGGTCCTGTTATTTCTACTTCTATGTAACTTAATCCACGTACACCTACATCCATGCTTGGTGTGTCTAAGCTTAACATTGCTGTATCGCTTATCAATACACAATCTGCTTTTAATAATTCTTTATTTGCTTTTACAAAAGTAGCAAGGTTAGGCGATCCTATCTCTTCTTCTCCCTCTATGCAAAATTTTATATTATTTTGTAGCGAATTGGTTTTCACTAATATTTCCAATGCTTTTACATGCATGTAAAATTGCCCTTTATCGTCGCAACTGCCTCTTGCAAATATTTTACCATCTATAATTGTTGGCTCAAATGCAGGGCTGTTCCAAAGCTCCAATGGCTCGGCAGGTTGTACATCGTAATGGCCATATACAAGTACTGTTGGTTTTGCTGGGTCTATAATTTTTTCGCCATATACAATTGGGTGTCCAGCAGTTTCATAAATAGTAACAGTATCTGCACCTGCAGCTAGCAAACTTGCTTTTACAGCGTCGGCGCATTTCAGCATATCTTCTTTATGTTCGGTTTTTGCACTTACACTCGGTATGCGCAATAAATCTAAAAGTTCTTCTAAAAAACGGTCTTTGTGTTGTTCTTGGTATTCTTTCCAGGCAGTCATGCTTTATTATTTTAATGTACAGTAATATTTTACACTACAAAAGTAAAGTTATTTTTTTTGATTATTGGTTTTCTAATTAAGGTTAAATTTTACTTCATTGGCAATTATTACTTTGCGTTTTTTGTAATTGAAATTAGATACTTATGCTTTTAAAATATAAAATAATAACCCTTTTGTGGTATTTTTTTTATATATTAATAAATTTAGTTTTGTATTTGTCTATAATCAATTTAACCAAATATTTAATTATATGAAAAAGTTAATTCTACTTGCAATAATTTTTATTTCTATAAAAGCAAATGCACAAAATGTTGGGGTTGGTACTACCACACCTGCTGCAAAGTTAGATGTAAAAAGCACCAGTAGCTATCTTTGTATATATTAGATTTGAATAAAAGAAATAGCCAACTTGCTCAAAAGGTAGAAATGCTAGAATTGAAATTACAACAAGACAAATAGAATCTAAATAAATTCTATTTAACAAAATTTTATGATGTAGTTTGTATTTTTAAAATAGTTTAGTTACTTATATTTACCTTATGATTGCTTACCAATCTATCAGCCTTTGTTTAGCACTTTTCAAAAATGGAAAATTGTTTTGCAAAGGCTGAGTCTATTTATGTAAATAATACATCGGTATAACATTATTAGTTTATGAAATTAATTATTCAATGGCTTTAGTTGCTAAGTAGCCCAGTATATTATTCTGTTCAATATTTTGTTTTATTCAAACATTAATCCGTTATTAAAACAAATAAATTCAAAATGGTATTAAATTTACCAAACCCAAACAAACTCCAATTCGTTTAGTTATTAACCTGAGTTCGGGTTAAGTTATTGCTCGAAACTATTGAATTTACTATAACTATTGAAATTTATTTTAAAAATAAAATACTAAATTCAATTTTTATTGCATGCCTTCGCAAAATATTTTTATAAAAGTAGAATTGCTTCAAAGTATAAATCAGATAGTTCGCAAATTATGGAGCTTTATCGGCCTTAGAAAAAAAGCGTTAAAAAAAATGAAATGCTTGTCGTTAAAAAATGAAATAAATGTTTCTAATGCTGAGAT
>JABFQZ010000043.1 GCA_013141435.1 Ferruginibacter sp.
AAACGAATGATACATTTGGTAACGTACACCTGTATCAAATGTTTGCAATTCGCTAGTTTCAAACATGCTTTTTAATGCATGTGCTCCAAATGCTCCTAATATTACAGCCAAAGCTGCTAATAATATAGCTATTTTTAATAACGGTTTGTGCATGTTATTTTATACTTTTTAATATTTCACTAAAGCCATTTTCGTTGAGGTGCTCGTGTGTTAAAATAATTTTACTCTGGGTATAATACGGCTCTCTTTCTTTTGTTTTTTCTTTTACAAATTGCATCAGCTCATCATTAGTTAAATTTGCTATTAGTGGTCTTTTACTTTTTTCTTTGGCTAATCTATAATATATATGTCCTAAACCTTCATTTAAAAAAATAGTTGTGCCATTTTCGTTCATCCATTTTATATTATCAAAAAAACAAGGTGCACCACCTCCGCAAGCTATTATTGTATTTTCAAATTTTAGGGTTTTTTTTAAAATTTTTGTTTCCTTTTCTCTAAAATAATTTTCACCATTTGTACTAAAAATATTTGCAATATTATCGTTTTCTTCTTTTTCTATCAAAGTGTCTAAATCGCAAAAAGTAAAATTATTTTGTTTTGCCCAAATACTCCCTAGGTACGATTTGCCAGAGCCCATAAAACCAATTAAATAAAAGTTCATACGCAAAGTTATGATACTAAAAATGCCAACCTATTATAAAGTTGGCATTTTTTTATCTTTGTCTTTTTTTAATCTAAAATTTTCACTTCTGTTCTTCTGTTAATAGCCCTACCAGCTGCTGTTTTGTTAGATACTACGGGCTTTGTCATACCATAACCTTTAGCCGTTAATCTGCCTTGCTCTATACCTTTCGATATTACATATTGCATTACACTTTTAGCTCTATCTAAAGAAAGCAACATATTTTTAGGTGCTTTTCCTACATTATCTGTATGTCCGCCTATTTCTATTCTTTCATCTTCTTTTCTTACCAACAATGCTACAAGTTCATCTAATACTGGAAAAGATTCTGGTTTTAAAATTGCTTTACCTGTTTCAAAATTCACATCTTCTAACACAAAAGATTTTGCTGGCTGAAATTGAATATCTACTTCAAATGCTTTTTTGTAAGATGCATTTGCAGCCAATGCTGGTATATCTAAAAAATTGTATGAAGTAGAATCTTGAAACCCTAATATAAAAATTTCGTACCTATCGCCAGCTGGCAAACGCAACGAAAATCTACCATTATCTTGGCTTAATCCTTGATACTCTTTTTGTGTTTTTTGACTGCGAAATACTACTATTTCATGAGGTAATATATTGTTTTTAAAATCTTGTATAAACACATCTACAGGTGCATCTTTAGCTTGAGATGCATTTTGCTGATTGGTATTAGTTTGTGCCAACACATGCATTGTTAAGGAAAAGGCAAAAACTAAAAATGTAAATAACTTTTTCATAGTGGTTTTATTTTTATGCAACAATAAAGATAAATAATAAATAGAAATGTTAAAATAATAATTTTACAAAACTAAAAAGCTCCCAAAACTAAGGGAGCATTTTTATTTATTGTTTTAAAAAAAATTATAAAGTTATGTTTAGTCTTGCAAATAAGAATCGGCCATTAAATCCAAATTGAGATACATTTCTAGAATACTCAAATTGATTATTATTGCTTAAATCTATAACACCTGGAGCACCATAAGCGCCTGCATTATTTATTCTTGCAGTAGTTTGTGTTTTTAAATTTTTATCTGGATAGATATCGAAAATATTATTTGCTCCAATTGTAAAACGTATCATTTTACTTACAGTGTAACCTATAGAAAAATCTGTTATTGTTCTTCCTCCAACAACTGGATGCTCTGTTGCTAAATATTGCCCGTTTACCAATTCTCCTTCTACCAATCCATTTCCATTAATATCGGTAGTGTTTGGGTCTATTACTGAACCAAAGTAAGTTTGACGTAAGAAAATATCAAACTTTTTTACAGAAAGTGTATTTATAAGTGCCAATTTTGTACGAGGTACTGCTGCTTCTAAATAGATACGGCTTGCTTCGTCAAAATATGTGTTTAAATTACCTGCACTATTTAAAAGTGCAGATGCGTTTATATCACCAGTTCTTTTTGTGTTAGAAACTGTACCTGCTAAATCGGTTTTTAAAGAAAAATTATCGAATTTAAATTTGTTTGTAATAATAAAATCTAATCCTTTAGACTCTGTATTTATTGCATTAGAAAAGAATGCAGCAGCAGTAGCACCAGCTGCATCAAAAGCAGCTTGCAAAGGAGTTACAGCACCACTAGGTCGTTGAAATTGGCCAGTAAGTACAATCCTGTTTTTTATTTTTATTAAATATCCATCTACAGTAATAGATAAAGTAGAGTTTGGAACTTTTAAAGTAAAGCCAGTACTGTAACTATTAGAGTTTTCTTGCTTCAAATTATTTATTCCTAATAATTGTGCTGGTGTAGAATTGTTTGAAAAAGTACCTACTTCAAAAGGAATTCCACCTACAAATTGAGTACCTGTGGCATTAAAATAACGTTGTTGTAATGATGGTGCCCTAAAACCTGTTGCTACTGCAGCTCTAAAATTTAGTGCTTTTGTTAATTTTAATCTGGTTGCAAATTTGTAACTAAATGTGCTTCCAAAATCTGAATAGTTTTCTAATCGTAAGGCAGCACTTACCAACCATGCTTTGGTTGCGTTTAGCTCCACATCTACATATCCTGCTTCGCTGGTACGACCTTCACTTAAAGCATTACTTGGCCTAAAACCCGGAAAAACTTGTGCTCCTGCAGGACGAGCACTGTTAAAAAAATCGGTAGGTAACATATTAGGTGCAGTAGTAGAAGTAGCTGCAGCACCAGTAATGTCGTACTTTTCGTAAGAATTTTGATCTCCTGCTACTATTTTAAAATTTTCTGTTCTTACTTCTGCACCTATAGCTAGGTTTATACCATTTAGCACATCAAATTCTTTTGACAAATCTAAGTTAATAGTATTTTGAGCAAAACCTAATTTACCTGCATTAAAGGTTGTTGGAGAAGTAATGCCTTGTGTAGCGTTCAAAGTATTTTCAATTGTGTATTTAAATTGGTTTTGACCATAAGTATTACTTACATCAAAATTCCAAGTTTTAAAAACTTTACCTCTTACACCCAATGCTAAAGAAGCATCTGTAATAGCAGATCCAATTTCTGGTAAAAAGCCATTTGGATATATTTCTGTAAGGGTTCTATTTTGAAAAGGCCTTCTATAAAAGCCTGCTGAGTTGCCATTGCGTTTTCCAAAACCACCAAAGGTATAAAATGTAGCATTTGTTGAAATAGGCAAATTGGTATTCATAAATATTTGACCACTTTGTAATTTTGATTGCCCTACTCGCATGTTAAAACTACGTCTTTCTAAACCTCTTGCACTTAGTTCGCTATTAGTAACATCTATGCCTAAAAAAGCAGGGTTTGTAGAGTTTCTATAATCAGCCAAACTTGTGGCAGCTTGTATAGCTGTTTGCTGTGCCACACTAAAATATGTTACGTTTGGTGCATAGGTTTTTATGGCAGTCATAATTTGAGCAGCGTTTGGGGTGTTTGTAATATTTCCAAAAAGCGATGACAAATTTACTCCTCCAGCAAGTGCTCTATTTTCAATAGCATTATATCCATTATATAATTGTCCATTAAAATCTGTTGCCCTTCGTGTATCTTCTCTTGTTGTTACACTTCCTGTAAAATTTATTGCTCCACCTTTTTTACCAAGTGCTATTCCATAATTCAAATCTAATTGCAATTGCTTTCCGTCCATTCCTCCTCTATGGTCGTTAGCACCTTGGCTTAAATTGCCCCCGCCATATAATGATGCAGTAAGTTTATTGGTACTTTTTTTCATTACTACATTTATAACTCCTGCTATGGCATCTGAGCCATATTGTGCTGCTGCTCCATCTCTCAACACTTCTATTCTTTCTATAGCGTAAGATGGTATTGCATTCAAATCTGTACCTACAGAGCCTCTTCCTGGTGTGCCATTTACATTTACTAACGAAGAGGTGTGTCTTCTTTTTCCATTTAATAAAACCAAAACTTGATCTGGTCCCAAGCCACGCAATTGAGCAGGGTCAATATGGTCAGTACCATCGGCTACAGTTTGTGTATTTGATGTAAAAGATGGGGCTACATAATTTAATATTTGGTTCAAATTATTTTGAGGTGCTGCTTTTGTTAAATCTGCAATATTTAAAACATCTACTGGTACTGCAGTTTCGGTAGCTACCCTACGCAAACTACGAGAACCAATTACGACTACTCCTGTTAAATCTCCTAAATTTTGAAGTGCAAAGTCTTGTATAACACTACTATTTGCAGCAATTATAATTTTCTTTTGCAATGAAACCTTACCTGCATAGCTGGCAGAAAGAATATAAATTCCAGCTGGCAGACTTAATGAGTAAATACCACCAGTAGAGGTAACAGTTGCATTTTTTGAAGGGGTTGCAGTTACAGAAGCTCCTTCTAATATTTCGCCACTTGCATCTTTAACAACACCGGTAACAGTGCCATTTTGTGCAAACATTGTTAATGTGCCAAATAAAAATGCTAAAAGAAAAATGAGAGGTTTTTTTAATAATTTCATAAATACTGATTCTTTTGGTGTAAAATAATTTTAAAAAATGTAATGAAACGAATATAAAAGAAAAATTGTAAAACCAAAATCATTAATTATGTAGTTTTACATTATTCAACTGATACAATAAGTTGTAATTTATTGTGGCAAAGGCTATTGGTAATTTTATAAGTTGATTTTAAAATTGGTACTTAATTTTCAACATTGAACATTGAACATTTAACATTGGCTGTTTTGTTACTACTTTTGTATCATAAAAAAAAATATGGCTTTTATACTTCCGGTAAAAGGTGTTTTACCAAAAATGGGTAATGATTGTTTTGTAGCGCCAAATGCAACAATAGTAGGCGATGTAGAAATGGGAAACGATTGTAGTGTATG
>JABFQZ010000013.1 GCA_013141435.1 Ferruginibacter sp.
AAACATGTACCAAATTTAATAAAAAACAACTCTAGGACACCCAAAAACACACTTTAAAAAGTATAAATAAATCTAAACTAATTGATTATGTTTTGCAAGTAGAAAATTTGTCGAAAACAGGAAAAAGAGATGCCAACTTTATAAAAAGTTGGCATCTCTTTTTTATAGAACAAAAAATATTAATTCTTAAAAATATTCTCATCTACTTTTATGTTAGTTTCAATAGTTTCAAAAACTATAGGTCCTCTAGCAGATGTGATGGTGTAAGGAAACCAGTAACCATCTTTGTTTTGTTTATAATCACTCAATGTTGTTTCCATGTCTTCTTCATCGCCACTCATACCTTTTGCTTTTGAAATTGTTTTTAATACAAACCCAGTTTTTGCATCAATAAACGAAAAACTTGATTTGCCCGACTTACGAGTTACCTTTAATTTATACGCTTGTACTCCATCTACTTTTTCGTTAGCAATAAACTCTATTGTAGTACCGTTTTCTTTGTAGTTATAAAAAACTCCTTGTACATTCAATCTTCCTTGCTCAGCCGCTACTTGCTCAGCTTCCATTTCTTTTGGTTCAGTCATTTGCTGAATAGGAAAAAACATATAACCTTTTTCTGGAGTTATTATTTGATAATTTGAGGTGCCCATAATTTCAATATCCATACGACTACCTTTTTGATGCAAAGTAGTAAAGGTCATTGGTATTTCTTGACCTTGCATACTCATACTGCCTGTCATTTTTGTAGAAGTTAATGTTGCAATTTTTGCAGCGCCGCCCATGGCTTCTATATTTTTGGCTACAATTTCATCTACAGTTTGTGCGCTTGCAGTAATTGTAGAAAAAGCAAAAGCAGCAAATAATAATTTTTTAAACATTTTTTTAAAATTTTAGTTTGTTATAATAAATTGTATTTTAATGTGTAAATGCAAATAACCACTGACCAAATGTATAGCCAGATTTTAATACTATACAAATACCTAAAATAACGATAAAAGGCAAAAGTATTTTTACATTTATGTTTTCAAATAAGTTTTTGTTTTGCATAAAATTAGTTTTATAGATTTACAACACAAATATATAGCTATCGCTACATTTGTAATTAATATTTTAAAAAAAAATTACAAACGGCACAAACACTTACACCAATGGCAAAAAATACATTTAAAATAAAAGGAAATATTGTAGATATACTAGCTAAAAATATATTTTATGGAGAAATAGAAATTGTAGAAAATAAAATTTTTGCAATAACAAAAATACATCATAAAGCAGTAGAAACTGAGCATTACATTTTACCGGGTTTTATAGATAGCCATGTGCATATAGAAAGCAGTATGTTAGTACCATCGGAGTTTGCCAAACTTGCCGTATTACATGGCACAGTAGGCACTATAAGCGACCCACACGAAATAGCAAATGTATGCGGAATGGAAGGTATTCGTTTTATGATAAACAATGGTAACCAAGTACCATTAAAATTTCATTTTGGTGCACCAAGTTGTGTGCCCGCTACAATTTTTGAAACAGCAGGCGCCGAAATAAATGTGCAAGATGTAGAAGAATTACTTGCCATGCCAGATATATTTTATTTGAGTGAAATGATGAATTTTCCGGGTGTATTGCATGGCGATAAAGACGTATTAGCAAAAATAAATGCTGCAAAAAAAGCAGGCAAACCAATAGATGGTCATGCACCAGGATTACGAGGTGATACTGCAAAAAAATATATTGATACTGGCATAACAACCGATCATGAATGTTTTACAGCCGAAGAGGCATTAGATAAGTTGAAATACGGCATGAAAATATTGATACGTGAAGGTAGTGCTGCAAAAAACTTTGATGCCTTAATAAATTTAATGCATAATAATTGGGAAAATATGATGTTTTGTAGCGATGACAAACACCCCGATAGCCTTGCCGAAAGCCATATAAATGCTTTGTGTGCAAGAGCTGTATCAAAAGGAGTAGATGTTTTTAAAGTTTTACAAGCTGCTTGTATAAATCCTGTTTTACATTATCATATGCTAGTAGGTACTTTAAATGTAGGCGATACAGCAGATTTTATTGTAGCAAAAGATTTAATAAAATTTGATGTAGTACAAACTTTTATTGATGGAAAAATGGTAGCCGAAAATGGAAAAACATTTATAAAAACTGTACCAATTGTACCTATAAATAAATTTAATTGCACTCAAAAAAATAGTAATGATTTTGCATTATTAGCCAAAAATAATCAAACAGAAATATTTGTAATAGAAGCATTAGAAGGGCAATTAATAACCAACAAATTACGAAAAGCGGCAACTATTAAAAATGGATTTTTAATACCAAATGTAGCCGAAGATATTTTAAAAATAGTTGTAATAAATAGATATTTTGATGCTCCAATAGCCATTTCATTTATAAAAAATATTGGCCTAAAACATGGTGCTATAGCAAGTTCTGTAGCACATGATAGCCACAATATTGTAGCTGTAGGTGTAGATGATGAAAGTATTTGCGAAGCTGTAAATATGATTATAAAAGAAAAAGGCGGTGTGAGTGCAGTATCAAAAAATGAAAAAATAATTTTGCCACTATCTGTAGCTGGACTAATGAGTGCCAATGATGGTTTTAAAATAGCAGAAGAATATACGGCAATAAATAATTTTGCCACTAAAACTTTAGGCAGTACTATGGAAGCGCCTTTTATGACATTGTCATTTATGGCATTGCTTGTAATTCCTTCATTAAAACTTAGCGATAAAGGACTTTTTGATGGCGAAAGTTTTAGCTTTATTGAAAAAGTTGGCTTAGCTTAATTGTAAAGAATGTGATAGAAATAATGGTTTTATTCACATTCTTTACTATTAAAATTTAAGAAATTAGCACATTACCAGTCATTACATCTGGAATATTTATACCCATCATTTTTAAGATAGTTGGAGCCACATCTCCCAGTTTGCCAGGTTTTACAATACCTTTCCAAGTATTATCTATCACAAAAAACGGAACAAGGTTTAGCGTATGTGCAGTGTTTGGGGTACCATCTTCGTTTATTTCGTAATCGGCATTGCCATGGTCGGCAAGTAAAAATATTGTGTAGTCTTTTTCCAAAGCTTTTTTTACAACTTTTTCTACACATGTATCTACTGTTTCTACAGCTTTTATTACAGCTTCCCACACACCTGTATGCCCCACCATATCAGCATTTGCAAAGTTTAGGCAAATAAAATCTGGTTCGTTTTTTTCTATTTCAGCTATTGCTATTTCGGCAACTTCGTAAGCACTCATTTCGGGCTGCAAATCGTAAGTTGCTACCTTTGGCGATGCTACCATTTTTCTGTCTTCTCCTTCAAAAAGAACTTCTCTGCCACCACTAAAAAAGAAACTTACATGAGGATATTTTTCGGTTTCGGCTATGCGTAATTGGGTTTTACCTGCCGCTGCTATTACTTGCCCAATAGTATTTTCCAAATTATCTTTATCGTACATTACAAATACATTTTTGTACGTAGTATCGTAATTTGTAATTGTGGTATAATGTAAGTTTAAAGTGTGCATGCCAAATTCTGGCATATCCGTTTGTGTTAGCACTTCTGTTATTTCTCTACACCTATCTGTTCTAAAATTAAAACACAAAACGGCATCGCCTTCTTTTATTTTTGTATCTTCTAGCAAGCTATTTATTAATGGGTTTATAAACTCATCGCTTATATTATTCTTATACGAAGTTTGTACAGCTTCTATAATTTGGTTAGTATTTTCGCCTACACCATTCACCAAAGCATCGTATGCAATTTTTACTCTCTCCCATCGTTTATCTCTATCCATGGCATAATATCTGCCAGTTATTGTTGCAATTTTACCAGTTGTTTTATCCAAATGGATTTGCAAATCTTTCAAAAAATTATATCCACTTTTTGGGTCAGTATCTCTTCCATCGGTAAAAGCATGAATAAGCAAATTGCTAAACCCTTTGGCAGCACACAAACTTGCAATAGCCTTTATGTGATTTATATGAGAGTGAACACCACCATCGCTTACAAGCCCAAGCAAATGAAGTGTTTTATTGTTTTTTTGTGCATACAAAATACTATTTAGTAATTTTTCATTCGTATCAAAACTTTTGTCTTTTATTGCCACATTTATTCTTTCCAAATCTTGATACACAATTCTACCAGCACCAAGGTTCAAATGCCCTACTTCGCTATTTCCCATTTGCCCATGAGGTAATCCTACTTCTTCGCCGCAAGTAATTAATGTACTATTGGCATATTTTGAGTACAACGATTGCACAAATGGCACATTGGCATTCTGTATAGCATCGCTACTTTTTACTTGTCCTAAACCCCAGCCATCCATTATAATTAATATACTTTTTTTGCTTTTCATGCAACAAAGTTACTTTATAAAACGTTAAATTAAAACTAGCCTAATTTTTTGGCATAGTTTTAGCTACTTTACATAAAATAAACAAATAAAATGAAAAAGATATTTACAATTTTTAGTGCAACTTTAATACTAACATCATTTACATTACTTACAGGGTTAAACGATGTTGTAAATGGCATTAAAACGGGTAATGCTGCTGCAATTTCTACATATTTTGATAATTCAATAGATATAACTATTGCAGGCAAAGAAGGTAGCTATAGCAAAAGCCAAGGCGAAACAATTTTGAGAGATTTTTTTGCAAATAATACTGTAAAATCATTTACTATACTTCACCAAGGCGAAAGCGGAGCGGCACAATTTTGTATTGGTACTTTAATTACTAAAAATGGAACATATCGTACTACCATAAATCTTTTAAAAAAAGGCGATAAGCAATTATTGCAAGAAATAAAATTCGATAACTAGGATTGTGATTGATTAGCAAATAAAAAAAACTCCAGTAGGAGTTTTTTTTATTTGCTAATTTCGTTTACACATTAATATTACTGTATATGCTTCGTAAAATAAATATAATATTCTCATTACTAATTTTTTCTTTAACAAGTAGTTTTGCTCAATCAAGAACAACAGCAAAACCAAATTCAAATTTTAAGCCCACAAAGCTTTATACTACACTAGGTGGTTTTAAAGATACTATGTTTATATCGCCAAAAGCAGCTGATAGTATTTTAGCAATGCCATTAAAAATTATTGATGCAAAAAATGTAATTTATACTTTATCTACTTACAATTTTTTGTATAAACAAATAGTAGTATCTGAAGATGAAGCTACAGGCAAAGCATACAATACTACATCTATAAAATCGTCATTTTTTAAAACAACTCCAATACCTCCTCTATGGAGCAAAATAGTATCGGAAAGATTGCGAGCAGGCGAAGAAATAATATTTTTTGATGTAATTGTAAAAGATGCAAAAGGTAGATATATGTATGCCCGAAATTTGAAATTAATTTTACAGTAATGCTAATAAAAAAAGTTGAAGAATTTGATTTAGATACAATTACTAGTTTAGCAAAAGAAATATGGCCAATAGCCTATAACAATATTATTTGTGCCGAGCAAATTGAGTACATGTTACACTTAATGTATAGCAAACATGCTTTAATACAACAATTACAAAAAGGTCATCAATTTATAATTGCATTATCTGATACAACTCCCATTGGGTTTGCTTCATTTTCAAAAAAATCGTTTAACGAAAAAAAAACAATACGTTTAAATAAATTGTATGTACTTACTAATACTCAGCAAAAAGGAGTAGGTAGTTTTTTGTTGGATTATGTGTGTGCCGAAAGTAGAAAACAAGGTGCAACCACAATTGAATTAAATGTAAACAAACACAACCCTGCTACTCAATTTTATTTCAAAAAAGGGTTTACAATTTTAAAAGAAGAGGTATTACAAATTGGCAATGGCTTTGTAATGGATGATTATGTGATGGTAAAAAAATTATAAAACTTAGTTTGCAGCATAATCAATCTTAGCGGTAATACTAGCAGTTTTATTTTTTGATGATGTATTTAAAGCACCACCATAACTATAATCTTCATTGCTATTTTTACCAGTAATTTGAAAAACACCCATTGTTGCTTTTTTTATTTTGCCCAATCCACTTCCACTATTTTTAGCAATAGTTTCGGCACGCTGCTTAGCGTCGGCACTGGCTTTGGCAAGCAAATCTATTTTAAGTTCCGATAATTTAGTATAGTAATACGACGGTGATGATGAGTTAAACTCTATACCACTTTGTATAAGTTCGGTAACCTCTCTCGATATTTTTTCTACTTTATTTATATCTTTAGAATCTACGGTTACATTTTGTTTTAAATTATAGCCAGTAAATTCACTACCTGTTTGGCGACCATTTTCATCGTACTTAGTTGTAAAATCTTTATCAATATTTACTGCCGAAAACACCATTTCGTTTTCGGCAATACCTTTTCCTTTTAAATATGTTTTTATTTTCACTTCATCTTCTTTCAAATAGGTATAAGCATCTTTTAAATCCATCATTTTTCTGCTATAATTTCCTGTCCATACTATTTGATCACTTACAAAATCTTTTTCGGCAAGACCAGTAACACTAATAGTTTCGGCAGCTTTAAATTTGTATTTATATGCATTACCCAATATCCAAAAACTTATAATTGCTGCAAAAGCAACAATGGCTACTGTTGTATAATTTTTCATAATTTTGTTTTAAGCAAAGTATATAATTATTTGCAATAAAAAAGTTAATTCTTTGTAATGATCTGTTCTTTTTCTCTGTTAAAAAAATCTTTAAAATACACCAATTGGTATTCTATTGCTTTTTTCCAATAAACCCAGTCATGTTTTCCTGGACGTACAATATAGTCGTGAGGTATTTTTAAAGAAACCATTTTATTATGTACCGAGTCGGACATTTTATAAATAAAATCTTGCATACCACAATCTATAATTATTGCTAACGAATCTTTTGGGTATTTTTCTATAATATTTAATACACTCCATTGTTTATAATCATTAGTAATTGGGTCAAAATTGCCAAGTCGTTTTTCTATATCGTATGCTTTTTTTATAACATCTACCACCAAAGCGCCACTCATACTACCGCATGCACCAAAGGTTTCGGCATGTCTAAAACTAATAAACATGGCACCATGCCCACCCATACTCAAACCCGTAATAGCTCTATATTTTCTGTCTTTTTTTGTTTTGTAATGTGTATCAATATAGTTAGGCACTTCGGTGCTTACAAATGTTTCAAATTTATATGTACTATCTATTGGGCTATCAAAATACCAACTATTATTTGCTCCACTTGGGCACACAATAATGGTTTGGTAAGTATTGGCATATTCTATTATTTCTGGTACTTTTTTTACCCAGTTTTGGTAATTACCATTGGCACCATGCAGTAAGTAAACTGTGGGAAAATTTTTTACTTTTTTATAATTGCTTGGTTTAATTACTACTGCTTTTATATCTCTTTGCATAGCGTTACTGTGTATTGTAACTGTATCTACTTGTGCAAAGGTTAAAGTAATAAAAGAAAAAAAGCAGAAAAGTAAAATTAAAAGTTTTTGCATCTTTATAATTTGAAATGATGATTGGTTATTTTTTTTATTTATAGCTAATTAAAATAACACTTTAGAATAAATTAGCTTTTACGATTTATTTTTTATGTATTTTAATTTTAGGTTCTGGGTTTATAGTTTCATCTTCCGATGAAAAAATAACAGAGGTAATTTTCCATTTTTCATTTGTTTTTATCAATGCCCAGCTTTCTTTTCCCCAATTTAATTTCTTTGCTTTCTCCCAAAAACTGTAATCAAATATTACAGTAGCAATATATCCATTTTCAAATATTTTAATATTATAAAATTTTTCTTCTACTTCCTTTGTGTAAAAATATTTATAAAAAGATTTATAATTTGGCCTAAAATTATCTTTAGCTGTGTTGTCTGTTTTAAGTTCGTTTGCATAAGATTTTTTATGAGTAATTCCAACCCATACAACAGGATCTGTATAAAAAAGTGAATAAAATTTGGTGCTATCTTTATGTACAAGGCAATCCATAAAAGTATATAATACCTTTTCTATTTCTTGTTTGTTGTTATCTTTTTTTGTTTGACTAAAAGCTGATTGTGTTTGTAAAACAATTAAAAAAGTAATTATATTTTTTATCATAAATTTATTGCCTTATCAAATTTTATGTTTCCTAGTAAATATTTTATAACCTAAAAATAATTATAAAATATTTAATAAAACAAAGTGGTATTTTTTGCAATAACTTTTTTGCTACAAACACAAATAGCTAATATTACAATGCAACTAATATGCAAAAAAAATATTAGGAATAAAAAAGGGAATTAACGAATTTTAATGACAAGTTTTGCACCAGCGTAACCTTTCTTTAAATCGGCTATCAATACTTTTTGCTTTACAGGTACAATGTAAATACTATTACCTTTTTGGTAAGTAATAAGTGTATTTGGAAAAGATGGAGCTTTTGTATTTGTATTTGTATTTAAAAGACTACCAGTATAAGTTAAACCATTACGCAAATTAAAATTTAAAGAGGAGTTAAAACTCTTGTTCATTTTAATATTTAAAACAAGTTTTGCTTTCTTTTTACCAATACCTCTATCGGCATAGGAAGCAAAAATTTGCCCTAGCAAAAGTGTTGTTAAAAATAGTATGCGAAGCGTTTGTTTCATTTATTTTAATATGCCTACAACAAATTTAAGTAATTTTGTTAACTATTAGACGAAAAATTGAACAAAATGTTGTGTAAAAGTTAAAATATTTTTTATAAACGGTAAAAAAGAACCAAAATAGAGTAATTTACATCATACCACACAAGTAAATATTTATGAGAAATGATAGATATAGGCAAGAAAGAGAAGAAATAAAAGAATTACTTACTCAATACGATAATTTGAGAAATGGTAGAACTAACTCTTTTATTGAGCAAGAAGGTTTTGAAAGATTGATTGATTATTTTGAAGAATACGAAAAATTGCAAGAAGCATTAGTTGTATGTGAATATGCTATAAATCAATATCCAAGTGCATTATCTTTATTGTTATCAAAAGCTCACTTGCTTATTTGCACAAAAGATTATGGCAATGCTTTAGATATTTTGAATGAAGCAGAGCTATTAGATGCAACAGGCACAGACTTATACATACTAAAAACTGATGCTTATTTGGCATTAGATATGCAGGAAAAAGCGGCTGAAATATTGGAAGCCGCCATTGAAAATTTTGAAGGAGGCGAAAAAATAGATTTACTTTTTGAATTATCGGATGTATATGACGATTATGAAAATTTTGAAAAAGTTTTTGATTGTATTGTACTAATTTTAAAACAAGATCCCACCAACGAAGAGGCATTATTTAAAATGTGTTTTTGGACAGATTTTACCGGAAGAAACGAAGAAAGTATTGTTTTACACAAAGAAATAATAGAAGAACAGCCGTACAACGAATTAGCATGGTTTAATTTGGGTGCTGCATACCAAGGTTTAAAATTACATGAAAAAGCACTTGACGCTTATGCCTATGTAATTGCTATTAACGAAAAATTTGAAAATGCTTACCGCAATATGGGAGATGCTTTTTTAAGATTGCGAAATTATAAAGAAGCCATAGAATCATTACAAAAAACACTTGAGCTTACTATGCCAGATGCTGTAGTGTACGAAGCTATTGGCCATTGTTACGACAGATTGAAGAACTATGCGCAAGCAAGATTTTACTACAAAAAAGCAAGCCATTTAGATGCTGAAGATGCTAAGCTTCATTATAAAATAGCTAGTACCTATATGAATGAACATGCTTGGCAAAGTGCATTAAAATGCCTAAGTATAGCTTTGCGTACAAATAGAATGCAGCCAGATTATAATTTAGCACTTGGCCAATGTTATTTGCAATTAAACAATATTGATGAAGCGCTTGCCTGCTTTGGAAATGTAGTGCGTATGCGACCAAAAAATATATCAGGTTGGACAGAATTACTAAAATGCTTATTACAAGCCGAATTTTTTGATGAAGGAATAGAGTATGCCGAATTTGCTTATGAACAAACAGACCATAAGCCAATTTTTATATTTTTTCTTAGCATATTTTTATTAGCTAACGGGCAGTTAAAGGAAGCAACTATACAACTAGAAAATGGAATGCAAGCCAATCCAAAGCTATTAAAAAAATATATCCAACTAAACCCTGCAGTTTTAAAATATCAAGCAATTGTAGAAATTATATCTAGATACAAAAAGAAGAAATAGAGCTATTTTAAGTTAAATAAACGCTTATTTAACATGCTTTTTTGATACCTTTGCAAAAAATTACAGATAAGTTTTAAACATTTCTACATGAATTTCAATCTTACTCAAATGCCTGTGCGTACTACACAGCCTCGTACAAATGGTCTTACAATGGTTATGGATAAGGGCTTAAGCATACAAGAAGCCAAAAATTTTATGAGCATTGCTGCACCTCATGTAGATATTGTGAAACTTGGGTTTGGTACAGCTTTTGTAACTCCAAATCTTAAAGAAAAATTAGCTGTATATGCCGAAAATAATGTACCTGTATATTTTGGTGGTACTTTGTTTGAAGCCTTTTTAATTCGCAACCAGTTTGACGATTATGTGAGTATGTGCAAAGAATTTGGAATAACAACTATGGAAGTAAGCGATGGCTCTATAACAATACCACATGTAGAAAAATGTGGCTATATAGAAAAACTTGCAAAGCATTTTACGATATATAGCGAAGTAGGTAGTAAAGATGCAGCACACATTATAGCACCATACAAATGGATAGAACTAATGAGTGCTGAGCTAAAGGCTGGAGCATCTTATGTAATTGCAGAAGCTAGAGAAGCTGGCAATGTAGGTATTTATAGAGGTAGTGGTGAGGTAAGAGAAGGCTTGGTGCAAGAAATATTAACACAAATACCAGCCGAAAAAATATTGTGGGAAGCACCTCAAAAAGCCCAGCAATTGTATTTTTTAGAATTAATTGGTTGCAATGTAAATTTAGGCAATATAGCCCCAAGCGAAATGCTAGCTTTAGAAGCTATGCGCATTGGGCTAAGAGGAGATACTTTTGAATTTTATTTAGATAAGAAATAACAATTTTACTACAACTGTTTTTCAGTCTTATACCATTTTTCACTACATTACCTAAATGTTCAAACGTGGAAGTCTCAAAACAAAAATTAAGGCCCTGAGAATCGCTTAAACGAAAACTTTCTCCATCACCTTACCGAATAAGCTGAGGCTGTCTCGTACTTTTGAGACAGCCTCTTTTTATTCTCTTGCAACATCAATGTAGGCTAATTAGCTGATAGGAGAATTGAACTATTAGTAATCAAGTAGTACAATATTATTTATAAAAACAATATTTTTTCGGTTACAACATTGCCACCATAAGTAATATGTAGAATATATAGGGTTTCCACATCAAAACTATGTGGCACTATAAATGTTACTATTTTATTGCCTTGCGGGTTGATTTGGTTTGAGTATAATTTTTGACCTAGTGCTCCAAAAATGCTAATTTGCACAGCTTCGTTTACTGCTGTAAAAAATTCAATATTAATGGTATGATTTGTAACTGGATTTGGGAATACCCTTACAGATTGCTCATTTTTGTTTTTTAACAATACAATTTTGGAGTAAGAAAATTCGCCTTGTTTTGAAATACCTTTTATCCGATAATACACCACACTTGCATTTATACGATTATCTTTATAAGTATATTTTTGTTTGTTATTATTGGTTGTATTTGCAATGGTATCTATTAACCTAAAAATTGTACCGTCGGTAGACCTTTCAATATTAAAGGTATCATAAGTTTCGTTTTCTAATACTTCAAAATCTAATACTGCAAATTCATTATCCCACCTTGCCAAAAGCTCCATACCAGTAAGAGGAACTATAGCTGCATTAAAAATAGGAACTGTACTAAAAGTGCCGTTTAGTATTGTGGTAGCTTCAGCTCCAGTCATACACATCCACTGCTGCATAACTGTAGTGTATAATTGTCTAAAATCGAATTGCATTGGCACTTGTGTATTACCATTAGAAACCGCAGGAATAATAGGATTTGTACCTCTAATACCTGGATTAACCTTATTGCCAAAAAACAAAACAGGAGCTCCAGTGCCATGGTCGGTACCATTATTAGCGTTACTAATAACTCTACGGCCAAATTCGCTGTATGTCATTCCAGTTACAATATCGGCCTTATTTCTTAAAGTAATATCATTTTGAAAAGCAGAAATAGCCGAAGATAATCGACCTAAGCATTTTACAGCATGGTAGCCTGTAGTAAAATCTAAAGGATCTACTTGCACATCATGCGTATCGTAACCCTCTGGTTGATTTACAATATATACAGGTGTAGATAAACCACCACCAATAAGCCTTGCTACTACTTTTAATTGTTCTGCTAAGCCATTATATACTGAAGATGGTGTGGTTGGAGGATACATTGTAGATGTAGTAGCCCCACCAGCATTCCAAGCTGCTGTAATATTTGCTGCAAATGCATTACTTTGATTGCGCATTTGGCGTAAAAAAGTAATTTCGGTACCATAATCGTTTAATGGCGCAGGTTCTGGCTCTGCTATAGCTACGCTTACTAATGATGTAGGGTTTGGGGCATTGTATCCAAAATAATCGGTAGTACCTCTCAAACTTAATGGCAATGAGCCTCCAACTTGAATAGCCATTGGACCCGTATTTATAGCATTTGGGTAGCCAGTAGGATAAGAAGGATGATTTATATCAAAATTTCTACCCAGCCAACCTGTACTTGTAGTAGCCGCAGTAACCGATGTGCCACCTACTGGAGTAGTTGTTGTTCCCGAAAACCAAATATCTTGCGCAAAAAAGTGGCTATAGTTTGGGTTTGGATACGATACTCCTTGCACAATGGCAAGTTTACCATTATTGTATAAATCTCTTAAGCCTGTCATAGAAGGGTGCAAGCCCACTGTGGTAGTGCCACTAAGAGGCAAAACCGATGCTTGTGGTATTAAAACCCCTGGTCTAGCAGCTGCTAAATTAGTATATTGATCTAACGGTATTACCATATTTAAGCCATCGTTACCTCCATTCATTTGTACTATAACTAATACTTTGCCACAATTAGCAGCCGACATGGCAAGCTTTTGAAGCATTGGATTAAGTACACCTTCGCCTGCAAATACTGGCAAGCCTTGTAACATTATTGGTACTGTAAATAAAGCCGAATTACTTAAAAATTTTCTACGATTCATAAGAGTTGATATTTTAAAAAAAATTACATTAATTGATATTCAGCAAAAGTTAATATAGTTTGTAGTAATGCCCTTAATTTTGGGGTAACTACATTTATATATGTTGTATTAAATGGGCTAGATACATAATTGTTCCATGCTGTTGTCCAGTTTGCATCATTACCAGTACCGCCTAATAAAGCAGAGTTTTTTATTTGTGCTTTATAGCTTGCTGGTATATCTTTTGGTAATAAATATTGTATAAAAGTATTTACTAAAGTATTAGGGTCGGCTACATCTGTTGTTGGAAACTGCGAAGCATAGGATAAAACATCTATTTTTATAGGATTGCCATACAAAGTAAACCCATTTAAAAAAGCTTTAATTAAATTTTCTCTTCGTTGTACTGTTTCTGAGTTAATCCAATTTTGATAATATGCAGGGTCTTGATAATAAGCTTTCCACCCAGCTACTGTAGGCGGATTTCCAAAACCTTGTTCTAAATAATTGTAACTATAGCTTTGAAAATAAAGCCATATTGGGTATTGAGTTTCTGTAGTTCCCAAAGTGCTAGCCGTATTTACATTTAAGCTGCGTATTAATCCAATAATCATATCGGTTGGACTTTTTATCATAACCCCTCTGTTAGCAATATCGTAAAAATGTTCGCTTTTTAATAATGTACTTAATACTGGCGATATTTCCCAATTGTAAGTTATCAATAAATTGGCTAGAGGGGTAATTACATTTGCTTCTATGTTAGTATCAATATCGTAATACACAAAAAAGCGATATAATCTTCGGCAAATGTATTTAGCTATAGTAGTGGCTTGTTGTGAAAATAGCATTTCAAAAAAAGCATCAAACTCAGCAGCTTTTGTATCAGGATTAGTGCCTGCTGGTATGCTTTGATTGCCAAAATTGCTTGAAAAAAGCCTACTTCCTGTAGTATTATGAAATGCAGAATTAAATGCAGATACTACAGGATATACACTACCAGTATTAACAATACGCCAGCCCGATAAAACCCTCGATGCAGCTTGAATATCGGACTCGGTATAATTTTGGGGCACTTTACCTATTGTAAATAACTCCAATAACTCTCTTGCAAAGTTTTCGTTTGGCGATGCAGCTGTACTAAAATGATTACTCAAATAATACAGCATTGCTGGGGTTTTAGATATAGATTTTAGTAATGTTTTAAAATTGCCCAAACAATTATTTCTAAGCAATTTCATATAGTCGTGTGTAAGAGTAGCTGAGTTTCTATCATCTATATTTTCAATATCTTCAAAACCTACGGGTATAAAATGATACCAAAAAAGTTGCATTTTCTCTCTCACACTTCTTGCGTCATTTATACACACCCCCCAATTCCATGCCTGATGCCCCAAACGACGATAATATTGTGCTCCAAAACCAGTATATGGTATATTTGTAGTTGTCCAATCGGCACCTGTTGCTACTGTTTCGTTATAGCCTGGTCCATCGGCTGTTGTATAAGTATCATATCGTAATGGTGCAGCCGATGGTAAAGTAGGGTTGGGAGTAAAGCTTAGCAAGCTATCTACTGCGGCACTGGTACTTTGCAAAAGCAATGCATCAATATCTACTTTTTTTGCTCCATAGCTAGCTCTATTTAATAAGTGTTTTACTTCATTAATTGTCCAAGCACCAGTGTATGCAGCAATACCACTAGAAATAGTACCTACTCTATTTAAAAATTCTGTTTGCCCATCTTGTACTGCAAGGGTTTCGCTATATTGCCTATTACCTAAGCTTTTTCTGGAGTATTTTTCAAATAATGGGTCAATTGTAGGGGGAGTATTTTCTGTTTTGGATGTGGGCTTATTTTTTGATAACCCAGTTAAACTTTTCAAAAAATCTTTTCTTTGTAATTTTTCTGTTCCCATATTTGTAAGGGGTTTAAAATGTATAGAAAACGAATAAATCTAAAAACGTAAATTTTAACTTTTTATTGTGCTAAAATGCACCAAATTTTGTGCCACACTATTATTTCATAAAAACTTAAGTTTTAAGCTGCTATTTTTTGGTAAATATAATCAAATAGTTTAAAAAATAAATAAGCAACTTGCTAGAAAATATTATAAAATCAATAGCGTCCTAACAGTTTAAAAAAAAGGGAAGTTTTGTTGTAACTCAAAGTTAGCTTTGAGGTTGCAAAACAACCAAAACTTTCCTTATGTCAAAATTAACTTTGTTTGCCCAAATTATTAGAAAATTAGAACCTAATAAATTCAAAAAAATAGTAGCGCAATACCCAAGCGATAAACATCAAAAAGGCTGCAATAGTTGGACACATTTAGTTATGATGCTGTTTTGCCAGTTTGCAAAGAGCCAATCTGTTAGAGATATAAGTAATGGTTTACACTAAGCCACAGGCAATCTTAATCATCTTGGCCTTAACAAAGGTACTGTAAAAATGCACACTTTGCTTGATTATGACGGCAACTTACCCGTTTACTTAAACATCACCAACGGTAAAACCCCAGATAATAAAGGAGCTTATGATGTACCCTTACACAAGGGTAGCGTTATAGTTGCAGACCGATTTTACAACGATTTTCACCTACTAAAAGTTTGGGACAGCAAGGGTGTTTTCTTTGTAATAAGGCACAAAGACAATCTGCAATACCATGTAACTAAAGAAAATGTACTACCCCAAACCAAACATCCACATCTTTTAAAAGATGAAATTATTGAACTTAAAAACCATAACTCAAAAGACAAGTACCAAAACAATTACGCAGAATAGCCATATGGGACGATGAAAATAAACAAACAATAGAGCTGATTACCAATAATTTTAAATGGCTAGCCAACACCATAGCTGAACTGTACAAAAGCCGTTGGCAAATAGAAATATTTTTTAGAGAAATAAAACAACTGCTGCATATAAAAACGTTTATTGGAACCAGTGAAAACGCAGTGCTTATACAAATTTGGACGGCACTCATAACCATACTTATACTTAAAGCATTAAAAGCAATAGCAAAATTTGGTAGGCATTTATATAATTTGGTAGCCTTTATTAGGCTAAATTTATTTGTCAAAATTGAATTGCAATTATGGCTCGATAATCCATACGAAGAACAACACATAAAACCACCTCCAATTAGAGTACAAGGGGTTCTTTTTTAAAAACAAAGGAAAAATAACTTAAAACCAAGCAAAATTAATAACTTTAGTTTTAGTAAAAAACGTTTAGGACACTATTGGTTAAAAACCTAATTTTTATTAAGCCACATTTACACCAATGCCAAAGATAATAAGTCCGACAAAATACTTTATTTTAGTTTTTGTAATTATGATAGTTTAAATACAGCTATAAAAAGTTTATAAAATTTAAGGAGCAGTTGCACAACCCCTAATGCCAACATCAGAACTTCTTGCTATATTAGGATCTGTTACTAACAATCCACTCCTATCGCTTATTCGTAAGTTTGCACTACTACTGCTCCAATGTCCCCCTTTGTATATTAATCCTGTTGCATTTACAGTACCATTAATATAACTTGGGCCTAATGCTGGAGGAATGAAATAGATAGTTGAACCGGGCCAATTAAAAGCACTACTAGTACTTGTGAATCCTGCATAACCATTAGCCAGGATTTGAACACTTTCCCTTACACCTAAGGTAGCATAAGATGAATTTGTAGCCATTGTTGTAGATATTACCCTTTCTGCTAAATTTCCACTCAAATCCATTACACCATAAAAACTACCACCACTTGTTATTCTATTACTTGTTGCAGTTGCAAAAACACCAGTTCTTGTTGGCCCAGCCAAAAACGGATATGTAGAACCATAATTTGCATTGCCAATAGTAGCAGAACCGTTTGTAATAGTTTCTGATGTGGTATTTGGAGTAGCATAATTATAAATTGTTGTGGAAATTTGGTTGTTGCCCCAAGCATATTCACTTGCTACAGGTAGCTGTATTCCCCTTGCTGCTTTTTCATATTCTAGTTCAGTAAGAGGCCTAAGCCCTGCCCATGCTAAATAAGCAGCATGATCTACCCAATTTAAATAATTACAAGCAATCCATTCTCCATCATCTGCTTCGTCGTATACTAAATTGTTATTTGCATCGCATCCAAATACAGCAGGTGTTGATGATGCAATACCTGCTGTTTTTATTTTAATATTATTTCTATAGGCATTTATAAGGGCATAACTTCCTGCTGTAGCCGAAGGCGCAGGTACAATATGTGGTATTTGTTGGGTATAAGTTAGTGTATTCAAAAAATCTCTATATCCTCCCATACTTAATTCATATTTCATGCAATAAAAAGCTTTGAAACCATTTTGAAACCCAGTAGCATTTATTAAAGTTGGTGTTGCTAATGGATCTATTAAATGTGTTGCTGTACCTTGCTGTAATGTAGTACCATATGCTGGATCGGGGGTGTAGCTATTGGTGCTGCTCCCATCACCAGGATAAAAACCAGTTTGTGGAACATAAACCATCTCTATAGCAAAACCTTTGATATCAAATATACCACTAGCCTGAGGCGGATCAATTCCAATTTCTATATTAGTAATTGTTGTAGTGCCGCTACCCGATGTAGCCCTATAAAAAAACTTGCCCAAATAAGAGTTTATATAAGCACCAATAAAACCACTTGGAGTTACATCATTTACAGCTGTAACACTTAAAGGGCCCCAATTACCGTTAACATCTTTAACCTTAAAAAATACATAAGCAGCATCCCAATTGTTAAGCACACTGCTACGCCAGCCATTATCCCAACTTACATCAAATTTAATTGTACTGTTTGCAGGCACCACACTCACATTGGTTATTTGAATGTTGTTTGCTTTTGTAATGGCAAATGCACTCATCCAAAAAAAGATAAATAGTAATTTTTTCATGTTGTTTAATTTATTGTCCATTTAATTTAAATTGTACGCCAGGCTGTATTGTAATAGCAGCATTGGCATTTATGTAAAGTGTTTTTATTTCGTAGTTGGCATTTACTTTTGGATAATTTGGTACCCCAAAAGGAATAATAACAATGCTACTTACATTGGGCATTACGCCACAGTTCCAATTATCGGGGTTTTCCCAAGCATTGCTTACACTGCCATTCCAAGTAAATGTAGTGCCATCGCAAGTTACAGGCACTAGTTTAAATTGTGTTTCGCCTCTACCAATACCACCTCTAAATGCACTTATATCGGTTATAGTTGCTCTAGCTAATAATACGCTAGCAAACCCATCATCATTACCACCTCTAAAAGCTATTGCATCTGTAATATTTAACTTTGGTAAAAGTGTATTGGCAAACCCATCATCACTACCACCTTTAAAAGCAGTTGCATCAGTAATACTTATTTTTGGTAAATATAAGTTGGCAAATCCATCATCATTTCCGCCTTTAAAAGCTGTTGCATCAGTAATTATTAATTTAGGCAAATCAAGTGTTGCAAATCCGTCATCATTACCTCCTTTAAATGCAGTTGCGTCAGTAATACTTATTTTTGGTAAAAGTATATTTGCAAATCCATCGTCACTACCACCTCTAAAAGCATTATCATCTGTAATGTTTGTTTTTAGTAAAACGGCCTTTGTAAATCCATCATCAGTTCCTCCTCTAAATGCATTGTCGTCAGTTATATTTGTTCTGGCCAAAAATGCATTTCCAAAACCATCATTGTTGCCACCTGTGTATTGGCAAATACCTACAGTTGGAAATAGCATAGTTAATATAATAAATAGTGTTTTCAGTAATAATATTTTAATGTAAATGTATAAACTAAGGTTTAATTTTTTATACCATAAATGCGGTATTAAAGCGTTATTACTATTATGTTTTTTTAGAAAAGTAAGCCTTCAAATAATGATGCAAATGTATTATTTTTTGTAATCAAATGTAACAGAGTAAATGAAACTATGCTATACCACATATGTGGTATATTTAGAATATGGGTATATTTAATATTATAAAATATGCAATGAAATTAGAACAAGTATTGCCCGAAGAATTTAACATTAAAATGCTCCGAAAAAAGGAACCAGTAAAAGTTAGATTATGTAGCCTATTTTAAACTATTTATAGAGCAAGCTGTGGCATTTGCTGTAGGGCCATATTTTTGGTTTATACCCGACCAAGCCGATATGACAATTGAAGTAGCAAGCGAAAACACTAGGCAATTATCGCCTTATAAGCCCGATGAGTGGATAGGGAAAGATGCTGATTTTTGGGCAAACAATATTCATCCAGATGATAGATATTATTAACCTGAGTTCGGTTTAAGAAATTACAAAAATATGGTTAGAAAAAGTGAAAAAGAGGCATGGTTTTTGATATATAAGTAATTGATAAATAATAAAATACATCAAATATGAACACACCTCTTTTCTCAGACAAAGTAACAGAATTTTTTGCAAAAGTGGACGATTTTTGCAATGAATTTGAACTTGAGTTTAAAAAACAAACATTACCTGTTGCTGAAGGCATAAAAAAGCGCAACAGAAAAGCTACATTAACAGACTCCGAAATCATTACTATTTTGATTGCTTTTCATGGTGGACAGTTTAGATAAAAGTAGAATTGCTTCAAAGTATAAATCAGATAGTTCGCAAATTATGGAGCTTCATCGTCCTTAGAAAAAAAGCGTAAAAAAAAATGAAATGCTTGTCGTTAAAAAATGAAATAAATGTTTCTAATGCTTAGATATATTCATAGCTAGTAAGTCGCACCGCAGATGGGCTTTATTCTTTAGATTTTCTTAACAAGAACTCAGGTTAAAAATTGATTTTTTGAATAACCTATTAATTTTAATTTGAAAAATAAACTGCAAAGTATAGGGTTTTGTTTTTTATCACAGTTTTAGATTCTTAAAAATATAAAAGAATTATAGTTCGATAAGCTTATTAATTAAAGCCAACTTAATTAACTCAGCAGTATTTTTTGCATTTAATTTTATTAATAAAATTTTGCGGTATGTATGCACTGTGTGATGGCTAAGAAAAAGCTTTTCTCCAATTTCTGCATTGGTAAATCCATCTTTTATGAGCTCTAGTACTTCTTTTTCTCTTTTGCCAATTATTATTTTTTTTGCTTCTGCTTTTTCGGAGGCGTGTAAGGTTTTTGCTACTTCAAATGCCATATAGCTTTTGCCTATAGCTGCCAGGTGTATGGCTTCGGATAACTCTTTTTGGGTAGCATTTTTTAATACATAACCCACCGCACCATTATTTATCATATCTTTTATATAACTAGCTTGGTTATATGTGCTAATACCCAAAATATTTACCAAAGGGTATTTTTGTTTTAGCTCCTTGCACAAATCAATACCATTACCATCGGGTAAGTTTATATCCAATAAAAGTACATTAGGCTGTTTTGTTTTAAAAAATTCTTTACAGCTTTGTAATGTAGAGGCAGAGCCTATAAACTCAATATCTAATTCGTTCATAAGTAACGATCTTATTCCTTCTACCACCATATAATGATCGTCGGTAATAAATACTGTTATCATAATTTAATTTACTATAAGGGTATTTCAATATTTACTTGTGTGCCGTTATTGGCAGATGACTCTACTTTTAAAATACCCTTTAAAAACTCCACACGGCTTTTTATATTTTTCCAACCAATACCTTGGCTGCTAGTTTCTATAATTTTTGTATCAAAGCCTTTGCCATCGTCTTCGGCATTTATAATTAAAACATTATCGCCAGCCAATAACTGTACAAGCATATTTTTTGCACTGCTGTGTTTTAGGGTATTGCTAATTAATTCTTGTACAATGCGGTAAATAGTTACTGCTGCGCTATTAGTAAGTGTTAATGTTTCTACTCTTAAGCTTTGATACTCTATTTTGGAACTGCCATTTTTATTTATATCACTTACATAATCTGCAAGGGTTTTGTCTAAGCCATATCGCATTATCGATTCGGGCATCATATTATGTGCCACTCGGCGCATTTCTTGAATGCCATTATCGAGCATATTCATACTACGCTCAAAAGCCTGAGCATTATCGGGTGTCATTATCAAATTGTCTTTCATATTATTAAATGAGTATTTTATACCGCTAAGCATGCCACCAAGACCATCATGTAAATCTTTGGCAAGCCTTGTACGCTCTTGTTCTTCGCCTTTTAAAACAGCTTGCGTAGCGGATAGTTGTTTTTCGGTTTCTAGTTCTGTAATTTTTAATTGATGTACTTTTTGTTTGTTGCGGTAGTTACGGTAGCTTACAAAACTAAGTAAAGCCAATGCTGCTGCACTACTGCCAAAAAAATAATTGAGTATTGATTTTTGTTTAAGTTGAGATTTTTGTGTTTCAATTTGATCTTGTTTTTTCTCTGTTTGAAACCTGGCTTCCAAATTGGCTATTTCTTCTAGTTGATCTTCTTTTAAAATAGAATCTTTATAATAATCTTGTTTTAAGCGATAATTATATGCAGCTTTATAATCTCCTTTCTCATATTTTAGCTTACTTAATGTACTGTAGTAAATTCGCAAAGTAAAATTGCTGCTGTCTTCCTTCAAATTACCCCAAGCCTCATTTAATAATCGCTCTGCCATTGAAAAATCTTTACGTGCTATGGCTATCTGGCTATTAATGTTGTTTGCATAAAAGTTATTTAGTGGATTCCCAATTTTAACTGCCCAATATTTAGAGGAATCGGCATAAAGGGCTGCTTCAATTGGCATTACACCTTTTGCTAACCCAATTTGATAATATCCATTCGTAATATTGTAATACCCTTGTTGTATTAATATAGCATTATTTGTGGCTAAGGCAAACGGGATTCCTTTTTTATAGTACTCAATATATTTATTATCATCTGGCATAGCCCAAGCTGCCCCAGTATTGAAGTACGCTTTTGCTATTGCATCATTATCGCCCGATTTTAATGCAAAGCCAATTGCTTTTTCTCCATACTCTATCCCCTTTTTACTATCATTCGTTTCTGCATACACTGCTGCAATATTTGCATATACCTGTGCCGTTCGTTTATCATCTTTTACCTTTTCAAATAAACTAACAGCTTTCAAATAGTTGTTTATAGCATCTGTATATTTACTTCTTCTACGAAAACTATTGCCAATAATATTATATGACTTGGCCATGTTTAATTCGCTTCCAACCTCCTTTGCTAATGTTAATGCTTTTGAAGCTTCTATTTCTGCTGTATCCCATTTTGCAGAATTAATATAAAAAGAGGCTAAGTGGTTTTGACTAATTGCCTCCTCCGTTTTTAATTTGAATTGGCGGCATAATTCTATAGCCTTTGTAAAAGTCCATTTTGCCAAAAACTTGTCATGGGCTTCATACTTAAGCCCAGCCTCCCTAAGTAATCTAATTTTGACAGTATCATCTTTTTGCTTTGAAAACGACGATTTAATACTATCAACATTTAACTGTGCCATTATAATATTGCTAATCAAAACAAGTAAAACCACAGTAAAGCAGCGATAGGAAATAATGATTATTTGAGCTTTGTTGTTCATTTTATTTTAATTACAAATAAATAAAGGAATAAGAAACTTTTTACTCCCCTTTTTAGGGGTATTTATTTTTCAAAATACCCCTTTTTTGGTATATATAAAAAATATATAGTATTTACTTTTGATTTTTAAAATTAAAGAAATAAAAATTTGCCTTGGCTGTAGCTTACAAAACATTAAGAAATAAGCAAAAAATACAAGTAGAAATAATTTGGGAATACACAAAAATAAAATGATATAAACATTAAAAAATACTGCATGTTAAAACTACACCATACCTTGGTTTATTTTATAAAAACACCAATAACATTATTAGAGTAGAAGCTTTTAGTAATTATAGTAAAATATATTGTACCGACGAAAGACACCCAATATTAGTTGCCAAAGTATTAAAATGGTTTGAGCAACAATTGCCACAAAATGATTTTATACGCATACACCGATCGCATTTGGTAAATAAAAATTATTTGGTTAACTGCTTGCCAAGTAATGTAGTAATGCAAAACGGCGATATTATAAACAGAAGTAGGCGTTTAAAAAAAACTTACAACGATGTAAGTATTAACGTAGTGGCTTTAATTAATAAAGTAAAAATGATTAGTTAATTACAAACGAAAAACAAAACATTGAAAAAAAAATTACCCCTTTTAATTATAATACTTATTAGCATTAACTGTACTGCACAAAAAAAAGCTATGGCACTACCCAAAAAACCAACCACCAAAGAAATAGCTGCCATAAAAAAAGTAAATATTAAACAAGCCGCAGCTACCCAATTTAAATATTTTGTAATAAAAGCTGACAGTGCTACTTATGGCTACAGCATAT
>JABFQZ010000008.1 GCA_013141435.1 Ferruginibacter sp.
CTGGGGTGCAAATGTAGGAACTTTTTTTTTGTTAAACAAATATATTGATGATTGTTTTTTTTATTATCGTGTTTTTTTTATGTTGGTTTGTATTAACTAAAAAGTAAATTCTTATTTTGTACTAATTGATTTAACCCAAATTCCACATTGGGCAATAATGTTTAATTTAGCTATTTAATTCCGAATGCGTAGCATTAGACAAATTATAGAAATGTATTTTGATATAAGCTATACCAGTAAAGAGATTACGCCGTGGGGTGGTATTTTTTTGAAGAAAATGTTGCAAAAAATAGGCTTTAGAGATATTATTGAGCAAAATACAAACTTACCACAATCAGGCTCCAACAGAGGCTATAAAACTTCTACCCTTATAGAAAGTTTTATTACAAGCATTTGGTGTGGGGTAAACAGGGTTTTACACACCGAAGTTACACAGCATGATAGTGCACTAGGTGAAATTTTTGATTGAAAAAACTCTCTAAAAAAATGCAAAAAATGATTTACGGTTTCTTCTCTAGGGCAAACATGCCTATATTTGCCACAATATAACTAACAAAATATGAGCTATAAACGTATAAACGACATTACTGGATGGTTAGTAAGCATCATTGCTACTACAGTGTATATTTTAACAATGGAAAAAAACGGCAGTTTGTGGGACTGTGGTGAGTTTGCCTCTAGTGCATTCAAATTACAAGTACCCCATTCTCCAGGTGCTCCATTTTTTGTGTTATTAGGAAGGCTTTTTATGGCACCTTTTGACCCTGCTAATGCGGCTACAGGTATTAATTTTATGAGTGCTTTATCTAGTGGGCTTACCATTTTATTTTTATTTTGGACAATTACACATTTTGCTAAAAAAATAGTTTGTAAAGTTGGCGAAGAGCTAGATGGTGGTAAAATAGCCGCTATTATTGCTGCAGGTGTAGTTGGAGCACTTGCTTATACTTTTTCGGACACATTTTGGTACGATGCTGTAGAGGGAGAAGTATATGCACTTTCTTCTTTTTTTACTGCCTTGCTTTTTTGGCTTATGCTTAAATGGGAAAACGACGTTACCGCCGAGCAAGCAGCTGGGATAAATGGTCATTTTACAAAAGCCGATAGATATATTGTAGTAATATTTTTCTTAATGGGTTTATCTATAGGTGTTCATTTGTTAAACTTGCTTATAATTCCGGCAATTACTATGATATATTTTTACAAAAGATATACTACTACCAATTGGAAAACATTTCTTGCTTTTATAATTGGTGTTGTAATTACAGGATTTACACAAAAAGCATTAATACAATGGACAGTAAAAGCTGCTGGAAATTTTGATATACTTTTTGTAAACGATTTTGGATTACCATATTTTACAGGCTTTGCATTTTTCTTTTTAATGTTGGTTGCTTTATGTTGGTTTGGCTTGCGCATTGCACAACAAAAAAACTGGAATTTGCTTAAATTAGGTGTATGGTGTTTTATGTTTATAACTTTAGGGTGTTTTGCATCATACTCTACTACATTGGTACGTAGCAACGCCAATGTGTCGGTAGATATGAATGAAGTAGATAACCCGGTAAACCTTATGAGCTACCTTAGTCGTGAGCAATACGGCGATTGGCCAATATTATATGGCCAGGATTTTACTGCGCAAATACAAGATAGTAAAGTAACAGAAACTTATGTAAAAGCTGATGGTAAATATTTAAAAGAAGGCAGAAAAGTTTCGTACATATATGCCCCAGAAGATATGCATCTTTTTCCTCGTATGTGGGATCAAAGCAACGACCAAGGTAGAGCTGATTACTATGCAGACTTTGCAGGTATTGGTAAAAATAAAGATGGCACTTATGAGCATGCGCCAAGCATGGGAGATAATGTTAGTTTTTTTATGAGCTATCAAATAAATTGGATGTACATGCGTTATTTTTTGTGGAATTTTGCTGGCAAACAAAATGACAACCAAGGCAGCTACTTGAGCAATGTACGTGACGGTAATTGGAAAACAGGAATAGGATTTTTAGATGCAATGCGCCTCGGCGATCAAAACAAATTGCCAGATACTTTAAAAAACAATAAAGCAAATAATAAATTGTATATGTTGCCTTTTATTTTAGGTTTGCTTGGTGTTTTTTATCAAGCCAAAAAAGATAAAAAAGATGCATTTGTAGTAGGTTTGTTTTTCTTTTTTACGGGCATTGCCATATCATTGTATTTGAATATGGCAGGAAACCAACCTAGAGAAAGAGATTATGCATTTGTAGGTTCTTTTTATGTATTTGCAATTTGGATTGGGTTAGGAGTATTGTACATAAAAGATTTATTATTACCAATATTAAAATCAAATAAAAACGCAGCAATAGCCGCTGGTATTGTATGTACGCTAGCAGTGCCAGTAATTATGGCTAGCCAAGAGTGGGACGACCATGATAGAAGCCAAAAAACTATGGCACCAGATTTAGCTAAAGATTATTTAGAAAGTTGTGCTCCAAACGCTATACTATTTACATTTGGAGACAATGATACTTACCCACTTTGGTATGCGCAAGAAGTGCTAGGTGTACGCCCAGATATACGTGTAATGAATACTAGTTTATTAGGTACAGATTGGTACATAAATCAACTACGCTACAAAGTAAATCAAAGCGACTCTGTAGATGTGATTTGGACACCTGAACAAATACGAGGATCGAACAGAGATGTAGTGTACAATGCTCCAAAAGCAGGTATTGACCCCAATAACTATATGGATTTGTACACTATGATGAAAGACTATGCAGGTAGCGATGACCCTGCAAAAATGGAGCAAGGAAGAGATGGTAATTCTATGAATGTTTTTCCGAGCAAAAAAGTGAGTGTGCCAGTAGATATTGCTTTTGTAAAACAAAATGGTACAGCAAATGCTACCGACTCTGTTGTAAGTCAACTGCAATTTGAAATACCAAAAAATTATATTTACAAAAACGATGCAGCTATTTTAAATGTAATAGCAGCAAATAAATGGAAGCGACCAATTTATTTTACGAGCCCTTATGGTGAGCTTGGTTTTCAGCAGTACTTACGTCAAGATGGGCTTTCTTATAGGCTTGTACCTGTGCTAAATGGCGAAGTAAATAAAGATTGGGCTTTGGATAAAATGATGAACAAATTTGTATTTGGAGGAGCCGATAAAAAAGCTGTGTATTTTGATGAGGAAAATAGAAGACACTTAAATAGTATTCGTTATGCTTATGCGCTTGCAGCTAGCAACCTTGCAGATGGTAATAGAAAAGAAGATGCTAAAAAGTTACTGCACAAAGTAGATAATGGAATACCTGAATTGAATATGCCTTATGGCATGGCAAGCCGTGGGCAGCAACAAAACCAATTTTCGTTGCAATTGGTACTTGCAGCTTACAAAGCTGGCGATACTATTTTGGCAAATAAAATTAGCACTGCTCTTAAAAAAGATATGCAACAGCAGGCTAGTTATTACGAAAGCTTATCGGAAAATAAAAGAGAAGCTATGCGCCAAGAAGAAGACAGAAATAATCAATTGTTGGGTGGCTTATTGCAAATGGAACAACAATTTAAAAACCCTATACCTGCTACAGAAAACCCTGGGGTAATTAAAACACAAGGAAAATAAAAAACTGTTTTTAATGCAAAGAAAACTATGTTGTAAAACACTAGTTTTCTTTGCATTTTTATATAATATTTACTTCTCTTTGAAGCTGTACACCAAACTTATTTTTAACCGATTCTATAATATTTGTACTTAAATTATATATTTGAGTGCCTTGTGCTTTACCATAGTTTACCAATACTAAAGCCTGGTTTTGGTGGCAGCCAGCATCGGCCTCTCTAAATCCTTTCCAGCCACATTGCTCTATAAGCCAACCAGCAGCTAGCTTAGTGTGGGTTTTACTTACAACATAGCCTACAATATTTGGAAATTTAATTTTTAACTTTTCAAAATAATCATTATCAATTGTTGGGTTTTTAAAAAAACTACCAGCATTTCCTATTTGGCTAGGATTTGGTAATTTGCTTTTGCGTATCGCTATTACTGCATCAGAAACTGCTTTTATACTCAAATTTTCGACTCCGTTTTTTTCTAATTCAGCAGCTATTGCACCATACGATGTTTTAAAAATAGGTGTTTTATTTAATTTAAAAGTAACAGATATAATTACAAATTGGTCTTTAAATTTATTCTTAAAAATACTATCTCTATATCCAAATTCACAGTTACTTTGCGAAAAAACGATATTTTTTTTTTCAGAAATATTGTATGCTTCCAATTCAAAAAAAACATCTTTAATTTCTACACCATAAGCTCCAATATTTTGAATAGGGCTAGCACCTACTGTGCCAGGTATAAACGATAAATTTTCGACCCCAGCAAAATCATTTTCGATACAATATAAAACAAAATCATGCCACATAATACCTGCACCTACTTTTACAAAAATATTATCCTCGTCTTCGTTTATCTTTTCTATATCTAAAATTTCATTTTTTAATACAATACCATCGTAATTTTTTGTAAATAATATATTGCTGCCACCGCCAAGTATAAGTGTATTACTTTTGGAGTTTACTGCTTTGCAATAGTTATTTGTATCTTGTAATAAATATTGAAGTTCATTTAGTGTACTAAATGTTCCAAAATATTTTGCATACACATTTATACCAAAAGTATTATAATCCTTTAGCTGAAAATTTTGCTGCAATTGCATTTACAATTTTTTAAAATAAAATTAATTTAAACCAACCATATTGGTTTTACCTAGCACCGGGCACACAATTTTTCTTTAAAAAATTAGTGTATAAAGTGGCTAAATGTAACCCTGTACCTTTGCCTTCGCTTATACTATGTGTACGATTTGGGTATGCCATAAATTCAAATTGCTTATTGTATTTTATTAATTCGTTTAACAACATTTCGGCATTATCGTAATGTACATTATCATCGCCAGTGCCGTGTATGTATAAAAGTTTGCCTTGCAAGCCTTTTACATTATTTATTGGTGAGCCTTTTACAAAATCATCCATATTTTCTTGTGGTAATCCCATATATCTTTCTTGGTAAATATTATCGTAGTTTAATTGGTTAGCTACTGCTGCAATTGCAATACCTGTTTGAAAAATTTCGGGATAATTAAACATTAAATTTAAAGTGGAAGAACCTCCACCACTCCAGCCCCAAACGGCTACTCTGCTTTTATCCATGTATGTATTTTCTAATATTTTTTTTGCCCCCATTGCCATATCTCTAATATTGAGTGTGCCAATTTTCCTATAAATATCTTTACGCCACTTTGCACCTTTGAGAGATGGTGTACCTCTATTATCAACGGCTACTTGAATATAACCATCGCTTGCCATATCGCCCATGTATAAAAAATTGGAATGGTTGCCAAACTCATTGTTTACTGTAGATGCAGCAGGTTCGCCATACACATAAAAAACTACCGGGTATTTTTTTGTAGAGTCAAAGTTTTTGGGTTTATTTATCCATGCATCTAAAACCACATTATCTTCAGTAGTTATTTTTACATATTCGATATTTTTTTTCTCGTCTTTTTTTAATATTTTTCCGATACTTTTTGTTGGAGAAAATGGCTTATTATCTGGCAAAGTTATCCATTCGCTTACTGGGTATGTATTGTAATTGCTAAAACTATGATTTGCCATTTTTCCATTTGGTGGCATATCGTATTCGTGTGTGCCTATCAAATTTTCATTACTTACTATTTCGGGCATATCTTTACCATTATTAATTTTTGTACGGTATAAATATAATTGTGTTGCATTTTTTGGAGAAGCAGTAAAATAAATGTAGTTATTTGTTTCGTCTATTGCCTTAATTGTTCCAATATCATAATTTCCTTTTGTGAGCAATGTTGTTGTTTTACCATCTTTACTTATTTTATAAATATGCCTCCAACCATCTTTTTCGCTTACCCAAATAAATTCTTTTTGTTGGTTTATCCAATTCCAACCTACTGGTTTATCGGTATTCAAATCTACCCATGCTTCGTCGTTTTCGGCCCAAAATGTAGCACTTGATGCATCTGAAACATTACAATATATTAATTTACTTTCTTGTTGTTTTCTATCTAACTGTTGTAAAATTATTTCATTATTACCACTCCACTCCATACGTGTAATGTAGTGTTGTTGGGCATCGCCATCTATATTCATTTTTTTTATGGCTCCATTTGTAATGTTTACTACATGTATATAAGCAGGCGAAGGGTTCTCTCCTACTTTAGGATATTCTACTGGTATTATTTTTGAATAAACAGAGTCTGTAGTGTTTAGCATATAATAATCTCTTACTTTGGTAGCATCTATTTTCCAAAATGCGATTTGCTTACTATCGGGGCTCCACCTAAATCCGTCTCTACAATTAAATTCTTCTTCGTACACCCAATCAAAAGTGCCATTTATTAGTTTTCGTGTACCATCGGTAGTTAATTTTTTTACTATTCCTGTAGCAATATCTTCAGCAAAAATATTATGGTCGCTTACATAGGCTACATATTTACTATCTGGCGAAATTTTTGCAAACATTAGTGATTGTGATGGCAAATTTTTGCCCAATTGTGTAAGTTTATTTGTTGTAGTGTTCAATATCCAATAATCGCCTTTGGTTTTGTAACGCCAAACTTTTGCAGTGTTTGCAAATAGCAATATTTTAGTTTTATCGTTGCTATAATCGAAGGATTGTACTTTTATAGCAGCCGAAGAACCTTGCGGAATAAGATTTTCTTTTTTTACAACTACTATTTCCTCATTTGATTTTGGTTCTATTTTTACTATTCCTGCATCTTTAAATTCGTAATAGCCTAATCCATCGGCAGTCCAATTGGTGCCATGATTTTGTGCTAGCGAAAATTGCAAAACAAAAAATAAAATAAAGGTAGATAACGTAAATTTGAATTTCATATTGTAAAATTTTCTATAAAAATATGCATAATAAATATAAAAAAAACAATGATTTTGTGCATTGCATAATTAATGTTGGGTATTGATATACTGAAGAAATGTGCGACGCCAATGAAGCAAAATCAGGGAACTGTTGCTGGCAAACAAAAAAAATAAAAATTAATTATTAAACTTTGGTATTTCAAGGTTGAAGGTTAAAGGTTAAGTGTTGAATATAAAATACTAATCTCAATACTATTATGGAAAAATTAAGAATAGATAAATACTTGTGGAGCATACGACTTTATAAAACTCGAAGCCTTGCTGCGGAAGCTTGCGAAAAAGGGAGAGTAAAATATAATGGTGCATCGGTAAAGGCTTCTAAAAATGTGCATGTAGATGAGGAATATGAAGTGAAAACAGAAGCCAAAAAATGGTTAATAAAAGTAACTGGGCTTTTACAAAACAGGGTGCAATATGCCGAAGCTATAAAATTTTATATTGACATAACCCCTAATGAGGTTGAGGATAAAACACAATATCAAGGTGCTGCTTTTCATACTGGTAAGCGACTAAGCAAGGTTGGCAGACCTACAAAAAAAGAAAAAAGAGACTTAGATGGATTTATGGGTGAGTAAATTTTATACAAAATATAATCAACACCTATTTTGTATAATTCAAATAATAACTAGTACTCTTCATTATTTGATGTTGTATTATATTTACTTTACATCTCATAAAAAGTAGCATACAAAATTACTTTATACCAACAATTTTATTTTAACGATATAAATGTTATGGTAAGCCAAATAACTTCAGCTTAATTTTTCTTTGCAATTTTGTCGTTATTTATCATTTTGTTTAAAATTTTTACCGATTGGTCTATATAAATATCGTTGCTTATTACTTTTACAAATTGTTTATTTGATGCTATTTTTTCTTTTGTTTTAGCAATTTCTAAAGTGTCGGATATTAGATTTTGTACATTTAAAGATTTTGCTAATTTGGTAGCTTCATCCATTTGTTTAGAAATTTCTTTTAATTGTTTTTGGTCTAATTCGTATTGCTTTAAGTTTAAACTAATTGGTTTTGTTGCATTTTGCTCTAAAAACTGTATGTTGGCTTTTATTTTATTAAAATTAACATTGCTTACGGTTTCAGCATTTGAGTTGGTAATAACATTACTCAAATCGGTAGTATTTAACCAGGGCTTGTATTCAGCTTGAGGTATTTCGTCCCATTTAAGTGCATAAGGGTTATCTTTTTCTCTAAATTTATAATATTCCAATACATCGGGCAGTACTACATCGGGCACTACACCTTTTAATTGTGTAGCACCTCCATTTATTCTATAAAATTTTTGCAATGTTAGTTTTAATGACCCTAGGTCTTCAGTTTTATTTGTACCCAATATAATACTTTCGTTTTCGGGGTTTAATGGTATGTTTCTTTGTACAGTACCTTTACCATAACTGCTAGTACTACCAATTACAACGCCTCTTTTATAATCTTGTATTGCAGCTGCAAATATTTCTGATGCCGAAGCACTCATTTCGTTTACCAATACTGCTAATGGACCAGTATATTGTACTTTTTTATCTTTATCTCTTAGTACTGTAGCTTTTTCATCTCTACTTTTTACTTGTACTATTGGACCATCTTCTATAAATAAACCAGCCATTTGCACTACATCGTATAAGGAGCCTCCACCATTGCTTCGCAAATCGAGTACTATACCTTCTACATTTTCGGCTTTTAATTTTTCTATTTCTTTTGCTACATCGGCTGCACATCTTCTACCTTTTGGGTCCTGAAAATCGGCATAAAATTCGGGTAAATATATATAACCAATTTTATGATCATTGTTAATAATAACCGATTTTGCAAAAGTATCATCTAGCCTTATTTCATCTCTTAGGAGTGATATTACTTTTACAGTACCATTTACTTTGCGAACAGTTAGTTTTACTTCGCTACCTTTTTGCGAACCTCTTATTAATTTTACAGCATCTGGCACTGAGTATCCTGTAACGTCTATTGGCTCAGCATTTGCTTGTGCTATTTTTATTATTTCGTCGTTTTCTTTTAGCTCCCCTCCTCTCCATGCTGGCATACCAGTAACTAAAGATGTTATTTTTATTTTTCCATCTTCTTCTTTTAATTGTGCACCTATACCAAAAAAACTTCCCTTCATTTGCTCATTAAAACTACGCAAATCTACTGGAGCCATATAATCGGTGTGAGGATCCATTGTATTAGCAATATTATTTATAAAACTGCTAAAATTTTCGTCTTCTGTTTCTCTACTTATTTTGGTTGTAAAGTATCTATCCATTTGTTTGCGAACAATATCTCTGGCTTCTCTTTCGAGTGTAGTGTCGGCTTTATATTTGTAATCTTTTTTGTCTTTGTTTTTTAATCTATCATTTTGCAAATCAACAAGTTTTCCTAGTGTCATTAATTTTACTCTTTTTCTCCATCTATCTGTACGCTCAGTTTCGTTTTTAGGAAAAAGAATTTTATCAGGATTTATGTCTAAGGATTCGTTTACACTAAAATCGAAGGGTTTCGATAATAAATTAAGATATAGTTTAGAAACTTCGCCTTGTCTTTTTAGATACAAATTATTTATTTCATAAAATGATTGAAATTCGGATCCATGTATTTCATCATCTAATTTGTTCTCATACTTTTTAAGTAAATCTATATCCGATTGTAAGAAGATGTTTTTTTCGCCGTCTAAATCTTCTTCAAATTTTTTCAATATTATTTTGCTGAAATCGTCATCAATTTTTCTAGGGCTATAATGCCCTTCTTCTAAAAGTATTCCTACATTTTTCAAAATTTTTGCATGGCGCATTTTTGGGTTATCATGGTTGTATTCAACTTTCCCTTGGCTTTTTAACCCAATAAATATGCCTACACACACAAGTACTACAGCTACTGGTATAAATTTTTTGCTCATAATAAAAATTGCAATTTTTTGCATTGCGTAAAAATAAAGGAAAATTAAAGTTTGAACACAAATTATTTGATAATTGGTAATAAAATTTTGTTAAACGAATAGAGCAAAATCAAAAAGCTAAAGAAATATTTAATTTTTACAACTCATTTTTTAAGCAATTTTTATACCGATTGCAAATAATATTGTCCGATTTCGGCTAAAATTCATTTTGCTAGTTGTTTATACCATTGGCATTTACCAATCAATCAAGTTCTATAATTTTGCAATCTTTCATTTTGCTGCCAGTTATTACTAAAGTTACAATGGTACGTTTTTTATGCCAACCTTGTTTGCCTGCCGCACCAGGATTTATATGTAAGCAGTCCAGTTTTTCATCGTACATTATTTTTAAAATATGCGAATGACCACTAATAAATAAATTGCACTTATTTGATATAATATTTTCTTTTATACCTTTCGAATATCTACCCGGATAGCCACCAATATGCTGAATAAAAACATTTACTTCTTCACATGTAAAAAATAATTTTTCGGGGAAATTATTTCTGCAATTTGCATCATCTATATTGCCATAAACACCTCTAAAAATTATTTTATGGCCGAGTATATTGCTAAAATAGTTTTCATTCCATACACTCATACTCCGCTCTTTTTCTGTAATATTTATAGGAGTAAAATTTGCAATACCAAAATCGCCTGCGTGCCATATTTCATCACAATCTTTAAAGTGGGTAAAAATAGCTTCATCTAAAAAACCATGAGTATCTGATATTAATCCAATTTTTGTCAAAAAAAAATCTATTTTAGTTGAGGGTAATATAATCTAAACTAAAAAAAAAGTATGAAAATATCATAAAAATTATTTTTTAGAATTTTACTTTTAATTTTAAGTAACAGCAAGTACAAATATATGCTTCATAAATTCTTCAAAAGAGTTATATCCTCAATACATGCTTAATATTTTAATTTTTTATACACCATGTGAATAGTTATTTTTTTACAGATGCCAAATAATCTTTACCTTTATAAAAAAATAAATTTATGACTATATCTGTATTACAACAAGCTCCAGAGTTTACTCTTTTTAATTCGGAAATGAAAGAAGTAAAACTTAGTGATTTTAAAGGCGAAAAAAATGTATTGCTTTTATTTTTTCCTTTGGCTTTTACTGGTGTTTGCACAAAAGAGCTTTGTGGTGTAAGAGATGATATAGCTAAATACAATGATGCCAATGCTCAGGTTTTGGGTATATCGGTAGATACTACTTTTTCTTTGGCAAAATTTAAAGAAGAACAAGGCTATAACTTTCCATTACTAAGCGATTTTAATAAAGAAATTTCTACCGCTTATGGCTGTATTTACGATACTTTTACAGGTATGGGTATGAAAGGTGTAAGCAAACGTTCGGCGTTTGTGATAGATAAAGCAGGTATTGTACAATATGCTGAGGTATTAGAAAGTGCTGGTGATGTACCTAATTTTGAAGCTATAAATACAGTATTGGCAAGTATTTAGTTAAATTATATCAATTAAATAATTTAAAAATTAGTGTGAATTAAAAATAATTAACAAAATTGTTCATCATTTTTTTAATTATTTTGTACTATTTATAAAATGTATAGCTTATTTTTACTTTGTTGAAAAAACTTTTATCTATATTATTTTTTATTGTTTGCATACAATTTGTATCATTTGCACAAAATGGTATAGATTTAGAGCAATCTAATGCTAATTCTAAATACATAAAAGCCTATCCAAACCCTGCAACAACGGTTATAAACTTTACATTTCAAAAAATGTATAACCGTTATTATTCTATACAAATACTTAATTCTTTAGGTAAACGAATGTATTCTGCAAAGTATATACCCTCTTTTTTATCAATAGATTTAAAAGCTGAGCGGTTATATAGAGGCGTATATATTTATCAATTATTGGATAGAAATGGCATAATTGTAGAGTCCAGCAAGTTTTTTGTAGTAAATTAATTCTCACTTCACTATTTTTTCTGACAATTTGACCCAAAACAAATCATTGGCAAATTATTTGCCTATTGTACATTTGCACAAATTAAAATATACTAAAACAAATTATGCAGGATAACGAAACAAATATACCAGATACAGAAGTAGTGCTACCAAATGATGCAAATACAGAAACTATAGAAAATGTAGCACCATTAGAAGTAACAGAAGAAAATACCATAGAAATATTAGAAACACAAATACAAGAGCAAAAAGATAAGTACCTACGCCTATTTGCCGAATTTGACAACTACAAACGCCGTACTGCCAAAGAACGTATGGAACTTTTTGCAACAGCAGGTAAAGATATGGCCATAGCATTATTAGAAGTAGCCGACGATATGGACAGAGCCGAAAAACAAATTAGCCAAAGTGATGATGTGTTGCAAGTAAAAGAAGGTGTACAATTGGTTTTTAATAAATTACGTTCTACACTTTTACAAAAAGGCATAACACCTATGGAAAGTATAGATACTGATTTTGATGTAGAAAAACATGAAGCAGTAACCGAAATACCTGCTGGCGAAGAAAAAACTGGTAAGGTAGTAGATGAATTGCAAAAAGGTTATTATATGAACGAAAAATTAATACGCTTTGCAAAAGTAGTAGTAGGAAAGTAACATACAATCATTTTATGCCATTAAACTAATTATTAACAACTTTTTATTAGCAATACAATTTATAGATTTATTGGCTAATTAATATTATGAAGAGAGATTATTACGAAATACTTGGAGTACAAAAAGGAGCATCGGCCGAAGAAATAAAAAAAGCTTATCGCAAAACTGCCATGCAGTTTCACCCCGATCGTAACCCTGGCGATAAAGTATCCGAAGAGAAATTTAAGGAAGCTGCAGAAGCCTACGAAATTTTAAACGATTCCGATAAAAAAGCTCAATACGACCGTTTTGGCCATAATGCATTTGCTGGTGGTAGAGGTGGCAGTTCGCAAGGTTTTGGCGGAATGAATATGGATGATATTTTCAGCCAATTTGGCGATATATTTGGTGGTGGCGGCGATAATTTTTTTGGAGGTGGTCGTAGAAGTAGTGGCACTAATAGAGGTACAAGAGGAAGTAACCTCAGAGTGAAAATGAAATTAAACTTTGAAGAAATTGCAAATGGTGTAACCAAAACCATAAAAGTAAAAAAGAACATAAAATGCGAAACCTGTACTGGCTCTGGTGCTAAAGATAAAAACAGTATGCAAAGCTGTGGCGCATGTGGTGGTAGTGGACAAGTACGTAGGGTGCAAAATACATTTTTAGGCCAAATGCAAACTGTAACCACTTGCCCAACTTGTAATGGTGAAGGAAGTACAATTACTGCAAAATGTACACCATGTAAAGGTCAAGGCACAGTGTATGGCGAAGAAACCGTAACGGTAGATATACCAGCAGGTGTGCAAGAAGGCATGCAACTAAGTGTACAAGGCAGAGGCAATGCTGGCGAAAGAGGCGGAAGTGCAGGCGATTTAATAGTACTTATAGAAGAAGAAGCACACCCACAACTTACAAGAGAAGGGTTAAATGTAGGTTTTGATTTACATATTTCTTTTCCTGATGCTGTATTTGGCACACAAGTAGAAGTACCAACTATTGATGGAAGAGCTAAAATAAAAGTACCAGCTGGTACGCAAAGTGGCAAAATATTTAGACTTAAAGGAAAAGGATTTCCAAATGTAAATAGCTACGAAAAAGGCGACCAACTTATACAAGTAAATATATGGACACCACAGCATGTAAGCCACACTGAAAAAGATATGTTGGAAACCTTAAACGATTCCAAAAATTTTATACCAGCACCCGAAAAAAATGATAAATCTTTTTTTGATAAAGTGAGAGAAATGTTTAGTTAAGAATTGAGAAATCATTTTTAAACAAATTGTTGTTACACAAATCTTATTTTATAATGGCTATGTTGATATAGCAGCAGTTTACTGAAGTACTATTGGGTAGAAACCGGATAGGTTGTAGTCATAACTAAAAGTAATTTGTACTCATAAAATGTAGGATTTTATGGTTGTAATTTCATTTTCTTACAATTAAACCCATACTTTTTATACATAACTCATTGAAATCTCCCGTTTCAAACTATTTGAGGGTGACTACTTAGAACATTTTGTGCTCTAATACAAAGGTTGGCAGCAATATTTCGAGACCACGAAATTTGGATGTAACTTTAATAAATAATTCCTATTTTTTAACTATGAAAAAGAAATAAATAAAGACATTGTATTGAAAGCAGTAGCAAAAATGCTTTCAAACAAAGAATCTGTTCTTTCATATATCAAAGGAAAGACAACTCTAAAAACACTAACTCAAAAAGGAATCAAGTTTGCTAAACCACTATAATTATGTTTTTGATAACATAATAAATACTTACAACTTTACTACAAAAAACAATATCCTTTATAGAGTGGCTTTTGTTGTTAATGAAACATTTTCTACTATTTCTGGAGAAGAAATTCCAAATGTTTTTCAAATTGTTATTGAAAAAGCAAACGAAGAGGCTGAACAACCAACGCCTTCGCACCACATTTAATTTTACCCCAACGCACCAAGCCCACCCACTACCCTACACTTGTACAAATGGAATTTTGAAACAACATTTAGCAAACAAGCCATTTAAAAATTGTAAATTTGCTATGTAAATAATTTATAGACAAGAATGCAAGATTTATACAAAGAACTGATACAACTTTTAGAAGCCGACCAAGCTCTAATTATAGACGATAAATTAAATAAGGGTTTAATTATTGATAGAGCATTAAGGCTTGACACAGCTTTGATTAAGCTACTTTTAACTAACCCAAGCATTAAGAAACAGTTTTTTGTAGATATTGAAGGCATTTTGGTTTTTGACAAAGTTGCTTTTCAACGATTTGTAAATGCTAAGAACTTTTTGCCCGACAGCTATACGCAATACAAAAACAAAATTGGTTTAAGTACCGATAATGACCATTATATAACCGATAGTAGAGAAGTAGTATTAGTATGGCCACACAAAGACTGTGTACTAGAAGGTGGACAAACCAAAGAAGATGCCAAACGCAACGAAATATTTTACAATACCACACTTGCTCCCGATGAAATAGATGTACTGACAGCCCCAAAAGTTTTGACCAATTGGAAACGCTATGACAAAGATGGCGAAACCATACCCACCAAAATAAGCAAAGCCGATAACTTAATAATAAAAGGCAACAACCTTTTGGCATTGCATACACTTAAAGAAAAATACAGAGGACAAATAAAGCTAATTTACATAGACCCACCATATAATACAGGCAATGATAGCTTTGGATACAATGATAATTTTAATCATTCCACTTGGTTAACTTTTATGAAAAACAGATTAGAGGTTGCTAAAATATTGATGAAAGAAATAGGTGTTATTTTTGTAAGTTTAGATGATAAAGAAGCTCATTATTGCAAAATATTAATGGATGAAGTTTTTGGTAGAGAAAATTTCATTGCAGATATATGTCACAAATCTAGAGCATCAATATCAAATGATAAAATTATTTCGCCAAATCACAATCATATTTTATTATATGCAAAAAATGAAAGGCTAGTGTTTGGCAAAAAAGAAAAATTTGGTATAAAAAAATCACTTAATGGATTTAAACTAAAAGATGATAAAGGAGATTACAAATTAGTTCCTGTTGACGGTCCAGGAGGTGCTGTAAAAGGAAACCCATTTTATACTTTTGAAGGAATTGAAGGATATTGGAGATTTTCAGAAGATAAAATGAGAAAAATGTTTAATGAAGGATTAGTGGTAAGAACAGCAAGTGGCCTTCAACAAAAATATTATAAAGAAAAAGCAGCTAAGTCTAAACAAACAATTACAACTTGGTGGGATGAAAATTTTTTAACATCATCTGCAACAAGTCAATTAAAGTCATTAATGGGTGATGATGTATTCAAGAATCCTAAAAATGTAAATTTAATAAAACGAATAGTAGAATTATGGACAGAAAATGATGATATTATTTTAGACTATCACGGAGGCAGTGGAACTACTGCACAAGCAGTTTTAGATTTAAACGTTGAAGATGGAGGAGAGAGGAAGTTTATAATGTGTGAACAAATGGATTATGCTGAAAATGTTACTTGCAAAAGAGTACATACAATAATAAATAATAATCAAATCGGTTCATTCATCTATGCTGAATTAATGCAAAGCAATCAAAACTATATTGCACAAGTACAAGAAGCTCAAACAACAAAAGAACTACTAAAAATTTGGGACGAAATGCAAGCCACAGCATTTATAAGCTACAAAGTATTGCCCCAAAATATTAACAACGAAATCAACAATTTTGAAGCCCTAAGTTATGAAGAGCAACAACGCTTTTTGGTAGAAATATTGGATAAAAATTTATTGTATGTAAACAAATCAGAAATAAACGATGCTACCCACAAAGTAACTGAGTACGATAAAGAAATGAATGCTAAGTTTTATAATATGTAAATAAGTGAAACCATTACAATTTGTAACCAGTTGACAAAAGCAAAAAGTAAAAAATGAGCAACATAAAATTATTTGAAAATAAAAAAGTGCGAAGCCATTACGATACCGATAAAGAGGTTTGGTATTTTTCTATTATTGATATTATAGAAATACTTACAGAAAGCCCACGACCTCGAAAGTACTGGAGTGCATTAAAAACAAAGCTTACTGCAGAAAGTAGTGAACTGTCCCAAGAAATGGGACAGTTGAAATTGCAGGCCGAAGATGGGAAACAACGATTAACCGACGTTGGTAATGTTGAACAAATTTTTCGCCTTATACAAAGCATACCTAGCCCAAAGGCAGAGCCATTTAAGCAATGGCTGGCAAAAGTAGGTTATGAAAGATTGCAAGAAATAAACGACCCAAGCCAAAGTATAGACCGTGCCAGAGAAAATTGGCAAAAAATGGGTCGTAGCGAAAAGTGGATACAACAACGAATGACTGGGCAGGAAACCCGAAACAAACTAACTGATTATTGGAAAGACAATGGAGTAGAAAAAGCAGATGAATTTGCGCAACTTACCAATATTATACATAGCGAATGGACTGGGCTTAGCGTAAAAAAACACAAAGAATTAAAAGGTCTTAAAAGCCAAAACCTTAGAGACCACATGGGCGAAGCTGAATTACTTTTTACTGCATTGGCCGAATTAAGTACAAGGCAAATAGCCGAAACTGAGGAAGCAAAAGGCATTAAACAAAATGCCATAGCAAGTAAAAAAGGTGGTGCTATTGCCAAAGATGCCCGAAAAGCATTGGAAAGTAAAACTGGCAAAAGTGTAGTAACTGGCGAAAATTTTTTGAAACCCAAAGAAGAAAGTAAAAAGCTTAAATAATTACTATAAAAGTGGTATGTTCCAAAATGGAACTTACAAGTATAATTAAAAATAAATAATAAATGGCATTTCAATTATTACAAGACTTTGAGGGAGTAAAAAATGCTACAAATCAATTAGAAAATGATTTACCAATATATATTACCCATAACCTAAACCCAAATTTTGAAATTAGGGATTATCAAAAAGAAGCATTTAATCGGTTTGATTTTTACTTAAACACCTATAAAAAAAGAGTTAGACCAACACAGTTACTTTTTCAAATGGCAACAGGAAGCGGAAAAACGCTTATAATGGCAGGTTGTATGTTGCAATTGTACAAACAAGGTTATCGCAATTTTATATTTTTTGTAGATAGCACCAATATTATAGAAAAAACAAAAGATAATTTTTTCAATTCAGCATCAAGCAAATATTTGTTTGCTCCACAAATTCAGTTTGATGACACTCCTATCATTTTAAAGCAAGTAGAAAACTTTGCCAATGCTGATGAGGAGTGTATCAATATACATTTTACAACCATTCAAGGCTTACACAGCAGATTAAACAATCCAAAAGAAAATGCTTTAACCTTTGAAGATTTTGAAGACAAAAACATTGTTTTGTTAAGCGATGAAGCACATCATATGAATGTGGACACTTTAGCAAATAATAAAAAACAATTAAGCATAAAAGAGTTTGAGGAATACAGCAGTTGGGAAAGTACAGCCATGCGTATATTTAGAAGCAGTACAGCCAATATGTTATTAGAATTTACTGCTACAGCCGAGCTGCACCAAGAAGCCATTGCACAGAAATACGATGATAAATTATTGTATGATTATAGTTTAAAGAAATTTTATTTAGCCAAATACAGTAAAGAGGTAAATGTATTACAAGCAAGTTTGAGCAGAATAGAAAGAGCATTGCAAGCCATCATTTTAAGTCAGTACCGTTTATTAGTTTTTGCACAACATAATATTTTAATCAAACCAGTTGTAATGTTTAAAAGCAACTGTGTAAACATACCAAAACAAAGAGACGAAAACAAAATAGTTTCATCGGAATTTAAAGCTGAGTTTTTATACAAAATAGAAACTTTAAAACCAGCCGATATTGAGAAAATAAGAGATAATGCTTCTGAAAAAGGAATTATAAAAACAGCATTTGAATTTTTCAAAACTAACGGAACTACAATTGAAAACTTAATTATTCAATTAAAAGATGCTTTTGCCGAAGACAAAACCATAAGTGTAGATAGCACAACAGACAAAGGCGAAACACAAATTGTAGTAAATACTTTGGAAGAGCCAAATAATGCCATTAGAGCAGTATTTGCAGTAGATGCACTCAATGAGGGTTGGGACGTTTTAAACTTGTTTGACATTGTGAGGCTTTACAATACAAGAGATGCAAAAAATGGAGTGCCAGGAAAAACCACCATGAGTGAAGCTCAATTGATTGGTAGAGGTGCAAGATATTGTCCGTTTCAATTAGACGAAACACAACCAAAATATCAACGTAAATACGATGAAGATTTAAACAATCCTTTGCGTATATGTGAAGAGTTATTTTACCATAGCGAAACCAACAGCCGATACATTGACGAATTGAATAAAGCCTTAGATAAAATTGGTATTAAGCCAATTACAACTACAAAAAGGCAACACTTTTTAAAAGAAGAATTTAAAGAAACTTCGTTTTATAAAAACGGAATTATTTACATAAATCAACAAAACAAATATAGAAACGAAGATGTAACTCAGTTCCCAGAATATTTACAAAACAAAACTTATTATTACAAAGTAAAAACAGGCACAAGTTCAGAAGGGATTTTATTAAAAGACGAAGAAGTAAATATTGCAAGAGAAGCAGAAATACCCTATTTAGTAAATGTTAATGCATTGGGCTTTTCAGTAATAAGAAAGGCAATGCAGAAATTACCTTTTTATACGTTTTCAAATCTTACAAAATATTATCCAAACACAAATTCAATTGATGAATTTATCACATCAAACAGTTATTTAGGTTCTCAAAACGTAGAAATTAGTGGAAGAACAACCGAAGTAAAAGATCTAACACAAGAAGAAAAACTAAATTGTGCTTTGCACATTTTAAAAACACTTCAACCCGATATTGAAAGAGGAAATATTGATTTTAAAGGTTCAACAGTATTTACGCCAAATTCAATTCAAAAAATATTTGAAGACAGAGAAATGAATTTTACTTTGTCAGCCGATGGCGATGCTGAAACAGGCTACCCAATGAGCCGACCTAAATTAGAAAAACACTATTTAGATTTATCACAAGAAAATTGGTATGCTTACCAAGAAAACTACGGAACATCAGAAGAAAAAAAGTTAGTCATCTTTATTAAAGGAGCAATTGCCAAATTGAAAAAACGATATGAAGATGTTTATCTACTTCGTAACGAGAAATCTTTTCAGTTATATAGATTTAGCGATGGTAAAGCATTTGAGCCAGACTTTGTACTTTTTTTAAAAGAGAAAACAAGTAACGAAACAGTCGTATATCAGTTATTCATAGAGCCAAAAGGAGAAGGATATATGGAAGGCGACAAATGGAAAGAGGATTTTTTAAAAGACATTGAAAATAAATTTATAATTCATCAAACACTAAATTACAAATTAGTTGGACTACCATTTTACAACAGCGAAGCAGACATACAAAGAGAATTTACATTAGAATTTGACAAATATATTTAACAGACGGCCAACTCTTTTGGTAGCACATTTGCTTGTTTGCCAATACATAAACCAACGCAAAAAATGCAAAAGAGTTACCAAGCTTACGCACAACTACACCACAACAAAATCAGTACAGTAAAAATGGCATAAAATTATTTTTACAAAATGTTTATGCCAAGTGTAAGCCCAACTCTTCCACTTGTATTTTTACCGTTATCAAAAACTTTGATGCCATTATTTATCATAGGAAATTTGTAACCAATAATTGCAACATGTTGATTACTTGTAAAAATAGAAAATGATGGACCTACAAAAAATGAAATCTTTTTTGCTAATTGCCACTGTAGATTTAAAGAAAATTTATTAAGCAAATTGTAATAATCCCAACTGCCTGCATATAAATTTTGTGATGTAAGCTCTGTTAAAATTGAGATTTTCTTTTTGATATTAATAACCTTTCCAATACCATAACCAAATGAATATAATTTGGCTTTGTTACTAAAATTTGTACCAACTTCAATTATAGAATAAAGTTTATTATTACCCGATTTAAAGGCTACATCAAAATCAATTGTTTCGTTTGTACTTACCGTAATTTTATGATATCCATTTTTTACAAAATTAAATAAGCCAATGCTATAACCGTTAGATGTATCTGAAATATTTATTAACCCAATTTGTACTCCGTTTAGTTTTTTTGCATAATTAAGTATACCAGACATTTGCAAACCTTTCACATTTTTTTTGCTGTAATTAGATATGCCTGCAATTTGTAACCCTTGCATATTGTTGGATTGATGGTTATAAATACCTGCAATTTGCACACCGTTAAATTTCCCTTTTATATAATTACTAACACCAGCTACTTGAAAAGCTTTTACGCTATCGTACACCAAATTTTGAATACCAGCTACTTGAAACCCTTTTACAGCACCTCCAACTGTATTTAATAATCCAGCTACTTGAAATCCTTTTACATCTTTTTTATTGATATTAAACAAACCTGCAATTTCAATATCTTTTACACTCCTTGTATATCCACCTAATACATTTAACGAAAAATTATTGGTAACCTGAGAGCTCAACTTGCCTTGCGTACTTAACCCAGGCAGAAAGGAAAGTTGAAATTTTCGTGTAGTAAAAAAGTTTTTTAAATTAATAGATTGTATTTTTTGCTCAGATGACAACAAAAATTTACCCACCCACGATTTTTGTACCTTTATAGAATCAATTTTAGTATAAACTACTTTTTCGCCACCTAGAGTAGCAACTTCAACAGAATCTGGCAGAAAAAAATCTTCGGGAGTTACATTTACCATATTGCTTGAATCTTCTTCTCTTTGCAGCGTTATATATATTGTTTGATTTAATTTGGGTTCAACAAATATTGTAGTGTCCTTATAAAATAATTTACTAACAGTAACCGCAGCAGTTTTGTATTTACTTTTTAATTTTATTTCAAAAAAACCATTTTCCTTTGATAGGTATGAAGTTAATTGTGTAGCTTCATAAATACTTGCTTCTCCTATTCTGTCGCCTGAGGTTTCATCAATAATATATCCGTTTATTAAATATTTTTTTTCGGAAGTAAGTTCAGATTTTACAATAGTTTGTGTTGATGGTAGCGATATTGTTTTTTTGCGGATTATAATGTAGTTTCCGCTTTCGATATATTCATAATTTAATTTAAAAATATAATCTAAAATTTCTTTTATCGGCTTTTTTGTAAATACAAAAGTAACTAAGCTATCTCTTTTAATAATTTTGCTATTGTACGAAAAATTAAAATTACCTGTATTACTTATAATTTCTAATACATTTGCAAGTCGTTGATTTTTTGCTTGTATAGTAATGCTTTTTTGTAATGGACTTTGTGCAAAGCCAGAATACACAAAAAATAGCATTATGCATAAAATAAAATTTGTTTTATAGTGTTTCATTACTGTATAATAAATTGTGTATCTTTTCTAGTAATTTTTAACTGGAAAGTTGTTCCAATAATTTTCAAAATATTATCTAAGGGTTCGTTTGCAAATGTTGTTGTAATGGTTAAATTTCTTATCTCTTTTTTGCCTATAACAATATTTGCGCCATAGGCATCATTTAATACTTCTACAAGCCGCCACAATGGAGTTTCTTCGCATTCAAATTCGTTTGATTCGTAGTAGTTAAATAATTTATCTTTAGTATTTTCTTTATCAAGAATATTTAAGTCTTTTGTAGTCAAAGTTTTTTCATGAGGCAAAAGTGTTACAGTCTTGCCATTTCTAGCTACTTGTACAATACCAGTTTTTACAATTACTTCTGTTTGTCCGTTTATTGTTTTTACATTAAAAGATGTGCCTACAACTCTTATTTGTACATCATTTACAGTTACAACAAATGGCTTTTCTTTATTAGCAGTTACCAAAAAGAATGCTTCACCTTTTAATTTTATATTGCGGCTGTTGCCTTCTGTAAATTTTGAGTTATATTCTATACTTGAGTTTTTATTTAATGTTACAATAGAATTGTCGGGTAAAGTGTCAATAAAAATATTTTTATTAGTTTTTACTAATAAATTTTTGTTTGAATTAGCATTGGCAAAAAAGATATTTATATACCACCCTGCAACAATAACAACTAGTACGGCAGCTGCAGCAATTAGCCAATTATTTTTACTTGCATAAATTATTTTTGTGGTATTTTTTTTGTTTTCAACTACATTTTTAAAATTATCCCAAGCAAGATTTTCATCAAATGTATTATTTACTTCTATCTTTTTACTTTCTAACCACAAAAATTTAAAATGCTCAAACTTTTTTTTATTTGCTTCGCTTTTGTTAATCCAATTATTTACATCTGTTATTTCGTCAGATGTAGCTTCTTGTAATAAATATTTTACAATTAATGTATCCATAATATTATCTACCAAAATTTTCAAACTATTTATTTTACAAAATTTAAAAATAAAAATACTAATGGCAAATAATCAATTAGTTTTATTCGCATTATTCGTAATGCCTTACCCATGTGAGCTTCTACCGTTTTTATAGATATGCCTAATTTTTCTGCAATCTCTTGGTATTTTAATTCTTCAAATCTACTTAGTTGAAAAACAGTTCTACATTGTTCTGGCAAGTTATTTAAGGCTAATTTTATTTGTTTTTCCAATTCTGACACAGCTATTTTTATTGATGCATTCTCAGTTGATATGATTTTTATAGAATTTTTACTATAATTTAAAAAATCTTTCTTCACTTTTTGATGTTTGAGATAATTACAACTTTCATTATAGACAGATCTGTACAAGTATGCCGTTAAACTAGATTGTAAATTTATTTTACCTGTTCGTTCCCATATTTTAAAAAATATATTTTGCACTATTTCTTCTGCTACATTTTCATCATTTACAATTGTTATAGCATAGGAATGCAATTTTTTAAAGTAGTCTTTAAAAACTTTCTCAAAGGCTTTTTCATCCCTTTTTAAAAACAATTCTATAAAATGCTCATTGTAAAATACCATACTTTCTATATCTCAATTCTATTTACATTATATATAACAATCTAAAGTATTTTTACCCTTACTATAATAAAAAACTTTTTTATAGGTAAATGTGTTAAGTAGATAAATTAATAATTTTTTACAAAAAAAAACCGATGAAATTCATCGGGATTTTATTAAAAACTTAAGCAAGCATTTCCTTCATTTTATCTACCAGTTCGGTTTTGGTAAATGGTATGCCCATTATTTTATTGTACCCTACAGCATCTACAAAATATGTATCTCTAATAATTTTAACAAGCTGCCCATTGTTTAATTCTGGTATGAGTACTTTATCAAATTTTTTGATAATATCGCCAAGATTTTTTGGAAAAGGGCGAATATAACGAATATGCACATGCGATATTGATGCACCTTCGGTTTGTAATTGTGTACAAGCGCTTTTTAAAGATCCGTATGTACTACCCCAACCTATTACCAAAACTTTACCTTCGCTTGCACCACTATCTATCTTTTGCTCTGCTATTAATTCTGCAATTTTATCTACTTTTGCTTGCCTAATTTTTACCATCACTTGGTGGTTTTCGGCATCATAGCTTATATTTCCTGTAACATCTTGTTTTTCTAACCCTCCTATTCTGTGTTCAAAACCAGGTGTACCAGGTATTACCCATGGTCGTACCAAATTTTCATTTCTTAAATAAGGCATATATTTTTCTTCGTTTTCAGCCAATTTAGTTTTGTGGGTAATTTTAATTTCTGGCAAATCAGCACTTTGAGGAAATTTCCAAGGCTCAGCACCATTGGCTATATAACCATCGGTAAGGCATATAACTGGAGTCATGTGTTGTACAGCTAGTCTTACAGCTTCAAATGTTGTATCAAAACAATCGCTTGGTGTACAAGCAGCTACAATAGGCAAAGGGCATTCTCCATTTCTACCATAATAAGCTTGCATTAAATCGCTTTGTTCGGTTTTTGTTGGTAGCCCTGTACTTGGCCCACCTCTTTGTACATTTATAATTACCAAAGGTATTTCTAACATAACAGCTAAGCCAATAGCTTCGCCTTTTAAAGCCATGCCTGGACCACTTGTGGTAGTTACACCAAGTAAACCTCCATAACTTGCTCCTATTGCAGATGTTATTGCAGCTATTTCATCTTCGGCCTGAAAAGTACGGATACCAAAATTTTTATATTTACTTAACTCATGCAAAATATCTGTAGCTGGAGTAATTGGGTAAGAACCTAAAAATAATTTTAGTCCACTTTTTTGCGAAGCTGCAATTAAAGCATAAGTGGTAGCTTGGTTGCCCATTATAGATCGGTAAGTGCCAGGTTGCATTATTGCTTTTTGTACAGAGTACCTTGCAGAATAAGTTTCGGTGGTATCGCCAAAATTATATCCGCTTTGCAAAGCCTTTACATTACTTTCCAAAATTTCAGGTTTTTTCCCAAATTTTTCGGTTAAAAAAGTAATTGTGTTTTCCATACTACGATTATACATCCAATACAAAAAACCAAGTACAAACATATTTTTGGCTCGGTCTTTTTCTTTTACTCCCATGGTTATGTCCTTCAATGCCTCTCTAGTCATTTTAGTTACATCCATTTTTATAACTTCATAACTATCCAAACTATGATCTTCCAAAGGGTTTACACCATCGGCGTAATTTGCAAGCCTTAAATTTTTTGTATCAAAACCATCTACATTGGCAATAATTTTACCAGCTCTTTTTAGCGATTTTAAATTTACCTTTAAAGCTGCTGCATTCATTGCTACTAGTACATCACACTCATCGCCAGGTGTGTAAATTCTATCGCTACTAAACCTTAACTGAAAACCACTCACACCTGGCAATGTGCCAATAGGTGCTCTTATCTCTGCCGGAAAATCGGGAAAAGTAGCCAAGTCTAACCCAAGCATAGCACTATTATTGGTAAATTGTGTACCAGTAAGTTGCATACCATCGCCACTATCACCAGCAAATTTTATTACTACTTCTTGTAAAACTTCTTGTGTATCTGCCATAATATTTCTTTAAAATTTTCAGTACAAATGTAGTAAAAATAATATTGCACAACAACCAAAAAAGTGCTTAATTTATTTTATTAAAAACTTCGTTTCAAAAACTTTTGTTACCAGCTTTTGTACTATAATTTAGCTTCATTGGCGTCGCACATTTCAACTGCATATCTTTTAGCATCATTAATTGCATTTATTATGATTGCCCAATTTTAGTAATTCATTAACCTCATTTATTTTATAAATACAAAATCCATTTGAACTAATCTATACTCTAACAAAACCATATTTTGATTAATTAATTTTAATGAACTATTGGATAGTTATATATTGCCAATATAATGATTTTGTACGATAATGTTACTTATAATAAAATTGATTGGTTACAGATAAATACAATAGCATCAAAAAAACTTCTATAAAGAAAAACATTATTTCAAATGAAAATATGCCAATATATTTGGCAATAGTTTTGCAAGAAAAAAAAATACTTATGGCTAAAGCAATCAAAATTTTAAAATACACAATAATTATTTTTATTATATTCTTTATAGCAATTTGTATTTTTTTTGGGCGTAGAGATATCCCATTACAAAATTTAAAACTAAAGTATGCTAACCAACAATCGGCTTTTATAAATGTAGATGGCATGAATGTACATTATAAAGACGAAGGAAATGTAGCTGATACAATACCAATTGTGCTGCTGCACGGCACTGCATCTAGTCTTCAAACTTTTGATGCATGGACAGACAGTTTAAAAAATAGCAAAAGAGTGGTACGTATGGATATGCCTGCATTTGGATTAACTGGGCCATTTCCAAACAGAAATTATTCTATCGATAATTATGTAAATTTTATACATCATTTTTTAGTTGCAAAAAATATTTCAAAATGTATATTAGCAGGCAACTCTTTGGGTGGGCAAATAGCTCTCAACTATACAATACAACATCCAACAAATGTGAGCAAATTAATTTTGATAGATGCAGCAGGCTATCCTTTAGAATCTAAAAGTACTCCTATCGCTTTTAAAATAGCCCGTATTCCTATTTTAAATAAAATGCTTACGTTTATTACCCCACGGTTTATGGCAAAAGCAAGCGTAGAAAGTGTGTATGAAAATAAAAGTAAAGTTACGCAAAACCTTGTAGATAGATACTATGAGCTAACACTTAGAGAAGGAAATAGACAAGCATTGGTAGATAGATTAACAATGAAAACTGATACAAGTTCTATACCATATTATAAAAATGTACAACAACCTACTTTAATACTTTGGGGAGAACAAGATTTGTTGATACCAATAAAAAATGCATACCGTTTTCATAATGATTTACCAAATGATACTTTAGTAATTTTAAAAAATGTAGGGCATGTGCCAATGGAAGAAAATTCAATAGAAAGCTTAGTAGTTTTAATGAACTTTATAAAGAAATAAGTATTTCTATTTCTTCAAATAAACCAATATTTTTTTACAACCTAGTTTACTACATTTGTCAAAATATTTTTTAATGCAATACATATACGATTTTTTACTGCCAATTTCTTTTTCAGAAATTAATGAAGATGAAGGGTACATAGAAGGACAATTGGGCAATCATATACTTACCCAACAAAACGAAAATTTTGATATAGATACTGCCGACATAGTAATAGTAGGTGTATTAGAAACCAGAGGTAATAGCAATTATCAAAAAGAAAATGATGCTGCTAATACCATACGGAGGCAGCTTTACAAATTATATTATTGGCATACCGATATTAAAATTGTAGATATAGGCAATATAAAAATAGGTTTAAGTTTAAACGATAGCTACACAGCTATAAAAGAAGTATTACAAGAGCTATACAACCTCAATAAAACAGTAGTTATATTAGGAGGCTCGCATGATATAACACTTGCACAGTATAATGCCTACAAAAACATAAATGATAAAATAGAAGCAAGTTGTATAGATGCAAGTATAAATTTGAACGGAGATAAAAATATACCTGCCGAAAATTTTTTAATGGAAATGTTTACAGAAAACAACAATATTTTAAAACACTATAACCATATTGCTTTTCAAAGTTATTTTGTACACCCTCGCATGTTGCAAACCATAGATAAACTAAAATTTGATTGCTATAGGCTAGGAAATGTATTAGATAATATTGAAGAAATGGAACCTGTACTGCGAAACAGTAACATGCTAAGTTTTGATATTAGCGCTTTAAAACATAGCGATGCTCCAACTAATAAAAATTACCCCAATGGCTTATCTGGCATAGAAGCATGCACACTCACTCGGTTTGCAGGTATGAGTAATAACCTTAATAGTATTGGTTTTTATGCTTACAATCCAAAAGATGATGTGGCAGAAACGACTGCTTCGCAAATAGCACACATGGTATGGTATTTTATTGATGGATACTTTAAAAGAAGCCAAGAATCTTCTTTACTACAAAGAGATAATTTTAATGAATTTCATACCATATTTGCTGAAGTAGAAACCGTTTTTTTACAAAGCAAAAAAACCAATCGTTGGTGGATGCAAATGCCCAATGGAGAATTTGTAGCCTGTAGTAACAATGATTATTTAACAGCTGGTAAAAATGATTTTCCTGAAAGATGGTTGAGAGTACAGGAAAGGAATTAGAAACTTTGAAATAAGAATTAGGAGTTATGAATTTAGAACTATGAATTAGGAGCTAAAATTTTTGAAATAAATTTACCCAATACCATTCAACATTCATCACTAATAACTCATCATTAATTACACCACTATAATGCGTTACATTTCATTTTTTTTATTACTTACTTCAATTTTTTCCTGCAAAATATCAGGCCAAATAAATAAGAAACAAGTAACCCAATTTTTGAATGATTCAGCAGTAATCACTGGCCATACAGGCATAAGTATTTACGAACCAGCTACAGGCAAATACATTTATAACCTCAATGCCGATAAAAATTTTACACCAAGTAGTAATATAAAATTAGTTACTATGTATGCTGCTTTAAAATACTTAGGCGATAGTTTGGTTGGTATAAAATATTCTCTAGATTCTAACAATATTATTATTTATCCAACTGGCGACCCTACTCTACTTCATCCTTATTTTAAGACTCAGCCAGTTGTAAATTTTTTAAAAAATACAAGTAAAAACATTTTAGTAAAACAACTCAATTTTAAACCAAAGCCTTACGGCAATGGTTGGGCTTGGAACGATTACCCAGACTACTACATGGCCGAAAGAAGCCCAATGCCGATATATGGGAATTGCATAACATTTAATTGCAACAAAACAACTTTTGAAACCATTCCACAAAATGCTTCTACTTTTTTTAACATAAAAACCATTGCTCAAGAAAAAGGGGAACAAATAAATGTAGAGAGAGATTTTTTTAACAACAATTTTACTGTATTACTCAATAACAAAAGTAAAGAGAACATTACAGTACCTTTTATATCATCACTTACATTTACCAACAAATTATTATCCGATACTATTCATAAAAACATTAATTTATCAAATACATTTAATTTAAAAGAAGATGTAGATATACAACCAAAATTTAAGATATACTCACAACCAACCGATTCGTTACTAAAGCAAATGATGCACAACAGCGATAATTTTTTTGCAGAGCAAACCCTACTTATGGTAAGCAACGAAAAACTTGGTTACATGAGCGATAAAGATATTATTGACACATTATTAAAAACAGATTTAAAAGATTTTCCTTCAAAACCCAGATGGGTTGATGGCTGTGGTCTTAGCCGTTATAATTTATTTACACCAAACGATTTTATTTTTTTGCTAGATAAAATGAAAACCGAATTTGGAATGGAAAGATTAAAATCTATTTTAACAACTGGTAACCAAGGTACATTAAAAAACTATTATGTAAATAACACTGGTTTTATTTATGCTAAAACAGGCTCAATGAGCAATAACGTTTCACTAAGTGGATACTTATTTACAAAAAAAAATAAGTTTTATATTTTTTCTATACAGTTAAATAGTTTTGCTGGTACTGGCAAGGCTGGCAGGCGAGCAATTGAAAAATTTTTAGTACAAATTATAAAAAATAATTAATTCTAAGTTTAAATGGGCAACGTTTATTTATTGCAGAGCATCTATATTAAAATATCAACCATTAATTATAAATTATGAAAAAGTTTATACCATTTTTTTTAATATTATTATCTACATTATTTTTACAACAAAGCAATGCACAGCTTATTGCATGCAATGCAGCATTTACAACGCAATTTGTAACTGGATCTTCAGTAAAAGTCATTCCTGTTACCGCAGCTGCCGATACCAATTTTGTACTTCACTATTGGTCATTTGGAGATGGTAGCAACATTAGTGCAGTATCTTCAACGCATACTTATTTAAATAATGGCACTTATACTATATTACATTATATAATCAGACAAACCCCAAATAATGTAACCTATTGCACCGATTCTGTAAGCCATACTATAACCATACAACAAGCAGGTTGTAATCTAAATGCAAGTTTTTATTGGACTACAGCACCTACAAATAATTTATCCCAAACATTTTATAATACTTCTTACAACTTTTTAGCAGGCGATTCTATCCGTTGGACTTTTGGAGATGGCACATCATCTACTTTAATAAACCCAACACATGTATATAACAATGCTGGTATATATACCGTATGCCTGAGAGTACAAAAAGCAACTACTGCATCTGGCACAACGGCTTGTATAAGAGAAATTTGCATGCAAGATACAATTAGTACTGTATTACCGCCACCTGTTTGCACCCTTTCAGCTAATTTTACTTGGTATAGAGATAGTTTAGTTACAACTCCTAATTCTTATCATTTTACAAATACCACAGTTGTTTTAAACAGCTCTGATTCTATTAGATGGACATTTGGAGATGGCACTACATCTAACCAAGTAAACCCTAACCATGCATATACAAGTACTGGTACTTATAATGTATGCTTAAGGGTTATAAAAAGAAATGCCAATGGTTCACTTTCCAATTGTATCAGCGAAAAATGTTATACAGTTGTAGTTATTGCTCCAATAAATCTTTGCAATTATCAGGTTTATTTTTCTTCACTTGTCGATTCGGCTCATAGCAATATACTACATTTTACAAACCTTACTCCAGGTTATTTACCAACAGATTCTATTACTTGGACTTTTGGAGATGGTACAATATCTCATGATGTAAATCCTAATCACACCTATACAGTAGCAGGAAATTATAATGTTTGTTTAAAAATAATAAGGTACACAACTGCTGGTAGTACGCCATGTATAAGAGAATATTGTAAAGTAATTACTGTTGTATTACCGCCACCTGTTTGCACCCTTTCTGCCAATTTTACTTGGTATAGAGATAGTTTAGTTACAACTCCTAATTCTTATCATTTTACTAATACCACATTTGTTTTAAACAGCTCTGATTCTATTAGATGGACATTTGGAGATGGTACTACATCTAACCAAGTAAACCCTAACCATGCATTTACAAGTACTGGTACTTATAATGTATGCTTAAGGGTTATAAAAAGAAATGCCAATGGTTCACTTTCCAATTGTAACAGCGAAAAATGTTATACAGTTGTAGTTATTGCTCCAATAAATCTTTGCAATTATCAGGTTTATTTTTCTTCACTTGCCGATTCGGCTCATAGCAATATACTACATTTTACAAACCTTACTCCAGGTTATTTACCAACAGATTCTATTACTTGGACTTTTGGAGATGGTACAATATCTCATGATGTAAATCCTAATCACACCTATACAGTAGCAGGTAATTACAATGTTTGTTTAAAAATAATAAGATACACAACTGCTGGTAGTACGCCATGTGTAAGAGAATATTGTAAGCTAATTACGGTAACAGTTCCACCAGTTTTACCATCATGTTCTCAAATATCTTTATACCATTTTGTACGCTCTACATCAAACAGCAATGTAGTAACATTTATTCCAAATTTTATAGATGCTACCGTGCAATATACTTGGACATTTGGCGATGGTACAGGTTCGCATGATGTAAGCCCTACACATCAATACAGCGCTATTGGCAACTATACTGTTTGCCTTACAGCATTTAGAAACATCAATTGTGCTACAACTAGTTGTAGTACAATTTCAATTTTGCCAAATTGCAATAATATAACATTAGCTATTTCCGATGTTAGAGATTCGCTAGTACCAAATAGAGTTTCCTTTAGTGCTATATCTAATATTGCTACAACAAACCAAGTTTGGAAAATAACCAAAATACCAACAACAGCTACTACAGGTACAGTTACAATAAATACAAATAACCCTACTTATGTTTTTTTAGATAGTGGTTATTACAATATTTGTGTTACTGCTACGTATGCTAATGGTTGTGTAAAAACAATATGTAAAACAATTTACATATCCCAATCAATTCCTACAAATAACAATTGCTCTTTACAAGTATATCCAAACCCAGCAAGCTCTATAGTAAATGCTTTAGTTTCTTTAACGCAACCATTAATTTTAAATGCTAGTATTTATAGTAGTATGAATGTATTGGTAGCACAACAACAACAGCAAGGTGTGGTAGGCAACAATATAGTAAGTATTAATATTGCCAATTTACCAGCTGGTGTTTATACTTTACGTTTGTTATATGGTGGACAAGTATGTTATAGAGTTTTTGTAAAACAATAATACATAACATAACCTAACAAATACAAGTGGGTAGTCTTTGCAAGAGCTACCCATTTGTATTGTTACACTGGTTAGGGTATAATACTGGCAAATAGTTGGTAAAATCTACTAGAGCTCAATGTTTATATCAGTCTTGCAAGAAGTTTGGGGAAAGTGATTTCACTAAACTTCTTTTGTAATGAAAAAGATAAATAAGCGCTGCTGGAGTTATAAATCTTTAGCAGAATTAGGTTAGAGAAAGCGCATCAAAATAAAAAGAGGTAAAGAAACCGATTCATTTGTTAAAAAAATGAAACTTAGAAAGACAAATTTATTATACTTTGCAAAGTGAAAAACTTTTAAATAATTACTTTTATTTTTTTATTAAATTATATTTTAAAGAACCTAATACCATCTGCTCATTTTTGTTTTCTGTAAGTTCATAAAGAAACAATTTTTTACCCACAAATGTAAAAGCATACAATACAGGCGCATTATCGTTATCCAAAAAATAAATTTTATTGTAATAGTTTCCTTTGGATCTTTGTAGTATAAAAGTACTTACCTTATATTTTGTAAACTCTTGCAAACCATATATACCACCTTCGTTGGTAAACGATATGTTTACATTATTACCTTCATTATCTTTTCCACTATAATTACCAGTAAACAAGGTTTTATTTACTACATAATCCAAAAACTTGTCGGAACTAATAATTGATGGCGTACTGGATTTTTTGAACTTCGTTATTTGCAATAATTTTTTAGCTTCGTTGAAATGATAAAGAACTAAGAAACTATCTTTTCCTTTTATTGTATAACCAATATCTGTAAATGCTATATTTGATTTTTGGGGATTATGAAAATCTGTTTTAAATGAATTTCTTGTAACTCCCGGAGTAAAATAAATAGTAATACCTAATCCACCCTCGTGCAACGACCATCCATCTGCATTAATACTTTTATTATTAGCATCATCAATATTCACAAACAATTGTGTCAAATCAAATCCCTTGGTTTGGGCTTTTAGGGGAGATGATGTTTTTTTAAGCGTTTCCAAATAAGTTACCAATAGCCATTTGCCACTTACTACTGTTTTAAAATGGGCTAGAAAATTACTAGATTTTTTGGATTGCCCTATTGCTGCAAAGCAACATAAAATAGTTATAAAAATCAACAAAAACTTTTTCATACTAATGCTTTTAAGATAGCAAATGTTAGCTACATTTTTATACTATTAAAAAACCTGATTTTATCAAAAATCTGCTATAAACTATAATTTTATTTTAAAACGGCAATTCCAAAATAGAAGCACTAATGTATGAGTTACTATCTACCACAGTTGGTAAAACTGGTACAATTGAAATATTATGACTCCCAGCAACAATACCAGTAATTACTTTAAAATTTGTAGTGAGTGGCATCTGGCTGATGTTTTGAGAAGCAAAGCCTTTTAAAGTAGCTACAATTAAACCATCCATATAAATATTGATTGTTAAATTAGCAGGACCACCTGTGGTTTGATAAGCCATAGCAGAAATATTTAACATTAAAGTACCTCCACCACTTGTAAAATTGCCAAGGCCAGGATTACCCTGCACATTATTCCAAACTTCTGTTACTTTAAATTTTGATGAAGTAATGTTGGTAGTACTTACATTACTTGTGTTTACATTTCCAGCGGTTAATGTACCAGTTACAGTTGCATTTGCAGTAGTAGCAATAGTTCCTGTAGATGCAATGCTATTGGCAGTTAACAAACCATTAATGGTTGTATTTCCTGTTGTACTTAATGTTCCTGCAATACTTGCATTGCCCTGTACAGAAAGTTTATTAGCAGGAGTGGTAGTTCCAATGCCTACATTTCCGCCTTCATCAATGGTGAACCGCCTATCAGAAGATACACCAAAATGATGTGTAAGTAAATGTAATTTTTGGCTGTAGTTTCCGCCAAGTGTTGTGTTTTCAATTTCCATACCTGCTACCTGCAACGTATTATCCATAACACCAATTCTTCTACTTGGCATATTATCCGTCCACATGCCCTGTGCAATATCTCCCCGCAAGTCCAAAGCACGCATGGGTTGTGTCGTTCCAATCCCTATATTCGTTGCCCTAAGGGTTCCATTTACATCAAGCTTTACCAGTGGTGTAATATCGCCGATAGCCACATTTCCAACTGGACTAATTTTTAAATCATTCCATGCAGATAAAGCATAGTTGTGTGCCCCAATAGTTGCCATTCCATTATATAATCCACTTACCACTCTGCTACCTGTTTTACCACCTACATTACTGGCTATCCAATTGAATGTACCTAAACCATTGTTTAAACTATTTACATTAAAAGGAGTTGTAAAACTGCTAACTGTACTATCTAAACCAATAGCAGCATATCCATTGTTATCCATCCTTATACCCACTTTGGTTCCATTGTTGCTGATGAAATTATTATTTAGGTTAATGGTTTGTATTGCAGTGTGGTTGCCTAAATTATCACCAGTAGGGCTATATGTTGTTGCTACTATTTTGCCACTGGTATCAACACCCAAAATTTGTGTAGCTGTACCACCACCCATTGTATTAATTTTGATATTTGCCACATCCAGCTGGGCATTGGCATTATCCCATTTTAAATATGAAGAAGAAACGATATTTTTTGTACCATTAAAAAATGCCAACTCATTAGTTATACCACTACCTCCAATTTTATTATTGAAGATGTTCCAATCAGTAATTGAAAGCAACCCTGTTGTATTGGTATTGGCAATTGCAGTAGTGCCGGCACCAGACGAACTTCCACCGCCATTACCTACCATAATATAAGAAGGAGTATCCCACTCAATAGTTACTGATGAACTATCTATAGCGTTAGTGGTAACAAATGGAACTTGAACCGATGGGGAAATAAATTGAGGTCCACCACCAACACCTGCAGGGAAAAAAATTGGTCCATAATTTACAAAATTCGGGCTATAAGTCGGACGTGCTCCTCCATTGCCCCCAACTGCTTTTATTATTAAATTGGCAAGAATTGTATCATTTAAATAAATAGAAGTTGACCCTCCTCCCCCTCCTGTAACTGATGTAGTTGGGTGTGCAAAAGGTGCTCCACCAAAAGGCCCTGAAGAATAATAGTCCCAAGGTATTGTATTACCAGCACCCCCATCAGGTGTGCCGCCAATAGCTCCATTGGCAATGGAGCCTAATTTTACAATAATGCTGTCACCCGGATTTACATTTAATAATCCAGATACGCTCATACCATTGCTACCAAAAGCATAAGGTTCAAGACAACAATGAGTTGGAGACGTTACACCCAATCCTCCAGCAGCACCATTAGCAGTAATTTTTATTTTTTTAATACCAGGAGGTACTACAAATTTTTGGATGGTATTAGGAGAGATAAATTTTTGTTGATGATGTATAGGTGTGATATCTTTTTGAATAGTTTGTATAAACCAAGTTTTGTAAATATTAAAATAAGTATAAACTCCTTGTAATGTGTCCGTTTGAAAAACCTGTAACCCATCGGCAGGGTTTTGAATAGCCAGCCTTTGGGCAATAGTCAATCTGGGTATTAATAAACCTTTGCTGGCACTTTTAATATCTAGCATGGCGGTGCTATCTGGAGTGTTCGTGCCAATGCCTACGTTTTGAGCTGTAGCAGTGTTGAAGTTAAAAATGATTATAAAAAAAAGGATTTGGAGATACTTATTTTTCATTTGAATAATTTTTTCAGTTTAATAAAGCAAGTAGTTTTATATCAATTCAATATTTTACCAAAATAATCAGCCACCTTTGAAAAAACAAAGGCAGCCGATGTATTTCCCCTAATTAATTTTTAATAAAACGCATGTTTATATTTTCTCCAATTATTTGTACTACATATAATCCTGCTTCAAAATTTTCCAAATTAATTGTATTAACATTGGTAACTTTTTGTTGTAATACAATTTGACCAAGGCTATTGGTGATTTGTAGGATTTCAGAACCTTTCAATTTTATTTTATTTAATCGAACATGTAAAACTTTACTAGATGGATTGGGGTAAATTGAATAATTATTTTCAGTTACAAAATCAATTACACGAATGGGTGAGTATGTAAATTGGCCATTTTTATCTATCATTTTTAATTGATAATAATTATTACCTTCTACAGGATTTTTATCAACAAAATTGTACGCTTTGTTGGTTATAGTATTTCCATTTGCCAATACATTTCCTATTTTACTAAAATGAACTGCATCAGTACTCCTTTCTATTTCAAAATTATGTGTGTTTATTTCTTGCGCTGTTTGCCATTCTAGCAGTGATGTTTGATTGTTTTTTTGAACATTAAAATTTAGTAGCCTAAGTGGCAAAACACTTGTTTGCGTCTTTACAAAAAAGCCACTAAAGCCAGTTACATCAAATGTTACTTCCCAGCGGTTAAATGTTGCATTCCAAATTATTTTATTATCATCTGGGTTTATGGTTATAATTGTACTTGTATAACTAGCAGGTAAGCCAGTACCATCATTACTACTTCCACTTCTTTTTTCTATTAATAAATTGGCTTTATAATTGGCAACATCAGCAGCATTTACTGGCAGCTTAATTGAATTCAGTGCATTAAAATCGGCAAACTCTTGCTGAGTAAAATAAAGTGTGATGGTAGCTGTAACCGTATTAGGATTGTTATCAGGTGTTATTTCATAATGCCTTTTTACAAATTGAGCAGGTTGTGCAGACTCAATCCAAACTTTTGCTTGGGTAGTATTTTCAAATATTGGCTGAGCACCACTAGGTTGTAATTTTAATATCGGACAAGGATTTTCGAAATCAGTTACACCAAAAACAAATTTGGTATCCGTTTCATAGCTTTGTGCAATTGCTGAAGTATTGTTTTGATATTCATAAGCTCCCATATCTACAGCGGTTGTAAAAATTCTGGCTGCACCAGCAATATCTGTTACAATAGCATTTACAAGTACGGCACTATCTTTTGCAGTATTTATTGCTTGGCTGCAAGCTTGTAACCGTAAGCCATCATCGGCTGTACCAACTATTCCATCTGCACCTGTAGGATTGCTTTCGTTTACAAAAAGTGGATTTACATCACTATTTCCTAAGCCTGCAATCCCATCTTGTGTAAAAGAATAGGTTACAGAATTTATGGCACCTGCTTCATCAAAAAAATCTCCACCAACATTGTTCCAAAATATACTATTAATCGTTGTTGTTTTTGCGGTTGCTTCTGTGTACACCGCCCCACCATCTGTTGTGGCACTATTACCCAAAAATGTACAATTTATTAACACAGTAGTATCTTGCAGGCCGTTATAAATAGCACCGCCTTTATCTGCAGCACTATTGTTATAAAATACACTGTTAATTATGGTAACCTTATTTTTATTCGACTCATTTCCTATTGCACCTCCATTAGTAGCATTGGCTATGTTGTTGCTAAAAAAGCAATTCAAAATTACAGGTTCGGAATAAAGTCTGTTTTGAATAGCACTTCCCCCACGGGCAGTATTGTTGTAAAAATTTACTTTATCAAGACTGGGTGAAGAAAATGTACTATTAAACAATGCTGCTCCATAACCTGCATTTGCTTTATTATTTGTAAAAGTTACATTAGTCAATTTAGAAGAAGAGAAGTTATCGTTTGCCATGCCGCCGCCATAGCCATTATTAGCTGAGTTATTGATAAATTCGATATTACTAAAAATAGGCGAACAATTATCATTATATACAGCTGCACCTATTGAATAGCCATCTGTTGCATTGTCCCGAAATATTATATTTCTTATAGTAGGGGATGCTTTATAATTGTACATTCCGGCACCGGAGCCAAATCTTTTGAGTGAAGAATCCGCATAGCCTCCCGAAATAGTGAAGCCATCTAAAATAGCGGTATTATCCAAATAGTTATCGTAATTTTCAATTACATGATAACTATTATCCAAACTATCGTTTGCTGCACCGCAATTGCCACTTAATATAGTAAGGTTGGTGGTAAAGTTTCGTTGGCTCAATAAAGTTTCGGTACCTGCAAAACCGCCGTAAATTGCAACGCCGTATATCATTACAAAAGAAATGGTTCTATCATTGAGACCTGGTTTATAAACGCCTGCTTTTACCCATATAACATCACCAGCATTAGACATATTGATCGTATTTTGCAAATTCGATTCGGCATTGCTCCAGGAGCTGCCATTACCTAAACCGGCGCCTGTTGGAGTTACATAACGAATTGTTTGCGCTAACAAAGAATGATTTGACCAAATTGAAATAAGTAAGAACCCAAGTACTTTAAAATTCATTTTCATGTTTTTCATTTAGAATTTAACTTTAGTAAAATTGGATTATTTTTTTGTAATCATACCTATACTTTGGGGTAGTTCTTTGGGGTTTATAGGGTAGTTTTTAGGGTAGTTTATATCAAAAGATTACTTGTGCACTTTAAAATCTAAAAAAAATAAATTTTAAAATTTCTTAACTTTGCTTATGCGTTTTATTTTTGCCGTTGGCTTTTTGTTGTTTTTTTCGTTTGCAAATGGGTTTGATATTGCTGAAACCCAAATTGATTTTAAAATGTATTTTGCCAAAACGCAATCCAACAATATTAATTCCTTACATCAAAATAGCTTTTTGTCTTGTGTGAGTACTAATTTTAATAATGGGATTAATACTGGTGGCTATTGGTTTAAATTTGATTTTATAAGTAAAGAATTGGAAGCGAAAAAGTTGGTAATTGATATTGCTTCAATCTATACAGATTCTATTTTCGCATATAAATTACAAGATTCTCTACCTAGTCTTTTTTTTGAAACAAATTTTGGAAGGGCTACAATAAACAAGCACATTTTTAATCGTTATGTGGTAATACCGATAACAATTAGCCCTGGAAAATCGAGTTATTATATTTATGCTTATTTTAAATTGGGAGCTCAGTTGCCCATTACTATTTCTACTCAAAAGAAGTTTGATATTTCCAATACGCACACATTATTGCTGTTAGGTATTTATTATGGCTTTGCTTTAATGGTACTTATTTTAAACCTTTTTTATTTTTTTAATTTTAAGGACACTGTTTTTTTATACTACAGTTTACTTTTAATTTTTATAACATTAACCATTATGTACGACGATGGTTTTATGTATTTGCTTTTTCCTAGAGCAACACATTATATTTTTATAGAGCCACTAATTCATTTTGTGGTAGCATTGTTGGGTATTATTTTTGCAACTTTTTATTTAAATCTTCAACAATATTTACCAAAGATAAAATGGTTGGCAGTTGCTATACTTTTTTATACTTTATTTAGTTTTATATTTTATTTTAAGTACAAAAATTTCCTTTTATATTTATGTGGTGAGTTTGGTGTTTTTCTTACACTTTGCACATATTGGTTGGCAGGCATTTATTTATTAAAAAAAGAATCGTTTGCAAAATATTTTGTATTGGCATATTCACTTATTTTAATAATTTCTACAAGTTATTTTATTGCAACTAAAGCTAATTTTAATTTATTAAATGTATCAGAAGGATGGCTAAAAATTGGTGGAATATTTGAAATGCTAATAATTTCGTATGCTGTAGCTATAAGGATGAAAACACTAAGCAATGATAATGATAAAATGAGAGAGGAAATTGAACAATTTACCTTGCAGATAGGAACCTTAACTATAAACCAAAAAGAAGAGCAAAAGATTTCTTTGCCTGAAAATGAGCTTACATTGAGAGAACTTGAAATTTTTAAACTTTTAATTACAGGTAAATCTAACTCCGAAATTGCTAAAGATGTTTTTCTTTCGGTAAATACCATAAAATACCATACCAAAAATATTTACGAAAAATTAAACATAAAAAACAAGTTAGAAGCTATTGCAAAATTTAAAAATTAATTTTTAGTAAGTGCATTGTATAAATAATTACTAATCAACTTCAATTATTTAAAATAAGCCATCTACAAATTGCTTGCCATTAAATACCAATAAATCTTCTGCTTTTTCGCCTACACCTATAAATTTTACTGGTATTTTAAACTGATCGGCAATAGCAATAACTACTCCCCCTTTGGCAGTACCATCTAACTTGGTAATAGTGAGTGCAGTTACTTCTGTAGTAGCAGTAAAATGTTTTGCTTGTTCTAATGCGTTTTGACCTGTGCTACCATCTAGTACAAGCATTACTTCATGCGGTGCATTTGGAATAACTTTTTGTATTACTTTTTTAATTTTGCTAAGCTCATCCATAAGATGTGCTTTATTGTGTAGCCTGCCTGCCGTATCAATTATGATTACATCTGCATTTTTTGATACGCCACTTACTACTGTATCGTAAGCTACCGAAGCAGGGTCGCTTCCCTGCTCTCTTTTAACAATAGGCACACCTGTACGTTCACTCCATATTGTAAGTTGCTCTACTGCTGCGGCTCTAAATGTATCGGCAGCACCAAGCAATACCGATTTTCCTGCTTTAGAAAAATTATGTGCAAGTTTGCCAATTGTAGTAGTTTTACCTACTCCATTTACCCCAACAACTAATATTACATGTGGTTTATTTCCTTGAGGCAATTCGTAATTTTGATATGAATTATCCGCTGAAGCCTTTACAAGTAAAGATTCAATTTCTTGTTTTAATATTCCATTAAGTTCTGCTGTATTTAGGTATTTATCTTTTGCTACCCTTTTTTCTATATTTTCAATAATTTTTACAGTTGTTTCTATGCCTACATCTGCACTTACAAGTGCATCTTCAAGGTTATCGAGCACTTCTTCATCTACAGTACTTTTACCTGCAATAGCTTTTGTAATTTTCCCAAAAAAACCTTCCCTAGTTTTTTGCAAACCAGCATCTAAGGTTTCTTGTTGTTGTTTTTTTCCAAATAATTTATCAAATAAGCCCATTTATTATAGTTTATTTTTTTGCAAAAGTAACTTTTAAAGTTTAATAATACAATTGATATAACTAAAAAAGCCATTCCAACGTATGGAATAGCTCTCTTAAATATATTAAATTTTAATTTTAATTATTTAGCTAAATGCTCTTGTACTTTTTCTTTATGCACAATAGATTCTTTAAAAGTATATGCACCAGTTTTTGGGCTACGAACTGTACGTATTACTTTTGTCCAGTTTTTTGCGTCTGCTGCTGCTTTGGTATCTTTAATTTTTGAGTTCTTTGATGCTGCCTTTGCCATTTTTGTTAATTTTATTAAGTGATAATATGCTAATATGCTAATTTTTGCTTTACAAAAAATAAAATATTTTGCTAAGCAAATTTAATAACTAGCTAAATTATTTAATTTCTTTATGTACTGTTACTTTTTTTAATATTGGATTGTATTTTTTCAATTCCAATCTTTCGGTAGTATTTTTTTTGTTTTTAGTAGTTATATAACGACTAGTACCAGCTACACCGCTAGTTTTATGTTCTGTACATTCCATTATAACTTGTACTCTGTTGCCTTTCTTTGCCATTGTTTTTGTTTATAAATTTGAAAATATTGTAGTAACACAATTTTTTCTAATAATTCAATTAGATTTTTGAACCTGCAGCACGCATTTCTTTTACAGTAGCGTACAAGCCATTTTTGTTAATAGTACGAATAGCTTCCGAAGAAATTTTCATAACTACCCATTTATCTTCTTCTGCAAGAAAATAACGTTTTGTTTGCAAATTTGGTAAAAACCTGCGTTTAGTTTTAATGTTTGAATGAGATACCTTATTTCCTACTATTGGTCTCTTTCCTGTAAGTTCACATACTCTTGCCATGTCCTTTATTTTTGGACGGCAAAAGTAATGAATTTTATTTATAAAATACGTAGAATGTGCAAATATTTTTTAAAATAATGATAATATACTGTAAAGATGTAGTAAAACCAGTGTAAATTACTATTATTTGTGGTAGAAAAAATTTATATTCAAATATAGTTGCTTAATAAAAGTTCTATTTTACAATTCTATAAGTTTTTGTGTTACTGCTTTTTTCTATATTATTTGTTTTTCCATAAAAGCCAGTTATCCCTTTGTTTATATTAAATACTATTATAGCCAAAGATATCAACAACAAAACCAAAGCCCATATCCACCATTTACTTTTTACTTTAGTTTCGTTTACAGCTAAAAATTCTGCCATTGCAGTAGTATTCGTTTGTTTTTCTCCTACTAACATTGTATGCGAATCGGTGGGATGTATAACTCTTTCTGCTATTACAGATTGGTAAAAATTTGGATTTAATGCTACCGCTGTAAAAAAAATATTTTCATTTTCATCTTTACTAAATTTACCAATAGATGGCAATATAAATTCCTCATTTTTTTGCAGCGAATTAATTTCACTTACAAATAAATCTAATTTTTTAGTTGCCTCGGTAGTAGTAATATTTTTCATTGAAGCCAAATAATTAACCAATTTATTTGAAGGCTGAGAAGTTTCTGTAAAAACAATTTCATGCTTAGGTGCATGCATTTGTTGCTCACCAAAAGTGGCAGTAGCTGGTATTATATTTAATGATAGTGTGCCCAAAGTTGGCAATACACATTCGTTATTGCTGTAAAAATAATTGGCTATTAGCTTTTGCATAATGCAATAATAAAACTAAGTTTTTAAAAATGTAACAAAATACCACCCATAAAATTGGCACCATATACTTCGTAATTATGCCAACGCTGGTATTTGCTATTTAAAATATTATTAGCATCGCCCCATACCGATATATTTTTGGTTATTTTAAACTCTAGGCCAGCACTTAAATCGGTACCAGCGCCCATAGGTTTAGCTACATTTCCTTTAGCTAAATAATTACTTCCATCTATAAATCGAATATCAGATTTTATTAAAATTGTTTTTAATGCCCACCAACGTAAAGATGCAGTAACTTCTACAGGTATGGTGTGCCATGCTCTGTAATTACTTTGCATAGATGTGTAGCCGTTATAATTTATAGCTCCAGTAAGGCTAAATTTATCTTGATTTATATAACTTATATCGCCATGTATGCGAAAATTATTTACCGATGTTTCGTTGCTTATTAAAAACGATTTATCATTTGCCAATGTATCGTTTATATAAAATGGTAAATTATTATAATGTACTACTCCAGCCTTGGCACTAAAGTTAAAATGCTTTGCTATGCTTGCTTTTATACCACCATAATACTCCGTTTCTTTAGTATTTATTTGTGCTAGCAATGGCGATAAGTAAGGGTTTATGGTCGTTAAGTTTTTATAACTGTTTTTTACAAAACGTCCTATCCACCCAGCTTGTATAGCAAATACTTTATCCTGTACTGGTATTTCGGCATATACATCTGGTAGCAATTCGTATTTTTTATTGTTCCAGGCGGCTGTAATACCACCATGTAATTTGAATAAATTTGAATGATAAATTACTGCTGGGTTTATTTGTACAATCGTATTGGTAAAATTTACATTTATTGGCAACAATGATTTTGATGTATATTTATTTACATCTGCTTTTAAGTCTATTTTAGCAGCAAAATTTTCGTTAATAATTTTTTCAAAAGGCAATGTAATTATTGCTCCTACTTCGCTTGCTTTATCTTTATTTATAAAAGATGTTACTTCTATATTTGGGTTATAACTTATGCCCGATTCCGTAGCTTTTGTATTTTTAAACCCAATTTTAAATGCTACATTTTGAAACTGTTGCTTTATACTATCTTTTTTAAATGTGTATAAACTATGATCGTAACCATATAAATAATAATTGTACAAGTTCAAATCTATACCGCCATACACTTCACTTTTAGGTAAAAAATAGCTTGCTACAGCTTTTGTATTTAGCATTGAATAATTTTGGTTTTCAATGGCTGTGCCTTTTGATTGTATATAATCTGCGGTAAAGTTTACTAAACTTTTTTTACCATCGCCAAGGCTTATACCTGCACTTATATATGGTGTTGTAAAATTACCAAAGCCAGCTTTTAAGAATTTTCTGTTACCTAAATACACATTGGTATCTTGCTCTAAAGCCAATGGGCGTAAGGTTATTGGCTTTAGAGCATAAAATAAATTTTGCGAAGGTATTTTATAACTCAAATTTGGCAAAGAAGTATCTGCTATTAATTGTGTACCAGATAAGTTTATTTTTACTGCATTGCGCAACACAGGCTTGTATGTAGAATTAATATCAATAGATTGTGTTTTTTTAGGCTCTTGAGTAAGCGCAACCAAAGAAAAAACCAATGCAATTGTAGTTAAGATAAGCTTATTCATATTTTGTTTTTAAGTGTAGCAGTTTATACTACGTCATTAAATAAATATTTTTTTAGCAACTATTTTTCTGCAAAACATTTGCTTGTATTTTTTAAAAATTCTATTTATAGATTATTAGTTGTCTAGTTTCGATTGTAATTTTTCTTCTGCAATTGCATCATCTAATTTTTGTAATGCAATATTTTTTAACTCAATTAATGTTGCATTTTTTGCTACACTTTCGTAAGTAGCTTTTGCATTAAAATAATCTTTTTGTTGCATAAAAATATCGCCAAGTAAAATGTAGGATTTTGTAACCCACTCATCGTAAGAGCCAGTTTCCTTAATTGTAGCAAGTGCAGCTTTTTCGGCGGCTGTATAATTATTTTGTACAAATTGGCAAGCTGCCAGTTCGTACCTTGCTTCGGCTCCCCAAGCCGATTTATTTATAGCAGAAGCTGATTTAAAAGAACCAATTGCAGCAGCACAATCGCCAGCTGATTGTTGTGCTTTACCAAGCACTAAAAAACCAATAGATTTATCGTCGGTGCTTATACCTTTACGGGTAAGCAATTCTTTTGATGCTACATTAGCTTGTGCATAATCTTTAGTTTGATAATAGCAACGAACCAAGCCACGCAAAGCTTCTAACTGGTTATCTTGATTTACAGCATTGATACGCAATAATTCAAAATATTTTTTTGCTTCGGTATAATTTTTTAGTTCAAAATAATTTATACGTGCAGCCTCCAATGTTGCTTTTTCAAAGTATTTGCTATTGCCCTTGCCGCTTACATAAGCATACCCAACAAGCGCATTAGTTAAATCTTTATTTTTTTGGTGGCAATCGCTTTTAAAATAATTAGCCTCCAAAGCAAAAGCCCCAAATGGATATTTAGATATATAATTTGCAAAGCCAATTAAAGCATTGTTGCAATCGCCTACTTCGTATTTATTATAGGCCGATGTATAACTCAACGAATCTGCTTCGCTTACCGAAACCGTTTTTCCTACTTCGTTCATTAACACTACATACTCATCGGATTTTCCTTCATCTACATAAATACTTTTTACAATATCTATAGCCTCATCTGCTTCGGCCGATTGTGGATAGGTTTTTATAAGTTGAGTATAGGCTTTTAGAGCTTCGGTATTGTTTTTATTGTTGTAATTTGCCAAGCCTAGTTTTAAATATGCCCTTGGTTTTAAACCGCCTTGATTAGATGAGATAATGCTGTTTAAATATGGTACTGCATCGGCAAATTTTTCATCGGCAATATAGGTAAGCGCTACTTCCATATTAATATCGCCATTTAATAAACTTGCAGGATAAATTCTGTTTATAGAATTTAATATTTTTATTTTTTCTGTACTATTTTTTATACCTGCAATCATTGCTTTTTGGTACATAGCATAATCACTCTGCGGTGATGAAGCTGCAATTGCAACATCGTACATGCTATTAGCTTTTGCATAATCTCTTTGCATGTAATACGCATCTGCAGTACGTATAAATGCATCATGCACTAATGCCGATGATGTAGGTGTTACAGTTTTTGCAACTTGCTCAAAGTAAGAAGATGCTTGTTTGTACTCTTCTTTTTGAAATTTGCAATAAGCAATATTATATTTAGCTGTAGCTTGATTTGCTTCGCCCAATGTTGGCAAATTGCTTTCTATAAATATTGATAAAAAACGTATGGCATCATCATATCGTTGTTGCCTGTAAGCAATTTCGCCTCTCCAAAAACTAGCGTAAGCCACAGCATTGCCAGCATTTGCATCAGCAATAATTTTTGCAAATAAATCATCGGCTCTTATTAATTGTTGATCGTTTAAATGCTCTACTGCCTTGCCATACAAAATAGTAGGATATATTTTTTGCATAGCAAAAGTAGGTTTACCAAGCGATTGGTAAACCGCCAAAGCATCGGTAAAATTATTGGTACGAGCCAGTAACGATACCAATATTTCTTTTGCTTCTACATCGTATTCCGAATTAGGATACACACTTAAATATTTTTTTATTTCGGCTAAAGCAATATTTTGATAGCCCAATTCGTACGATAATTTAGCATAATTAAATAACGAAACTTTTTGTTGTAACGCATTGCTATTATTGCTAGCACAATACTGAAAAGCAGTACGAGCATTGGCTTTATCGTTGGTTTTTAAATACAAGTCGCCAAGCAGATACATACTATTTTGCCCCATCGAATCTTTTTCGTTGCTGAGTTGTTTAAACCCATTTATTGCTTTTTGTGTATTGCCAGCAGTGTAATAACAAAAGCTTAATTCGTATAATATTTCTTTAGTAACTTTATTGGAGTTATTTACATAATTTTCTAAAAGAGGTAAAGCATTTACATATTCCTTTTTCTCAAAATAAATTTGCCCTATGAGCAAACGTAGTTGGGTATCGTAAAATTGTTCCGAATTATTTTGCAAAATCTGCTCTCCATATTGCAATGCTTGGTCTTTTTTGCCTTGAAAATAATAAATTTCGGCTATATAATATGGTACTACATTTTTATATTCTTGAAATGGTTCTACTAATTTAAAAGCTTTTAAAGCTTCACTATATTTAGCATCGTAATAACTTATAAAACCATAATAATAATTAGCAGGTATATAATATTTGCCAGTAGGTACTTGGTGTATTTCGTTAAATAATGGTTTGGCTTCGGCAAATTGTTTTAAATTAAAATGGCAATATGCTTTTTCAAATTTCGCATCGGCAATTTGACCATTGCTTAAGTTTTCGTACCCAGCAGCATCAAATGCATCAATAGCATTTGCAAAATCATTTTTTAAAAAATAATAATGTGCTAAATGAAAACTCATAGTTTGCCTTCGAGCCTCATTGCTTACGCTGTTTATAAACTCTACTGCATTGTCTTTACCAATGTCTTGCAATAATTTAAGCTGGCACAAGGCATCATAATAATTTATATCATCATTTATATATGCATGGTCAGTTTTTCTATCATCGCTATATTTTGTTTTTAACTCTTTTATGAGCGGATAGGCAAAGGCATATTGCTCTTTAGCTATAAACTCTTTTACACTTTTATAATCTTTTTCGTAGTCTGTAATAACAAATGTGGGCTGTGCAAATACAATACAATAAAACATTGTAGCCAAAAATGCGAAAAATATTTTTTTACTCATGAGCAAATTTAATTTTTAAAATAAAAACAAACTGAATTACTTGTTATCATTGTGTGCAAAGATTGTACCAACAAAATAAAATAAAAAATGTAGCTTACTTTTGTAATGTAAACAAAGCAAAACTATCTTTACAATACTGTTAACAAGTTCATAAAAAATTAAATAAATAGAAATGAGAAAATTACTTTCTACAAATTATTCGGCAGGTTCTTTTACTACAGCCATGTTATTACTTCGTATTAGCGCAGGGGTTTTAATGTTGTTAATAGGATACGATAAATTGGTAAATTTTAATGAGCACCTCCCAAAAATGATAAATTTTATGGGCATTGGCCAAAAAGTATCTCTTATTTTAGTAATTTTTGCTGAGTTTTTTTGCAGCGCCATTTTAATCATTGGCTTATTTACAAGGTTTGCTTGCATACCTTTAATTGTAACCATGTGTGTAGCATTATTTAAAGTACACAACGCAGATTTTTTTGGCGATGGACAAACTGCCACTTTGTTTTTAACAGCCTACATAGTTTTACTTTTGGTAGGACCAGGCAAAATAAGTATAGATAGTATGATTGGGAAGTAGTATTGAGATATTAGTATTGAGTATTGAGATTGTCTTAAACATTAGTAAGTTTTAGATAAATAGATACCAATTCTTGTTATCCGTAATTCATCATTCATAACTCATAAATCTTCATTCATAATTTATAAAAATGTACATTACCGAAACCAACATACGAATTCATTATGCACTAACCGATCAAATGGGATTTGTATATTATGGCAACTATGCACAATTTTACGAAATAGGTCGTACCGAAGCTATACGTAAACTAGGTTACACCTATAAAGATATAGAAGCAATGGGCATAATTATGCCAGTTGTAGAAACACAATGCAGTTTTATACGACCAGCAAAATACGATGATCTAATAACTGTAAAAACATTTTTGCAAACATTGCCAAAAGAGCATTCTATTACTTTTAATACCGAAATTTTTAATGAAGCCAATAAACTTTTAAACAAAGGCACTACAACCCTATTTTTTTTAGAAGCTCATACAATGAAAAAAATAAACATGCCAAAGGCTTTGGAAGAAAAATTGATTCGATTTTTTGAAAGGGCTTTGAATTAACAATTCAAAATAAAAAACTCTTTCTTGTTTTGAAACCTTTGCTTCTTTGAACTAAACAAAATACTTACCTTATTTTTGTACAAAACTAAATATATGAATCACACATTAATTACACATAATATTTTACGCTGGGCTGTTTTATTATTTGGCTTATGGTCGTTGGCAAATGCAATAACAGGTGTTGTAAAAAAACGCAATTTTACAAATGCCGATAATAAGATTAATTTATTTTTTATGATAGCTTGCGATATACAATTATTGTTAGGTCTTATTTTATATTTTAACGGTACTTGGTTTAGTAACCTTACTCAAAATGGGGCTACAGTAATGAAAGATGCTGTGCAAAGATACTTTTCGGTAGAGCATGCCATGATGATGTTTATAGCTTGGGTACTTGTACATGTAGGTAAAACTATGGTTAAAAAAAGTAATACAGATGTGCAAAAACACAAACGTAGTTTAATATATTTTGGATTAGCCATTTTAATAATACTTGCTATGATACCTTGGCCTTATAAGCAAATTGGTATAGCTCGTAATTTATTGCCACAGTTTTAAAAATATTTTATTGCAATGACTAAAAAAGTAAAAAAAGAATTACCAATAATATTAATAACCAACGATGATGATATTACATCGCCAGGTATAAAAGCTTTGGTAGAAGCTGTAAAAGATTTGGGCAGAGTAGTTGTAGTAGCACCAGATAAACCACAAAGTGGCATGGGACATGCTATTACTATTGGTGCACCTTTGCGTATGCGTAAAATGGATTTATTTGGCGATGTAGAAAGCTGGCAAACAAGTGGCACACCAGTAGATTGTGTAAAACTTGCAGTAGACAAAGTTCTACATCGCAGGCCAGACATTTGTTTGAGCGGCATTAACCATGGCGCAAATCACTCTATAAATGTGTTGTATAGTGGCACCATGTCTGCAGCAATGGAGGCAAGTATAGAAGGCATACCTAGCATTGGTTTTTCGATGATGGATTATAGTTATGATACAGACTTATCGGCAGCGAAAGTAATAGTAGCCAAAATAGTAAAATCGGTAATGAGCAAAAAGCAAGACAAACACTTACTTCTTAATGTAAATATACCAAGCGGAAAAATAGAAGATATAAAAGGCATTAAACTTTGCAAACAAGCTTATGCCAAGTACGAAGAAGATTTTATAGAACGTACCGACCCTCACAAAAAAAAATATTACTGGCTTACAGGTAAATTTAAGAATTTTGACAAATCGAAAGATACCGATGTATGGGCATTGGAACACAATTATGTTAGCGTAGTTCCAGTACAGTTTGACCTTACAAATTACAAACTGAAAGAACAATTAGAAAAATCTAAATTATTCAAATAATGTTTAAAAAAGATAATTTTATATATGGTTGTGTATTGGGTATTTTAGCTCCTTTAGTTGGATTACTTATATTAAAATATCGAAAATTTGGTATGCTTAGTTACAAAGAAGTATTTCAGTTTTTGTACCTACAACCTGGGCATGGTTTAATTACTGCTGGGCTTACCGTATCGTTAATGATGAATGCTATTTTATTTACGTTTTACATTAATAATAAAAAAGACCAAACAGGCAAGGGCTTATTTGTTACAACCGTTATTTATGGTGTGGTTATATTAAGTATAAAATATCTTTGCTGATTTTATTGTATTGTTAATGAAGCATTTATTTCTAAATATATTACTTTATTTTAATGCCAAATACTGACACAGATATTATAAAAAGTAAATATTTCCTAAAATCGTATAATTACTTAGTAAAAATAACTACTTTTACCTACCAGAATTATGACACAAGAACAAAAAGGGCCAATAGAGGTAATTATTTGCGACGACCATGTATTATATAGAGCAGGTGTACGTGCAGCATTAAGCCAAAAAAAAGATATAAAAATTATTGCAGAAGCTGATAATGGTATGCATTTAATTAATTTATTAAAATCAATACCTGTAGATGTAATATTACTTGATATTCAGATGCCGGTAATGGATGGCATACAAGCATTGCCCGAAATAAAAAAATTATGCCCTAATACTAAAATTATTATGCTTACTATGATGGATGATCATAGTATGATAACAAAATTAATGGAAATAGGTGCTAATAGTTATTTATCGAAAACAAGCGATAGTGAAATAATATACGAAGCCATAAAAACATGTCATAATGATGAGTATTATTTTAATGCTATGACAAACCAAGCTTTATTATCTAACTTAAAGCAAAAAAACATGCAACTACCACCACAATTACTTGGTATAGATGCACAGTTAAACGATAAAGAAACAATGATACTAAAGCTTATGTGCGAAGAAAAAAGCACAAAAGAAATAGCAGATTTAGTAGAACTTAGCCCACGTACTGTAGAAGCTTTAAGAGATAAACTAAAAGTAAAAACTGGAGCCAAAACTACTGCTGGTCTTATTTTATATGCAGTAAAACATAAAATTATAGAAGAATTATAATACTTTTCAATATTTTTTTAATAAAAATCTTCCTTTTATGGAAGATTTTTTATTTTACATACTATATGAATTATTTTAATTATAACGGTAAAATATTAAACGAAAATGAGCTTATTATTGGTCCACAAAACCGTGGACTTAGGTATGGTGATGGCATTTTTGAAACCATGAAATATAAGCATGGAAATATTATTTTAATGCAAGATCATTTTGAAAGACTTTGGTATGGTCTTAAACTTTTGCAATTTGAAATTCCAAAATTATTTACACCTCACATCTTAGAGGAAGAAATAATAAAAACAATTAATAAAAATAAACTTAAAACTGCTAGAGTTAGGCTTACAATTATTAGAGATACAGGTGGCATTTATGATGCAAAAAATAATTTCCCTAATTATATAATAGAAACTTTTGGTTTGCAAGAAGAAAATGGTCAACTAAATGCAAATGGATTGCAACTTTGTTTTTTTGAAAATGCAAAAAAAAGCATTGATATTTTTAGCAATATAAAACATAATAATTTTCTACCTTATTTTATGGGTGCTATGTATACAAAGAAAATGCATTGCAACGATGCAATAATATTAAATACAGCAGGCAATATTTGTGATACTACAATTGCCAATATATTTTACATAAAAAATAATACAATATACACTCCTGCACTTACACAAGGTTGTGTAAGTGGAGTAATGAGAAAATGGTTAATAAAAAAATTAGAGCAACAAAAATTTATTGTGAACGAATGTTGCATAAGTAAAAGTGATTTATTAAATGCTGATGAAATATTTTTAACCAACTCAATTTATAATATCAAATGGGTAGATAGTATCGAAAATAATACATATAAAGATAGCAAAACAAGGCAAATTGTAAATGAATTAATAAGAACAGAAAGCGAAATATATTGCTAATAAAAATTAAGTTACAAAACCACATAATTTAATAATAAATGAATGTAAATATATTTTGGTTTAGAAGAGATTTAAGATTAGATGATAACACTGCACTTTTTTATGCCCTTAAAAGCAATTGCCCTGTATTAGCAATTTTTATTTTTGATACAACTATATTAAACAAATTAGAAAATAAAAATGATTCAAGAGTTAATTTTATTCATAAATCCATAGAGGAATTACATAAAAAAATAACATTACTCGGAAGTACTTTATTGGTTTTACATGGTAAGCCAGAAAAAGTATTTGAAGAATTAATAACAAAATACAACATTGCTAATGTGTTTACTAATAATGATTATGAACCTTATGCTTTGGAAAGAGATAATAACGTAAAAAGAATTTTAGAAAAAAACAAAATCGCTTTTATAACATACAAAGACCATGTAATCTTTGAAAAATTGGAGGTTGCAAAAGAAGATGGAAAGCCATATACCATATTTACGCCTTACAGTAAAAAATGGAAAACAACTTTGCAGCAAAATGAAATTAAAATAAATAACTGCCAACAATATTTTAATAATTTTTTGCCCCAAACACCTTCAAAAATTTTATCGTTGAAAGAAATAGGTTTTGAAAAAAGCAAACAAAAATTTCCATTAAACTATGTAGAAACAGATTTAATAAAAAATTATAAAGCGCAAAGAGATATACCTAGTATTGAAGGCACATCTCACCTTGGCTTACACTTGAGGTTTGGAACGATAAGCATTAGGCAATTGGCTAAACGTTCAGAAAACCATTCCGAAACTTTTATGAATGAATTAATTTGGAGAGATTTTTATCAAATGATACTTTATAATTTTTCGTATGTTGGCAAAAGCAAATCGTTTAAGCCAGCTTACGATAAAATTGTATGGAGAAATAGTGAAGAAGACTTTGTAGCTTGGTGTAATGGCAAAACTGGATATCCAATTGTAGATGCTGGCATGAACGAATTGAATACAACCGGATTTATGCACAATAGAGTACGAATGATTGTAGCATCTTTTTTATGTAAACATTTACTTTTAGATTGGCGGTTAGGCGAAGCCTACTTTGCCGAAAAATTACTAGACTTTGATTTTGCGGCAAACAATGGAGGTTGGCAATGGGCTGCTGGTAGTGGATGCGATGCTGCACCGTATTTCAGAATATTTAATCCTTATTTACAAACAAAAAGATTTGATTCCGATTTAAAATACATTAAAAAATGGGTTCCTAATTTTCAAGAATTTTCTTATCCAAAGCCTATAGTAGAGCATAGTTTTGCTAGAGATAGATGTTTAAAAATATACAAAGAAGCTCTCAGATAATTTTATTTATAAAAGCAAACCTTCATTCATTTTTATACTAATGTTAGTACAATTTACGTCTTTAAATAGTGGTAGTAATGGCAATTGTTATTACATTGGCAACGATACCGATGCTGTATTGATAGATGCTGGCTTAAGCTGTAAAGAAACAGAGAGGCGAATGAAAAGACTTGATTTGTGTATGCAAAAAGTAAAAGCAATATTTGTAAGTCACGAACATATAGATCATGTACGTGGGCTTGCAGGCATTGCCGATAAATATGGTATGCCAGTATATATAACACCAGCTACACAAAAAGGTTGCTATCATTTAAATCCAAAACATGCAGTTTCTTTTATAGCACACACACCAGTAAACATAGGCAGACTAAGCATTACAGCTTTTCCAAAATATCATGATGCTAAAGACCCTCATAGTTTTATAGTAACTTGTAATGAAAAAACTATTGGTGTGTTTACAGATATTGGAAAACCTTGCAAAAATTTAATTAATTATTTTAAACAATGTAATGCGGCTTTTTTAGAAGCAAACTACGACGAAGTAATGTTGGCAAACGGCAAATACCCTTCTTTTTTAAAACAACGAATAAGTGGTGGTAATGGGCATTTGAGCAATTTGCAAGCATTAGATATTTTTAAAAATCATAGGTCAAAATTTATGACACATTTATTTTTAGCACATTTATCTAAAGATAATAATTGCCCAATAATGACAGAACAATTATTTAAAACTGTAACGGAAAAAGTTCAAGTAAAAGTGGCAAGTAGGTATGAGGAAATGGCGGTTGTTTGTATTAATTTTTCAGTAGAAAAATTTAAACCTATAACATACGGACAGTTAAACCTATTTGACCACAACCTTACCTCTTAAAAAATTTAATATACCAAGGAAGATTATTGTATTTAACAAAAAAATAATGTTGGTTTATTGGATTCATACTTTGGTAAAAACTTGCAATTCCATCAATGTCTGATCCTTCAAAATCTAATATTAAATTTTGATTTGAAAACTCTTCCATTACTTTATAAAATAAAAAATAATTTGCCCTTAATTTTCTTCCATCAATAGTTACAGACGATGCTACATTATATAACCGATTGTTATATTTTAGTAAAACAATAGTTGCATATTTTATATTATTGTAGTAAATATTACGAATTATTAAATTGTTTTGTTTTTGCAAATAGGTAGCATTTAGTATTAATGCTTTATAATCTGTTGAGGTTAATGAGTGCATTTTTTTGTGGTACAAATCTTTATAAAAAAATATTGCTTCTTCTACATTATCCGATTGTATATACTCAAAAAAATTATTAGATGCACGCTTTACATTTTTTTTAAAATTATCATTACATGAAAAAAATAAGGCTCCTATATTTTTGTGTAACGAAATAATAAAATTATTTTTATTAGTAACATTTAGCAATTTTGTATTATAAACTTCAGTGGCATAATTAAAATTTATTTCGGCAAATTTGAATTTACTCATTAACAATAATATAAATTCATTAATAAGTTCTTTGCTTAAAACATTTGCACTAAAAATACCTGCTTGTTGCAAAAATGCTGGTTGATACAAATATTTTATTCCAATTTTTTTTCTAAATGTTATTGGCAATACTGCTTCGTAATCGTTAAGTATTAAAGCGTCCCAGTTTTTATTAGTACAATTATCTAAATAAAAAGAATGTACATAAATTAAACTATTGTGTGCATTTATTACACAAGCATCCCACTTTGTTTTATCAATATCTTTATATGTAAAGTATTTTATTGCCATCAAAAATTTGCTTGAGGAAACAAATTTGCAATACTTAGTTTATGTAAATCTATACTGAAAGAAATGTTTTTTTGAAAACGTTTCGTAGGAATGGTAGATTTAAAATAATCGGCATATACTTTACTGTACAAAATAGGTACATAAATATTTACCACATTTTTAAATAACGATATTTCAAAACCTGCATCGTACAATAACCTGCCAGTAGTAGCTCCTTTTTTCCAAGCATCGGCATAAGTACCAATATCGGCAAATAATTTTATAGGTAGTTTAAAGGGCAACATTTCAAAAAAATTAATTTGCTTCGGAATATCGGTTTTCAAATTTACAGCAACCAACCAATTATCTGTTTTACCAATTTTACTACTAAGCAAATCAGTTCTTACTTTAAAAAATCCATCTCTATTCATTATTTGTTGGTTAGCAAAGCCTTCAAATTCATTTCTACCTACAAAATAATTGCTATAAGTATAATCTTCGTAACCCTTAGCACCGCTCATGTTTAAGTGGTAAATATCGGTTTTATACTGGGTAGTAAAACTTTTATTGCCTGTGTAAATAAATTTACCTGCAAATAATCTTACATCCAATCCACCATTTTTTTGAAAATTAAAATAATAATTACCAGTAAAATTTAAACGCACAAACCCATCTCCTTGCTCTGCTTGCACAATTGCATTATAAGGATATAGTGCTCGATTATTCTCTACACCAAATTGCAATTGATTTATATATCTTTTTTCTTTAGGGTAAGTTATTATATCTATATTATTTACAAAATCTCTAGTAAAATTTATTGTAGTCTCGTTTATCAAAAACGATTTTATTTGTACAAATTTTTTAATAGTACTGCGGGCATTTTTTGCTGCAAATATATATTTTATTGATGGCACTATTTTACTAAACTGTAGTGGATTTTCGGTACCTGTAGAATCTTTAAATGAGCCACCAGTAAATTTACTTGCTGCACCAGAAATAATTAACCTATCACCTTTTGTAGTTGGACTAAAATTATATTCTACCCTTGCTAAGCCATTTATTTTTTTTGTACCAGTAGCATACAACGGCGAAACTATAAAACGAAATTTAGTAGGTGGCAAGCTGTAATTATGTATCAATGCTCCCAACATTATTTTATCGTACAAATTATAGCCAATAGATGGAGCAATAGATACATAATTATATTTATCAGTCTGCTTCAAATTAAAGAATGAAGCTAGTTTTACTTTTTTAATAGCATTTTTTTCAAGTGCCCCATTTTTATTCAACAAATTAAAGATTGTACTTAAATCTTTGCCTGAAACTTCTTCAGCAATTTGCCTAAAATCTTGGGGCTGAGGGTGCGCAAATTTATATTTCTCAAAATAAGTTTGCATTAGTTTATCAAATACTTCTATCCCAAGTTCAGTTTCTAATTTTTTCAACCAAGCTCCTGCTTTTACATAACCAATTAATCCATAATTCACCATCGAAAAATTTTCAGAATTAGTATTTATCGGCTGGTCTTTATTCAAAACATAAATGGTATTTAATAAATTATCCTCTATATTTTCTGGTATTCTTTTTGCCAAAAAAGTATTTTTCTTATTTTGCGTTGTTGCAAATAAATTATTGTATCTGGTATCGTAATAAGTGTTCATTCCCTCATCCATCCATGGGTATATGCGTTCGTTGCTTGCTAGTATTCCATAAAACCAATTATGTCCTACCTCATGGTTTATCACACTCTCTAGTGATGCTTCAGAGCCATCTGCAGTTAAAACTGTAATAGTAGGATATTCCATTCCACCTTGTACTTTTGATGCATTATCTACAACACTTACCACATTGTATGGGTACTCTCCTATCCAATTACTTTTGGTAGTTATCGCATTTTTTATATTTGTAATACACTTAGCCCAATATTTTTTATTTTTTGGCAATACATAAGCGTAAATATCTATAACCCTCCCCGATTTTAAAAGCAATGTATCTGTTTTTACATTAAAATTTTTATCGGCAAACCAAGCAAAATCATGTACATTATTTTGCAAGTAATGTAAAGTTTTAGTGGGAGCAACTTTATCAACAAAATCAATATTTGTATTTGCAAAGTTTTTTAATTTTAATTTCTCACTTTCATTTTGCAACTCACCTGTAGCAGCTACAATATAACTTTGTGGCAAGGTTATTTTTACATCAAAGTTTCCAAACTCACTATAAAATTCGCCTTGGTCTAAATAAGGCATTTCGTGCCAGCCAGTTTTATCGTACACAGCAGGTTTGGGATACCACTGCGTTATTTGATACGATTGTAATACATGTCCGCCTCTTGAAAAACTATATGGCAATTTTACATGAAAAGGTGTTTCAATTTTTATATGCTTACCTGGAGCTAGTGCTTGAGGCAACAAAATTTTTATTATATCTTGATGTTGTGGATGATCTTCCATTACAACATGAATATTATCTACTTTAAAATTTAATTGATTTATATACCCTCTTTTATTTTCTTCCGAAAAATAAAATGCTGTACTTCCATTTTCCAAAAACTGATCACTAAAAGCTGTTTTATCATTTTTATATGCATTCGGCCATAAGTGTATCCAAATAAAATTAAGTGTATCTGGCGAATTATTGAAATACTCAATTTGCTCAAATCCAGTTAAAGTATTATCAACATCATTGAGCATAACTTCTATTTTAAAGTCATTTTTTTGTTGCCAATATTTTTGTTGTGCTAATACTTTATTAAAAAATATAAATAATATTGCAGAAAATATGTATTTTTTCAAGCTGTAAATGTTTATTCAAAAATACAAAAAAAATAGGCACTTTATATTGCCATTTTAAATAAAGCCAAATGCACAGTAAAATACAATACGCATCGCAATTATTTTCCTTTCCCCGATAATATAATACGAATACTATGCAACATTATTTTAAAATCTAGCGCAAGCGAAACGTTTTCTACATATATCAAATCATAAGGCATTCTTTCCAACATCTCATTTATTGATGATGCATATCCAAATTTTACCATTCCCCAACTTGTAAGCCCTGGTTTTACTTTAAATAAAAATTTATATTCTGGCTGCAATAATATCAGTTTGTCTATAAAAAACTGCCGCTCTGGTCTAGGGCCTACAAAACTCATATCTCCTTTTATAATATTCCAAAGTTGTGGCAATTCATCTAATCGCCATTTTCGCATTGTTTTTCCCCATGTTGTAATTCTTACATCATTATCATTGCTAAGCATTGGACCATCTTTTTCGGCATCTACAGTCATAGATCGTAGTTTATACATCGTAAAAGGAATGCCCTTATATCCAATACGCTCTTGCAAAAAAAATATTGGACCTTTAGTAGAAATTTTTAGCCTAACAATAGCATATAATAAAATAGGCAACGAAAGTAAAATTCCAAAAACACTTAATACAATATCGTTAAGTCTTTTTACATTTTGTTTCCATTGTTGCATTTGCCCAAAATGAATATCAATAAGTGGCACACCCATTACATTCGTATTTTGCAAGGTCCCCGTTATTATATCCAATGTATCAGGAGTTATTTTTATGTTTACATTCTTATTGCATAATTTTTGTAAAATATCAGTAATAATTCCCCTTTCATTATTTTCTACAGCAATAATTATTTCTTCAATATTATTATCTTTTACAAGTTCGCTTATAAATAATTTGTTGCTATGAGTTTTAATGCTTGAATTACTAAATTCATTTTTATCATTGCCTACATACAAATAGTCAGTAATAACAAAACCAGATGTATCATTCACATTTTTAAACTTTTTATAAAATTGAATTGCATTGTTGCCAGACCCAATGAGCATTGTTTTAAAAAACACACTGCCATTTTGCAATTGCTTTTTTGTTATCGATAAAAAAATTACTCTTACCAAAACACTGCAAATTATAATAGGAAAAAGCAATACATAAAAATCTAAATAATAATCGTAATTATTAGTTCTTGGATTTTTTAAAATAAAGAAAAATAGTAAAAACAAAGAGCCTACAAGGCTAACAACAATAGTTTTAAAAGCCTCTACCACTCTAGATTTTTGATATAATGAATTGTAAGTACCTGTAAGAAAATGCAAAGTTATCCACCCAATAGTATATAAAAACAGTCCCAAATAAAACCCAGGTGGCATGCTAAAATTATAGCCTTGTACTTTGGTACGCAAATAATAAAAACTAAGCCAAGTAAATAAGCATACACAAATATCGGCCACTATATACCAGCTAATATTTATTCTATTTTGTTTCAATACCAATAAAATTATTTAGTAGTTTTATTAATTTTATCAAGTATTTGATGTGCCACTTCCATAGCCCTATATCCATCAATAATAGTTACAGGTGTATCGGTATTATTTAAAATAGCATTTTTAAAGGCTACCAATTCATCCATCATGGCATTGCTTTCGGCAACTAATGGGTTTGCAATTGCCACAGTTTTTTTCCCTTTTCCAGTATCAATATCAAAAGTAAAAACATTTTTATCAGTAGGTATATTTTGACTAATTACTTCCGTTTTTTTATCCAAAAAATCTATTCCAATGTACGCATCTTTTTGAAAAATACGCATTTTTCTCATTTTTTTCATAGATATTCTGCTACTAGTAAGGTTAGCAACACAACCATTATCAAACTCAATACGTACGTTAGCAATATCAGGAGTTTCACTCAATACCGAAACTCCATTTGCCGATATATAACTCACATTACTTTTAACTAAATGAAGTATAATATCAATATCATGTATCATCAAATCTAATATTACACTCACATCAGTACCTCTAGGGTTAAATTGTGCTAACCTGTGTACCTCAATAAACATTGGCTCTAACTTATGCGCTTGTAAAGCTACAAAGGCTGGATTAAACCTTTCTACATGGCCCACCTGAAATTTCAAATTAGATTCCTTCGCCAATTTTAAAAGAGCCTTAGCCTCATCCATTGTGTTTGTTAAAGGCTTTTCTACAAATACATGTTTTCCTTTTCTAAGTGCCAACGCACAAAGTTCATAATGATATGTTGTAGGTGCTACAATATCTATAGCATCGCAATTATCCAAAAGCTCTTCAGCATTAAAAAATCTTTTTATTTTGTATTTATCAATCACACTTTTTGCATTGGCTTCATCAGTATCACAAAAACCTACAATTTCCACATCTGCCATCCCCATCCAGTTATTCAAATGAAATTTACCTAAATGCCCAGCACCAATTATTCCAATTTTCAACATACATCTTATTTTATCAAATACTTATTCCGTTTAAAAATAAAATTTTATTTTTTTGTTTCCTAACTTAACATCTATGCTCATCTTCATTGGCGTCGCACATTTCAACTTCAAATCCTTTGGCAACTTTAATTGTATTTTTTTGCAAAAATATAATTAGAAATGTATAATTTCTTAGGAATTTACTCCTCCCAAAAACCCATATTTCCAAACTTTTTTATTCTAGTTTCTATTCTCTCATCAGCTGGTATTTGTTTCAACTCTTTAATAGTTTTTACAAGATATTTTTTTACGTTTTGAGCTGCTTTATCATAATCCCAATGAGCACCACCGTTTGGTTCTGCAATTATATCGTCTACCAAATTAAAATCTAACATATTTTTTGGAGAAATTTTTAACTGCTCAGCTGCTATTTCTTTCATATCCCAACTTCTCCACAAAATGCTACTACAATTCTCTGGAGAAATAACAGTGTACCAAGTATTTTCCAACATTACCACTTTATCTCCTACTCCTATCCCCAATGCACCTCCACTTGCGCCTTCACCTATTATAACACAAATAATAGGCACCTTTAAGCTAATCATTTCAAAAATATTTCTAGCAATTGCTTCACCTTGTCCTCGTTCTTCAGCCTCCAAACCTGGGTATGCACCTGGAGTGTCTATTAAAGTAACTACAGGTTTATTAAATTTTTCGGCCAATTTCATTAATCGCAATGCCTTTCTATAACCCTCTGGGTTTGCCATTCCAAAATTTCTCAGTTGCCTAGTCTTTGTATTATTTCCTTTTTGTTGTCCAATAAACATAACTGTTTCGCCATCTAATTGGCCAAATCCACCAATCATCGCTTTATCATCTTTCACATTTCTATCGCCATGTAACTCTATAAAAGAGTCGCACATTTTTTCAATATACTTTAGCGTATATGGCCTATCGGGGTGCCTACTCATTTGTACCCTTTGCCAAGGAGTTAAATTACCTGTTAGTTCTATTTTAGTTTGTTCTATCTTTTCATTTAACAATTCAATAGCACTACTCATATCCGTATCAGATTTTTGCTGAGTAATACTTAGTTGCTCTAATTGATCGTATAATTCTTTAAGTGGTTTTTCAAAATCCAAAAATTGTCTATTGCAAAGTTGTGGCATAAATTAATAACACTTTTAAATTGTTAAAATTAGTTTTTATTTTATGTAAAAGTATGTGTAAGATTTTTTTTTAAAAAGTTTTGTTTTGAAAAACAAAAAATACCTATCTTTGCAATCCGAAAAATGAGTACTACTTGTTTTTAGGGCCAACGGGTTGGTAGTTCAGTTGGTTAGAATGCCGCCCTGTCACGGCGGAGGTCGCGGGTTCGAGTCCCGTCCAGCCCGCAGAGAAATCTGCTAAAACCCACGTTGATCGTGGGTTTTTTAGTGTCTATTGTAGAGCTTTTTGTGGTGTTATTACAATTAGTTTTAATTTTTTATAGTTTTTTATGGCAAAATTTTGTTTTTGTGAAAGTGAAATTCATCATAATTTAAATTATAGATATTTCTTAAGGAAACTTCTAAAAACACAAATACTAATTTTATTGCAAAGAGCATAAAGAAAATTCACACAAAGATCACAAGAAATACTCCTTATTGTAAACTTTGTGGTTTTCAAACTGAATTTTTAGATATGCCTTAACTTAGATTCAAATGTTGTATGTTATAATATAATTGTATTTTCTATTCATACAAAATATTTAAACAAAGGCTAGGAATAAGTAAAAGTATTTTCAACAAAATAGTTATTGTTAACCTAATCTTTTATTTACTTAATTTTATAAATTTAGAAAATTGGTTCCAATTTTTTTCCAAAAACTTTAAAATTTAAGACCATTTTATAAATCTTTTTAATCCAAAAGAAAATTTAGATATTTCACATACTGAAACAGTGATAACTACAAACCCAGTGATTTTAGTGGACAATTTAATTTTCAGAACGGTATTATTTGCTTTTACATAAATCAATTATAATAACACTTAGCTATTCCAAATCGAAATTACTATAACTAAAACCTTTACCTACTTAAAAAAACATGAAAATATTTAGAATGCTTAAAAGTTAGATTTTTAGTTATCATTATAGCAATTTTGGCCACTACAATTGTGTATATGGGTAAACGAAAATTTAAAATATGATAGAAAGCGAATTGAGGGTACAAGGGAAATCTTTTATACTGATTATTCATTTTTGTTTTTTACAAAATGGTAGATTGTTGAACTAAAAGTACACCAGCTGCGGTGGACTGAGCGATGTATGTATAAGCATGTGTGCCGATAGGCATACGCATGCTTATACATACGGAACAGCAAAGGAGACCGAACAAATGCCCACAATTGATTAAATGCTCACAGCACCAAAACATATACCAATAGTACATTTACTGCAAAAGCAATTATCCATTTCTGTAAAAACTACGATAGCCTTATCTTTGTAGCTAAATAAGTTTAAGCAATGTTTAGAACACACACTTGTGGTCAGTTAAAAATGACCGATGTAAATAATGAAGTAACCCTTGCAGGCTGGGTACAAACGGTACGTAAATTTGGAAGTATAACTTTTGTTGATTTGAGAGATAGATATGGTATCACACAATTATTGTTTAACGAAAGCCTAAATGCAACCCTAGATGCAAACCCACTTGGTAGAGAGTATGTATTACAAGTAAAAGGATTTGTAAGTGAGCGTAGTAACAAAAATGCAAACATAGCCACTGGCGATATTGAAATAGCTGTAAGCAGTTTTACTATTTTAAACAAATCGATAACCCCTCCATTTACTATACAAGATGATACCGATGGTGGTGATGAGTTGCGAATGAAATATAGGTTTTTGGACCTACGTAGAAATGCAGTAAAGAAAAATTTAGAACTACGCTATGCTGTAGGACGAAGTACCAGAAATTATTTACACGAAAATAATTTTATGGATATTGAAACTCCTTTTCTTATAAAAAGTACTCCTGAAGGTGCTAGAGATTTTGTAGTGCCAAGCCGTATGAATGCTGGCGAATTTTATGCATTACCACAATCGCCTCAAACTTTTAAGCAGCTACTAATGGTTAGTGGATACGACCGCTATTACCAAATTGTAAAATGTTTTAGAGACGAAGATTTGAGAGCCGATAGGCAACCAGAATTTACACAAATAGATTGCGAAATGTGCTTTGTAGAGCAAGAAGATATTTTGCAAATGTTTGAAGGGTTGGTACGCCGTATATTTAAAGATGTAAAAAATATAGACTACACCGAAACCATAGAGCGAATGACTTGGATGAATGCTATGTGGAATTTTGGTAATGATAAACCTGATATTAGGTTTGATATGAAGTTGTGCAATTTAAAATTTCCTTTGCACACTTTTTCTGAACAATCTGATATTTCTGATTTGATAAACGGAGTAGATTTTAAAGTATTTGACGAAGCGGAAACTGTTATAGCCATTGCTGTACAAGGTTGTGCAAACTATACTCGTAAGCAAACAGATGAACTTACGGAGTGGGTAAAGCGACCACAAATAGGCATGAAAGGTTTGGTGTTTATTAAGTGTAATGAAGATGGAACTTACAAAAGCAGTGTAGATAAATTTTATACAGAGGATAAACTAAAAGCAATAGCCACAGCTGCCAATGCTACTGTAGGCGATTTGATATTGATAGTAGCAGGTGCAGAAGAGCGTACACGTAAGGCTGCAAGCGACTTGCGTATGTACATGGGTACAACATTGGGTTTACGCAAGGCTAACGATTTTAAGCTGCTATGGGTTATGGATTTTCCTTTGTTTGAATACGCTGAAGAAGATAACCGCTGGGTAGCAAGACACCATCCATTTACATCTCCCAAGCCAAGCGATATTGATACGATGATAAACAATAATCCAAAAATAGAAAATGCTGCTGAATACCTTAAACACCCTTATGCAAACATAAAAGCAAATGCATACGATATGGTACTTAATGGTAACGAAATAGGTGGTGGTAGTATTCGTATTTTTCAAAAAGAATTGCAGCAAAAAATGTTTGCTGCTCTAGGTATGGATGATGCCGAGCAACAACATAAATTTGGTTTTTTATTAGGTGCATTTGAATATGGTGCACCGCCACATGGTGGGCTGGCATTTGGTTTTGATAGGTTGTGTGCCATACTAGGTGGTAGCGAAAGTATAAGAGATTTTATAGCTTTCCCAAAAAATAATAGTGGTAGAGATGTAATGATAGATGCACCAAGTATTATTGATGATAAACAATTTGAAGAGTTGCAAATAAAGTTAGATTTGAAAGCGTAATTTTTTTGGGTTAACAACTTCATATTTTATGACTGCTGCATTGACAATAATTATTTTTTTACTAAACCATATTTTTGCCATTGTATTTTATTGTGCTTTAATTTTTTTTGTGACAATTTTGCTATTTTGTACTTGCTGTAATAGACTTAGTAATTTACATATTCTATTATAAATAATAAAAAACGTTACATTCGCTATTATACATTAACATTTATAAAACAATTTTTGGCAACAAAATTGTACCCTTATTAAAAAATGAAATTATGAAAAAAATTATTACATTATGTGCAATGGCAATAACACTTGGCTCTTGCGATACATTACAACAAGTAGCATCGGCAGCAGGTTCTGCAACTGGTATTTCTAACGATGAAGCTGGAAATGGAATTAAAGAAGCTTTGGCTCAAGGTATTACTAAATCGGTTTTAAAATTAAACAGTACCGATGGTTTTTTTAAAGATGCTTTATACAAAGTATTATTACCACCAGAAGCTACTAAAATAGAAAATACTTTGCGTAGTATTGGCTTAAATAGTATGGTAGATAAAGCAATTTTGCAAATAAACCGTGGTGCCGAAGATGCTGCTGGTTATGCCAAACCAATTTTTGTAGATGCTATAAAAAGCATGACACTGAGCGATGCTATTGGCTTAATAAGAAATGGAGATACAAGTGCCACACATTTTTTTAGAGTAAAAACTACTCAAAGTTTAACGGCGGCATTTAGGCCAGTAATAGAATCTTCTTTACAAAAAACAGATGCTACAAAGTATTATGGCGATTTAGTTAATAAATACAATGGTTTGCCTTTGGTAATGAAAAAACTTAATCCAGACCTTACTGGTTATGTAACCGAAAAAGCTACCAATGCTTTGTTTGATATGATTGCAAAAGAAGAAGTAAATATTCGTACCAATTTTTTAGCAAGAACAACTGATTTGCTGAAAAAAGTTTTTGGAGGAGCTTATAAGTAATTTAAAATCTAATTTATAAATGGTTGTAAATTTAATTTTTACAACCATTTTTTTTACATTTAATCAATCAAAAGTTTAATTCTATGAAAAAAATTCTTTGTTTATATTTTTCGCTTTTAAGTGTAAATGTTTTTGCTCAAAAAGATATTGCCGAAAAATATGGGAATTTAATTAATGCAGCCGACCTTAAAAAACACCTTACTATAATTGCCAGCAAAGAGTTTGAAGGAAGAGAAACTGGTACAGAAGGGCAAAGGAAAGCTGCAGCTTATATTGAAAAACAATTTTTGGAAATTGGTTTAAAAAAACCAACTGCATTAAAAACTTATCAGCAGCTATATCCCTTAAATCAAGATAGTGTAATTGAAAGTTCACTTTCTTTTAATAATATTATCGCTATTAATGGTAAAGATTATTTGATACCATTAAATAACAATAAGGCTTCGAATTTTAAATCAAAAAAAATAGTGTTTATAGGCTATGGTATACAGGATAAAGCTTACAATGATTATGCTTATGTAAATGTAAAAGGAAAAGTGGTGGTGTTTTTTTTAGGAGAGCCTAAAAAAGATGGTGCATATTTTATTGATGAAAATAAAAGAGCATCAAAATGGACTTTTCCGGGTATTGAAAATAAATTGGCTACAGCCAAAGCTAATGGCGCTATAGGTGCATTTGTAATAAATCCAAGCATGGAAGTTTTTAGTAAAAGAATGTTGGATAATAACACAAAATCGGGTATAAATTTTATAAGCTTACCAAGCAAAAATACCAAGCAAATGAATTATGCATTATTATCTCATGCATTTGCCAAATCATTTTTTTTACAAAATTTTGATAGTATTTTAGCAATTGCCAAAGCGAAAAATAGTTTTAATATAAAACAAAATGATTTAAAAATTGCTACCACTTATTCTTTTAAAAAAGCAGAAAATATTATTTATGCAAGTAATGTAATTGGGGTAATAGAAGGTACCGATAAAAAAGATGAGTATGTTTTTTTAACTGCACATTACGATCATTTGGGTATGCATGATGGTAAAATATATTATGGCGCCGATGATGACGGTAGTGGTACTGTAGGTGTAATACAAATGGCTGCAGCGTTTGCAAAAGCAGCAACAGATGGGCATAGACCAAGAAGGAGCATTGTTTTTATGACAGTAAGTGGCGAAGAAAAAGGTCTTTGGGGCAGCGAATATTATAGCGATCATCCTTTATTTTCTATGGATAAAACATCGGTAGATTTGAATACAGATATGGTAGGAAGGATAGATACGGAAAGGAAATCTGATGACACCTTAAATTATGTGTATGTAGTAGGACATAATAAAATAAGCAGCCAAATGCCGCTAATAAATGAAGCTGCTAATAAAAAATATACCAACCTTGTTTTAGATTATAAGTTTGATGACCCTAACGATAAAGAAAGAATTTATTTTAGAAGCGATCATTATAATTTTGCACGCAAAGGTGTGCCTGTTTTATTTTTTTATGATGGTATGCTAAAAGCCGATTACCATAAACCTACAGATACCGTAGATAAAATAAATTTTGAATTGTACGAAAAAAGGGTGCGTATGATTTTTTATACCGCTTGGGAAATAGCTAACAGAAACGAAATGCTAAATAGAGATATTCCGTTAGATGATGCGGTAAGATAACTGAAAACTACAATACTTTTTCCATTTCATGATGTGGTAAATTTACTTCTGTAAATTGCTGCCCTTTTATTTTGTAACCGCATTTTTCGTAAAACCCTATGGCATTATCTCTTGCATGCATGGTTATGTAAATATAACCTTTGTTTTTTGCTAGTTTTTCGGCAAAATTCATTATAGATGCACCAATACCTTTTCCATGAAGATTATTGGGTACTGCCATTTGTCTTAGCCTTACAGTTTCGTTATTTATTTGTGTAAGTATGCAGCATCCTATTACATCATCATCATCAGTACATACAATAAGTATGTCATCTTTTTCGGCTACTAATTCATCATGACTATATGTAAGGCCTAATGGTTTTCGCAGAACATTGTCTCTCAAGTTTACCATTTTTAGATATGCTGCCGTGCCATGGTCTATTTGCTTTATGGACATACTTTTATAATGAAATTTTTAAAAATAATAATACTACACTCAATTATTTAAGCAGTTTGATGCATTGTTTATTAAATGGTTTACTTAAAAAATTGAACTTTCTGCTTGTACAATATACAACTTTTATAATAGAAGAAAAAAATTAGGTGAAAAATATTAATTAATAAAAATTATAAAAAGATAAGCAGCTAATTGGCAGAATGATAGTAGGTATAGCTTTATCAAATGCCTATTTTGGCACAATTAGTAGTTATTTAAAAACAAAAAGATATGCAAACCGCATATCTTTTTGTTTTTAAATAACCATCGGTTAAAATTATTGTTTAAAAATTGTATTGCCTTTTAAACATATTCAACCTAATGCCTGCAGTTACTAAAGTGGTATTACTTTGCCCAGTTTGATTTGCAATTTTATACAATCTATTTTGCAAAGAAACATCTAAAAATAAATTATTTCTAAGCTCATACGATATTAATAATGTGCCATTAAATGCAGTTGCCTTTGCACCATTGCCTACAGCATAATCATTAACGCCTGATCTTGTTTGATAATCTTTAAAAATATTGCCCCCAAAATTTGCATTTGCTGTATCTACACCTTTGTTGTAATATATAACCTTTGCATCTATAATTAATTTTGGTACAGGTTGGTAATGTATTATACCAATAAGCTCATTAAAATTTGCTCCTAGTGGGTGTGCTAATGGTTGATTGTAATGAGTGTAATTTGCTATTGTATCTCTGTGAGAATAAGTGAATGGACGTACCCTATTTACTTCGCCTTGTAGATCTAAATTTTTAATACCAAATGCATCTACATATTTAAACCCAGCTTGTATGCCAAATTTATTTACCCAGCTTGTAGGGTTGTTTTTTATTTCGGAAAGTATAAATTCATCTAACAATAATTGCCCATACAATTGTACTCTATGTGCTACGTTTGCTTTAAAATCTATGCCTGCAAGTGCATTGTCGGGGCTGCCAATTGTACCTTCTACATGTCTGTAAAATATTATTGGGTTTAAGTATTGAAAATCGAAATGATCTTTTCTTCCAAAAACGATACCTTCAAATAAACCTATATTTAACCATTTAGTTACATTCATACTCAAATGGTGCATAGCTGCATATTTTCTATCTAGCAAAGTATCGCCAAAGGTTTTGCTAAACTGTGGCATTAGTTCCATAAAAATATTTTGGTAATTTACTTTCCAAAATTTGGTATTTATTTTAGCAAACAAATAACTATTACCCCAATCGCTCAAAAATAAGCTACGGTAACCATTCCCAATAAAATTTTTATCATATCCTAATTGAAAGTCGATATATTTTGCAGCATTAAAAGTTACATAACCTCTTGCATCAAAATAATCTACACCTGTTTTTTTAAATTGTTTGTAAAAACCAACTCCTGGTACAGCTCTATATTCACTTACTTGATGTTGAAAAAATTGTGGTCCTCTTTCTTGATTATCGGTAAACCAAGATGAAAATCCAACTTTTTTTGCTAATAATCCTCTTACACTAACACCACGGGAATTTAAAAAAATACCTTGATCGTAACCAGGTTCTATTGCCTGATGTATTTGCAATATTGGATTTACAGCCAGAAAAAAATCTTTAGTATTTACCTCCAACATATTAGCTTTTGTTTTGTAAAAAGTTTTTATTACAGGTTTTTTACTCAAAAAATCTGCTTTTGAAGTACTAACCCATTCACTATTATTCATTAACAAACTTTGAATATTATACTCATCTACACTTGTAAGATCCAAATCTGTCCATTCTTTGTATTTATCTACCCCTGTAGAATCTTTGTACCCCATACGAGCACTATCTAGGTATGTAGCTTCTCTTACAATATACTTTCTGTTGAAAGGACGAAGAGTAGAAAAATTAAGATCAGTATTTCTTTGCTGTTTAATTTCGAGTCTATCAATAAAATGTTCGTCTTTAGAACCTTGATTCAAGTAAGTAGATTGTGCAAAAGCCCCTATCGGAAAAATAAAAATAAAGAGTTGTACAAAGGTTTTAATAATTTGCATTAGGATTAATTTTTAATTTTAATTCAAAAATATAGATAATATGCAAAAGTATCTTATAAAAAACATACTTGTAGTAAATGAAGGCGAAATTAGTTGCAATGATATTTTAATATCAAATAAGTTTATCGAAAAAATAGATAACACTATAAATTTTAAAGGTAATATTATAGAAATAGATGGCGAAGGTAAACATTTGTTGCCTGGTGTTATAGATGATCAAGTACACTTTAGAGAACCTGGCCTTACACATAAAGCTACTATAGCAAGCGAAAGTGCAGCTGCTGTAGCTGGTGGTGTTACTACATTTATGGAAATGCCAAATACAATACCTAATGCCCTAACATTAGATTTGCTAGAAAATAAATATGCTATAGCTGCTCAAAGTTCGATAGCTAATTATTCTTTTTTTATGGGTGTAAGTAACGATAATAGCAATGAGGCTTTAAAAATAAATTCTTTTAAAAATACAATTTGTGGACTTAAAATTTTTATGGGTAGTAGCACAGGCAATATGCTTGTAAACAACCATACTACCCTCGATAAAATTTTTAGCGAAAGTGAATTACTTATAGCTACACATTGTGAAGATGAAAGAATTATTAAACAACAATACGAAATAATAAAAGCCAATAAAAATGTTTTAAATGCCGCTGACCATCCGCTAATACGTAATGCCGAAGCTTGTTACCAAAGTTCGGTAACAGCTATTCAGTTTGCCAAAAAATATAATAGTCGTTTACATATTTTGCATATTTCTACCGAGAAAGAATTGCAATTATTTGGCAATATGTTACCGCTAAAAGAAAAAAGAATAACTGCCGAAGTGTGTGTGCACCACTTACATTTTACAGCCAATGATTATGAAAAACTTGGCTACAAAATAAAATGTAACCCAGCCATTAAAGATGGGTTTAACAAAACTGCACTTTGGCAAGCATTGTTAGATGATAGGTTAGATGTAATAGCCACCGACCATGCGCCACATTTACTATCCGAAAAAAATGAGCCTTACGAAATTGCACATGCAGGCTTACCCCTAGTGCAACACTCTTTGCCTTTAATGTTGCATTATCATAACCAAGGCATTATTACCTTGCAAAAAATTGCCGAAAAAATGAGCCATGCTGTGGCAGATTGTTTTCAAATAAAAAATAGAGGGTATATAAAAGAAGGCTTTTTTGCCGATTTAGCTTTAGTAAATTTACATAAAGCCTACACAGTTACTAAAGATAATATTTTATATAAATGTGGCTGGAGCCCTTTAGAAAATTTTAACATGCCAGCTAGTATAGAAAAAACTTTTGTAAATGGTAATCTAGTTTTTGAAAACAATAAGCTAAATAATACTAATTTGGGTATGCGTTTGGAATTTGAAAGATAATGTTAAAAAAAAATATGTAATACCGATTACCCATAAAATAAAAAGTGCCACAAAAATAATTTTGTGGCACTTTTGTAGTAATCGTTGTTTACAAAATTTCTACTTTTCCATCAGCAATTTCATTGCCTGTAGCATCTATAAGTTTTACAAAATATATGCCTTTCACTTTATTGCTTATATTCACTTTCATATTTTCAAAAGGTACATTCGCAAAATAAGCTTGAGTAAATATTTTAGCACCTTTTGCATCATAAATATTTAAAGTTAGGGGGCTTGTATTTGTAATGCCATTATAATAACTAACATTGAATACTCCATTATTAGGATTAGTACTTATAAATAAATGGTTAGATGTTTTAGAACTTATTTGTACATTATTTGTTGTAAAAGTACATCCACTTATTGCAGTTACTTTTACTTTATAATTTCCAACTTCTGATGCAGTTACATTTATTCTATCGGCATTAGTTGGCAGGTTAATTGTATTGTTTTTTGTCCATAAATAGGTATAGTTACCAGCAGGCGATACAGTGGCAACTATAGTTGCAGGAGCATTTGGTGCTACAGCTGCATTTGGCGCTACGGTTATTTCTACAATTGGCTGTGGTGCTACATTTACAGTAACACTTTGGCAAATAGTTGTATTACAAATACCTTCTATTCTTACATAAAAAGTTGTGGTATTATTTAGTAAAATATTGCTGAGTGTAATACCTGTGCCTACAAGTGTACCACCGCATGAGCCACTATACCATTTGTATGATGCGCCTGTACCTAGTGTGCCACCATTTGCAGTAAGATTTACTGTACCATTATTTGCACATATTAATGTTGTATTTGCAGTAGCACCGGTTGGAGCTAGCGATAAAGAATTTATAACAATATTTGCAGTTGTTGTAAATGCACTACAGCCAGCATTTGCCACAATAGTATAAGTTACAATATATGAACCTGCTGTACTTGCAGCTATATCTACATCGCCTGTTGTGGCATTTAAAACTAGTCCTGTAGTAGATGAATATATTCCTCCAATATTGCCCGATCTTGTAACCATTGCTGTAGCAGCAGATTGACAGAATGGACTACCAGTATAGTTTATTGTAGCATTTGCAGCAGCTGTAATTGTTATTAAGGCAGTAGTTGTAAATGTTGCACAACCACTTGCAGCCGCTATTGTATATGTAACAGTATATGTACCTGCGGTAGATGTAGCTAGGGTTACAGCTCCTGTTGTAGCATTTATAGAAAGACCAGTAGATGATGAAAATATACCACCTGTTGTACCTGTTTTTGTAACATTTGCAATACCACTATTGCTACAATATGGAGCAGCTCCATAAGTAATAGTAGCATTTGGAGCGGCAGTAATAGTAATATTTGTTGTTGTCGAAAATAATGCACAACCTGCATTTGCAGTAATAGTATAAGTTACAACATAAGTACCAGCTGTGCTAGTTGCAATATTTACATCACCTGTTGTTGGATTTATTGAAAGCCCAGTTGTAGATGAATAAACACCACCAGCTGCACCAGTTCTTGTAATGGTAGCAGTAGCTGCATCACTACAATACGGCGAACCTACATAAGTAATTGTAGCTACAGGTGCAGCAGTAATTGTAATATTTGCAGTAGTAGTAAATGACGGATTACACACTCCATTTGGAACAAGTGTATAAGTAACTACATAAGCACCTGCTGTACTTGTAACAAGATTAATAGCTCCTGTTGTTGCATTAATTGATAAACCTGCTGTAGAGGAATATACACCACCAGGAGTACCTGTAAATGTAACATTAGCTGTACCTACATTACTACAATAAGGAGAGCCAACATAACTTAAAGTAGCAGCTTGTGGTTGTACAAACAAATACCTTGTAAACACTGGGTAATGATCTGTAGTAGTTGTTCCATAATTTGGTATAATACTTGCTACATCTGTAAGAATCGCTGCAGAGCTAGATAAATAAGAGCATTGCATTTCGTTAGAAAGCATAACATGATCTATAACATCGTTGTAACTTACAGTTGATTTTTTACCTGCTAAGCTTAGTGCTAGTGTTGGGGAATAAAAATTTGTAATGTCGTCAGTAAACTGCTTGTAAGATGATAATTTTGGAGCAATACCTGCTGTAATGGTGGAGTCTAAATCATCGTTAAAATCTCCTAAGAAAATAATATTATCGTTGGGGTAAAATGTATTTAAGTGTGTACGCAAAGAATCGTTACCAGCTTTTCTTCTGTTGTATGAAGTAAGTGTAGGCGATGTATTTGCTTTTGCATGCACTATTACAAAACGAATTTGTTTAGTAACTCCATTTAATGTTGTAGTACCAGTAACCATAAATGGAAAACGACCACTAGCGTACCAATTGTAAGCAGGGTTTGTAACGTCTGCCACAGTATTTATACCAGCCGATAATAGAGGTTGTGTTGTTACACCGCCAGGAAATAAAGCAGTTTTATAAATCATTCCGAGTTTTTGAGCATCGGCCAAAGTGCCAGCGCCTACCTGATTTGGGTTTGTATATGAACCATAGTTTGACAATACATAAGAATAGCCTGGCATCTGGCTAACAATATTTGCTAATCTTGTTTCACTCACTACTTCTTCTAAAGCATACACATCTGCACCAATATTTTGCATTACAGTTTTTATATTTTGCTCTTGCAAATTTTTATTTGTAGGACCTAATGTTGTACTGCCAAACCATTCCAAATTCCAGTTTACTACCTCTAGTGTTGTGGCTGCATCTATACTGTTTCCTTTAAGAGTTATTATAGTATCCGATACCAATGGTGTACTAATTGTTAAAGTGCCAGTATAATTTACTGTTGGGGCTGTTGGGGCAAATTGTATGTAAACGGTTTTATTAATATTGTTTGCTTCTATTTGAGTATAAGAAATACTTGGCGTAAAACTTCCATTTGTTTTTGATATTAAAAAATTGCCTGTTGCATTTAAGGTAACATTACCAGTAATATCATTACCCGTAAAATTTATGGTTTTTACTAATGTGCTTGCACTTGCTACAAACCCAAAATTTACTTCTCCAGTATTTGGTGTTAGGGTAGCTGGTGGAGGTGTAAGAGAGTTTTCTATTTTTACATCATCTAATGTCCATCTTGCTCCATCATCGGCAGTAGAGTTATATACAAAAGCAATGTAAGTATTGGTTGTTTTATATGCTGCTAAATTTATGTTTTCGCTCAATTTCCATACATCACTAGCAAGAGCAGGAAAATTACCTGTAAGATCTGTCCATGTTGCCAAAGAAGGATCGCCACTACCTGTATAATTTGTAGATACTTTTAATTTTAAAGGCGCACCATTAAAAGCTGTTCTGCTATAAAATGACAATAAAGGATAAACTGTAGCCATTAAATTTGACGATGGAGAAATTAACCAATCTTCATTAATAACATTTGAACCTGCTGCAAAACCATTTATTTGCACCCCGTTGGGTGCACTTGCAGTAGGTGTAGTACCATGGCCAAAAGTAGTACATGCCCACACTTGAGCTCCTGCAAAACTATATTGAGTAAATCCATCGGTAAGTGCTGCGGTACAAGTACTAAAATTTGCATTAAAAATATCGGTACTTGTTGTAAAATTCCAAGTTGTATTTCCAGTTATTCCTGCATAATTATTGTTGGCTACATCTTTAATTGCAGTAGCATCTATTTCTACAAAATATGCAGTACCAAGTAATAATGGTGTTATAGCTGTTGTAACAGTATTACCTGTAGTGGTTACGGCTGCAGTTGTTACATCTATTTGTTGTACAATACTGTTGTCAGTCAATTTTTTTATTACAATATTTCCTGTTCCTTTTTGTATTGCTTCGTTAAAAACTATACTAAGGTTTGTAGATGGTGAAACATTTATTGCATCATCTGCTGGTGTAAAAATTGTTGCCAATGGCGGTGTAATATCTGCACCACTACCTGTTACTGTTACTGTCAAAAATAAATCATCGATACGCCAATTTGCCGTACCAGCAGCAGGAGATCCTGCTCCATTATAACCATAAATGCGTACTATTAATGCTGTGCCCGATGCACTTGTAACTGTAGTTGTATTCGATTTCAAATTCCAAGTAGAATTATTGGCAATTGTACCTGTAGCTATATCAGCACCAAAACTATTATTGCTTGTTTTTATTGAGTAACCCTGTGGACCAGTAGTAGTAGCTCTTGTGCCAAAATTAATAGCCGATAAATTTACAGTATAACCAACAGCTGGTGTTAAAGTAAATTCAAAATAAGCACTTCCACTTGCAGCAGTATTCAAAGCACCTATTCTTGCTGCTGCACCAGCGTTAGATGTTCCGCTTGCGCCTGCATAGCCAGACGATGCACTTGTAGTAGTAAGCAATGTAGTAGTGCCATTGTTATTACCTTGCGCAACTGCCGAAATAGTTAAGTTACTTATAGGAATACCAGCAGAGGGAGTAGCAGTTGTAAAATTCCAACTAACATTTGTTTGTGCATTAGTAAACAATGTTACAAGCAGCAATAGGAATGAGTAAATAATTCTCATGTGTTTTTAAATTTAGGTGGCAAATGTAAGCTAATATATGGCACTTTAATTCCCATTTTAATAATATTACTTTATGTTAATACTCAACGTTCAATTTTAAATATTGAAAGTTCAATATTTAAAATTAGGCACCAAAAATAAAATATTAATCTCCATACTCACTTCTCAATACTAATGCTACACTTATCCTCATTTTTTACACAAAGTGAGTTTGCATTTTTATTTCTATTTATAGTACAATACCTTTGCATAAATATTTAATGTTTTGTTAATTATTTATTAAAAATTCCATAACCATTTAAACCATTTCTTATGAAAAAAAATGCATTGCTATTACTAGCAATTACAGTTTTATCGTATTGCTTGCCACAATATACTTTGGCGCAAGTAACTACCGCCACCATTACTGGTAAAGTAACCAATGCTCAAAAGAAGCCAATTTCAGGTGCTTCTGTAACCATTAAATACGCTGCAGCAGGTATAAGCCAAAATGCAGTTACATTATCCGATGGTAGATTTACAGTACCAAATTTAAGAGTGGGTGGTCCATATATTATTGAGGTTTCTTATGTAGGGTATCATACACAAAAGCAAGATGATGTATTATTGGATTTAGGTTTAAACAATTCGTTGGAGTTTGTACTCGTAGAATCGAATAGTACCTTACAAAATGTTGTAGTTACAAGTACAAATAAAATTGATGATAAAAAAACTGGTGCAGCTACAAATGTTAGTGGTAAATTATTAAAGGCTTTGCCTACAATTTCTAGATCTATGGACGATTATTTGCGTTTAGCTCCATCAGCATCTGCTACTTACAATGGTATGTCGTTTGGTGGCAGAAATGGGCAATACAATAATTTTTCGTTAGATGGTGCAGTATTTAATAATCCTTTTGGGTTAGATGCTCCAACACCAGGCGGACAAACAGGTGCTCAACCAATTTCTTTAGATGCTATAGATCAAATTCAAATTAACATTGCACCATACGATGTTACACAAGCAGGTTTTACTGGCGCAGGTGTAAATACTGTTACAAAATCGGGTACAAATAAAACAACAGGTACAGTTTATGGTTTTTTTAGAAACAAAGCAATGACTGGTAAAAAAGTAGATGGAACAAAATTGGCTATTTCTGATTTGGGTCAAGTACAAGCAGGTTTTACTTTGGGCGGTGCACTAAAAAAGAATAAATTATTTTATTTTTTAAGTGTAGAAACAGAGCAAAGGCATGATGCTGCAAGTAGTTACAATGCTCAAAATGCTAGTAATGTAGGTCAAGCATCTACTTCAAGAGTTTTAGAGTCAGATTTGATAGCAGTAAGCAATATTTTAAAATCTAAATTTGGTTATGAAACAGGAGCTTATCAAGGCTTTACACATAAGCAAAATAATTATAAATGGTTAGCTAAATTAGATTGGAATATAAACAATAATAATAAACTATCATTTACATACAATGGGTTAGATGCCATAAAAGATAAACCAGCTCACCCCAGTGCTATTGGTAGAAGAGGACCAGATTACACAACTTTACAATTTAGAAACTCTGGTTATCAAATGGTAAATAAACTACACTCTTTTAGCACTGAGTTAAAGTCTAATTTTAAAAACAATACGGCCAATAAATTACGTGCTGTTTATACTTCTTTTAGAGATAAACGAAACCCTTTCTCAGCACCTTTCCCTACTGTAAATATTTCTAAATTTGGCAGTCGTTATATAGTTGCAGGGCATGAGCCATTTTCTGTAAATAATAACTTAAAACAAGATGCATTGCAGCTTACAAACGATTTTAATATTTATAAAAAGAACCACACATTTACCATTGGAGCATCGTATGAGTCTTTCAAATTTGCAAACTCATTTAACCTTGTTGCTTATGGCCCAACCCTATTTGGCGATATAGATATTCAAAATTTTAAAGATAGTGTTCCTGTAAGTGGTGCATCTGTATTCGGAGCTTACCCTTTAGATGTAGATGTAAACATTGCTCGTAATAGATTTGCAGCTAACAAATGGCAATTGGTAGAGTTTACAGTGGCTCAGGCTTCATTTTATTTGCAAGATGAGTTTCAGGCTACACCTAATTTTAAACTTACTTATGGCGTACGTATTGATAAACCTTTGTACAACAAAACTAAATTTACCGATCCTAAAATTAATGGCAACGGTACTTATGCAGGTACCGATGTAGTTGGTAACCCAACAATACCAAATAATGATAATTTAGTATTATTTGATGCCAATGGTAATCCAATACAAAATGGTGTAGGCAAAGCATTAGACAATACAAAAATGCCAACTGGCAAACCATTATTTTCACCACGTATTGGCTTTAGTTGGAATGTAAAAAGCGATAAAACAGTTCAATTAAGAGGTGGTACAGGTTTGTTCACTGGTCGTTTTCCTTTTGTATGGGTAGGTAATCATATTGGTAATCCTTACAGCGGATTTTATAATGTAACAGCACCCGATTTTAAATGGCCTCAAGTGTGGAGAACCAACATTGGTGCCGATTTTAAAATACCTGCTGGTACTGTATTTACTACCGATGTATCCTACACAAAAGATATAAATGCTATGATGGTACGCAATTATAAATTGGGTATTCCAACAGGCACTTTAGCTTCTGGTACTGGCGATAATCGTAAAATTTACACTGCTGCAAACCAAGGTGCAAATAATACTTACGTATTTACCAATACCAAAACTGGTTACCAATTTAATGCATCCATACAAGCCACACAGTCTTTCAAAAAAGGATTGTTTATAATGGCAGGCTACAATTATTTAATTGCTAAAGATGCTAGTTCAATATCTGCCGAAATAAGTAGTGATGCGTTTGATAGAAACCCAATATTAAATAATGCGAACGAAGCTAAATTAACACCATCTTTATATGGTAATACGCATCGTTTTTTAATAGCAGCTACAAAAAAAATAGAGTATAAAAAAATGGCAACTACGTTTTCTGTTTTTGCTAACTGGACAAGTGGAAACCGTTATGGCTATGTATATGGTGGCGATATAAATAATGATGGTACTGGTACAAATGATATTATGTATGTACCAACAGATGCTGAAATAAACACCATGGCGTTTGCTCCTTTATTAGATGTAAATGGTGTTTTACAAAATGCAGCTGCACAAAGAACTGCACTGCAAAGATTCATAAATCAAGATAAATATTTGAATGGTTTGAAAGGACAATACACCGAAAAATATGGTGCAAAAACACCTGGTTTTAGCCAAATAGATGTAAGGGTTTTACAAGATTTTAAAGTAAAAGTTGGTTCAAAAGAAAACAAAATACAAGTAAGTTTAGATGTGCAAAATATTGGCAATATGCTTAGTAGCAAGTGGGGTGTACGCAAATATGCTACATCTACAGGTTACTTCCAACCATTGTCTGTTGGTTTAACTGGCAGTACTCCTACTTACCAATTTGACCCTGCTCAAACAAAAACTTTTGTTAGCAGCCCAGATTTACAGTCTCGTTGGCAAATACAATTTGGTGTTAGATATATTTTTTAACATACTTTCCTAAATTATATAAAAATGACCTCCTTAGTGAGGTCATTTTTATTAATATAAATTACTTGATCTACAAAAGTTTGAAACAGCAAATCTTATTGAACTTAAAAAATGGTTTGGACAAATCATAATTTCAATTGGTATAAAATTCAATTTTTTTGTGGTATTACAATATAAAATACAAATTTTATAAGTTCATTTTGAGAAGAAATAGCAATGAAATATTTCCTAGGAAATATCAAAAAATATCTTATTTTATCAATACAGTAGTTCCATGTTTTGCATATATTTTTCCATCAGCTCCTAAAGCTTCTAGTATCCATACAACAGTTTGCGCCCCAAGTATTGTATTTTTATACATTCCATTCCAGCCTTGCTTTAAGGTTTGTGTTTGGTATAATAGTTTTCCCCATCTGTCATAAATTTTAAAATATAACAATTGTTTTATTCCATAAAAAACAGGTCGCAAAATATCATTTACCCCATCGCCATTGGGCGTAAATGCAGATGGCACATAAATTGCAATTTCTTTAACCAATTTTACCATTTGAGTATCTACAGTTATACATCCAGATTTTGTTTTTATTTGAATTGTATAATCTTGCTCTATTGCTCCAACAAATATTGGACTGTAGCTACTAAAATTATCCAAACTTATAAAAGGCTTCCACAATACAGAATCACCAAATTGCCTTGCATGTAATGTAAGTGGCAAATTTACTACACCAATTTCATCATTATACCTAACTGCAGCTTTTGGTTCATCTATAATAATATTTTTTTTAAGCAAATTACCTGGTAGTGGGCATTGTGTTGTTGATACTGTTAAACTTAACGGATACAGACCAAAATTAGCATAAGTTGGGAAATTAGGTGTATGTTGTATAGATGTTTGCCCATTGGAGAAAGTCCATAAATAATGTATTGTAGAACCCAAAGTATCTACAGTATTATTAATAATTTTTACAGGCAAATTTACACAAGTAGGCAATACGGTAAAATCTGCAATTGCATTTTGAAATACTGTAATAGGAATGATAGTAGAATCGGCACAAACATTGCTACTACTAACAATTAGCTTTACTTGATATGATCCAGCTTTAGCGTAAATATGAAAAACATCTTTTGTATTTGCAACAGTTCCATCGCCAAGTATCCATTTATATTGCATATTACCTACAGCATTTGTACTGGTATTGGTAAAAATAAATTGATTGCCTACTAGGCACTGTTGCAAAACATTTACCGAGAAATTTGAAACAGGAACTGAAGTTATTGAAATTACTTTTTTGGCAGTAACAAGTTTACAACCTAATCCACCAAAAAGTATTGCATAATATGTACCGCTTTGAGTTACCCTCAATAATGTATCTTGAGCTCCTATTATTGCTATATCATCTTTATACCACTGAATACTATCTGCTATTGCAACCTTTAAAATAGTGCTATCGCCACTTCCAATGCAGTAACTATCTTTTCCAATTATTTTTATATTATTATTAACTAATGCCGCTTTTACAACTACGCTATCTATGTGTATGCAACCACCACCAATACTTCTAGCTGTTACAACATAAGTTGTAGTAGTGTCGGGTGTGGCTATAGGGTTGGCAATATTTGCATTAGATAAACCCAAAGTTGGTGTCCAACTATATCTCACACCCAATAATGGGGCAGAGCCAATTTGCTCTGGCGAATGATTACACGAAATTTTATCCTCCCCAGCATCAGCAATTACTAGCAAATTGTTAGTAAGAGTAGTATATAAAGTATCCAAACAGCCGTAGCCATTATACGGATTGAGAACCACTGCAACATCAATAGAAGTTGGAGGAGGAGGCGCAATATTTAATGTTTGTGTATTACCTAAAATCGTAGAAAATGTATTGTTGTACCATGTATAATTTTGATATCCATAAGGAGCTACAACATTTACTAAAGTATCATCAGGGCAAAAAGATGCACCTTCAAATTTACCGCTACACTCCGTGCCTACATCAATATAAGCATAACCAAAATGTCGTCTAAAAGTGCAATCTGAAGTTTTAAAAAAAAGTTTAATTCGTTTACCAGCATTACCATTCAAATTTATTGTTACGGCAGTCCAATCTTTATACCAAATTGGAGTATTACTTTCTGTAATTGGCGATTGTATAAACCCTGGTAAAGGTGTACCAAAAGGGAAAAAAGAAAAAGAAGAACATGTAATTATATTTCCATCTGTAACATTTGTAATTTCAATTTGCATACGGGGTTGTTCAAATTCTCTGTGATTAGGATCTTGAAAAACTACTGCATAATTATAAATAAGTGTATATTCGTTTGCACTAGCTGGAATTACAAATTCATACGAAATCCCCTCAGCTTCGGCACCTCCAGTGTTGTTACCAAGTTTAATAGAATGACCACTACCATTTGGGCAATTTACAGGAAAACCACCATAAGGATCTAAACCATTACCAGGAAAAGAACTGAGCATATCATGCCTTCCATTTACAGCACTACTTGCCGATAGTGATATTACATTTTGCCCACCAACTGCAGCTACATTTCCAGTATAACTTTGCCAGCCACTAAAATCTCCAAATTCAAAATCGATATTTGGGGGACAGTTTTGGCAAAATGAATTATTAAAAGCACACAAAAATATTAACCAAAATATCTGTTTTGGCAAAATATAAAAAAATATTTGTGCGCTTATTTTTTTGAAACAAAGCATATTTCAAATTTGTAAAGCTAAAGTTAATAAAACTATGCCAATGTTTAAACTTTAATATTTACACTAAAATATACAAATAAAAATTGAATTTTATATAACTTACTTTACGCCTATTATACATCGTCATAGGCTAATGGCCTAAAGTTTAATAAAGCTAAACTGTAGCATAATCGTTGTTAACTAATCTAAATTTTATAACAGATTTGGAACATTTATAAAATAGAATTGGTATTAGGAGCAGCTTCCAAAATTTCTTGGCTTACACCACTTGCATATTTTTCAAAGTTTTTTACAAACTGTTTTGCAAGCGAAATTGCTTTTTCATCGTAAGCATCTTTATCAGCCCAAGTATTGCGTGGGTTTAAAATATCACTAGGCACATTTGGGCATTCTGTTGGCATTTGCATACCAAAAACTGGGTGTACTTCATAGGCAACATTATCGAGCTTGCCTTCTAATGCAGCAGTAATCATAGCCCTTGTGTAAGATAGTTTCATTCTTGTACCTATACCATAAGGTCCGCCTGTCCAACCAGTGTTAATCATAAATACATTTACATTGTTTTCTTGCATTTTTTTGCCCAACATTTCGGCATATTTACCTGGGTGCAAAGGCAAAAATGGTGCTCCAAAACAGGCGCTAAAAGTAGCAGATGGTTCTTTTACACCAGCTTCGGTGCCTGCTACTTTAGCAGTATAACCACTTATGAATTGGTACATGGCTTGGCCAGGAGTAAGTTTGCTTATTGGCGGAAAAATACCATAAGAATCTGCGGTAAGAAAGAAAATATTTTTTGGTGTTTTGCCTATAGAAATATCCAAAGCATTACTAATAAAATGCAATGGGTAACTTATTCTTGTATTTTCTGTAATTTCTTTATAAGCAAAATCTATCTTGTTTGTACCTTCGAATAAACCAACGTTTTCTATTAATGCACCAGGTTTAATTGCATTAAAAATTTCTGGTTCGTTTTCGGCATTTAAGTTTATAAGTTTTGCATAGCAGCCACCTTCAAAATTAAATACACTTTCATTAGTCCAACCATGTTCATCATCGCCAATTAATTTACGATTAGGATCGGCACTAAGTGTGGTTTTTCCTGTGCCACTTAATCCAAAAAATATTGCTGTATCGCCTTCCAAACCTACATTTGCAGAGCAATGCATACTCAATACATTTTTTTGATGTGGCAAAATAAAATTAAGTATGGTAAAAATTCCCTTTTTTATTTCGCCAGTATAACCTGTACCACCAATAAGTATAATTTTTTTTGTAAAACTGGTCATAGCAAAATTATGCTGCCTAGTACCATCTTCATTGGGGTTGGCCATAAAAGTTGGTGCATGCAAAATTAGCCACTCAGGTTCAAAATTTTCTAACTCATTTTCTGTGGGTCTTAAAAACATGTTGTAAGCAAATAAATTGCTCCAAGGGTTTTCATTTACAACTCTAATGTTTAATCTATGAGCTGGGTCTGCACACACATACGAATCTCTAATCCACATTTCTTGCTGTGCTAAATGATTTAATAATTTTACGTGCATTTTGTCAAATACTTCAGCTGTAATTGCAATATTAAATTCGTTCCAATGCACCGCATCTTTTGTTATTTCATCTTTTACACAGAATTTATCTTTGGGACTTCTACCTGTAAATTCGCCAGTGTTTATTAACAAGGCTCCGGTGTCGTTTAAAATACCTTGTTTTAAAGCTACAGTTTTGGCTGCTAGTTGCGAAGGAGTAAGTTGGTAATGTGAAGGTTTTGTAGAATTAATTCCTATGCTTGTTAAAATTTTTTTGATTGTTTCAGGCATTTGTGTAACTGACATATCTTATTTTTTAATGAGGGCTCAAATGTATAAAAAATGAGTGTAATAAATACTAATATTTATCATAAAAAAAAAGAAAAAATTCATGTATATTCTAACAAGCGAAGGATGGAATTAGCAAAATAAGTTGGAAGTATTTTTGCTATATTTAAAGGTCCATTTCTGGTATTATTCCATCTACAATAAGTGAAGCGTTTGTTTTAGCAATAATTTCTTCTATCATTATACCTGGAGCTCTTTCTAAGAGTTTAAATCCCTCTTTTGTAATTTCAATTACCGCTAAATCGGTAACAATTTTTTTCACACAGTTTGTACCTGTAAGTGGCAAAGTGCATTTTTTTAAAAGTTTGCTTTCGCCAGCAGGGTTTGTATGCATCATGGCTACAATAATATTTTTTGCACTAGCTACTAAATCCATAGCGCCGCCCATACCTTTTACCATTTTGCCAGGTATTTTCCAATTAGCTATATCTCCATTTTCGCTTACTTCCATGGCACCAAGTACTGTTAAATTTATTTTGCCAGATCGTATCATTCCAAAACTCATTGCACTATCAAAAATTGATGAGCCAGGTAGTGTCGTTATTGTTTGTTTACCAGCATTAATTAAGTCTGCACTCTCCTCTCCTTCTATTGGAAATGGACCCATGCCAAGTAGTCCATTTTCACTTTGCAAAACAACATTAATATCTGCCGGAATATAATTTGCAACAAGCGTAGGTATGCCTATGCCCAAGTTTACATAATAACCATCTTTCAACTCTTGCGCTATTCTTTGTGCTATTTGAAATTTATTTAAAGCCATAATAAGAAAATGTAAAAAAAATAATGTAAAAATATACAATAAAATTACAAGCATAAAACCCTTATTTGCTATTGCTTATTTTTTATTAGTTACTGTCCGTTGTTCTATCCTTTTTTCATAATTTACACCTTCAAAAATTCTATGTACATAAACTCCGGGTGTATGTATAAAATTAGGATCTAGCTCCCCATCTTCTACCAATTCTTCAACCTCAGCAATTGTTATTTTAGCTGCCATTGCCATTAGTGGGTTAAAATTACGGGCTGTATCTTTATAAATTAAATTACCTTGCTTATCTCCTTTCCAAGCTTTTACAATTGCAAAATCAGCTTCAAAAGCAAGCTCCAGTAAATACTCTTTTCCATTAAAATTTCTTACTTCTTTCCCTTCTGCTACTTCAGTACCTACACCTGCAGGTGTGTAAATTGCTGGCATACCATAACCTGCAGCCATGCACCTTGTAGCTAATGTGCCTTGAGGTATTAATTCCACTTCCAATTCTCCGGATAATAGTTGTCTTTCAAACTCTGCATTTTCACCTACATAAGATGAAATCATTTTTTTAACTTGTTTGTTTTTCAACATTAGTCCAATTCCAAAATCATCTACACCTGCATTGTTAGATATACAAGTTAAATTTTTTACACCTTTTTTTACCAAAGCGTCAATACAATTTTCTGGAATACCGCAAAGTCCAAATCCTCCTAGCATGAGTACACTCCCATCTACAATATCAGCTATTGCCTCAGTTGCATTATTAATTAACTTTGTCATTGTTCAAAAATTTTAAGAGGCATTATTTTATTTTTTTTCTTTAGTAATTGGTTATTATTTATTAAATATTTTAATTTCATACTATCAATAGTTTTATTACTAATTTCTTTATTTAGTTGAATAGTATTTCTGCAATTAGTATCTATTATGGTAAATGCTTTTGGAGGTATAAATAGTTCCAATAGTTTAAAAGGATCGTTATTATAACTAAACGATAAATTATTGTGACTTCTTATTTCGTTAGCTCTTTCAGCTTCCTTAATTCTTGTTTGTTTTGCTACAATGGAGTCTACTACTATTTTTAATAAATAGCTATGCTTTAAATAATAGTTGTAGCTTTTGTAAAACTTATTTTTATCAACATTATATTTATCAAAAATCTTTTGTTGCAGTTTAAAATTTTCTAAAAATAAATTTTTAGAGTTATCCTTACCTATAAAATCATTGGTGTAAGCTTCTGCTCTTATTTGTTCCCAAAGTAAAACTTCCATTTTTTTTGTTGAAATTATATTGAAGGGAACGCCATTTTCGGTGCAAGAAAATAATAAAAATGCAATAAAAAATATATGATTTAGTTTCAAACTATTTAGGTATTTTTTGGAAAATATAATTCCAAATTATTTAATCATTACTTTAATCCTTCTCTATAATTAGTAGCATTTGTAATATCTAACCTAGCAAGCAATTCCATAGCCCTAGCTTTATCTTGTGGCAAAGCCTTTGAAAAAATTTTGATAAGTTCGTTTGCCTTTCCTTGAAAAAAGAATTGATTTATCATTGTATTTGGATTGTCGTTGTTAAATACCGATAGTAAGTTTAAAACGTTTAGCACTTCAGCTCTTCCTGTATTTTCATCTTCATAAAATTTATCAAAGCCAAGTCTATAATAATTGTAATAAACATCGTTCATTACTGCATATCTATTATCAAGCATATTATTTACGAGCCAATATCTATTACGTATTCCATCTAACGATTTCCACCCTTTTATCCCTCTAGCTTCGGGTGCATTGTTTACAATATTTTGTGCTTTTAAAAAGGCTTGCTCTCCTCCTCTAATTGCAAAAGATGCATTATCAAAACCAATAATTAAATTTGCATAATAAGCCATTAGAGCTGTAAGGTTAGATACATTAGCATCGCTACTACTTACCCTATTTTCATTAAATTCTAATTGTTGATATTCTACATATTTGAATTGGATATCATCATCTTTATAATTAATTATTGGAGATAAATATGAGCTATTAAAAATTGGTCGAGCTACTTGGATAGTTAATGAACCATTGTACACATTTGTTTCGTCGGTAGGTTTTATATTTAAAAAAAATGAACATTCAATTTTTTCGTTGGTAGCATAATTAACTTTTGTCCATTTTCGGGTATTCATAAAATTATTAAGTGCTGTTTGTAAAGTTATAAACATACTCTTATTTACATTATTTCCAATTTGAGATGCAGATACTGTAACCCTAGCATGTAACTCTTGCGCTTGAATAAATATTGCATTTAAACACAGACTTAATAGTAATAATATTTTTTGCAGTTTCATTTTTTAAGAATTGTATTTATTATATCAGTAGCTATTTTTTCTTTAGTTTTTAAATCGAAATAATTTATAGAGCCATCTTTACCAAAAATAGTAATTTTATTTGTGTTATGCCCAAATCCTGCTCCTGCATCTTGTAAGGAATTTAAAACTATAAAATCGGCATTCTTATTTTTTAATTTTTTTAAGGCATTTTCTTCCTCGTTTTGTGTTTCTAAAGCAAATCCTACAAGTGTTTGTTCGCTTGTTTTAATTCCTCCTAAATGCTTTAATATATCCTCTGTTTTTTTTAATTCAATTGAAAAGAAATCTTCCTTTTTTTTTATTTTATGTGTAGCAACTGTGTTAGGTGTATAATCTGCTACTGCCGCACTCATAATTGCAATATCTATTTCATTAAAATTTAAAATACAAGCATTCAACATTTCTTCGGCACTTTTTACTCTTATTATATTTACATTATTGGGAGTTATTTCTGTAGTAGGACCAAGTACCAAAGTAACCAGGGCTCCTCTTTTTACACATTCGTTAGCCAAAGCTATACCCATTTTACCAGTACTATTATTGCCAATAAAGCGAACTGGGTCTATCTGCTCATAAGTTGGACCAGCACTTATAAGTATTTTTTTATTCAAAAGGTCGTCCTTTATTTTAAAAAAATCTTTCGTCATTTTTACAATATCTTCTGGTTCTGCCATACGCCCTTGGCCTATTAAACCACTAGCCAATTCTCCACTATTTACTGGTATAATTATATTGCCATATTCATTTAATTTTAAAATATTTCTTTGTGTAGCTGCATGTACCCACATATCTTCATCCATGGCAGGTGCTACAAATATTGGGCAAGTAGCCGATAAATAAACTGCTTGCAGCAAATTATCGCAAATTCCATTAGCCATTTTTGCAATGGTATTGCAACTTGCTGGGGCCACAAGCATAAAGTCTGCCCATCTTCCTAGCATTACATGATTAGACCAAGTATCTCCCTCAAATAAATTTACAAATACCTTATTTTTAGAGAGTGTAGCAAGTGTAAGTGCAGGAATAAAATTTTCAGCAGCATTGGTCATTATTACTTTTACTTCGGCACCTTCTTTTACATACAAACGTATTAGAGTTGCTGCTTTATAAGCTGCAATACTACCAGATACAGCTAATAATATTTTCTTTTGTTTTAGCATAAAATAAAAACGACGGAAATACCGTCGTTAAAATTATTAATATTTAGTTACAAAATAGGTTTAAATTAAAACATTAACTAAAAAGATCGTCTTGATCATTTTTGCGATGGTATATTTTATCTTCAAAAAATTCGGCAGTAGCCAACAATGCTGCATTAGGCATACGCTCATAAGCTCTCGAAATTTCTATTTGTTCTTTATTTTCATGTATCTCCTCTAAGCTATCTGTATGGCTAGCAAATTCTTCTAATTTGCTATGCAACTCTTCTTTTACAGCTATACTTATCTGATTTGATCTTTTTGCTATAATTGCTATAGATTCATATAAATTTCCTGTTTTATCTTTCATTTCAGATAATTTTTTGGGTTCTACACTACTATTAGTGTTAGAGCCTTGCTGACGACGAAGTTTGCTCATTGTTTAAAACTTTTATATTGTTTATACTTAAATTACTGTAATTTTCGGCATCCTTTAATAATTTACTTTCTGGAAACCTATCTGCAAAATCTTGATATTCTATAGTAACTTTTTCAAATCGTTCTATTTGTTTTTCACTAATACTTAATTTGGCAAATTTATAAAATGATTTTACAACCATTAACTTATACTGGTCACCTTTTAACGATTCGGGATAGTTATTAAGCAAAGTATTGAATGCAATTCCCGAAGCCCTATAATGTCCTAAATTGTAATACAATTGTGCTTCTCTAGCTTCTTTCATTTCTAATTTTGCTCGTCCCTCATCAATTATAGCAGTAGCTTCTTTAACCCTCGGCGAACCTAAATGTTGGTTAATGAAAGTCTGCATCATATTTATAGACTTTAATGTATTTACCTGCTCCAACTCTAATTTCGGACTTTGTTTATAAAAACTAAATGCACGCATAAAATCTACTTCTTCGGCTCTTTCACTATTAGGAAAAACTTCTAAATAACCTTTAAATAAATTTTCGGCATCGCTGTATTGTTTTTCATAAAAATAACAGTAAGCAAATTTGTAATAAACATCTTCAAATTTATCGGTTCCTTTCATCGACGAAAAGAGTGTTTCATATAATGTTCTAGCATTTCTATAACTTTTTTTTGCATAATATTCATCAGCTTTTAAAAGTTTATAATTAGCATCTTTACTTTTTTCAACTCTACTGAATTTACTACAAGATAAAAGTATAAAACAAAATATAATTGAAGCAGAAAATTTTAAGAATATCTTCATAATAGGTTGCAAAATTAGCATTTTTTTTTCAAAAATGAACTAATAAAATTAAAATAGCAAATAGTTTACGTTAAACAAATTGTAAAGCTCAAATAATACCAATGTAATTAAATATTACACTCTGCAAAACAGCGATAACAACGTACATAGCTATTTTAGTACACCAATTTAATTTTTATAATTGGATAATACAAATTTTATAATATCGCAGATACCAAATTATACAAATTCTATTTTAAAATTAGAGCAAACCATTCATAAAATTTGCAAAATTTATAAATATACATTATGGTAAAATCAGGCTACAGCAAAATGAATAATAGGAATAGAAGAAGAGGACAATTACTGAAACATTTTTGTATAAAAATAAAACCCTTCCAAAATTGGAAGGGTTTTTATCATTAAGCAAATTAACTTAAATTAGTTAGATTTGATATCTACAGTATTTTTATTAGCACCATCACTTACTTCGCAATTAATGCTAATACGATCTGCACTAATACCTTCTTTTTCTACAAGGTAGTTTTTGATAGCTTCGTTACGGCAGTTGCAAGTAGCTTGTGCTGCTTTAGAAGTTTCAGGATAACCAGTAATGTTTATGCTACATGTAGGACTTCCTTTTAATTTAGAAGCTACAGAACTTAACATTGCTTTGTTATCGCTGCTCAAAGTACAACCATTACCTTTAAATGAAAGGCTAGGATATTCTGAAGGGCAAGTTACAGTAGTGGTTGCAACTGGATTATCGCAACATTTTACTGGGCATTTACCAACACCATCAGCATCTACTGGTTGACATTCAGTTGGAGTAATCAATTGTTTATCTTTACAATCTGGTACACCATCACCATCAGTATCTCTAGATACACCATGAGTATCAACTGGGCAGCCAGCAGGAGTAACTTCTCTATCCAAGAAATCGCAAACACCATCACCGTCAGTATCATCACAATTAGTTTTAGGCAATTTCATGTGCTTAGGATTGTTTAATTCACTATATGCATAATCTAATGGGTTTAACCAATATAACGGCTCAGTAGATTTACCACCAAGGTTAAAGTTTAAGCCAACTGAAGCATAATTGTATGAATCATAATCTCTTGTATGAACAGCATCTCCCCAAGCATGCTCTTGCCATCTTTGACCATCAAGTACGTCTGTCTTAACAAATGTCCAACGATCTTCTATAGCAAGGTTAATTCTTTTCCCCAATTTGAAAGCAACACCGGCTAAAACAGTACCTGATGGTTTAACTGTATTTTTACCAGTTAATGGACGGAAAAACTGATCTCCTTCTGCTGGAGTTTCATAAGTATTATCCATACCAGCTTTTAAAGCTTTCCTTACAGTTTTTCTCTGAGGATACAACCTCCCTGAAGCAATACTATTTTGAGTAGCATTAAATAAAGCAGCATAATTTCCACCACCTGCAGCATCATTTAAGTAGTTTGTTTTAGCATTAAACAATGTAACTCCTATACCAGCACCGCCATAAATAACTATACCAGTTTTTTGTTTGTGAAAACGAATATTATTTAAAGTAACAATACCTTGAAGTCCAATATCTTGAATTTTTGTTTTGTAGTTATAATAAGCATAATCTGCTTTTGCACTTCTTTTTATAACACCAGCAGCATCTATGCTTTGGTTTTCATAAATAGCTTGGTTTCCTGTACCAGAAGCAGGACCATAAACTAATCTTGGTGCAAAATATCCATTTTGAGATAATGCAGGATTTTTTGCAAAGTTGTTTGCAGCTTTCCATTGCAAACCTTTAGCAACAAGATTTACATATTGTGCTCTTAATGAGAATATATAACCAAAAGATTTTCTAATATGAACACCAAAGTTTGGTGCTGTAAATACTACAGAAGGTACATCGCCACTTATTGTAGCTAGACCCGTAGAAATACCAACTTCTACCATATTACGTGGCTTTGCAGGGAATGAAGTAGAGTTGTTCCAAAACTCATTTTGTTGTCCCATTCTTTTGTTTGGAATTACAGACGAATCGTAAACGCTGTATCCACTTCCAGTTGTGCTACCAGATTGTGCAAAAGAAAATGCAGAAACTAGCATACAAAGGGTTAATAATGATTTAATTTTTTTGCTTACCATAACTTAATGATTGTTAATTGTTCGAAAATACACTGATTGATTAATTGCAAATGTAAACAAGTAGTTTAAATATTCAAATTTTTTTTATAGTTTTTTTTAACATTTGTAAAAAAATATAAAAATTAAACTCTTATTCAGGTTAAAAGACTACTTTTAAACGAATTAAGTTGCTTCAAAATAAAAAATATTTAAAAATCATTTAATTTCCCAACTTGCTTATTTAAATTGCCACACTTAATTTTTTGAATGAAATTTGTAACAGACATAATTGGTGAAAATTTAAAAATTTTTGAACTGAAATTTGCTAATGCTGTAAAAAGTAATACTTCATTATTAGATACAGTAATGAAGTATGTTATTAAAAGAAAAGGGAAACAACTAAGGCCAATGTTTGTTTTTTTAAGTGCAAAATTACATGGCGAAATTAACGAAAGTACATACAGAGCAGCAGCCTTGGTAGAAATGTTACATACAGCTACTCTTGTGCATGATGATGTAGTAGATGAATCTATGGAACGTAGAGGTTTTTTTTCTATAAACGCCATTTGGAAAAACAAAATTGCTGTATTGGTTGGCGATTATTTGCTTTCGAAAGGGCTATTATTATCTACAAGCAATAATGAATTTGAACAATTACATATAATGAGTGAGGCTATACAACAAATGAGCGAAGGTGAATTGTTGCAAATAGAAAAAACAAGAAAACTTAATATTGATGAAGAAGTTTACTTTGAAATAATTAAAAACAAAACAGCATCACTCCTATCTTCAGCTTGCGGTGTTGGTGCATTTAGCTCCACTAAAGATTTAACTGTTACAAAGCAAATGAAATTATTTGGAGAAAAGACAGGTATTGCATTTCAAATAAAAGATGATTTGTTTGATTATGGTAATGCAAATATTGGCAAACCAACTGGAAATGATATAAAAGAAAAAAAAATGACATTGCCCCTTATTTACACATTAAATAAAGTAGATAAAAAAACAATGAAAGAAATTATTTACATTGTAAAAAACAACAATACTGATAAAGAAAAAGTAAAATGGGTAATAGATATAGTTGTAAAAACCGGTGGAATAAAATATGCTGAGCAAAAAATGTTAGAATATAGAGATGAGGCACTAAATATTTTAAATCAATACCCATCATCTGATGTAAACGACGCATTAGCAGCCCTAGTAAGATACACTACAGATAGAAAATATTAAAGCCCTTGCAAAAAAGATGGAATATACTACCTTATAGCCAACAACAAGTTGATGTGCTCTACAATCAATTAAAAGTAAGCAAAACAATTTGCAAAATACTTACTCAACGAAATTTTGACAGTTTTGAAAAATCGAAGGAGTATTTTTTGCCTTCGGTAAAAGCTTTGCATGATCCTTATCTGATGAAGGACATGAACAAAGCTGTAGCAAGAATAGAAAAAGCTATTTCTACAAAGGAAAAAATATTGGTATTTGGCGATTATGATGTAGATGGTACCACATCTGTAGCAAGTATGTATAGTTTTTTATGCGAAATATATGAGGTAGAAAAATTAGATTATTATATTCCACACAGGTATAGAGAAGGTTATGGTGTGAGTAAAGCTGGTATAGACTTTGCATATACAAACGGTTTTTCTCTAATCGTTTGTTTGGATTGTGGTATTAAATCGGTTGAGCTTATTGAATATGCAAATACATTGGGTATAAATTTTATTATTTGCGACCATCATTTACCTGGAGAGGTAATACCAAAAGCTATTGCTATTTTAAACCCAAAACAAATTGATTGTAATTACCCTTACAAAGAATTGTGTGGATGTGGGGTAGGCTTTAAATTAATGACAGCTCTTGCCAAATATTACTATGTACCCGATGAAAAATTATTTGAATATTTAGATTTGGTAGCTTGTGCTATTGCTGCTGATATTGTACCTATGACTGGCGAAAACCGCATACTTGCTTTTATGGGGTTACACAAAATAAATACTAACCCATTACCAGGTATAAAAGCATTGATGGAGCTTGGTGGTATTACTAAAATAATGACAATTACTAATGTGGTTTTTGTAATAGCACCAAGGGTAAATGCTGCAGGTCGAATGGATGATGCTAAAAAAGCTGTACAACTTTTTATTGAAAAAGATATTGAAAAAGCAAAGGCATTTGCCGAGCTTTTGCATACCGATAATAAAGAAAGGAAAGAAGCCGATAGTAGTATAACCGAAGATGCTTTACAAATAATTGGTGAAGATGTTTTGCTACAAAATAAAAAAACCTGTGTAGTATATAGTGAGCACTGGCACAAAGGCGTAGTAGGCATTGTAGCAAGCAGGTTGATAGAGCATTATTACCGACCTACCATAGTACTCACAAAAAGTGGAGATTACATTGCTGGCAGTGCCAGAAGTGTACCAGGCTTTAATTTATACGAAGCTATTTATGAGTGTAGAGATTTACTAATGGCTTATGGTGGGCACTTTGCTGCTGCAGGGCTTACACTACTTCCTCAAAATTTAGAAGCATTTACTAAACGATTTGAGGAAGTAGTTTCGGCAACAATACCAAAGCATTTATTGATACCAGAAATTGTGATTGATGCTGAAATAAATTTTGATGAAATAACTGAAAATTTTTATAATATCATTTGCCGTATGGAGCCATTTGGGCCCGAAAATATGCGCCCTACTTTTGTAGCCAAAAATTGTATAGATTTCGGTTACAGTAAAATAGTAAAAGAGCTACACTTAAAATTTGTAGTAAAACAACACAACACAATTTTAAATGGCATCGGATTTAATATGGCTGATAAATTTTCGTTATTACAAAATAGTAAGCCTGTAGATATTGTTTTTAAGATTGATGAAAATGTGTGGAATGATAATAAAACATTACAGTTAATGGTAGTTGACATAAAACCATCAGAAAAGTAATCTTAAAATGGCAAATCATCGTCCAAAGGCATATCTGCAGCAGGTTGTGCCCTTACTGTAGGCGCAGGTGTAGCGCCAGAGTTTGTTACATCGCCTGTGTTATAATTAGGTTGTTGCACAGCTCCAGATTGCCCATCGGTATTTGCACCACCAAGTAGTTGAATATTTTGCACCCTCATACGTAAAGTAGCAGCCGCAGCACCATCTTTATTGGTATAAGCATCTGCCTCAGGTGCACCTTCTGCATACACTGTTTTGCCTTTTAAAAGATATGGCACTATAGCAACTTTATCTGTCCAATATGCACAATTTACCCAAGTAGTTTTTTCTACAGTATTGCCTTGAGCATCTTTGTATTTTTCGGAATGTGCTACGTTAAAATTTATAACGTTTCTTCCATTTACTTCCTTTTGTATGCAGTCTGCACCAAGGTTTCCTACAATTTGTAATTTAATCATAGCTTTTGTTTTTTTAAGTGATGTATTTGTTTAATTGATGTATATAAATAAAGTTACGAGTATTTTTTTAGTATTGAGATATGAGTATTGAGTATAATTAAAATCTCCAATTAAATAAAAATTATCCATTATTCAATTATCCTTTAATTCATTTTCTTATTCAGGGTACTTACTTGATCTTGCAAATTATTTACCAAATTAGCTAACGAATTTACATCCCATCTTTGCTGGCTTGCTACTTTGCCAATAACTACTTGTGCAGCCCAAAGTTCCATAATATCTTCTGCATTCATTTGATATGGTTGATACGATGGATTATCGCTTACTAAGGTATATTTATCTTTATTTTTTGTATTGCGTACAAGCCTTTTATAAACTATTCCTTCATTTCTACTCACTACAATATAAGCACCGTTATTTTTAGCCTCATCTAACGATTCGGTCTTTTCTCCCACAATAATACTACCACTTGGTGTAGGCAACATACTATCGCCAATAATTTCAAAAGCTCTGTAATTACCACCACTAAGCATTGGCAAGGTAAATGTATTTAATTCATCTATAAACTCGGCATCGGCATAGCCTGCAAGATAGCCTGCTGCTGCTTTTACAGGCACAAAGTGTATTATATTTCTATCGGCAATTTCCATCATTTTCTGACGGCGTCTTTTCATCAAGTAACTACCACTTTCTATGCTTATATCTTTCAAAAAAAGTTCATCTAAACTAAGTTTAAACATTTCAGAAACAATTTCTAAAACATCTAATCTAGGATCAGCTCTTTCTTCTTCATAAGCACCAACAAGCGATCGCTTAATTCCAAGTTTATTTGCAAATTCTTCTTGTGTCCATCCTCGTAATTTACGAAGGTATTTAAGATTTAATCCTGCTTGAGACATGGTAAACTAATTTGATTAGCACAAATATACTAATCTTTTTAGCTTTACCAAATATTTTTTTATTTTTTTTTAAATTATTTTTGATATAAAAGAATGTGCTAATAAAATCGGTACAATAATTACACCTTTACCTAAACCAATACACTATTCATTATAGCATTACTTCTTTTCATCATCTATAAATTCAATATACGATAATACAAACCTACCTTTTACAACCTCTCCTTGTACTTTTGCTTTTTTAATAGCTTCACAAAAGCCATCAGCTGCATGTGCATCTCCATAATCATCAATACCTGTGCCATCTATATAATATGTTTTGTTATTTACTCTTATCGCAAGGTTACAACCTTTACCTTCCATCTTAAATTGGCATTGCCCACAAGATATTTCGGCTCTTTTTAAACTTTTAGTAGAGTCAAATACTAGCCGTTTTGTAGTTGCTTGTTGCGCAATAATATTATTATAAAATAGCAATGCAATACATACAAAAAAATATTTCATGGTTATACTTTTAATAAAAAAAATCTATCAGTCATAAGCCGGATTCTGTTTTTGTAGCAAGCTACAAAAGGCTATCATTTATCTAGTTGCAATATTGCTATTACAATCTTGCTGCCTACCCTCCATTGTTTCTAATAAAATTAGAAAACCTGCGAGCCACTTGCCTTTTGCCTAAGCAAAACCAATGGTATATGTGGCATTACAGCATACAAAGTTTACCCACTGGCATTATTACTAACACCAATTGTGCGCTTTTACCGCACATTTTCACCCTTACTTTGTTTGCACAAAGCGGTTATTTTCTGTGGCACTTTTTCTTTCTTTTTTTACAAAGAAGCCGGCCGTTAACCGGTGTATTGCCCTACGCTGTCCGGACTTTCCTCTCTGCAAAAAATGCAGAGCGATAGCCGACTGATAGAAAACAAAATTACGATTGTTTTGTAGTATATTTTAAAAAACATTTGGGGCTTTCATCTTCAAATCTTTTATCAACATTGGCACGGGCTTTTCGTTACAATCTTTTTTGTTTTGCTAACGCCAACAAAAAAGTATTTACACTACAATCCCGCAGCCCATCAGCTATTTATCTTTTATCATCATTTACAATTCCTAAAATTTACAAGATAAATACTAAAATAACTCTATGTAGTTTTAAAAACCTCATAGAGCTTGAAAAATTCTTCAATTAAATTTGTCCTTTATAATTTGCATCAAAATCCACCATCCATTCTATTCCATATTTATCTCTAAACATGCCAAAGTACGAACCCCAAGGGCTGTTCATTATTGGCATTTCAATTTGCCCACCTACCGATAGTCCGTTAAATAATTTATCGGCTTCTTCTTTGCTTTCGGCACTAATTACAATTTTACTTCTATTCTCATTTTCGTTTGTTTGCCCTAGTATTTCGGGTACATCGTTAGCCATTAAAACATTTTTACCAATAGGCAAAGCAATGTGCATTATTTTATTTGCTTCGCTTTCTGTTACAGGATATTCGGCACTTGCTAAATCTTTGAAACGCATAACTTTTGCAAACTCTCCGCCAAATACCGATTTGTAAAAATTGAAAGCTTCTTCGGCATTGCCATTAAAATTAATGTGTGGATTGATACTTGCCATAATTTTTAGTTTTTAATTTTTTAATAAATTTATTTTCTAATTTTTAGTTTTGGCTCTATTTAGTATTGCTGTTTTTAATTCTTCTAAATTAATATCATTTATTGTCTTAAACGAAATACCATAACTACCAACTTTTGCTTTGCCAATTGTTTTACTGTAAGTATCTATTAAGAATTTCCTATCATCAATACCCATAATATGAATTGCAAGCCCATTTGTATTGGCTAGTAACCCAATTCTAAAAAATTCTCTTGCGCTTCCGTCTTTGTAGGTTATGGTGTAATTACCATAACCAATTGTAGGATGCGCTACTTTTTTACCATTTTCATTTTTACCGTCAAAATACCATTGTTTGCATGTAGGCATCAACTCAAGTATAAGTTTGTGCAACTCTTGCATTTCGCTTAGCTTTGGTTCTACTTGGCAATTTATTAGTGCATTTATTTGTGCTTGTATTTCCATTTTAAAAAGCTCACTTTCTTCTTTCTCAATATATTTTTTCTACTTTTTTGCCTTAAACCATTTTTCGGCTTTGGGGTTTCGATGTGGGCAACCTGGCCAACAACACGGGCGCTTTTTGCCATTCAAAATATCTTCTTGTAATCTTACTACATGTTCTTTTCTTGTTTCTATTTTTTTTACAATCGATGTCCAGCAAATCCATTCATTTTGAGCAAGTGGAGTAAGGTTATTCCACTTTACTAATAACTTGGGGTTGCTGTCCAAAACAATTTTAATATCATTTGGCAGTTCATGAAACGTAAAATTAGTAGCATTTTTTTTCATAAAAACGTTGCAGTTATTTTTTTTAAGTAACTAATCTACCACTCATTTTTTATTTTATCTAAGCTCAGAAAGTATTATTTTTTTTTGGTTAAGTGTGTTCTTCATTGCCTTTTCTCTAACTTTTATATCATCGCTGTTTATAAGGTCAAAATATTCAATAGGCACTACCTGCCACGACAACCCATACTTATCTTTACACCAACCACAAGAACTTTCTTTACCTCCGTTTGTTGTTAAGGCATTCCAATAATAATCTACCTCTGTTTGGTCTTTGCAATTAATAACAAATGAAACCGATTCGTTAAATTTGAAAAATGGACCAGCTGCCAAAATACTTAATTCCATTTCTGCAATTTGTATAACTGCGGTTTCAAAGTCTGCTCCGCCTGCTTCTGGTGCATTTTTATATTTGCGATGCTCTTTCAATTTACCTTCTTTAAATATTGATAAATAATAATCCGCTACTGCTTTTGCATCTTTAGTTTCCACCCAAATACAAGGAGTGATTTTTTGTGAAATCTTATTGATGTTTTTTGCAAAAGTTTGATTGGTTGAAGTATCAATTTTTCTGTTTTTAGGAGATTTCTGTTGCGAATTTCTACAACCCATAATATTAAATATAATTAATGCTGTAAAAAATGAAAGAGTACCTTTTTTCATTGTGCTATTTATTTAAAGTAGTTAAAAGTGTTTCCAAATTGTACATTGACATTTTAAACCCTTCTGTAAAACCCATTTCTATCATTCTTTCTAAACGTACAAGCGATTCATTAAAAATTGTAATACTCACTTTTGTTATTTTATTTTGTTCACTAAAAGTATAATCCCAATCAGAACCAGGCAATTCAGGATTTTCAGCTTCATCGGCAAAAGCATTAAACATTTTAAAATTGGTTTTTGGAGTAATAGAAGTATATTTTTGAATTGACCAATGCTCTTGTCCTTCGGGACTTACCATTGCATAAAAACGACGTCCCCCAATTTCAAAATTCATAAATTTTGTTTTAGAAACCCAGGGTTTTGGAGCAACCCATTGGTCAAGAATTTCGGCTTTGGTAAATGCATCCCACACCAATGAAAGCTCGACAGCAAATTCTCTTCGTATGAATACTGTTTTGGTAGATTTATCAACAGCAAAATCAAATAATAAATTGTACATTTTTATATTTTTTTAAGGTATTGCTAATACTTTTTCTAATTCATTAAATCTACTTTCCCAAATTTTTCGATATTGCTCTAGCCAATTATCTATTTCTTTCATTTTTTCAATTTCAAGGGAGTAATAAATTTCTCTTCCTTTTTGCTCTTGTTTTACAAGTTCACACTCTGTAAGTATGCGTAGGTGTTTTGATACTGCTTGCCTTGTTGTATTAAAATTGTTGGCAATTGCTTTTGGTGTCATTGCCTGTAATGCAATTAAGGTAATAATTGCCCGCCTTGTAGGGTCGGCTATTGCCTGAAAAATATCTCTACGCATTGTTTATTGTGTTATAAACAAGTACAATTATTCCGCAATCAAATTGTTGAGATGTTTTTAAAATTAGGTTTTGCATTGTTACAATTTCTTCAAAAATGGGCATTCCTTTTCCTAAAATAGATGGGTTTATAAAAAAATGAAATTCGTCTATAAGCTTATTTTTTATTAATGCAGATACAAAAGTGCCACCACCATATACAATTATATCTTTTCCTTCTTTGTTTTTTAAATTTGTTATTTCATGTATTAAATCTCCATTGTTTATTTCGGTATTGTTCCAAATAGATTTTGTGAGTGTTTTTGTAAATACAACTTTTGGTGTAGTAATTAATTTTAAGCCACCTTCGTATTCAGGGTGTTCAATATTTTTGGTTACATTTTCCCAGTAAGGTATAAAACCTTCGGCAAGTTTTCGTCCTAAAATTATTGTATCTACCGGCTCTGTAATTTCTTTTACATACCTAATTATATCGTCTGTCCATGCTAAATTCATCCAATCCATTTCTCCATTTTGCCCAGTAATAAAGCCATCAATAGTAATTTGTACTTGTAATTTTAATTTTCTCATTTATAATATTTTTAATTGCGAAACCAATTGATTGCAAATATAGGTCAAACTTTTTTATTACAATATATATTTTAACTTAAAAAAGGTAGTTGTAAAACTAAGTAAGTTGGGGAGTTGTAAAATTGCTGCGTGCATACAATATTTAACAAAACATATCATTTTTCCCTTATCTTTGCGCCCTTATAAAATATAAACAACGCTTAAAATTAAAGAAATTCAATATGAAATTTAAAGGTTTAGTTTGGTTTTTTACCATTGCACTTATTCTTATTTCCCTTTGGGAATTATCGTACACATGGGTAGTACGCAATTACGAAAACAACGTAAAAGCACAGGCTACTAAGCTTGTAAAAAATCAAACAGCGGGCTTATCTGTAGATGATAAAGATGCGGTAATAAAAGCAAAAACTTTGCATATTTTGGATAGTACAAAGGATAAAGAAATTTTTCCAATATTTGGTACTTCGTATCAAAAATGTAAAGAGTACGAACTTAACCTAGGGTTAGATTTGCAAGGCGGTATGGGTGTTACAATGGATGTAAGCTTGGAAGGGCTTTTAAAATCGTTGAGCAATAACCCTAAAGATGCTACTTTGCTAAAAGCTTTACAAACTGCTAAGGCTGAAAAACTAACATCGGAAGGTAATTTTATTGACTTGTTTAGCAAAAACTATATTGCTCAAAATGGTGCAAATAAATTGGCATTATTGTTTTCGGGTGCTAATAAAGAAGTGAAAATTGGAGATAATGATGCTCAAGTAACTAGCAAAATTAAAGAAATAGGAAAGGGTGCTATAAACCAAACCTACAAAATATTACAAAAGCGTATTGATAAATTTGGTGTAGCACAACCTAACCTAAATTTAGATGCTAATAAAGGAGTTATAAATGTAGAGCTTGCTGGTGTTACTAATGCCGAAAGAGTTCGTAAATTTTTACAATCGTCGGCAAATTTACAGTTTTGGAGTGTGGTTATGTTAAAAGATCAAAATTTTCAAAAATCGTTTGCTGATGCTGATAAAGCTTTAGCTAAATTTTTGAAAGCCGATACTGCTACAAACCTTACTGCTGCCGAAAAAGCTAAAAGAGATTCGAGCGCTACTGGCATTATGTCTACAGTGTTGCAATTTCCTTTAGATCCTAAAACTGGACAATTGTACGAAACACCATATATTGGTATGGTAGCTTCAAAAGATACATCATTACTTAATTCTTACATCAACAATCCTATTTTTAGTTCGTTATTGGGCAGCAATGTAAAATTGATGTATGGTGTACAACAAAAAGGAAAAGCAGGTTCTTACTTTGAATTATATGCATTAGAAAAAGTAAATGGAGGCGAAAAGGCACCTTTAGAAGGTGATGGTGTTGCTGAAGCTAGCCAAGGATATGATGATAAAGGCAAGCCATCTATTAAAATGCAAATGACGGCTGCAGGTTCTAAAACTTGGGCAAATTTAACCGAAAAAAACAACCAACGTTTTGTTGCCATTTCGTTAGACGATGCTGTATATTCTGCGCCAAGAGTAAATGGTAAAATAGAAGGTGGAAATACCGAAATATCAGGAACATTTACGGTAGAAGAAGCACAAGATTTATCGAATGTTTTAAAATCGGGTAAACTAGATGCTCCAGCTAAAATTGTACATGAGCAAATTGTAGGTGCTACTATAGGGCAAGATGGATTAATTGGTGGTAGAAATGCATTTTTAATTGCATTTGCTGTAATATTTATTTTGATGTTGGTGTACTATAATACTGCCGGCTGGGTTGCCAATATTGCACTAATTTTTAACTTATTGTTTACAATTGGTGTATTGGCTATGTTTGGCTTTACACTTACTGCTGCTGGTATAGCAGGTTTGGTACTTACTATTGGCCTTGCGGTAGATACAAACGTAATTATATTTGAGCGTATAAAGGAAGAGCTTACAAATGGTAAAGCATATCCTAATGCAATTAGCGAAGGTTATCGCCGTTCGCTTGCGCCTGTGTTAGATGCTCACATAACTTCTTTGCTTACTGCATTTATTTTATTGTATTTTGGTTTAGGTCCAGTACTAGGCTTTGCTACAACACAAATTATTGGTATTCTTTTATCATTATTCTGTGGTATTTTGGTATCAAGATTAATTACAGATTTACGTACCGATAAAAATCATCATTTTAATTATTTTACTGGCTTGTCTCGTAAAATTTTTAAACATGCAAATTTTGATTTTATAGGCAAAAGAAAAATTGCTTATGTAATTTCGGCAATTGTACTTTCGTTAGGTATTGCTTCGTTTTTTCATGGATTTAACGAAGGTGTGGAGTTTAAAGGCGGCAGAAGCTATACTGTAGCTTTTGATAAAAATGTAGCAAATGTAGATGTGCAAGATGATCTTGCAAAATCTTTTAATGGTGAGTTTCCGGTAATAAAAACTGTAGGCGATAGAAAGCATTTAAACATTACAACATCTTATTTAATAGAAAAAGAAAACGTAGATATTGAAGTAAGAACTAAATTGTACGAAGGTTTAAAGAAAGTATTACCTACAAATTTGAGTTACGAAGATTTTAGCAGGGTTAATATTCAAAGTTCTGCAACTGTACTTCCATCAATATCAGATGATTTGAAGCGTGGAGCTATTAAGGCTACAATATTTGCCATGTTGGCAATTTTTATTTACATATTTATCCGTTTTAGAGATTGGAGATATTCTGCTGGTACTATTGTTACATTAATACATGATGTATTGGTTACACTTGCTGTATTTTCTTTCTTAAAAGATATTGTACCTTTCCCTTTAGAAATAGATCAGCATTTTATAGCTGCTGTATTAACAGTAATTGGTTTTAGTATGAACGATACCGTAATTGTATTTGACAGAATTAGAGAGTATAGCAGAGATATGAAAGGTGCAGATAAACCTACAATAATAAATAAAGCCATTAACGATACATTGAGCCGTACAATTATGACATCGCTTACTGTATTTTTAACCTTACTTATTTTATTTATTTTTGGTGGTGAGGTTACCAAAGGTTTTGCATTTGCGATGATGATAGGTGTTATTACAGGTACTTATTCATCTATATTTGTAGGAGCACCAATATTGGTAGATTTTGCAAAAGATAAACCTCTTGGAGCTGCAAAAGAAACATCTACAAAAAAGAAAGAAAAAGCGCCCGAATTATAGTTTTGAAAGTTTTTATATTATTACATAAAAAAATCCTCGAAAATTCGGGGATTTTTTTTATCTTAAAGTTTTATGAACATTTAGCAAAAAATCATTGTGGTATTATAACTAAACAAGTTTTACAAAATAATTATTCAATAAACTAGCAATGAACCGCTCCTCATTTTTAAAACAACTTTTGGCTGCGGCCATTGTAGGCAAATTACCTGTATCTATTACAAAAGAATTTAGAAAAATATATTTGCTGCAATGTTTTATTGCAGGCTTTAGGCATTACGAAGGTATGAGTTTATTAGCCACTATGAAAGAAGGGGATTTGCTTGAGCTGATACGTGAGCCTAAAAACGAATTTGATGATTGTGCTATAGCTCTGCATTATCAAAATAAAAAAATAGGTTTTATACCAGCAGATACCAATGAAATGCTTAGTTACTTGATAGATGCTGATGCCCTAAGTTTATTTGCTGTAATAACACATGTAGAAAAAAATGCTCAACCATGGGAAAACATAGCAGTAGCCATATATTTTGTACAAGAAGTAAACAAAGATTTGCCAGCACATGCAAGTTATCTTACTCGTATAGAAGCTCCACATTATCGTAGCCTCAATAATAAAAAGAAAAAAAATGCTAACGATCATGAAGAGCTATTTAGTTTAGCCGATTTGTTTGATACTACAGATAGAATTATAGATTTAGATAAAATACCAGAGCACCATAAAGACGCAAAAAAAGAATTGGAAAAATATTTTGCCGATTACCCAATAGAAATAGAAGAAAAAGGGAATTATGTACATGTAAAAAATGATGGTATTTATTCATTTTTGTATGATATAAAACAAGAAGTGATAAAGAGAATTAATAAAGAAGGAAAAGAATTTTTGGAATTCTTTTTAGAATAATACATTTACAAAAAAAATGATTTAACACATAAAAATATGAGCCAAATTACACTATATACCGATGGTGCTGCCCGTGGAAACCCAGGCAGAGGTGGCTATGGAGCTTTGCTAATTTTTGGAAATCACAAAAAAGAAATATCGCAAGGTTTTTTGCATACAACCAATAACAGAATGGAGCTGTGGGCTATTATAGCAGGCTTAGAAGCAATAACAAGAAGAGAAATACCTGTAACAATTTATAGCGATAGTAAATATGTAATAGATGCTATAACCTTAGGCTGGTTAGAAACTTGGATGAAAACAAATTTTAAAGGTGGTAAAAAAAATAGCGACCTCTGGAAAAAATACCATGCATTGGCAAAACATTTTACAATAAACTGTGTATGGGTAAAAGGTCATGCCGATAACCCTTACAATAATAGATGCGATGAACTAGCTACTGCCGCAGCAGATGGTAAAGATTTGATAGCTGATACCATTTACGAAATATCGCAAAATGACAATAGCAATAAATTGTTGTAAAAAAAATGTTGCACAAAAAAAACTTTTATAACCCCAATGGCAATACACAATGATACCGGAAAAAAGGGAGAAGCACTTGCCATAAAATGGTTTGAAGAAAAAGGCTTTGAAATTTTACATACCAATTGGCGTTTCAAAAAATTAGAAGTAGATATAATTGCGGCTTACAATTCTATCTTACATTTTATAGAAGTAAAAGCGGTTACAACCTTAAAATTTGGTTACCCCGAAGAAAAAGTAAGTGCAAAAAAAATAAAAAATATTATTAATGCATCAGAAGAATATTTGCATCAAAACCCTAAGTGGCAGCGCATTCAGTTCGATGTGCTTTCCGTAACATTGTTAAAAGAAGAAGAAGTAAAATATTTTTTTATTGAAGATGTTTATTTGTAAAATTTGAATCTACCAGCATATCGCTGTAAGAGTTTTTCATATAATTGGATTGTTCAATCCCAAAAAAATGAGCAAAATAATTGCACTGCTCTTGTAGTTTTTCTATCTCAACATCACCAGTATTATCTATTGCTTCTACCTCCAAAAAAGTACCAAGGTTTTCTACAATATCAAAATGTATTTTTACATTTTCTACAAAATATATTCGTCTTTTTTTTTCTACAATTATTTTTATGCTGTGTAGTTTTCCTAAAATATCTTTTAGCGTTTTATCTGGTAAATGTTTGTATAATAATATATCCGACTGTTTTGGGCCAACTATATTTTGCCTATTGTACCAAATTAGTGCATTTTCAATATTACCCTCTCGTAATTTTAATCGACCTAATTGTACTGTATAATAAGTATCTATTTGATTATCCTCTCCTATAAAAATTGGATTTAACGATTGCAACTTTTGCTCCAAAGCTACTAAATCGTTTATCTTGGCTTTAAACTCAATATTTAGTATTGCCATATTTATTATTTTCCCCAAGCCCAGTTTAAAAATGATGGAAATGATTTTGCCCAAGTTTGTATATCATGTTTACCATCGGCAATTTCAAGGTATTTTATACTATCATCTTTATAGCCTTTAATTTTAAGCTCATCAATAAAGCTTACAACATCATCAATAGCATCTATAACTCCATTTTTGTTTCTGTCGGCTGTTTCATCTTGCGTGCCTACTTCAAAAAAGAATTTTAGCCAAGGGTAATGATTACCTTCTCTTACTTGCCTATGCATTATTCTATCTAAACTTTCATCAAATGTAATATCATCTTGATCTTTATCTCTCCACCACAGTGAGCCACTAAATACCCCAACTTTAAAAAATTCGTTGGCGTTATTCCACACAATATCTAAAGCAGATAAACCACCCAACGAAAAACCAGCAAACGATTTTTCTTTAAAAGAAATTATAGAATATTTTTCTCTTATGTATGGTATTAATTCTTCTAATATAAATTTAGTATACAAATCTGCTTTAGCTCCTCTCCCTTTATAATCTACAATATTTGCTGTACCATATTCGTTTTTTCTATCTACAGAGCAGTGTATGCCTACACAAAAAACGGGTTCAATATTTCCCTCTAAAAATGCATCATTCAATATATTATCGAACGCCATTTTGCGCAAATCTTGCCCATCGTTTATAAGCAATAAACTTATTACCGATTGTTTAAAATATTCAGTCGAATAATAACAATCTATCAATACATCTCTGTTTAAAAAAACAGATTTAATTGTAAGATTATCAGAAATAATTTGTTTTGTTTGTTCTTTTACCATGAAATTCAAAATTAACGATTCGGTGTTAAAATAAATAATTGGATTATTAACAAGATGTACATAAAAAATATTTTCTCATTACTTTACTTCAACTTTTCTTAAGAATTGGTTATTAATTAAATAATTTGTTTTAATGGCAAAAAAAAAATATATTTGATTTAGTTGTTTGTTTACACTTTAACTCACTAAAAAAACGTTTATGAAAAAAATTGGAATTTTACATGGCAAAGAAAGAAGCTTTCCCGAAGCATTTATAGAAAGAGTAAACAGTAAAAATATAGAAGGTATTATTGCTGAACCAGTACGTATAGATAAAGTAATGCAAGGCGAAAGTAGTGGCTACGCAGTTATTATTGATAGAATATCGCAAGATGTACCATTTTATAGAGCATATTTAAAAAATGCTGCACTATGCGGTACTGCTGTAATAAATAACCCATTTTGGTGGAGTGCCGACGAAAAGTTTTTTAACAATTGCCTAAGTACAAAAATGGATGTACCAGTGCCCAAAACAGTAATAGTACCATCTACCGAACTACCTACAGATACAAGCGGAGAATCTTTTTCTAACTTAGCATACCCAATGGATTGGGATAATATTTTTAAATACATAGGCTTTCCGGCATACATGAAACCACATGCTGGCGGCGGCTGGAAGAGTGTATATAAAGTTACCGACAAAGAAGATTTTTTTGAAAAACATGCCGAAACCGAGCAGCTTGTAATGATGTTGCAAGAAGAAATTATTTTTGATGAATACTATCGCTGTTATTGTATTGGTGGCAAATATGTAAAAATAATGCCATATGAGCCCCGCAATCCGCATCACTTACGCTATGTAGCCGATTTTAAGCCAGATGCTGCCCGTTATAAATTAATGGAAGATATTGTACTTCGTATATGTAAATATTTAGGCTACGATTTTAATACTGTAGAGCTAGCTATAAGAGATGGAGTGCCTTATGCTATTGATTTTTGCAACCCAGCACCCGATGCTGAGCTTACTAGTGTTGGTCAAGAAAATTTTGACTGGGTTGTAGAAGCTGCTGCAACTTTTGCTATAGAAAAAGCACAAGCCCAAGTAGAAGGAGCCGACAACCTAACATGGGGCGAATATATAAAACGCAGTGCCAATAAAGAGGTACTGTATAAATAAAAAGAAAAGTTTTTTGTAAACCACTATTTTTTTTAACCACTAATAATAAGAATGAACAATAGTGGCAGCATTCTTAGTTATTATTTTCTTTCAACATCAAATCTTTGGAAATTTTTTATCTCCATTTGATGTAAAAAGAATTTCAATATTTATAACAAGAGTCATAAAAAAAATTAATCTATAAATAAAAAAACTATGGCAATTTCATACAAACAATTTACGCTAGGTGTAGAAGAAGAATACATGGTTATAGACCCCGAAACCCGTGAGCTAAAAAGCCATCAACAAAAAATTGTACAAGAGGGGCAAAAAATAATAATGGATAAAGTAAAGGCCGAAATGCACCAAGCTGTAGTAGAAGTAGGTACCGATATTTGTGCTGATGTAGATGAAGCTTTTTTGGATATAAGTGGCTTACGAAAAACCATTAGTAGCATTGCTGCTAGCCAAGGATTGTGGGTAGGTGCAAGTGCTACTCACCCTTTTAGCCATTGGGAAAGCCAATTAATAACCGAACATGTAAGGTATAATGAAATTGTAAACGAATTGCAAGAAGCAGCCCGAAGCAACTTAGTTTTTGGCTTGCATGTACATGTAGGTATGGAAACAAGAGAGCTAGCAATACATATTGCCAATAGTGCCAGATATTTTTTGCCACATGTATTTGCATTAAGTACCAATTCGCCATTTTGGGAAGGACGACAAACTGGATATAAAAGTTTTAGAACAAAAGTTTTTGAAAAATTTCCTCGAACTGGTATTCCAGATCAGTTTGAAAGTATAGAAGCCTACGACAATTATATAAAACTTTTGGTAAAAACAAATTGTATTGATAATGCAAAAAAAATATGGTGGGATCTAAGGGTGCACCCATTTTTTAATACTGTAGAATTTAGGATTTGCGATATACCAATGACAACACACGAAACCATAGCTATTGCTGGTATATTTCAGGCAATTTGTGCAAAACTGTACAAATTGCATAGCCAAAATTTGAATTTTATGATGTATCATAGAAGGCTAATTACCGAAAATAAATGGCGAGCTAGTAGATATGGTATAGATGGTAGTATGATAGATTTTGGAAAACAAACAGAAGTAAATACAAGGGTATTAATTTATGAACTACTAGATTTTATTGACGATGTAGTGCCTCACTTAGGCAGTGCTAATGCAATAAGTTATGTACATAAAATGCTAGAGCATGGTACAGGAGCCGATAGGCAATTGAAAGTTTTTGAAGAAAGCAAAAGTTTAGTAAAAGTAGTAGATTATATACATGATAGTTTTTTAGCAGGATTATAATTTGAATAAACAAAATATAATCACTATATTTGCACTCCGAAAATTGGCTGTGTAGCTCAACTGAATAGAGCATTTGACTACGAATCAAAAGGTTTTAGGTTTGAATCCTAACACGGTCACATATAAATCAAGCACTTACAAGTTAAACCTTATAGGTGCTTTTTTATTTGATACATTTTATAATTCAGAGAAATTATGGAATAATACATTGTTGTATAACTAATGCCGATTTTAAAGATTTGGCAACCATATTTTTTTATCATCTTTCCATATACTCCTGCAACATAATTGTAGCTGCTATAACATCTACATTGGCTTTTACTTGCTTATCTTTTTTCTTCATACCCATTTCTAGCATAGCATTTTTTGCCATTTTAGAGGTAAAGCGTTCATCTACTTCTTTTATTAATATAGATGGAAATGCTTTTTTTATTCGTTCTATTGCTTTTTTTGCAGGTAATGTACCATGGGTTTCACTATCATCTAAATTTAGTGGCATACCAATAATGATTAACTCTACTTGCTCTATTTCTACATATTTTTTTAAGAAAGGAATAAGCTCATGCGAATTGATAGTAGTAAGCCCAGTTGCTATTATTTGCATAGGATCTGTAACGGCTATACCAGTTCGTTTTTTACCGTAATCTATTGCTATTATTCTTGCCATTTATTTCACACAAAGTTACAAAGATTGCAAATACTCCAAGCTTTACGATTATAATTGTTGATTTTTTATAACTTTATTATTGTTCTATTAAAATTGTAAATTCATTCTCCAACCCTTGCGAATTTTTATACAAAATATCTACAAATTCATTTCCATAGATACACAGATATTCTAAAATATTATCTACTCTTTCTTGCAAATTATTTTTTGGATATAAAGCATTCTTAAATTTTTGTATTTGCCTTTGCTGTGCTTCAAATTTCTTTTTTTCGGCTTTCAGCATTTTCTTTTCTAAAACTTCTATTTTGTTTAATGCATTTGTACGTAAGGAATGTGTATGGCAGTTTAAAGTAGTATCTATCTTTCCTGTTATTGCTTTTATAGATTCGTAAACTTTTTTAATTGATTCTTTTTCTTCTTCCAAATCTAGTTTGAGTTTAGATTCTTTCAATACCAATTCGTCTATCAATTGTTTTTCGGGTTTAAAAATATCTTCATATTGTAATCTAAGATTTTGCATTTTTTGTACTAATTGCTTATTCAAAATTGTAAATGAATTTCGCAGTATCAATGGTGGATAAAATGCACCTGTTTCAGTGAATACATTTTTTAGCTCTAGCCAATATGCTATTTCGCCACCGCCACCAATAAATGCAATATTTGGCAAAATTATTTCCTGAAAAACAGGTCGCAAAATTACGTTCGGACTAAATCTTTCGGGGTTGTTTTTTAATTCTAAAAATATTTCTTCTTTGGTAAAATTAATATTGGTATTTGATATAGCAAACCCATTTTCTACTGCTTCTATTCTTTCTCTTTTATTATCTTTTAAATAAAATAAATTTATAGCTCTACTACCAGCTTGTACTTTATAATTTTTTGGAAATGCAGCAACAGTTTGTACTACAGCTTTTTCAGAAAACTGCTCTTCCAATTCTTTTGTAATGATTGGTGCAAATGTGGCTTTTAAATTTTTATCATCGGGCAGTAAAACAACCAACCCATATTCATTAAATAAATAATGGACAAAATGAAAAGTTGCTTTTTCAATTGTTAAACCTTCTTTGTATGTTTTTCTTACAATATCTACGATAGCTGTCCCATTTTTTTCTACAGCCAATTGCCCTGCAATGCTATCAATTATTTCAATAAAGTTTTTATCTATAACCATTCTTCCTACAGCTCCAGTTTGTGTAGTTTGCCATTTGTATTTATATCCTTTTATGTGCACTTCGCCCAACTCAGCCAAATCTGCATCTTCGCTGCCCATGTAATATATGGGTACAAAATCATTTTCGGGCATGGCAGTTTTTAGCTCTACGCAAAGTTTTATGGCATGTAATATTTTGTAAATAAAATACAAATGACCTGTAAAAATATTGGGCTGGTGAGCTGTACATACAGTAAAGGTATTTTCGCTAGAAAGTAATGCAATATTGGCTTTTAGCTTATCAGATATTTGCAAGGTTGCATATTGATTGCTTAATGTATCTACCAGCAATTTTCTGTTTACAGGAAAATTTTTTCGATCTGCAACGGCTTTTTTAATGCCCTTTATATTGGGTTTGTAATTATAAAAATTATCTAATGCTGTGACATTATCTAGATAATCCAAAATTAATTTAGAAAATGAGTTCGTTTGGTTATAAGAAATTTTATGATTAGTAAACATTTACAATTTATTTTTTACCTCAATCCAGTCTCTCCAAAAGAGAGGAGCTTGGCTACAATACTTTATAGTTATTTTAAAATACCCAAGGTTTGTATCGAACAAACCATTCGCTTTATAATCTTCTACTTCGTTTTCTGTTTTAATCTACCAAGGTGTATAATGCTCAGCAATAATATGGTGTTGAACGGAGCGTCGCCACCGAAGTTCAATCAGGGCTATTAGTTCGTCAACAAAAACCTCCCCTCCGCATCTCTAATGGAGAAACTATGCTCCAATACTTTAAAATTCTTTCCAACTTTTTACAGTGCACATTAGCAAAAATTAGTACAATATCGAATTAGCTAATTAACTCCCCCTCAATATCATAATCAAACGCCTTGGTTATTTTTACCATCACAAAATCGCCAATGTTTAGTTTTTTTGTAGTGTTTATAATTACTTCATTATCCACTTCTACACTATCAAATTCGGTACGGCCAAGGTATCGTCCACTCTCTTTTCTATCTACAATTACTTTTAAAGTTTTACCAATTTTTTCTTCATTTTTTTCTAATGATATTTCTTGTTGGCAATCCATTATTTCTTGTGCTCTTTCTTCTTTTTCCTCTGTGGAAATATTATCTTCAAATTTGTGAGCTGTTGTATCATCTTCATGCGAATAAGTAAAAACCCCTACTCTATCAAACCGCATTTTTTGTAAAAATGCTTTTAACTCTTCTATATCTTCCCTTGTTTCACCAGGAAAACCTGCTATCAAAGTAGTACGCAAACAAATGCCCGGAACTTTTGCCCTTATGGCTTCTATGAGTTCTTCCATTTCTATACGGGTAATATTTCTATTCATTGCAGCAAGCATATTATCGGCGGCATGTTGCAATGGCATATCTAAATATTTGCAAATATTTTTGTGAGCATTCATGGCATCTAATATCTCCATCGGAAATTTTGAAGGATAAGCATAATGCAAACGTATCCACTCCAAACCTGGTATTATTGCAAGTTCATTTAGCAGGCGAGGCAGTTCTCTTTTTTTATAAATATCCAACCCATAATAAGTAAGCTCTTGAGCAATAAGCATAATTTCTTTTACGCCACGCTTTACCAATTGTTGTGCTTCTGCCACAATACTTTCAATGGTGCGGCTTACGTGCTGCCCACGCATAAGTGGTATGGCACAAAAAGAGCAAGTGCGGTTACAGCCTTCACTTATTTTTACATAAGCATAATGCGATGGTGTGGCCAACATGCGCTCTCCTATTAATTCTCCTTTATAATCGGCTTCAAATTTTTTAAGAATTTGTGGCAACTCCATAGTGCCAAAATAAGCATCAACTTCTGGTATTTCTTGTTCTAAATTATTTTTATATCGTTCGCTTAAGCAGCCTGTAACGTACACTTTATCGAGCTTGCCCTTTTTCTTTAGCGCCACATTATCTAAAATTGTATTAATACTTTCTTCTTTTGCTTTATCTATAAATCCGCAAGTATTTATAATTACAATATTATGATCTAGCTTTTCGTTTTCGTGTATAGTATCAATATCATTAGCAAGTAGTTGCCCACTAAGCACTTCGCTATCTACCATATTTTTGCTACAGCCTAATGTTATTATATTTACTCTGTCTTTTTTTAGGGTTTTTGTTTTCATAATTTTTGCAAGTGCAAAGGTATATTTTTTATAGCAATGTGGTTTTGCAAAATTGTTTTAATTATTTATTGTACAATTACTATAATTTCGTAAAAACTTAAATGTAACGAACCTTATATAATTTTATGGCTGATATTAGACGACAAGGAATAAAAGGTACTATTTGGGTATATGTAGGTTTTTTGCTAGGTGCAATAAGTACCTATTTTTTTACTTATACCCATTGGTTTACACCCGACCAATATGGGCTTACAAGGGCTTTGTTAGAAATAGGATTATTGCTTTATGCTTTTTCTACATTGGGTACTACGTTTTATGTATATAAATTTTTTCCGTATTACGCCGATAATTTACCTAAAAAAGATAACGATTTATTAGGTCAGGCTCTAAAAATTTGCTTTTTAGGATTTTTATTTTCTATAACAGCTTTATATTTATTTGAACCAATAATTATAAAAAAGTTTAGCAAAAACTCTGCTTTGTTGGTAGAATATTTTTATTACATAATACCACTTGGCTTTTTTTTATTGTTATACACAATTATTGAAATATATGCATTCGGTTTTTCAAAAGCTAGTACTACAATTTTTTTAAAAGAAGTTGTACTAAAGTTTTTTACTTTAATAGTTGTATTATTAAAAATTATAGGATTAATAAATTTTAAAACCTTTGTACTAATTTTTAGTTTTCAGTATGCTATTATTGCTATAATATTAATAGCAATATTATATAAAGAAGGTAACTTTTGGCTTAATTTTAAACCTAGCAAGGTTACAAAAAAATACAAGAAAAAAATAATAGCCGTATTGGCACTTACTTTTTTAACGGCAATTGTAAGTGTGTTACGCACAAGTATAGATGCACTTGTATTGGCTTCTAGGCAAGATTTAGGAAAGGTTGCCATATTTGGTTTTACCAATTATTTAGTAATGACAATGGGTGCTCCAAGTAGAAGCCTTATAGCAATAACGATACCAATGTTATCGAGGCATTGGAAAGATAAAAACCTTGTAGAAATTGATAGAATATACAAACGTACATCTATAAACTTACTTAGTTTTTCATTATTTATGTTTGGTTTAATTTTACTAAACTTTACCGATGCTATTCAATATTTTAACCTCAACGAAAGTTATTTAGAAGGAAAATATGTTTTTATTTTGTTAGGTTTAGTTACAATTATTGAATTAGGTACTGGTGTAAATGGTCAAATTATTGGTACTTCAAGCTTTTTTAGATTTGAACTTTGGACAAGCATTTTGCTTACAGTGCTCATAATACCTTTAAGTTATTTTTTGACTGTAAAGTATGGTTTAATTGGCCCTGCTGTGGCAAACTTGGTTTCGTTTACAATATACAATGCAATAAGGTATTTCTTTTTGTTGAAAAAATTTAAGATGCAACCTTTTTCTCAAAAAACTATTGAGGTAATATTAATTGCAATAGTAGCTTTTATGGCAATGCATTATTTATTGGGCAATAAAAGTGGCTTGTTGATAATAATACTTAGATCTATACTTTACGCTCTATTATTTATAGTGGCGGTTTTTATTAGGGATATTTCGCCAGATGCAAAACCAGTATTTTTAGTGCTTAAAAAAAGAATAGAAAATATTATTTTTAAACGGTAGTACAAACTTTTTCTAAAAATAATTTCAAGCCTTTTTGTTTTTCATCGTCTAAATTATAACTTATATTTTTATTGTAATATTCATTCAAATCGTACGCTTTGTAATGGTTAGCATCAATAATTTTGTTGATATTATTTAAGCCTAAAGATGTGGTTTCATTAAATTTAATTAAAAAATTTTCATCTAATTTTTTATTGCAAACCCAAGCTGCAAATACAAATGGCAACCCTGTAAATTGTACCCATGCTGTACCAAGGTCATAAATATATTTACTTTTATTTCTTTGAAGAAATGCTCTATCACCTATAACTAAGCCAGCCGTTTTACCTTCAATATTTTTTTCGTACCCAACTTTTGCAAAAATTAATTTTGGATTTATTTTCCAAAACTCTTTCAATAATATTTTTAACAACTCTACAGATGTTTTGCTTTGGTAATCTAACAAAATTGAATCAATTTCTTCTAAAGGTACATTGCTAAATAAACATACACTTGCCACTTCGCCAATTGTACCAATACAATAATTTGAAATAATATAATGCTCTTTTAGCATAGGTATTGTGGCTACTGGCACAAGTGCAATATCTACTTCATCATTTTTTAATAGGCTAGCAATATTTGCTGGATAATCGGTTACCAAATTAATTTCATCTGACATTAAGCCATTTTCAAAACCATAAATGAGTGGCTTCGTATTAAGATAACTTACGGCTGCAATCCTTATTTTTCTGTCCAAGTACTTTAGTTTAAATTTGTGCAAAATTACTTCAAACATTTTTTATTTATGCAACTTTCTCCACTTACAGCAATATCGCCTATTGATGGCCGCTACAATAAAGTTACACAACAGCTTGCTATTTATTTTTCGGAATATGCACTAATAAAATATCGGGTAAAAGTAGAGATAGAATATTTTATTGCTCTTGCCGAAAAAAGGTTTTTTGTATTAGACATAAAACAGAAAAAAACATTACGAAAAATTGTAGAAGATTTTAATGAGGAAGATGCAATAACAATAAAAAAAAAGGAAGCAATTACCAACCATGATGTAAAAGCTGTTGAATATTTTTTAAAAGAAAAATTAGAAACCTTTGGTGATACAGAAATAAAAGAATGGGTGCATTTTGGCTTAACATCGCAAGATATAAACAATACGGCTGTGCCTATGCTTTGGAAAGATGCAGTAGAGCAAGAGTATTTACCATCAATAATAAACATACAACAATATTTAAAAAAATTAGCTACACAATGGAAAGCTACACCTATGCTTGCTCGTACGCATGGGCAAGCTGCAAGCCCTACTTTATTAGGCAAAGAAATAATGGTTTTTGTAGAAAGGTTACAAAATCAAATTTTACTTTTTAGCCATATACCATTTACTGGAAAATTTGGTGGTGCTACTGGCAATTTTAATGCTCACCATATAGCCTACCCAAAATACAATTGGACAAAATTTGCAAACGAATTTTTAGAAAATAAACTAGGCTTGCAACGCCAACAATGCACCACACAAATAGAACATTACGATACTCTTGCAGCACATTTTGATGCAATAAAACGAATAAATAATATATTGATAGATTTATGTAGAGATATGTGGAGTTATATAAGTGCCGATTATTTTAAACAACAAACCAAAAAAGGCGAAATTGGCAGTAGTGCCATGCCTCATAAAGTAAACCCTATAGATTTTGAAAACGCAGAAGGCAATTTTGGCATTGCAAATGCAATACTAGAGCACCTTTCGGGCAAGTTACCCATTAGTAGATTACAAAGAGATTTAACAGATAGTACTGTACTTAGAAATATTGGAGTACCAATAGCACACACAATTATTTCTTTAAAATCGTTGGAAAAAGGATTGGGTAAATTAATTTTAAACGAAAGGAAATTAAAATTCGATTTAGAAAACAATTGGGCAGTAGTTGCCGAAGCTATTCAAACAATATTGCGAAGAGAAAACTACCCAGCGCCTTACGAAGCTCTTAAAGAATTAACAAGAGGAAAAGAAATAAATAAAACTACTGTGCACAATTTTATAAACTCTTTAAAAATAACGGGAGCTTTAAAAAAAGAATTAAAAGCAATTAGTCCGCATAATTATACTGGTATTAAATTTTGTTAGGTGCATAGTTGTTTCGCTGTGCGAACAACGATTACAAACCACAATAAGGTTTAGTTTAAATTACAAAAATTGTTCAAAAAAAAATACCGCCACTTTTATGCAACGGTAAATTTAATTTTACTAAAAGTTTTTTTACACTACTCTATTAAAATCAAAATTTTCTAACTCTTTACTTACTGCATTTAAAAAAGTAGAACCCAATGCACCATCAATAATACGATGATCGTAACTAAGCGATATATACATCATGTGGCGTATTGCAATACTATCACCTTGCGGAGATTCAATTACCATTGGCCTTTTCTTAATAGCGCCTACAGCCATTATAGCCACTTGTGGTTGGTTTATAATTGGCGTACCCATTATACTACCAAATGTACCTACATTGGTAAGTGTAAATGTGCCACCAGTAGTATCATCGGGCTTTAGCTTACCACTACGAGCTGCAGCAGCAAGCCCATTTACTTGTTTGCAAAGCCCTGTAATATTTAATTGATCAGCATTTTTTATAACTGGCACTATCAAATTGCCAGATGGCAAGGCTGTAGCCATTCCAATATTCAAATCTTTTTTTATGATTATTTTATCGCCATCTACCGAGCTGCTAAGCATAGGGTATTTTTTCAAAGATTTTACAACGGCTTCAATAAATAATGGCGTAAAAGTTATTTTTTCGCCTTCTCTTTTTTCAAAATCTTTTTTTACTTTTTCTCTCCAAAGCACCAAGTTAGTTACATCACACTCAGCAAAGCTAGTTACATGCGCACTTGTGGCCACACTATCCGTCATGTGTTTCGATATAAGCTTACGCATTCTATCCATTTCTATTACTTCTACATTGCCAGTATATATTGCTGGTGCATTGGTATTAGTTGATGCCGCTACAACTGGTGTATTTGTTGGCATTACCATAGCTTGCTGGCTTTGTTGCGCAGGTGTAGCTAAGTTTGTAGCATTTCCTTTATTTGCCACATACGCCAAAATATCTTTTTTGCTTACCCTACCATCTTGTCCTGTGCCAGGTATTTTTTCCAAATCGAACATGCTTATACCTTCGCTTTGTGCTATATTAAGCACCAAAGGAGAGTAAAAACGAACCCCATTATTTTGTGTAGCAGCAATATTTGAAGTAGGTAAATAAGGAATTTCTTCTACTATTTTAGCCTCTTCATATTCTGGCTTTACATTATTCACAATTGCAGTATTTGCTCCTTCGGCAGCACCTGTTTGTATTCTCACAATTACAGTACCAATAGGCACTACATCATTTTCGGCAAATAATATTTCTGCAATTATTCCTTCGGCGGTAGATGGTACTTCGCTATCTACTTTATCGGTAGCTATATCCAATATAGTTTCGTCTTGCACCACAGCATCGCCTACTTTTTTATGCCATTTAAGTATCGTTGCTTCCATTATACTTTCGCCAAGTTTTGGCATGGTAAGTTCTACTACACTCATATATTTAGTATTGAAATATTAAGTAGCAAATGTACGAATAATGCTGTATGCAAAATACAGTTTAGGAGCCATCATCTACAAATCTTTATGTAATATTTGTTAGGGTTATTCGTTACAAAGCCTGCATCGATATTTCACCAACACCATCGTCATAGTACCTCAGGCTGTTGGCTTTTCCCTACAATCATAGATATAAGCAGCAATGGTATTTCAATTTACCTCTTTTACTCCTCACAAAAAACACTTTACTTTTGCAATTCATAAAAAAAATAACAGTACTTGTCTATAAAAAATAATACATTTTACACTTTATATAATGCTTTGAAAGCAAAAGAAATGGCAAAATTTGCTTTTGTTTACGAAAAAGCGAAATATAGAAAAAAACAACAACACCGTAGTTTTTTTTGCAATATTACTAAATCGAATTACTGCAAAAAAAAATGATTTCAAATATTAGAAACACCCAAATATAAATTTATAACTACACTGAAAAAGGCAGTTTTTTAAACGATTTAGAATTTACATGACATCTAATTGGGATAACAATAAAAAAATAAAAGTTATTACTAATACCTATAAATTAATTTTATCAAACTCAAATTGCTTAAAAGATTTTGTAGCAAAATAAATTAAAGCAATTTCTTTGCTCTTAAACTGATAATAATAACACCTATTTGTAAGCCGCTAAATCTTCCTTTAACTATTCGAAATATTTAACTCACAAACTCAAATAATGTATGTTTTAAACATTCCATATTTTTCGCTTTTTATTGTCGCTTTTACCACAAACAATTTTTGTTTAATTGAGTATATTGAACTAAATTTTCATTTTCTTCATAAATACTTCAATCAAACTTTTTTTGAATTAACCCAGTTTTTAATTAAACTTACACTTTAAAACTATTATGCATATAAAAATAATTTTACAAGGTATAATTTTTATTTTAATTGAGTTTGCCATACCATCTATTTGTATAGCACAAAAAGTATTAGCATCTCCCACGGTTAAAGGCAACAAAACAGTAATTGGTACTGATACATTAATTAAAAAAAATACATCCGCAATTGAATACGATAAAAAAGCCGAAACTGCCTTTAAAAATGGACAATTTGCTGAAGCTGAAAAAATCAACAAACAATTACTTTTTATATGCAAAAATTTCACAAATAAACTTCTATACATAAATGCTAATAACAGAGAAGGTTTAATTTTTTTAGAAAGAGGAAAGCATAAAGAAGCAGAAAATAGTTTTAACGAAGCATTGAAGTTTTGCAAAGATTATCCTCAAAAAATTGGCGAAGTAAATAGTAATCTTGGTACTCTTTATTTAGCACTTGGTAATAAAGATAAAGCAATTGAATATTTCTTTGCTGCATTAAATATTTATGAAATAAATAAAAATATGCAAGGTGCTGGAGAAACCAATAGCAATATTTCTTCAACATACTATTTAATGGGGAAAACTGATGAAGCTATAGAATATCAAAAAAAAAGTATAGCATTAAGAGAAAAGATTAAGGATAAAGAAGGTTTAGTGATTACAAATATTAACCTAGGGCAACTTTATATTCTCAAAGGTAATTATGACCTTTCTTTAACACATATTAGTAGCGCTTTAAAATATTCGGAAGAGTTGAAAAATAAAAAATTGATTGCCTCAGCATATGCTGCAATGAGTGTATATAATGTTAGATCTAAAAATTTTGCTGAAGCCTTAAAATTTCAAACTAAAGCGATAAGTATTTTTGAAGAGATAGATGATAAAATAATGCTTTCTCGGTTATACGTTTCTGCAGGTAATTTAGCTAATACAAATAAAGATTCTGTATTGGCTATTTCCTATTTTGAAAAAGCAATGAATATTTCTGTTAATTTAAAAAACAAAGAAAACATTAGTAATGTGTTTGAAAAATTGAGTAGTTTTTATGCTTCTAAAAATGATTTCGCAAAAGCATTCTCTAACTACAAATCTTACATAATTTATAAAGATAGTATTAGTGCAAAAAGCAATATTTCGAAAATAGAAGAAATAAAAACAAAATACGAAACGGAAAAAAAGGATAACGAAATATTAAAATTACAAAACGAGCAGCAAATAAAAACATTGCAAATAGAAAAACAAAATGCATTAATAAATGGGAACATACAATTAGCGAAAAAGAAAGAAGCCGAAATATTATTATTATCCAAAGCATCGATAATATTAAAACAACAAGGCGATTTGCAAGTGCTAACCATTTCCAAAAAAAACGAAGAAATATACAAGCAAACTTTGGTTGCCGAAAATAGAAAGCAACAATTAAAATTAAATGAAACCGAAAGGTTAGTTAAAGAAAATGAATTACAAATTCAAAAAAAAGTAAAAAACTTTTTAATTGCTGGTTTATTTTTAGTTTTATTACTTGCTTTGCTATTTATAAATCAACTAAAATTAAAGAAAAAATTTGAACAACAAAAAGCATTATTGCAAATGCGCAATAGTATTAGTAAAGACCTCCACGACGAAATAGGAAGCACCCTCACAAGCATAAGTATTTTAAGCAATGTATCGGAGCAAGCATTGGATAAACAACCGGCACAAGCCAAAGAAATGATACACCAAATAGCAATGCAAAGTAAAACCATACAGCAAAATATGAGCGATATTGTATGGAGCATAAGGCCAGAAAATGAAAGTGTAGATAACCTTACCACACGTATAAGAGAGTATGCTGCACAAACTTTGGAAAAGCTTAATATAGCAATTACGATAACAGTAGATGATAATATAGTAGCACAAAAACTACCAATGCAATACAGAAAAGAAATACTTTTAATTTGCAAAGAAGCCATAAATAATATTGCAAAACATTCGGGCGCTAATAAAGCTACTATTGAACTAAAAAAACTACAGGAAACTATAATTTTATCGATACAAGACAATGGTACTTGGAAAGGTAACAGCTCTGGTTCAGGCACAAAAACCATGAAAGAAAGGGCAGAAACAATTGGTGGAAATTTAAAAATTGAAAATACCAACAACAGCACAAATATAGTAGCTACAATACCTATACCCTAAATATGGTACAAACATTAATATAATGTTCTATTAATTTTGCAACTATGTCAATAAAAGTAATAATATACGAAGACAATGAAAATTTGCGTAAAAGTATTCAAACCCTTTTACTTTTTAATGCCGATTTTGATGTAATAGCAGCAATGCCCGATGCTAGTTCGGCAATAGAAGATATACAAGTGTTAAAGCCAGATGTAGTAATAATGGATATAGATATGCCAAAAAGTAATGGTGTACAAGCTGTAAAACAAATACGAACAATACACACTGAGCTGCCAATAATAATGTTTACCGTATTTGACGATGACGAAAATATTTTTAATGCAATATGTGCTGGTGCTAATGGTTATTTACTAAAAAAGAATTTTGATCAAATACCATCATCTATAAAAGATGTATTAGATGGAGGTGCACCAATGACAAGCTCGGTAGCTAAAAAAGTATTGCAGTTTATTCCTAAAAATAATTCAATAGCAAATGAGGATTTAGATACCTTAACAAAAAGAGAAACTGAAATATTACAATACATAACCAAAGGTTATAGTTATAAAATGATAAGCTCCGAATTATTTATTGCTACCGAAACTGTACGAAGTCATATAAAAAAAATATACAAAAAATTGCAAGTAAATAGTGCTACTGAGGCTGTTTATAAATTTAATAAAAGGTAATGGCATTTTAGTACTACCCTATTTATGGGATTGTTTAATATATTTATTTTTTTCATTTTTGCTTAACTAAATAAAAAAATATGAAAAAAATATTATTTCTTGCTACAACAATTATTATAACATTTAGTGCTTGTAAGAAAAAAGATGTGCCAGTTACACCAGCTCCACTAACAACCTATCTTTCAAAAGAAATTTACCCAAACTTGGGTACATTTACTTGGGCTTATAATGCACAAAATAAATTAAGCAATATTGTTTTTGCCAGCGAAAACGAAGCTGCTAACAAATCTTACACCTATATTGTAAATAATTTAGATGCTGAGGGTAAGGTTTTAGACGCTACCTACGATTACGTATCGGCTGCACGTGCCGATATAAAAGTGGTAAACACTTATACCGCTGATGGTTTATTAGCCCAAACCAGATTTACCGACTTAGCTACTGGAGCATTATTGTATTATGACAATTATATTTTCACAGGTACACTTATAAAAATAAATAATTACAATGCCCTAAATGCACGTACAGGTTATTCACTGTCCACTTTATCTGCCGATGGCAAAAATACAACTGAAACAAAAGTTTTTAATAATTCCGATGTTTTGCAATACACCAATACGTATAATAATTTCGATAATATTAAAGCAGCGCAATCATTGTTTCCTAAAGGGATTTACGGACCATTACCAAGAACAAATAATTATTTAAGTCAAGTTTATACAAATGCAGCAGGTGTGCCTACTACTTACACATATACCTACGAAGCCAATACAGATGGCTTCACTACCAAGCGTATATCGGCAAGTGGTGCAATTAATACCTTTGAATACATAAAAAAATAAAAAAAATATTTTCTTATATTTACAAATAAACGCAACTTTTCAAATTCAAAAAAGCCAAATTTCGTAAATAAACAAAATTTGGCTTTTTTGTTTATTTCTATTTCAACGCATCTAACACCTTAAACATTTTGCTAGCCACATCTCCACTTTTGCCATTAAAATTATTTACCAAAAAAGAAAATATATAACTGTAGCCATCTTTAGCAGTGTGGTAGCCACAAAAACCTTTTACGTTGGTTATACTACCGCTTTTCATTGTCATACCATTATATATTGGCAGTGCTTGCAAAAAATAATTGTACCATTCTTTTGATGCAGCATATTTTAAAATTTCTACCTGAGCATGAGTAGTTACTCTGTTCAGTGGCGATAAGCCAGAACCATCAAAAATATTCAATTCATTTTTGTCTATTCCTTTATCTGTCCAAAATAATTTTACAACTGCAATGCCACTATCAGCATTTGACTTAACATTATTGCCTATTGTTTTTAGTAACGCTTCTCCATAAAGGTTAATACTCTTTTTATTAAACCAATATACAATTGAATCTAATGTTGGAGAATAATGTGAGTATATTTCTGTATATTTTTTTTCACTTACAATTACTGGTTTTACTAAAACCGATTTGTAATCTTCTATTCCGTTTGTTTTTATTTGTTTTTGTTTTAGAGCAAATAAAAAATCGGTCAACATTGTTTTTGCAGGTTCATTATCAGCAGCTGCTATTGTAAATTTTTGTTCGCCTATAGGTATACTACCCGTAAGCACCCAAGTATTTGCTTGTGTAGGTAGATAGCAGTAAGCATTATCGCCACTGCCTTTTGGCCCAGTTTTTAATTCGTTTATAAATGTTTTATTTGTAGGAGAAATAATTTTTACTTCATTAGCTTTTTCGGAATTTAATACAATATCAAATTGATTTTCTTTCCAGTTTAAAACAGATGCTGGAGCACCATAATAATTTCCTATGTCCTGCATTATCCAACCATCGGGTATAGCTTGGTTCGAATAAGTTTTATAATTAAACGATAATGGTTGTACAATTTGTTTAATTCCTTTTTTTTGAATTGCTGTTACAAATGCATTTATTATTTGAAAACTTTTTGTGTTATTGTATCTATTGCTGCCAAATGTAGGATCACCACTCCCTGTAATATTCAAATTCCCTTGCAATACACTATCTTTTATTTCGCCAGTGCTTTGTAAAATTGTTTTGTATCTAAAATCTTTTTTCAGCAATTCAAAAGCGCTAACACTAGTAATTATTTTTTGGGTTGACGCTGGAGCTAAACCTACTCTTGCATTTTTTTCAAAAACTACTTTGCCTGTATTAGCATCAATAACGTAAAGCGAACTTATGGCGTAAGCCAATTGTGGGTCTTTTTCAAATTGAGAAAAAGTTGTTTGCAATTTTTGAGTAACCGTTTGTGCTAAAATAATACAAGGAATAAATATTAATAAAGCAGATAAAATATGTTTCATTTTTTAAAATTTGAAAAAGAGCTAAACTCATTTTTTTTAATAGCAGTAATTTTGCTAAATTCAAGCACTATTTTTTTACCAAATCATAGCTATCATCAATCATATTTTTTACAAAATTACTTTTAAGCCCTTTAGGAAAAATAGAGTTCCAATGTTTTTTATTCATGTGGTATCCAGGTATAATTTCTTCTGGGTATTGTTCTCGTAATTCTATAGCTTTATCTGGTTTGCACTTTACATTAAACTGTAAAGGCTCACTATCTAACCCTATCAATAGAAAAACTTTTCCTTTTACCTTAAATACCAAGGTATCACCACCAAAAGGAAAACCCTCGGTTACATCACTTTTTTTCAAACAATATTCTCTTATATCTTCTACATTCATTTTATCTTTTTTAAATTTTAAGATACTGTACAAAAAAGTGTGTAAAGTTTAAAAAATCTGATTTTTGTGTTTGAGAAAAAAACACAGATAAAATGAACTTTACACAAGAACAAATTTCGGAGCTTTTCGATGAATTAGCAAACAAAAA
>JABFQZ010000042.1 GCA_013141435.1 Ferruginibacter sp.
TACTGTGCCTATGTGTTTAGATTTTACCACATAGAATCATAGGCACATAGCTACACATAGAAAAAAATAAAACCTATGTGAACCTATGTTTCTACTGTGCCTATGTGTTTAGATTTTACCACATAGATTCATAGTCACATAGCTACACATAGAAAAACGAAAATATAAAATGGCAAAAACATTATTCGATAAAATTTGGGATAAACACAGCGTTAAAGAAATAGACGGTGGTATTACTATATTGTATATCGATAAACATTTAATACACGAAGTTACAAGCCCACAGGCGTTTTCAGGTATAGAAAATAGAGGTATTCCAATTTTTAGACCAAAACAAATTGTAGCAACTGCCGATCATAATGTGCCAACAATTAACCAGCACTTACCAATAAAAGATGAGCTAGGAAAATTACAGGTAGATAAATTAATTGAAAATTGTAAAAATCATAACATTGAGTTGTATGGACTTGGACACAAATATCAGGGAATTGTGCATGTAATAGGGCCAGAGCTAGGCATAACTCAACCAGGAATGACGATTGTGTGTGGAGATAGTCATACATCTACACATGGGGCTTTTGGCTGTATTGCATTTGGTATAGGAACTAGCGAAGTAGAAATGGTTTTTGCTACGCAATGTGTAATGCAGAGCAAACCAAAAACTATGCGTATTAATGTAGATGGTAAATTAGAAGAAGGCGTACTTTCAAAAGATATCGTTTTGTATATTTTATCACAAATATCGGCAAGCGGTGCTACCGGATATGCTATAGAATTTGCTGGCTCTACTATTTGCAATTTGAGTATGGAAGCTCGTATGACAATATGTAACATGAGTATAGAAATGGGTGCCAGATGTGGTTTGATTGCTCCAGACGAAACAACATTTGAATATATTAAAGGAAGACAGTTTGCACCAGCAAATGAAGCGTGGAAAGCCAGTTTGGCTAAATGGAAAACATTATACAGCGATGTTGATTCTATTTTTGATAAAGAAATTTTTATAGATGCTAAAGACATAATGCCAATGATAACATATGGCACCAATCCAGGTATGGCAATGGCAATTAACGCAAACATACCAACGGTTGAATCATTTGATGAAAACGATAAAGCAGGATTTATAAAATCGCTTGCTTACATGGGTTTGCAAGAACGGCAAAAAATATTAGGTCAAAAAATTGATTATGTATTCATTGGAAGCTGCACCAATAGCCGAATAGAAGACTTGCGATTGGTAGCAAATTTTGTAAAAGGCAAAAAAAAATCGAACAATGTAGAAGTATGGATAGTGCCAGGTAGCAAACAAGTGGAGCAACAGGCTATCGAAGAAGGCATTGATAAAATATTTATTGATGCAGGTTTTCAGCTTCGCCAACCAGGTTGCAGTGCATGCTTAGGTATGAACGAAGATAAAATACCAGCAGGTAAATATTGCATAAGTACCAGCAACAGAAACTTTGAAGGTAGGCAAGGCGCTGGTGCAAGAACATTATTGGCAAGTCCGCTTACCGCAGCTGTTGCCGCCATTACAGGTTATGTAAAAGATGTAAGAGAACTTTAAAACTAATTTATGCAAGCAATAAAAACTATACAATCAACTTTTGTTCCACTTAATATCGAAAACGTAGATACAGATCAAATTATTCCGGCACGTTTTTTAAAAGGAACAACCAAAGATGGATTTGGTAAAAATTTATTTAGAGACTGGCGATACACAAATGATGATGAACAAAAACCAAAAGCAAATTTTGTGTTAAACCAAACTCAATACAATGGCAAAATTTTGGTTGCAGGCAAAAACTTTGGTTGCGGCTCATCAAGAGAGCATGCAGCTTGGGCTATATCAGATGCAGGGTTTAAAGTAGTTATATCAAGTTTCTTTGCAGATATTTTTAAAAGTAATGCTTTAAATAATGGTCTTTTGCCAATAACTGTAAGCGAAAATTTTTTAAAAGAAATATTTGAACAAACAAACAATGCTACACTTACTGTTGATTTAGAAAAACAAACGATATGTATTGACGAAATAAAAAAACTTGAGACTTTTGAAATAAATTCTTACAAAAAAACTTGTTTGCTAAATGGATATGATGACATAGATTATTTATTAGGATTAAAATCCGAAATAGAAGCATTTGAAAAACAATACATGTAAAAATGAATCAGAAAAAAATTATAGCAGTTATTGATGGAGATGGTATTGGGCCAGAAGTTATTGCACAGTCCATAAAAGTATTAAACGCCATTGCACATCGTTTTCAATATAATTTCGAGTACAACCATGCTCTAATGGGTGCAGTAGCAATTGATGAAACAGGCAATCCATTGCCGCAAAAAACTATAGATGTATGCATGGCTTCCGACGCAATTTTGTTTGGAGCAATAGGTCACCCAAAATACGACAATGACCCAAGTGCCAAAGTAAGACCAGAGCAAGGTTTGTTAGGATTACGTAAAGCATTGGAGTTATATGCAAATATAAGACCCGTAACAGCCTATACTGCATTGCATCATTTAAGCCCTTTAAAAATAAGTAATATTGATGGAGTAGATTTAGTAATTTATAGAGAATTAACAGGTGGCATATATTTTGGAAAAAAAGAAATAAACGAAACCAAAACAATTGCCATAGATGAATGTAAATACAGCAAAGAAGAAATTGTACGTATTTCGCATTTAGCTTTTAGTGCAGCACAAAAAAGAAGAAAAAAAATTACATTAATTGACAAAGCAAATGTTTTAGAAACATCAAGATTATGGAGATTAATTGTAAAAGAAATTGCTCTGGAGTATGAAGATGTAGAACTAGATTTTTTATTTGTGGATAATGCTGCCATGCAAATAATATTAAACCCTAAGCAATTTGATGTAATACTTACCGAAAATATGTTTGGCGATATTATTAGCGATGAAGCAAGTGTAATAGCAGGTTCTCTAGGCATGTTACCTTCAGCATCTTTGGGCAATAAATATGCATTGTTTGAGCCTATTCATGGATCTTACCCACAAGCAGCAGGTAAAGATATTGCCAATCCAATTGGTTCTATTCTTTCAACAGCTATGATGCTAGATTATTTTAACATGAATGAAGCTGCTACTTTGATAAGAGAAGCTACAGAATGGGCTATTGCCAATTCGTACGTTACAAAAGATATTGATCCAGTAAATTTCTATTTCACTAGTACAATTGGCGATATTATTAGTGAGTACATATGTAGTGCAGAACATGGCATTGTAAATATTGATAATATTTTATTAAGAAAATCAACAGTAATATAATATAATTTAATTAAAAAAAGAAAGAAATGTATTTTGACGAAAAAACAGTGTTGTATTTTAACAACCAGTATGTAAAAGCAACTGAAGCAAAAACAGGATTATTTGACCAATCGCTTCATTATGGCTATGCCGTATTTGAAGGTATTAGAAGTTATGCAACTAACAATGGTCCAAAAATATTTAAGCCAATAGAGCATTTTGAAAGATTAAAATTTTCTTGCGACTGTGTCGGAATCCCTCTAAATTATAGCACTCAGCAAATGATAGATATTTCTTATGAAGTATTGGTTAAAAATAATTTAGAAGATGCTTATTTGCGTCCACTAGTATTTTGTCCACCCAATATGAGTTTGCAAAAAGCAAAGGAGTCTTTTTTAATGATAACTGCATGGAGTTGGGGTGCATACCTTGGCAATAATTTAATACGAGTTATGACCTCCAATTTTCAACGGCCAAACCCAAAAGCATTTAAAATACATGCAAAAATTAGCGGTCATTATGTAAATTCTATTTTGGCTTGCCAAGAGGCAAAAGACAATGGATACGATGAAGCATTGTTATTGGATATTAATGGTAATGCAGCTGAAGGTCCTGGAGCAAATTTATTTGTTGAAAAAAATGGAAAATTATTTACACCGCCTAGCAACTTTATTTTGCCTGGTATTACAAGAGCTACAGTAATTGAAATATGCAAAGAAATAGGCATCAAAGTAGAAGAAAAAAATATTACTGTAGACGAAATTAAAAATGCAGACTCAGCCTTTTATTGTGGTACAGCAGCAGAAATAATTGGTTGGCAATCTTTAGATGAATATAATTTTCCAAAAGCATGGGAAGAATCAATTGGAAAAATTATTCAAGCAGCATATAAAGCAAAAGTGTTGGAGCAAGATTTTAAGATGGAAATGGTGTAGTTTAACTAGAAGGAAATAAAAAATGGTTTTTGCTATACTAGCCATAACTTATAAGATTACGCTACCACAAAACACATGGTTTATCAAAAAATTAATACAATTAGAAAAATAAAATATTTTTTAATTTAAAAGTACCCCAGAGCAGTTCTCTCTTCTTTGTAGAGGGGTTGGGGCGAGGTTTATGACAGAACTAAATAAATATTCGAAAACGTTAACGCAAGATGAAACTCAACCTGCTGCACAAGCTATGTTGTATGGCATTGGCTTAAGCGAAACTGATTTAAAAAAACCACAAATAGGCGTGTGTAGCATGGGTTATGATGGCAACACTTGCAATATGCATTTAAACGATTTGGCTAAAGATGTAAAAAAAGGAGTTTGGGATAATGAAATGGTAGGCTTAATTTTTAATACCATAGGCATTAGCGATGGTATTAGCAATGGCACAGATGGTATGCGTTACAGCCTTGTAAGTAGAGATATTATTGCAGATAGTATTGAGGCCGTTTGTGGCGGTTTTTATTACGATGGGTTAATTGCAATACCTGGGTGCGATAAAAATATGCCTGGTTCAATAATAGCAATGGGTAGGTTAAACCGCCCGTCAATAATGGTTTATGGTGGCACTATAGCAGCAGGTAATTACAAAGGCGAAGAGCTAAATATTATTTCTTCGTTTGAAGCATTGGGCAAAAAACTTGCTGGTACAATTACACCCCAAGATTTTAAAGAAATAATAAAACACAGTTGTCCTGGCGCTGGTGCTTGCGGAGGAATGTACACTGCCAATACAATGGCTAGTGCAATTGAAGCGTTGGGTATGAGTTTACCTTATTCATCAAGTAATCCTGCATTGAGTGATGAAAAGAAAAATGAATGTTTAGATGCCGGTAAGGCAATGAAATTATTATTAGAAAAAGATATAAAACCAAAAGATATAATGACACGTAAGGCATTTGAAAATGCCATTACAATCATAATGATATTAGGAGGAAGCACCAATGCTGTATTGCATTTGATAGCTATGGCAAAAAGTGTAGATGTAATATTAACAATTGATGACTTTCAAACCATCAGCGATAAAACACCTGTACTAGCCGATTTTAAACCAAGCGGAAAATATTTGATGCAAGAATTGCATGCCCATGGAGGAATTCCTAGTGTAATGAAATATTTATTAGAAAAAGGGTTGTTGCATGGTAATTGTATGACCGTAACTGGAAAAACTGTTGCCGAAAATTTAAAAGATATTAAGTCGTTAAATTTTGATACCCAAAAAATAATTTATCCATTGGAGAAACCACTAAAAGCCACTGGGCATTTGCAAATTTTGTATGGAAACCTTGCCGAAAATGGCAGTGTGGCTAAAATTAGTGGAAAAGAGGGCGAACGTTTTGAAGGTACTGCAAGAGTTTTTAATGGCGAGAAAGATTTGATTGAAGGAATAAGCAATGGCAGAGTAAAAAAAGGAGATGTAGTAGTAATAAGATATGAAGGACCAAAAGGAGCACCTGGCATGCCAGAAATGTTAAAACCTACTAGCGCTATTACAGGTGCAGGGTTGGCTAAAGATGTAGCACTAATTACAGATGGTAGATTTAGTGGAGGTAGCCATGGCTTTGTAGTAGGGCATATTACACCCGAAGCATTTAATGGAGGTTTAATAGCATTGGTGAATGATGATGATATTATAGAAATAGATATTGCTACAAAAAAAATAACATTGAAAGTGAGTGAAGGTATTATTGCGGAGCGAAGAAAACTTTGGCAACAACCAGCATTAAAAGTTACAAAAGGTGTTTTGTTTAAATATGCAAATACAGTAAAAGATGCAAGTGAAGGATGTGTAACAGATGAAGCCTAAAATATTCTTTATGAAAGCAGTAGAATTAGTTGAAGAAAAAATTGAAACAAAAAAGCAAATGTTTTTAACAGGCGGACAAGCAGTGTTAGAAGCCTTTCTTGAAGAAGGAGTGGACACCATATTTGGTTATCCTGGTGGTGCCATTATGCCTATATATGATGCTTTGTATGATTACAACGATAGGCTAAAGCATATTCTAGTACGCCACGAGCAAGGCGCTATACATGCAGCCCAAGGCTTTGCAAGGGTGAGTGGAAAAACGGGTGTGGTATTTGCCACCAGTGGTCCAGGTGCAACAAATTTGGTAACTGGTTTAGCAGATGCTATGATAGATAGCACACCTGTAGTTTGCATTACTGGGCAAGTGTTTGCACATTTATTAGGTACCGATGCTTTTCAAGAAATAGATGTTATTAATATTACTACACCTGTTACCAAATGGAATTTTCAAGTAACAGATGCAACGGAAATTCCTGCAGTATTGGCCAAAGCATTTTATATTGCTGGTAGTGGAAGACCTGGTCCTGTATTAATTGATATTACCAAAAATGCTCAACTACAACAATTCGAATACGAACGATATGAAAAATGTAATCATATAAGAAGCTACAGGCCAAAACCAATCATACGAAAAAAATATATTGAAGCTGCAGCAGCATTAATTAACAATGCCACAAGACCATTCGTAATTTTTGGACAAGGTGTAATATTAGGAAATGCTGAAAAAGAATTTAAGGCATTTATTGAAAAAGCAGGAATACCTGCTGCATGGACAATCATGGGTATGAGTGCTATTCCTACCAATCATCCGCTAGGAGTAGGTATGCTGGGAATGCATGGAAACTATGGCCCGAATGTATTGACAAACGAATGCGATGTATTAATAGCTGTTGGAATGCGTTTTGATGATAGGGTTACAGGTCGTTTAGATAAATATGCCAAGCAAGCAAAAATTATTCACCTCGATATTGACCCTTCAGAAATTGATAAAAATGTAAAAACAAATGTGCCAGTGTGGGGCGATTGTAAAGAAACATTGCCTATGCTTACTGCTTTGGTTGAACAAAAAAATCATACTGATTGGCATCAAAAATTTAAAGATTATCAATTAAAGGAAGATGAAAAATGTATTGGACCAGAGTTGAATCCCACAACCGATGAGTTAACCATGGGCGAAGTAATAAAATTGTTAAATGAATTAACAAATGGCGAAGCAGTAATAGTTACTGATGTAGGACAACATCAAATGGTGGCATGCCGCTATGCAAAATATAACAATAGCAAAAGCAATATAACCAGCGGAGGCTTAGGCACTATGGGCTTTGCATTACCTACAGCTATTGGTGCAAAATTTGGAGCGCCTAGCAAAACAATAATTGCCATTGCTGGCGATGGTGGTATTCAAATGACAATACAAGAACTGGGCACTATAATGCAGTTTGATGTGGAAATAAAAATATTAATTCTTAACAACCAATTTCTTGGAATGGTACGCCAATGGCAACAATTGTTTCATGAAAAAAGATATTCTTTTGTAGGCATTACTAGCCCCAATTTTGTACAGGTGGCAAAAGGGTATTATATAGAAGGTCAGAAAGTAAGCGAAAGAGAAAAATTAAAAGATGCATTGCAAACAATGTTACAACACAAAGGAAGTTATTTGTTAGAAGTAATGGTAGGCAAAGAAAACAATGTATTTCCGATGGTGCCACAAGGAAAAGGAGTGTCTGAAATTGTATTGAGTAAAGAAGAAATATAGATATCCGTTGCGCTTTTGTAATCGTTGTTTCGCTGTGTGAAAAAAAATAAAAATTATGCAAAAACAAGAATTTACTATAACTGTTTATACCGAAAACCAAATTGGTTTACTCGTTCGTATAGCCATTATTTTTTCCCGTAGAAAAATAAATATCGATAGCCTCAATACATCACCAAGCGAAATTGATAGTGTACATCGATTTACTATTGTAATAAATGAAACAGAAGATGTGGTAAGAAAACTTTGCAGGCAAATAGAAAAACAAGTAGAAGTACTAAAAACATATTACAACAACAACGACGAAATAGTGTGGCAAGAACTGGCTTTGTATAAAGTACCAACAGATATTATTGCAGAAGAGGTGAAAGTAGAAAGACTATTGAGCCAGCATGGTGCAAAAGCTGTAGTAATAAGAAAAGATTATACTGTATTTGAAGTAGCAGGACATAGAGAAGAAACAGATAATTTAATAAAAGTATTAGAACCTTACGGTTTAATAGAATTTGTTCGCAGTGCAAGAATAGCTATTATAAAAAACAGCGAAGGCTTTCATAAAAAATTAAAAGAATTTGAATATAGAGAACCAGGAGAAGTAGCAACGGAGAACGAATTTTTGAATCAAAACGAAGAAGTGTTTTCTATGTGAACTTATGTTCCTACTCTTACTATGTGTTAATCTTTACCACATAAATCATAGCCATATAGTTTCACATAGGTCAAATTAACAATAAAAAAAATGACAACAATATTATTTAAACAAATAAAATGCAAATAATCTATGTGAACCTATGATTCTACTGTGCCTATGTGTTAATCTTTACCACATAGAATCATTGCAACATATTTAGCTTATACCAAACAACAATTTAGCAAAACATCAATATAACAATTTACAATATGGCAAATTATTTCAACGGCTTACCACTTAGAGAACAATTAAATCAACTAGGTGTATGCGAATTTATGAACAACAGCGAATTTATTAATGGTGTAGAAGCACTCAAAGGAAAGAAAATGGTGATAGTGGGCTGCGGCGCACAAGGTTTAAACCAAGGGTTGAATTTGAGGGATTCTGGATTGGATGTTTCCTATGCACTCCGCAGTGAAGCAATTAAAGAGAAAAGAGCATCTTGGAAAAATGCAACTGATAATAATTTCACTGTTGGTACTTACGAAGAATTAATTCCAACTGCAGATTTAGTTTTGAATCTTACTCCCGATAAGCAACATACTGCAGTGGTAACAGCCATCATGCCCTTGATGAAAAAAGGGGCTACACTTTCTTACTCACACGGTTTTAATATTGTGGAAGAAGGGATGCAAATAAGAAAAGATTTAACGGTAATAATGGTAGCACCAAAATGCCCAGGTACAGAAGTGAGGGAAGAATATAAAAGAGGTTTTGGTGTACCTACACTTATTGCAGTACATCCCGAAAACGATCCTGAAGGCAAAGGATTGGAGCAAGCAAAAGCTTATGCAGTGGGTACAGGTGGGCATAGAGCTGGTGTATTAAAATCATCATTTGTGGCCGAAGTGAAATCTGATTTGATGGGCGAACAAACTATTTTATGTGGTTTGTTGCAAACGGGTTCTATACTTTGTTTTGATAAGATGATTGAAAAAGGGGTTGAGAAAAGTTATGCATCCAAACTGGTGCAATATGGTGTAGAAGTAATTACAGAAGCATTGAAGCAAGGAGGTGTAACTGCCATGATGGATAGGTTATCCAACCCAGCAAAAATAAAGGCATTTGAATTATCAGAAGAATTGAAATCAATCATGCGTCCATTGTTTCAAAAACACCAAGATGATATCATGAGCGGTCATTTTAGTAAAACAATGATGGAAGATTGGGCAAACGATGATAAAAATTTATTGGCATGGAGGGCAGCAACAGGCGAAACAGCTTTTGAAAAAACACCTGCTGGCAATATGAAAATAGCTGAGCAAGCATTTTTTGACAATGCTTTGTTGTTTGTAGCTATGATAAGAGCAGGTGTGGAACTAGCTTTTGAAACCATGGTAGAAGCGGGCATTAAAGAAGAATCTGCTTATTACGAATCGTTGCACGAAACACCTTTAATTGCCAATACCATTGCACGTAAAAAGTTATTTGAAATGAACCGAGTTATTTCCGATACAGCTGAATATGGTTGTTATTTATTTGACCATGCTTGCAAACCATTGCTTGCAAATTTTATGAGCAAAGTAGATACAGATGTTATTGGAAAAAACTACAACGAAGGAAAAGATGCTGGTGTAGATAACAAAGCATTGATAAATGTAAATTATGCATTGCGCAATCACCCAGTAGAAATTGTTGGTGCAAAACTTAGGCAAGCAATGACCAATATGAAAACAATAAGTACAAAAGCATAGATGAATATAGGAGAAGAAATATTATTAGATTTTAATGCAGCAGCACAACGTTTAAAAAGCGTTGTAAACAGAACACCATTGCAATTCAACCAAAACCTATCTAAAAAATACCAGTGCAATGTGTATTTAAAAAGAGAGGATTTGCAAGTAGTGCGTTCGTATAAATTACGTGGTGCTTATAATATGATGAGCAGTTTATCGGCAGAGCAATTAAAACTTGGCGTTGTATGTGCAAGTGCAGGTAACCATGCACAGGGCTTTGCATACAGTTGTAAAAAGTTAGGTGCCAAGGGTGTGGTATTTATGCCCGTTATTTCGCCTAATCAAAAAATTTCGCAAACAAAAATGTTTGGCGAAGATTTTATTGAAGTAAAATTGGTAGGAGATACATTTGATGATTGTGCTATTGCAGCAAAAAAATACACCGAAGAAAATGCTATGACATTTATTCCGCCATTTGATGATTATAAAATTATCGAAGGCCAAGCAACTGTTGGTGTAGAAATTTTTGAACAAATAAATGAATTAGTTCAAAAAAATTATTCGATTCAATCTTCGCTACGTTCTTCTACTTTTCCTCCGCCACCTCAAGGCGAAGAGAAAGAGGGGGCTCTTGATTATATCTTCATGGCAGTTGGTGGTGGTGGTCTTAGCGCAGGTGTTGGTACTTATTTTAAAACATTTTCGCCCAATACAAAAATTATTGGTGCCGAGCCAAAAGGTGCTCCAAGCATGTACGAAGCATTAAAAGCTGGCACACCAATTACATTAGAAATTATAGAACGTTTTGTAGATGGAGCTGCTGTAAAAAAAGTAGGTGATATTACATTTTCTATTTGTAAAAATGTGTTAGATGATATGTTGTTAATAGACGAAGGCAAAGTATGTACAACCATTTTACAAATGTATAATGAAGATGCTATTGTTGCAGAACCTGCAGGCGCATTAAGCATTGCTGCCTTAGATGAGTATGCTGCTCAAATAAAAGGTAAAAATATTGTTTGCATAATTGGTGGTGGCAATAATGATATAGATCGTATGCAAGAAATAAAAGAACGCAGTTTGCAATACGAAGGATTAAAACATTATTTTCTTATCCGATTTGCCCAAAGACCTGGGGCACTTAAAGAATTTGTAAACCATGTATTAGGCGAAAATGATGATATTACTCGATTTGAGTATATGCAAAAGCATAATAAAGAAACAGGTCCTGCATTAGTAGGTATAGAATTAAAAACAAAAAAAGATTACGCAGTATTATTAAAAAATTTAAATAGCTATAACATTAATTATACAGAGTTAAAAAATGGCGATAATGCTTTTGGGTATTTGGTGTAAAGAATTGCACACTACGATAACAACGAAACAAAGTTATGAATGTTGTAATCTTTGTATCACTGTGAGAAAAAATAAATAATATGCAAACATTTAACAAAGGCCTTTACGATCCACGCTTTGAGCATGATGCTTGTGGTATTGGTTTTGTGGCCAACATTAAAGGTGTAAAATCTCATCAACATATTTCAGATGCATTAACCGTATTGGAAAATATGGAGCATAGAGGTGCATGTGGTTGCGAAAACAACTCTGGCGATGGTGCAGGAATCATTATGCAAATGCCACACGAATTTTTCTTTGATGAATGTAAAAAATTAGGCATTCATTTACCAGCATATACAAAATATGCTGTTGGTGTTATTTTTTTTCCTAGAGAGATAAGATTAAGAGAAGAATGCAGATCACTTTTTAGCAAGGCAGCCGAAAAATTAAATATAGAAATACTTGGTTATAGAAAAGTGCCCGTAAATGCCGAAAATATTGGCCCGACAGCTTTAAGCGTTGAGCCAGAAATAGAACAAGTATTTATTGCTTGCCCCGATCATGTAAAAAACCTTGATGCATTTGAGCGCAAACTTTTTGTGTTGCGTAATTATGCTACACATACCATTAACAATATCATTAAAATTGATAGTATCGGATTTTACATTGCTTCACTTTCTTACAAAACAATTATTTACAAGGGGCAATTAACCAGTACGCAGGTTCGCAATTATTTTCCAGATTTATCAAACAAAAAATTGATAAGTGCTTTTGGTTTGGTGCATTCTCGTTTTGCTACAAATACGTTCCCAAGTTGGAAGCTTGCACAGCCTTTTCGTTATATTGCACACAATGGCGAAATAAATACATTACAGGGAAATCTTAATTGGTTAAAAGCAGTACAGCAAAGATTTACCACATCTTATTTTAGTAAAGAAGAAATGGATTTGTTGTTGCCAATCATATATGGCCAACAATCAGACTCAGCATGCCTGGATAACATGATTGAGTTATTGGTTTTGTGTGGGCGTAGCCTACCGCATGTAATGATGATGCTAATACCCGAGGCATGGGATGGAAATGAAGACATGGATCTGGTGAAGAAAGCATTTTATGAATTTCATGCTAGTATTATGGAACCTTGGGATGGCCCTGCTTCCATATCTTTTACAGATGGTAAAATAATTGGCGCCACACTTGATAGAAATGGATTGCGACCATCAAGGTATTGCGTTACAACAGATGATAGGGTTATCATGGCAAGCGAAACAGGCGCACTTCCTATCGATCAGAAATTGATTAAAGAAAAAGGAAGATTACAGCCTGGTAAAATGTTTGTGGTTGATATGGAACAAGGTCGAATCATTAGTGACGATGAATTGAAGCATAATATTTGTAGCCAAAAACCGTACGATAAATATTTAAACCAATATAAGATCCGTTTAGAAGAAATTGATGAACCAAGAGTGGCATTTACGCATTTATCAGATGCGTCCATTTTAAAATATCAAAAAGCATTTGGGTATTCTACCGAAGATATTGATACCATTTTAAAACCGATGGCTTTGGATGCGAAAGAACCAATTGGATCTATGGGTACAGATTCTGCTTTGGCTATCTTGAGTGATATACCACAGCATATCAGTTCTTATTTCAAACAATTGTTTGCACAAGTTACCAACCCACCCATTGATCCTATTAGAGAAAAATTGGTGATGAGCCTTGCCTCTTTTGTGGGGAACAATGGCGACTTGTTGGAAGAAAGGCCAGAGGATTGCCATACAGTGGCGCTAAAGCATCCTATACTTACCAGTAAAGAATTGGAAAAACTGAGGAGCATTGATACTGGAAAATTTCAAAGTAAAACACTGCAAGCATATTTTAGGGCAGATGGGAAACCAGGCTCTTTAAAAGCAGGATTGGAAAGGTTGTGTAGGTATGCAGAAGATGCCGTACATGATGGTTTTGAAGTATTGATACTAAGTGATAGAGCCGTAGATAGTGATCATGCAGCCATTCCAACGTTGCTGGCAACCTCCGCAGTGCATCATCATCTTATAGAGAAAGGTTTGAGAGGTCAAGTGGGTATTGTGATTGAGGGAGGTGATGTATGGGAAGTTCATCATTTTGCTTGTTTAATTGGTTTTGGTGCTACTGCCATCAACCCATATTTGGCCATGGCTTCTATTCGTAATATGAAAGTGAATGGCAGTTTGCAAACAAACTTAGAATGGGAAGAGCTTCGTAAAAATTATATAAAAGCAGTGTGCGATGGGTTGCTAAAAGTGTTTTCTAAAATGGGAATATCAACTTTACAATCATATCAAGGAGCACAAATTTTTGAAATTTTAGGATTAGATAAATCCATCGTAGATAATTATTTCAAAGGAGCTGTAAGTCGTATAGAAGGATTGGATCTTGATGGATTAGCAAAAGAAGCATTGGCAAAACATAAAGTGGCATTCAGCAAAAAAACAATGCCCAATGACCGTTTGCCAGTAGGAGGTATTTATCAATGGAAGCGAAAAGGAGAGTTTCATTTGTTTAATCCGACAACCATTCATTTGTTGCAATACTCCACCAGAATGAATGATTACAATACATTTAAAAAATATTCTAAAGCGGTAAACGACCAAAGCGAAAGAGCTGCAACCTTACGAAGTTTATTTGTATTTAAAAATACACGTCCTGCTATTTCTATAGATGAAGTAGAACCTGCAGAAAATATTTATAAAAGGTTTGCAACGGGTGCCATGAGTTTTGGTAGCATCAGTTGGGAAGCACATACCACTTTGGCTATTGCTATGAATAAGCTTGGCGGTAAAAGCAATACGGGCGAAGGCGGGGAAGATGAAAAACGTTATGAACTTTTACCCAATGGCGATAACTTGCGTTCAGCAATTAAGCAAATTGCATCGGCACGTTTTGGTGTAACAAGTTTGTACCTTACCGAAGCCGATGAATTGCAAATAAAAATGGCACAAGGCGCAAAGCCTGGCGAGGGAGGTCAATTGCCAGGTTATAAAGTAGATGAATGGATTGGCAAAGTACGACATGCTACTCCTGGAGTTGGATTGATATCTCCACCACCACATCATGATATTTATTCCATTGAAGATCTGGCACAACTTATTTTCGATTTAAAAAATGCTAACCGTGCTGCAAGGATAAACGTAAAACTTGTAAGCAAGGCCGGAGTGGGTACCATAGCTGCAGGTGTAGCAAAGGCAAAAGCAGATGTAATTTTAATTGCAGGCCACGATGGTGGTACAGGTGCTTCGCCTATCAGCTCTATAAAACATGCAGGTTTACCTTGGGAGCTTGGCTTGGCAGAAGCCAATCAAACACTGGTAAAAAATAAATTACGCAGCCGAGTGGTGTTGCAAGCTGATGGCCAAATGAAGACAGGAAGAGACATTGCCATTGCAACATTACTTGGAGCAGAAGAATGGGGAGTAGCCACCGCAGCCTTGGTGGTAGAAGGTTGTATTATGATGCGTAAATGCCATTTAAATACTTGCCCAGTTGGGATTGCTACTCAAGATCCAGCATTGAGAAAGCGTTTTACGGGTGATGCGGAGCATGTTGTGAATTTCTTTAAGTTTTTAACAGAAGAGCTAAGGGAAATAATGGCTGAACTTGGTTTTAAAACCATCAACGAAATGGTGGGCCAAGCAGATTGTTTAGAGCAAAAAATGGATGTAGAACATTGGAAATACAAACAGCTTGATTTGTCATCTATCTTATACAAACAACCTTCAAGTGCCAACACTGGCTTATATAATTCCGAAAAGCAAGATCATGAACTAGAGGATGTATTGGATTGGAAATTAATAGAAGCTGCAAAAGCATCGTTGAAAAAAAAAGAAAAAATAACTGCTTCGTTCAACATAAAAAATACCAATAGAACTGTTGGCACCATTTTATCTAACGAAATTACAAAGTTGTACAAAGCAGATGGATTGCCAGATGATACCATTCATTTTAAATTTAATGGAACAGCTGGACAAAGTTTTGGAGCATTTAATACAAATGGAATTACACTAGAGTTAGAAGGTGATGCCAACGATTATTTTGGTAAAGGATTAAGCGGTGCAACACTCATTATATATCCAGCTTTAGATGCTGGATTTGTGCCGGAGGAAAACAGCATCATTGGAAACGTAGCTTTGTATGGAGCTACAAGCGGCAATGCTTTTATTAGAGGACAGGCGGGCGAAAGGTTTGCTGTACGCAATAGCGGTGCAAATGTAGTAGTAGAAGGAGTAGGGGATCATGGTTGCGAATATATGACCGGTGGAAACGTAATTATATTAGGAACTGTAGGAAGAAATTTTGCTGCAGGTATGAGCGGAGGGATTGCTTATATATATGATGTGCAACAGGATTTTAAAAATAAGTGCAACAAAGAAATGGTGGATCTAGATCCTGTATCAAAAGAAGACGCTTCGTTTTTGCAAAACTTGATTGAGCAACATTTTATAAATACAAAAAGCACCGTAGCAAAATTTCTGTTGAATGATTTTGAAAACCAATTGAAAAATTTTGTAAAAGTTTTTCCGAAGGATTATAAAAAAGTATTGGAAGGGAAAAAGGAGTTTAAACACATAGACACAATAGGATCATAGAAACACAATAGAAAACCTATGTGCAACTAAGTGTCTATGATACTATGTGTTGAAAAAATCAAACACATAGGCACAATAGAATCATAGAAACACAATAGAAAAAACTATGTGAAACCTATGTGCCTATGATTCTATGTGTTGAAAAAATCAAACACATCGACACAATAGAATCATAGAAACACAATAGAAAAAACTATGTGAAACCTATGTGCCTATGATACTATGTGTTGAAAAAAATTTAATATAAATAACTATGGGCAATACAACAGGCTTCCTACAACACACACGTGAACTACCACAAAAAAGAAATGTAGAAGAGCGACTTACTGATTACAAAGAATTTGTGCTTGCATACACAGATGAAAAGCTTAACCAACAAGCTGGCAGATGCATGAATTGTGGAGTACCTTTTTGCCACAATGGCTGCCCATTGGGTAATATCATTCCAGAGTTTAACGATGCGGTATATAAAAAGGAATGGAAAAATGCTTACGATATACTTATTTCTACCAATAATTTTCCAGAATTTACAGGGCGTATTTGTCCAGCGCCTTGTGAGAGTGCCTGCGTTTTAGGCATAAACCAACCAGCCATTGTAATAGAAGAAATAGAAAAACATATTATTGAAATTGCTTTTGAAAAAGGATTTGTAAAAGCAAGAAAAAATATTCAACGCACAGGTAAAAAAATAGCTATAGTTGGAAGCGGTCCTGCTGGCCTTGCCGCCGCCGCACAATTAAATTATGCAGGCCATTCCGTGGTGGTTTTTGAAAGAGATGATTTGCCTGGTGGCTTATTACGTTACGGAATACCTGATTTTAAATTGGAAAAATGGGTAATAGATAGGCGCATTAAATTTTTGGAAGAAGAAGGGATAGTGTTTACCTGCAATGCTAATGTGGGTGTAGATATTAGCATCACCGATTTACTTAGAGAATTTGATTCTATTGTTTTAGCAGGCGGCTCTACAATACCTAGAAACTTAAATATTACAGGCAGAGAAATAAATGGAGTACACTTTGCAATGGATTTTTTGAAACAACAAAACAAAAGGGTTTCAGATCTCTCTACAACACTATCCAAAGAAGATGGGGAAGAGATTTTTGCTGCTGATAAAAATGTAGTGGTAATAGGCGGTGGAGATACTGGTAGCGATTGTGTAGGCACATCTAACAGGCAAAAAGCAAAAACAGTAACACAATTTGAATTAATGCCCATGCCTCCAACGAACAGAACAGCACATATGCCATGGCCTCAATTCCCAATGATTTTAAAAACAACTTCATCACACGAAGAAGGTGCAAATAGACAATGGGCGACAGCCACAAAAGAATTTATTGCAGACGAAAAAGGAAAATTAAAGGCATTAAAAATTGTAGATTTAGAATGGAAGATAACCGAAGAAGGCAAGCCAGCAAGCTTTGTAGAGATTGCAGATACGGAAAGGGAAATACCTTGCGAACTAGCATTGCTTGCTATGGGTTTTGTGCACCCACAACATGAAGGATTATTGAAACAACTTGAAATTGAATTAGACGATAGAGGCAATGTAAAAGCAACCGAAAAAGATTATCAAACCAATATAGCTAAAATATTTACAGCTGGCGATATGCGTAGAGGACAATCATTGGTAGTATGGGCTATAAGTGAAGGCCGAGAATGCGCACGAAATGTAGATGCTTTTTTGATGGGCGAAAGTTTGTTGGAGGGAAAGGATTGGTGCAAATAAAGTTTTAAAATACATTTTATTGAGTTGATGATGTGGTCACCTTTTTTTAATTTTAAGTCTGGTTCAATTTCCATTAAAAGTGTCTCTTTTGCAATGTAGAATAATTCAGTTTCATTTTTGTGAATATGCTAAGGAATTTCTTGCCCTTTTATTTTTACAACATTAATATATTGGTCATTTACTTCACCTATAATCCTCGGTGAAAAATAGTTGTCAAGACCTAAAAAGGCATCGTTTAAATTCATTTTTACGTCTCTCTGGGGTCTTCCGCAGAAGACCCCAGCGTTTTTGAAAATTTAATTAAAAATATAATGTACCAAAAAAAACGGCAGGGTCGGTTATCGCCAGATCCCGTCGGGACGAAACTTAGTATATTTGTAGTCCCTAGTACGCTTTACATAGGAGCTAGATTATTTACTGTACAATATTGTAAGTAGCATCTATTTTTTGTAATTCTTCCAATAAGCCTTTCTTGTGATTTTTTCCATAAACTAGTACAATTTTATTGTGAGTAGATGATACTATTTGTTGGGCTAGATATTTATTCCTTAAATATTGTTTTATATATTCTTTTTTGGATTTGCTGTTACCATTTTTTATTTTAAATGGCTCACCAAGATTCGTATTCCAATCTTTATCTGTCAATTGTATAATGCCATATTTTGCCTCAAATCCTTTTATTAAATTACTCAAGTCTTCATCTACACCCATTCCAGTTGCCATTTCTATTTTTGGTTTTTTTAAGTTACTAGGCTGACTAACTAAATTTTCTTTTTTAATTATTTTATTTAGCCCTTTATTCGGAAAAATGGTTAGGCCTGTTGCAGAATCAATATATCCTCCCTTTTTTACTAAATTTACTAAATCTACACCAGTTACACTTCTCATCTTTCTAAGTAAAGTGTCCTTAATTTTTTCATCAATAGTTTTATTATTTAATCCTTCAAAAAAAACATAGTATCCTAAATTTATCAAAGAGTCTAATTGCCGTTTTGTGTCATCGTAAAACTCTTTTTTACCAATATGATGCATTGGTAAAAAGCAAATTTCTTTTTGTTGATTACTTATTTTAATTATGGAATTTTCTTTATCAAGAATCCCTGCTTGTTTTAGTGCAATTCTATAAATACAGCTTTGAAGTGTTAAGATAATTGCTAATGCAAGAGCAACTGAGTTTAGTTTTTTTGTATACATTTTATTTATTTTGGGGGGTTAAAAATTGAAGCCGAGTAATTTGTTTTTGAGCGTTAGCCTTGTATGAAAAAAGATAAGAAAAACGCTGCACTGTTTTATTATTTTAAAAAGTTTGTTCTTCTACTGATTTTGTAATTGCTGATTTTATTTTACCTGTATGTTCAGTGGATTTAGATTCAATAAGCATAATGCAACATTCCTCTTTTGAGGAAGCTCTGTGATTTATTCCTTTTTTTATTACATAAAAATCCCCTTTTTGCATAAGGAAATTTTCCTGATTTTCAATTTCCATTAACAAAGAACCTTCAACGATGTAAAATAATTCATCTTCATTTTCGTGATTATGCCAAGGCACTTCCTGCCCCTTTATTTTTACGACTTTAATATATTGGTCATTTACTTCACCTATAATCCTCGGTGAAAAATAGTTGTCAAGACCTAAAAAGGCATCATATAAATTCATCTTTTAAAAAGTTTACTTTTTACAATTTTGCCCTCTCTTTTTGCAAGATAATAAAGTGCTATTCCAATAAGCAACAAAAAAGATGCTGTAAAAATTGAACCTTCAATTCCAACTGCACCTCCTGTTAATAATTCTGGACCTGTAAATTTTGATTGAATGATACTACCCATATCATTTAGCCCAGTGAGATTTGAGCCATAAAAAGGCTGAGAAAAATTCCAACCTATATGGAAGAAATAGGGTAGCCATATTCTTTTAGTATAAACAAACATCATTGCCATAGTAAACCCCCAAATCAAATAATACAAAAGACTATATAAGTTGGAATTGGGATTATAAATGTGTTGAAGTTCTACTAGCATTGCAATAACAAGGGTTAAATTAGTTCCTAACCAATTTTCACACACACGAACTATTAACCCTCTATGAAATAGGTCTTCAACTAAGGCCGCAAACATTAGTACCGTGAAAAACTTTATGGAGTAGTTAGCTGTAGAAATACTAATAGCTTGATAATACCCTAATAAGTATAAAATGAAAATAGATAATGAAATTGTAAAAAAACCCAAAAAAAAGCCTCCAAACATTTCTTTTAGCAAATATTTTATGGATAGTTCTGTTATTTTTCTTTTATCATAAAAATGGAATAAATAATAATAGCTAACTAATAATACTATTAATGAAAGACAATGAATAATTGGGTTGGCAATATTTTTATCTTGAATAATACTATAAAAAAATGGTTTTAATACAAAGTTTTGAATTACTACAAATAGAGAAAAACAGACCACAATTCCAATGATAATTTTTGTTATTGGAAAATGCAGCACTCTTTTAATTGATACATTCATTTTTTATTTTTTTTATTTAAAGTTTATACAAATAAAAACATTTATTACCTTTATGGCAAGTACATACAAAAAAGTGTACTACATACTAAAATTATAGTAATGTTGATTATCAATATATTAAATTTATAAAAAGATGAAAAAAAATATTCAAAAGGCATATTGTGCTGTTGATTATGCTTTTCAAAGAATAGGTGGAAAATATAAAGGGCGGATTTTATGGGTATTGAGGGATGGCTTATTGAGATACGGTGAATTAAACAGGGCAATAGTGGGAATTACTCCAAAAATGCTTACCCAAACGCTAAAAGAATTGGAAGCCGATGAACTAATTACGAGAAAAGTTTATTTAGAAGTTCCACCAAAAGTTGAATATTCGCTTACCGAAACAGGAAAAGAATTGATACCGTTTATTAGCCAAATGCGAAGTTGGGGAGAAAAGCAAATAGCAGCAAATTGAAACTTACAATTTGTAGAGTGTTGCGTTAGAATATTGAACCTAAGTTAAAATTATTGCTAACGTTTTAGGATTGGCGAAGGTGGGGAATTAGGGTATAATACTGAAAAATAGTTGGTAAAATCCTCTAGAACTCAATGTTTTTATCAGTCTTGAAAGAAGTTTAGTGAAAGTCGTTTCACTAAACTTCTTTTGTATATGAAAAAGATAAAAA
>JABFQZ010000038.1 GCA_013141435.1 Ferruginibacter sp.
TTTTTATCTTTTTCATATACAAAAGAAGTTTAGTGAAACGACTTTCACTAAACTTCTTTCAAGACTGATAAAAACATTGAGTTCTAGAGGATTTTACCAACTATTTTTCAGTATTATACCCTAATTCTCCAAGCGTAGAATTAGGCTAAACTACTGCTATATTGGCTCAGCAATTTTAAATTTTATAAATGGTTTGGTCTACTCATAAAATTGAATCGGTATCAAATGCAGATTTGTATTCGCTCCAAAAAATATCTATAGCAATAATGTTTGTTTTAAAAAATGTAATTAACAATGGCCAATCAGATTCCTTAAAAATATTAATGGGTTTTAGTTCTAAATAAATTCTACTACAAATAGTACCGTTTTCCAATAAAGATTTTGCCTCCCAAATCCAATTACCTCCTACTATTACGTTAAAATATTTTTTAAAGTTGTTGAAAACCTCATAAAATATTTGTTGGCTTTTTTCATTTTGTAAAGCAATTTCAATTGCTACGAAAGCTACGTTTTTATCGGCATTCATTTTAAAAGAAATACCTTTTACACCAGTTTTGTAATTTATCCAGTTTATTTTTTGGCCAGTTATTGAAGGCACAGGTTGCATATATTTACCAAAAGCAGTCCAAAACTTTTGCCTTACAGCCGATGCTTCTTGTTTTGTGTACATTTTATTAATTTTAATTTGTAGTTACAAATTCTGGCCTACGTATAAAATTAGAATTAAAATTAAATTGCAGTTTAGATATAAGTTCTACTTTCCAATTTTTTACCCCATCATTTATTCTTGGAAAGTAATAACCTCTTAGCTCAATTGTTCCAAAAACTAAATTTTCATTTCTCAATCTTAAACCTCCTCCAAATGCAGTATAACCATTAGTTTTGGCAGTTTCTAACAATGTTGGTTTTAATAAAATTAAATCAGAAAATACAAATGGGGCAAACCTAAATCCAATAAATTTTTTAAGATTATAAAACACCGATTCAAATTTTAATGTGGTACGAGTATCTGCTCCATAACCTGGACCAATTAAATAGGGTAATCCATAATTACTTTCTAATGCTAGTGGTTCATTTAATTTTGTTGCATTCAAATTTTTTGTAAAATTGATGCCATAAAAATTTCTGTTTCGCCAATATTGGTTCATTCTAAATATTTTTGAAAACTTATTTACGCCAAATAGTACAGTAGCATCTTCCACTTTATTCTTATTTAAGAAATTGCCCCAACGAAAAATATAAGTAGTAAAACTTTTGTTTTTTTGCATGTGCGAAGCATCAAATTCGGCACCTATATAAGTTCTTTTTATACCATGCTTATTTACATATCCACCTACAAGTGTGGCATTCAGGCCTTCAGGCACATCTTCTATACGCCCAAACCCATAAATAAAATTTGATTTGTAAAAATTTTGTTTATACAAACTATAGCTTCCTAAGAAACCATTTATATCTCCATAATCTTTATTAAACTCAGTTTTATAAGCATTTGGTACCACAATAAAATCATTATAAAAAGTTCTTAATCCAATAAAGTGGCGCAATCTTTTTTCGGAATCTGTTTCTTTTTTTCTTTTAAAGCCAATGTTAAAACCTGCCCATAAATCGGTAGATAAAATTTTGTATTTTAAAAATTCATCAAACCTATTATCGGAATATGCATTTTTGTTAGTACTTACTGTTATACTTGCTGCACCAGTCCAAGAGTTGTATCTGCTTATCAATGGTTTGTTCAAAGATGTAAACACAATATTTTCTTCTTGTCTGCCTGTATTAAAAGAGTTGCTATAATTTTTGAAACCAGTAGTCCAATTTATAAATGTGTTGCCAATATTTCTTTTTGTAAAATTTGCACCAAAAGCATTATTCGGATTCCTATCTTTTTCGTAAAGCCCAGTAAATTCTAATCTATTGCCAGAACCAAAAAGATTTTCGTCTCTCAATGTGGCTTCGCCTTTCGTAAGATTATTTATATTTATACTTGCACCAATAGAAAAAACATCTCTAGTTAATACAATTACATCAACCATATTGCTTAAAGAGTCGTTTTGTATAATTATTCTTGCATCTCTTAAAAAAGGTTGTTGTCGCAAAAAAAGTTCATTATCGGAAAACAACAAAGGCAATACTTTATCGCCTTCTTTAAAAAAAAGATTATTTCGTATTACTTTTGGCAATGTATTTTTATGAAAAAAATCTACTACTAGTTCTCCTAAATTTCGTTTTTTTCCATCTATAGTATCATGTACAATAGTATAAAAACCAGATTTTGCTATAGATATTGTTCTTATTCTTTTACCTGTAAATGCTTTAAACGGATTTTCGATTTTGATAGGGTTAAAAATTAACGCTTCACTAATAGTATCGGTATAAATACTTTCGCCAAGCTTTTTGAGTAAGCCTTTTTTCTTTAACAAAAAAAATGTATCCGAAATAGGTTTTACTTGCCCAAAAACATTGGCTATAAATAATAATAAAAATATAAAAAGTATGTATTTTCTCAAATTTTCATATTTGTTGTTGCTTATAAAATTATTTATAAAGAACATTTTTGGATTATTTTAAATCAGAAATAGACAATTTAGTAGTTTTATGATATACTATTTCTGAATTTGCAAATATATTCCTTCCTATTAAAATAAATGAAATGCATTTTTAATACCATTTATAATCTATAACTACCTTTTAACATCTATATAATTTACCAAGGCTCAAAATTGTCGTACATTTGCGGCGAAATTTAGAACCTAATATTAAAAAAAACTACATTTTTAGGCTCTATTTTTTATTTTATATCCCTGCCAGGCTCCACTAATAGCCAGACTTAGAGATTTTTTTTATTAGTAAAAACAAAAGTTATGAGACAAGACACATTGGGTACCGTTATTACCCTAACCAAAGAACAGATGAAAGAATTAACGAGCCAAACAAAAGAAACTATTGCTTTAGACGCATTCAGTAAAGAAAAAAACATTCGTACTTACAGTTCAGTTGATTTATGGAATACTAGAAAAAACCACCGTTCAATGCTTTCGATGCGTAAATGGATAAACTAAAATTTCAGAAATACTATCATTAAATTTCGGTTGGTTTTATTATCAACCGAAATTTAATTCTCCGCTTCAACTATTTATTGATTTTTAGTATTTTAATAAAAAGTAAATTTAATTACTTCTTCTCCATCAATTTTTCTAACACAAAATATACGGCAGGACAAAATGTAGAATTTTTTAGTGTTATATCTTGTCGTTTTATAATTACATCTTCATCGGTATAAGGAAAACGTTCGCAATCGCTTGGTCTATCTTCGTATATACTACAAAAATTATCTTCACCCAAAAAAGGACAAGGCTTACTTCGGGTTACAAAATCGTTGTCTTCATCTAATTGCAAATAGGTTTCTATAAAAACACCTTCTTTCATTTGCATTACCTTGGCAATACGTTTTATATCGGTTGCTTTAAACCTTGGAGAGTAATTTCTGCAACAGTTGGAGCAGGTTAAACAATTAATGTTTTCAAAAGCCTCTTCGTGCAATGCTGGTAGGGCTCGTAGAGTTGTTTTTTTATCAGCTCTGTGCAAAAACTTTTTGTACAATTTTGTACGTTCCAATGTTTTTTTTTGCCAGTTGGTAAGCAGTTTGTTATTGTCCATTCAAATAAAATTTCTTTCTATTTTTGTAAATAATTAAATTAATACGCCACTTCAATTTTGTATTTTCTAAGCAACCCTTCTAAACCATAAAACGAAAATTTTGCATTTTTTATTTTATTATGTTGTGGGTCTATGGTAAAGTTTTTTGCAGTTCTAAAATCTACTTTTTCTATAATAGTATCATCAAAAATAGCATCTTGCATATCGCAATTATTAAAAACTGCCGAGGTTAAATCTGCTTTTGAAAAATCTACTTCTTTCAAATTACAATCTGTAAATATAGTGCCTCTCATTTTCTTTTCGCAAAAAATAGCATAGTCTAATTGGCAATTTTTAAATTGTAATTCAAATAAAAATTCTTTGCAATTTTGAAAAGGAAAGCCCATTAATTTGGTTTCGTTAAATATTACATTTTTAAATCGAGTAAGGTTTACAGTAGGCGCAGAAAAAATACAAAAATTAAAAGTACAATCGTCGAAACTAGTATAACTAATATTTGTTTGGGTAAAATTGCAGCTATTGAAAATACAATTTGTAAAAATAAATTTGGATAAGTCTTTATTTGAATAATCTATATTTTCAAATTCCTTATCGGCTATATCAGTTTGTGGCATAGGTAAAAAAATAAGGGTTTAATTGCAGCATTTGGGTGCAGTTTTCCACAATGCAAAATTAGTAATTTATTGCCGTTGTATTGGTGTAAATTTGCGCCGAAATAATACATGCAATGTATAGTCGATTATTTATTGCATTATTAATGATGCCAAAAGATATGAAGATGAAATGTGCGACGCCAATGAAGTTGCTCATTGCTGCTGTCTTTAGCTGGCAAAAAAAAAGAATTGAGTATTGAGACATTGAGATACTAGTAATTTATTATTAAACTTGCTAATAACTTATTACAATTAACGACTGACAATTAACAATTAACGGATAACAATGAATTTATTTAAACAACAACAAAACGAATTTGTACAAAGGCATATTGGCCCAAATGCAGTAGAAACTGCCGAAATGTTTGCTACCATAGGTGTACAAAATATGGAAGAATTAATATCGAAAACTGTACCATTAGCAATAAGAGCAAATTCTCCATTGCAAGTGGCTGGACCAGTAAGCGAATTTGAATATTTAATCGAACTTAAAAAAACAGCTTTGCTTAACAAAGTTTTTAAAACCTATATTGGGCAAGGGTATTATGGTACAATTGTACCATCGGTAATATTGCGTACGGTTTTTGAAAACCCAGGCTGGTACACACAATACACGCCTTACCAAGCCGAAATAGCACAAGGAAGGCTTGAGAGTTTATTAAATTTTCAGACAATGGTAGCTGATCTTACCGCATTGCCAATAGCAAATGCAAGCTTGCTCGACGAAGGCACTGCAGCAGCCGAAGCAATGGCTATGTTGCTAAACCATAAAAATAAAAATACGGATAACATTCCTGCTCCAAAGTTTTTTGTGGACAATGCCATTTTTGCACAAACAAAAGATGTGTTGGTTACAAGAGCTACGCCAATAAATATAGAATTGGTTTTTGGAGATTATAAAACTGTAGTGTTAGATGAAAGTTATTTTGGTGCCATATTACAATACCCAAATGCCGATGGCGCTATAGAGGATTACAAAAAGTTTATTGACACTGCTCATGCTTCAAATGCAATGGTGGTAATGGCTACCGATTTATTGGCACTTACATTACTTACACCTCCTGGAGAATTGGGAGCAGATGTAGCAATAGGCTCGGCACAACGTTTTGGAGTACCAATGGGTTTTGGTGGTCCACATGCTGCATTTTTTGCAACAAAAGACGAATTTAAAAGAAATATTCCTGGTCGTATAATTGGAGTAACTATAGATGCACAAGGCAACAGATGTTTGCGTATGGCTTTGCAAACCAGAGAGCAACATATACGTAGAGAAAAAGCCACAAGCAATATTTGTACAGCGCAGGCTTTGCTAAGCAATATGAGTGCCATGTATGCCATTTACCATGGGGCAGATGGGCTAAAAAATATGGCAATGCGTACTAGCTTACTTACAAAAACTTTATGCGATGCATTAGCAGAAATTGGGTTTAAAAATGAAAATAATTTTTATTTTGACACTATAAAAATAAAAACAAATTTAGTAGCAACAATTAAAGAAACTGCCGAAGCTGCTGAGGTAAATTTCTTTTACCAAAATGATTGTGTAATAATAAGTTTAGACGAAACTACTACACAAAACAATGTGTTGGATATTGTACATATTTTTGCTAAAGCTAAAGGTGATGATAGTGCTGGAATTACTTTTAGCGATAATTGTTTACTTTCAAACATACCCAATACACTTACTCGTACATCAGATTATCTTAAGCACCCAGTTTTTAAAAATCATAGAAGCGAAACAGAAATGCTACGTTACATTAAATTTTTAGAGAATAAAGATTTGAGTTTAAACACTTCCATGATTTCGCTTGGTAGCTGCACCATGAAACTAAATGCAGCCACACAATTAATACCTGTAAGCTGGCCAGAGTTTAGCAATATACATCCTTTTGCACCCAAAAACCAATGGATAGGTTATCAAAAAATAATTACAGAACTTGAAGATTGGCTAAGCAATATTACTGGTTTTGCTGCCACATCGTTGCAACCCAATAGTGGCGCACAAGGTGAATATGCTGGCTTGCTTGCTATTCGAGCATACCACCAAGCAAATAAAAATACCAATAGAAATGTAATTTTGATACCAATATCGGCACATGGCACTAACCCTGCAAGTGCAGTAATGGCGGGCTTTAAAGTAGTTGTAACCAAATGCGATGAGTTTGGCAATATAGACATGGCAGATATGGCAGCACAAGCCGAAAAACATAAAGAAAACCTTGCTGGTCTAATGGTAACTTACCCAAGCACACATGGTGTATTTGAAGAAACTATAAAAGATTTGTGCAAGCTTATACATGATAATGGCGGATTGGTGTACATGGATGGTGCTAATATGAATGCACAGGTTGGACTTACAAGCCCAGGTTTAATAGGTGCAGATGTGTGCCACTTAAATTTACACAAAACATTTGCTATACCTCATGGTGGTGGCGGGCCTGGCATGGGACCAATATGTGTTAACGATAAATTGAAGCCTTTTTTACCTAGTCATACTAGTATTACAGACAAATTGCCAACAGCTTCTACAGCTGTAAGTGCGGCTCCTTATGGCAGTGCAAGTATTTTACTAATTAGCTATGCATACATAAAAATGCTTGGGGCTGCTGGGCTAAAAAGCAGTACAGAGTTTGCAATACTAAATGCAAATTATATGAAAGCAAGATTACAAAATGATTTTAAAATTTTATACACTGGCAAAAATGACACTTGTGCACATGAGTTTATTGTAGATTTAAGGCCATTTAAAACAAGTGCTGGTATTGAGGCCGAAGATGTAGCTAAGCGATTGATGGATTATAATTTTCATGCGCCTACACTAAGTTTTCCGGTGGCAGGTACAATAATGATAGAGCCTACCGAAAGTGAAGATAAAGCTGAACTAGATAGGTTTTGCGATGCATTGCTACATATTAGAAAAGAAATAGAAGCTATAGAAAATGGCAATGCCGACAAATTGGAAAATGTATTGAAGAATGCACCACACACTCAATTTGTAATAACAGCAAATGATTGGAATAAACCATATACAAGGCAGCAAGCTGCTTTTGCCTTAGATTATGTAAAAGAAAATAAATTTTGGCCAAGTATTAGCAGAGTAAACAATACATTTGGCGATAGAAATTTAATATGTACTTGCGAACCTATAGAAAGTTATATGGAGGTTGAGAAACAAGTTTAATATAAAAAATATAATTGAGTTTTAAAATAGTATGCATTGTTTGTTTTATCAATATTTTTAACAATTTTTAAAATAGCAATTAGCAAACCATTAACAGTAAATTTAAAAAAATTATCGTCTATTTATTGTGTAAAAGAATATACCTTTATACTACTAAAAAAACAATAATGAAAACATTATTACTTATATTATCTGTAGCTACATTAGCGGCTTGCAGCACTGCTTATAAAAGTGGGCAAACACCTGATGATGTTTATTTTTCGAAACCGAAAGTGGTTGTAGAAAGTACAACTAAGTACGAAAAGCCAGTAGAAACTTACGAAGATAGATCTTTACGTATGGCAATACACGACCCAAGATGGCGCAATTTAGATTACCGATACGATTACGATTGTAGTTACAACCCATATTCGTATGGTTACAACTATGGTTACTATTATAATCCATATTATTATCCTTACCCAGTTTATGCAAATAGTGTAAAATTTATTAACCCAAAAAACACAACCATACGTACTGCAAACTTAGGTGCATATACCAATACAATTACAACCAATAGTTATACAAAAGGTAGCAATACACCTAAGGTTATTAAAATAAGAAATTACAACAATAACAATAGTGAACCTACTAGAACATATAACGACAATAATTCTAACAACAATACAAGAACTTATTCGCCATCTACTCCAAGTAGTAGTTCTGGTTCTACATCTCCAAGTCCGGCGCAGAGCAGTACAAATACAAGGCCAAATAGAGGTGGATAAAATTATAATTTCTAACTACCTTAATTGCTTCTTACAAAGCAAAATATAACTACTATGCAAAAAAGACTTACATTTTTTTTACTACTTTGTACAGCAAAATCTTTTGCGCAAATACCAGAAGATGCAATAAGATATAGTTGGTATCAACAAAATGGCACCGCCAGAGCAATGGCATTTGGTGGAGCAGTAGGCTCATTAGGTGGAGATGCTACATCTACTTTTGTAAACCCTGCTGGTATTGGTTTTTATAAAACAAACGAAAGTGCAATAACACCTGGTTTTAATTTAAACAACATAAAAACAGATTTTAGAAAAAGTACATTATCAGAAAAAAATAATGCATTTTCATTAGGTACTTCTGGCTTTGTTTTTGCCATACCAAATAAACATAACGAAAATAATAGTAAAGCATTTGCAATAGCATTTACACAAAAAGTAAATTATAATAATATTTTACATTACAAAGGTTTAAATAATTACAGCTCTTACAGCGAAGTTTTTGCCGAAGAGTTTGCCAATAGCAAACAAAGTATAGATCAAATGTTGGGCTCATATTCAAGTGCACCATTTACAGCTGCTCCAGCATTATTTACTTACCTAATAGATACAGTTACCATTGGCGGTAAAACCATTATAAAAGCAGCGCCAGAGTATATTATAAAAGATTTGGGGCAAGCCATACAGCAAGAAATGACTAAAACAACCAAAGGTGGATTGTACGAATTAGGTGCAACCTTTGCAGGTAATAATGGGGATAAATTATTATGGGGTGTTGGCATTGGTATTCCAATTTTAAATTACCAAAGCAATACAACTTTTTCTGAAAACGATACATCATCTAGCACAACAAATCATTTTAAATCGTTTACTTTTAAAGATAATTATACAACAAAAGGCATAGGTTTTAATGCAAAACTTGGCATTATTTATAGACCAAAAGAGCGTATTAGATTAGGATTGGCAGTACATACACCATCTTTTATGTCGCTTACAGATAGCCGACAAAGCAATATGCAAACCGCATTAGAAAACCCTATTGCCACATTTGCCGTATCGTCGGATATATTTACAAATGGACAAAAAGGCGAAGCTAAATATTTACAAAATATGCCTTGGAAGGTTATAGTAAGCGGCTCGTATGTGTTTAAAGAAATAGAAGATGTAAAAAAACAAAGAGGTTTTATAACTGCAGATATAGAATATGTAAAACATAGCGGTAGTAAATTTAAAAGCAATAACGACTCTGTATCGGCAAATGAATTTACATATTACAAAGAATTAAATAGCGTAATAAAACAATTATACAAAGGCAATATAAATTTAAAATTGGGTGGCGAACTAAAATTTAATACCATTATGGCTCGTATTGGATTTGGCTATTATGGCAATCCTTATAAAGATGCTCCATCTAAAGCTAATAAGATGACAATAAGTGGTGGATTGGGTTACCGCCACAAAGGTATATTTGTAGATTTAACTTATGTGCATTTATTAACTAAAGATTTTGATGTGCCATATCGCTTACAAAATGCGCAAACAGTGTATTCCGATGTAAAAAGTAAAAGTGGAAATATAATGGCTACAATAGGAATGAAATTTTAAATAGCTTGCATCATTTTTTATATAATGCCAATCTGAAAAGGTTGGCATTTTTATTGTTACAACTTTTAAATTATCTTCACATAAAACTGTTATAAAATATGCTTGTTTTTAAATTTGGCGGCGCCTCTATAAATAGTATTGAACGTATAAAAAACACATCGAAAATTATTAATGAAAATGCACAACAAAAAATATTGGTTGTAATATCTGCAATGGGTAAAACAACCAATGCTTTAGAAAAAATTGCACAAGCATATTTTGAAAATAAAAAAGAAGAAGCTCTTTTATTATTTGAGCAAGTAAAACAAAATCACTTAGAGGTTGTAAAATATTTACTTATACATAATTGGAAAGCTGCCGAAGATCAGTTAAAAGATTTTTTTACAGAAATAGAATGGATGCTACACGACAAGCCAGTAAGAGCTTACGATTATTATTACGATCAAATAGTTTGTTGCGGTGAGTTGTTTAGCACTTGCATTGTAGCTCATTATTTAGCAGAGCAAAAAGTAAATGTACACTGGGCAGATGTAAGAGATATTTTTAGAACAGATAATAATTTTAGAGATGCTGTAGTTGATTTTGAATATACATCTGCCAAAATACAAGATGAAATTTTGCCATTTTTCAATACCCATGATATTGTGCTTACACAAGGTTTTATAGGCTCTACCGACGAAAATGAAAGCACTACCCTTGGTAGAGAAGGTAGCGATTATTCTGCTGCCATATTTGCAAATATTTTAAATGCAAGTGGTCTTACAATATGGAAAGATGTACCAGCAGTAATGAATGCCGACCCCAATAAATTTACTGATGCAAAAAATATTGCAGCATTAAATTATACCGAAGTTATAGAAATGGCCTATTATGGAGCACAGGTTATTCATCCAAAAACAATAAAACCATTACAAAATAAAAACATACCGCTATTTGTAAAAAGCTTTTTAGATACTAGCTTACAAGGCACAGTCATTAATAACGAAAAAGTAAAAAACCTACCTCCTATTATTGTTTTAAAAAACCAACAAGTTTTAATTTATTTTAAATCAAAAGATTTTTCTTTTATGGAAGGAAAAGCCTTAGGGCAATTGCATAAAATATTTAATGCAGTAAAACTACAACCAAATCTTACTCAAAATACAGCCATATCGTTTATATGTTGTTTTGATGGACATGTAGAAAAAACTACTGAAATAGCTACCCAAGCTTCGTTATTATTTGATGTAGAAGTAGAAAGAGACTTATCGTTGTTAACAATAAGGCATTATGATAATACAACAATAGAAAAATTAACAAAGGGTAAAAATATTATTTTGGAACAACGTACAGCCGAAACATTGCAAGCCGTTTGTAGAAACTAATTTAATAGATACTCACCTTTACTATTTACCATAATAATAGGAAGTTCTTTTTTAGTTTCAAAAAAATCATATACCGATTTTATATTTTTATTAAAATTTTGTAAGCTAATATTATCTTTCATAGTGTTTTCTAAATACTCTTTAGATTTTGCTACATTGTATTTTATCGGAAATATATGAATAGGAATAAACTCTTGCCCATTATTTTTTACAACATTTGCCAAAAAATATAACTCTTCCATTGGTACATCGGTTATAGGTATACAACCTGTAGATACACAATTGCCGTGTACATAAATAGCACTGCCTGGTCGGTTTACATCACTCAAAATTCTATCAGATGCATTAGGGTAATTTAACCCAAGCGATAAATGATAATTACTATTTGGGTTAAATTCGTTTATATAATAAAATCCTTCTGGTACCTGAAAATCTCCTTCTACCCTTTTTGGACCAGTTGTACCACTTTGCTGGCAAACTTTATACGATTTTAATAATTTATATGATTCTTTGTTATTCGATTTTACCCATACTTCTAATTGCCTATCATACTTAAACGAACGCAAATACATTGCCTGTGGAGGATAAACTAATTTTTGATTTTCAAATTGCTTTTTTAAAGAATCTTCTATTTTAGAAATTTTCTCAGTAGATTTTAAGAAAGGTTTTATTTGAGGACCAGCTTGTGCATAAATTGCTACTGAAAAAAACGAAAGCAGAAAAAATATGCACCCAGTTTTCATTACTTTTTTTTTGCTTTTAAAAAACATTATTTATATAACGCTAAATTAAAAAAAATATTTTATACTCTTTGTTAAAAAAATAATTATGATAGATAATATTATATAGCAAGTAATAATTATATTTTCTTAGTCAAAATATTTTTTTAAATATTAGTGCACATATATTTGCTAAATGATAAAAGCAGGAATTTTAGGAGGCGGACAATTAGGAAGAATGCTATTGCAAGCAGCAGCTAATTACCCCGTAGAAACATTTGTGTTGGAAAACGATACAGAATGTCCGTCGGCACATCTTTGTCATTATTTTACAAAAGGCAATATTAATAGTTTTGATGATGTATATAATTTTGGAAAACAATTAGATGTTTTAACCATAGAAATTGAAAATGTAAACTATGAAGCCTTAATAAAATTAGAACAAGAAGGCGTAAAAATATATCCAAAACCAAGTGCACTTAAAATCATAAAAAACAAAATAGCCCAAAAACAATTTTATAAAACTATAGAAGTACCCACAAGCGATTTTGTAACTACAAATAACAGAGATGAACTAACTCTACATAAAGATTTTTTGCCTGCAGTGCACAAAATTGCCGAAGGTGGTTATGATGGCAAAGGTGTAGAAATTTTAAAAACCGAATTGGATTTTGAACATGCTTTTGACTCAGCTGCGGTTTTAGAAAAAATGGTAGAAATAAAAAAAGAGTTATCCGTAATAATTGCAATAAACGAAAAAGGACAAACAGCCATTTACAATACCGTAGATATGGTTGTAGATAAACAATTAAATTTATTGAGTTACCAATTAAGCCCAGCAAACATCCCAGAAAAAGTATTGTGGAAAGCAGAAGCTGTTGCTTTAAAAGTTGTAAAAGAATTAAACAGCCCAGGTATTTTTGCAGTTGAATTATTTGCTGATGTAAACGATAATATTTTTGTAAACGAAACAGCACCAAGAGTGCACAATAGTGGGCATCACAGCATAGAAGCTTGCTACAGTAGTCAGTTTGACATGCTATGGAGGGTAATGCTTAATTACCCATTGGGCAATACAGAGCATATTTTACCTGCTGCTATTGTGAACCTTGTAGGCGAAGCAGAAAATATGGGCAATGCACATTATGAAGGCTTAGAAGATGTACTTGCTATGGACAATGTATTTGTACATATTTACGGCAAAAAACTAACCAAGCCTGGCCGAAAAATGGGGCATATAACCATACTAAGCAAAGAGCCACAAGAGCTCTTGCATAAGGTTAATCAAATAAAAAATATTTTAAAAGTAACTGCTAAATGAGAAATTTAATTTATACAATCAAATAACTATATATGAACCCTATCGTAGCAATAATAATGGGCAGTAGTAGCGATCTCACTGAAATGCAAGCTGCTGCCAATGTTTTAAAAGAATTTGAAGTACCTTTTGACATTACCGTTGTATCTGCACATCGTACACCAGATCGTATGCGTACGTATGCAATGGGTGCAAAAGCTAAAGGTATTAAAGTAATTATTGCTGGGGCTGGAGGTGCTGCACATTTGCCTGGCATGGTTGCAGCATATACTATTTTGCCTGTAATTGGTGTACCTGTAAAATCTAGTAATTCTATAGATGGGTGGGATTCTATTTTATCTATTTTGCAAATGCCCAATGGTGTACCAGTAGCTACTGTAGCACTTAACGCCTCAAAAAATGCAGGTATTTTAGCCGCACAAATATTGGCAACAAGCGACGAAGTATTAGCGAAGAAATTAGTAGATTATAAAATTAAAATGGAAGAAGAAGTTTTAAAAATGGCAAAAGAAATTGAAGGTTAATTTTTTCACGATTTTTTTACGAATTACACAAATTACACAAAATTTAAAAAAGAGTTCAACTATCAAAATAATTTGGTGCAATTAGTTTTAAATAAATTAGTGCAATCCGTGTAATTAGTGTAAACTTAATAAATGAATGTACAAATAAACAATACCTGGAAAATCGTTTTGCAAGATGAATTTAACAAACCATACTTTCAAAATATTGTTCAGTTTTTGCAAACAGAAAAAGAAGCTGGCAAAAAAATATATCCAACAGGTTCATTAATATTTAACTCATTTAACCAAACCCCATTCGATAAAGTAAGGGTGGTTATTTTAGGTCAAGATCCTTACCATGGTGCTGGGCAAGCACATGGGCTTAGCTTTTCGGTGCAAGCTGGTGTAAAACCACCACCATCGTTATCCAATATTTTTAAAGAAATAAAATCAGATATTGGATTAGAAATATCCACAAACTTTGGAAACCTTACCCAATGGGCTCAGCAAGGGGTTTTGCTTTTAAACACAGCACTAACTGTAAGAGATGGAGAACCTTTTAGCCATGCAAAAATTGGTTGGTCGCAATTTACAGATGCGGTAATAGAAAAAATATCTGACGAAAAAAATAATATTATTTTTATACTTTGGGGCAAATTTGCACAAGAAAAAAAATCGTTGATAAACGAAGGAAAACATTTTATTTTGCAAGCTCCACACCCATCACCTCTTTCGGCGCACAAAGGTTTTTTGGGTTGCAAACATTTTTCTTTAACAAACGAAATATTGGTAAAGCTAAAAAAACAACCAATAGATTGGAACATAAATTCGTTATAATATGTCATTTCTAAAAAATATTTTTGCACGTATATGGGCATTTTGGGGGCTTATAAGTTTTGTATTTACATTTTTAATAATCATTATACCTTCCATGTGTTCGCATTTGTATAAAGACGAAAAAAAAGGGCAAGATTTTTTTATAAAAGTTTCTAAAATTTGGATGTCTGTTTGGTTATTTTTAATAGGTTGTAGCTTAAAAGTAATTGGAAAAGAAAATTTTAAAAAAAATACAAACTACATTATTGTATTTAACCACAATGCACTTTTAGATATACCACTATCGGCTCCATTTGTACCTAGTGGCAATAAAACAATTGGTAAAGATAGTTTTGCCAAAGTGCCAATATTTGGTTGGTTTTATAAACGAGGAGCTATTTTAGTAAACAGAAAAAATGAAAAAAGTAGGAGCAGAAGTTATGATGCTATGAAACAAATTTTGCAAAAAGGTATACATATGTGCTTATATCCAGAAGGTACAAGAAACAGAACAGATAAACCTTTGAAAGAATTTTACGATGGTGCATTTAAACTTGCTATAGATACAAAAAAAGAAATTATACCATGTGTAATAACTGGCACAAAAAAAGCTATGCCTATAAATAAGCCAATGTATTTATTACCAACAAAATTAAAAATGATTTTTTTGCCTCCAGTTTCTTTCGAAAATACCGATGTAAAAAGCCTAAATAAAAAAGTGTTTGACATTATGGAAAAAGAATTTATCGCAAAATCATAAATCGGTAAACGACCTAGTTCTATTCACTTTCAAATCTCTGAGCAATGGCGATTTTGGGCTAATATTTATACTAAAAAACCTACTTTTATTAGATGATGAAACGTTTATGTTCATTTGCCAACAATGCAAATCTCTAGATAAATACATAGTAAGCATACCAAGTTTTTTACTGCTAATATCAAAATTTCCACTTGCTCCTATTTTCCATTTTGGTGTAAGGTTGGTAGATGCATTAAAATTAACCCCATGTGTTAGTTGCGATTTGAAGCCAACTTTTACAGTATCAAAAGTATTTCTTGAAAGTAATAATGAATACGACAATGTAAGCTCCCACGGAATTTCAAAATCTATAAACTCGGTAGGGTTATTTTGCACATAATTAGCATCTCTTTGGTACTCATCTTCTCCATCAATATTTCCAAAATTATTTTTATCTCTATTACTACTATTATTATTTGTATTTGCCGCTTTTTTTGATTTATCGCCACCCTTAAAACTTGTTTGCAAACTTACATTTGCATCCATCATTCTTCCGAACGAAAGTTTATTAACTTTTTTGCCCTTATTGTTTACTTTGTATGGATCAAAATTAGAACCAATACTCAAATTTAATTTTTCAAATAAATTTGTATTTGCCGAAAAATTAAAATTGCTAAGTTGAAAAGAATCGGCTAAAAAATTATATGCTCCAGATATGCGAAGACCATCTAATAAACTGATTTTTTTATCGGCCTTAGCACTTGTATCGCTTTTATCTTTTATCTTCATAGATAAAGTATTGTTTAAACTAAAGTTTAAACCTCCAAATCGTTGGTTAGAAAATGTCTGATAAATATTTTTTGAGTAATAAGAGGTTAAAACTTTATTGTTGTTAGAGTCAGCCAATTGACTATAATATTTACTTTCGTTCATATTTGGTGTATAGCTAGCCGATATGTTTGGAGATAATTCGTGCCTTATAGCCTTTACCCTACTTTTTTCTTTGAAGCCATACATACCAAAAATACGTGTAGATACAGATATACCAAACCCCATTTGTCTCGATGTATAAAACCCTTTATTTAGCAATACTGTATCCATTTTTTTTGCAACCATATTGTATTGCGTTTCTAGTTTTTGCTGAAACCAATTTTCGCTGTAGGATACTGATGGCGAAATTTGTAACGGCCCTATTGGTGGTAATGATAATGTGATAGGAATACTGTGCATAGCACCATATTGCAAACTTTTGCTAATTTGATTAAATACGCCACCAGCTGTATCAAAAAAAGTAGAATTTGTTTTTGTATTGCCTTGGTAACCTATACCAATATTTTCGTACCATTTTATATCTCCTGTAGATTCGGCTTTTCTAAACGGATATTGAGGAGCAATGCTAAAAGAAATATCTGGCAGGTTTAATGTGTATTCTTTTTTTAAATTATTTTGGCTATGATTTGCACTTATCGTTAAATTAAATGGTTTGTGTTTTTTAGACCAATCCTTTGTAAAAGTAATAGATGAACCCAATTGGTTAGTAAAAACTTGGCTAAAATTACCTGGTGTTTGTTTGTTATAACCACTACTTTGAAAATTTACATTAGCACCAAAAGTTACGCCTGGTCTTGCTTTGGTATCGGCATTATGCTGCCATACTACATTGTAAGTAAGGCTTTTTGGTTGGTCTAGAGCATGAAAATTTTGTGCGCCTAATTTCATACTACCTTGATAGTGGTAACGTTTATAGTATCGAGGATTTATATCTAAATTCCAACTACCATACGAGTACAAAGTGCCTGTAGCAATTACATCCCAAGTTTGATTTATAATTTTATAAATACCTAAATTTTGTAAGGCTAACCCACGCTGATCATCGGCAATAAACGTTGGTGCAAGCAAGCCAGAGCGCCTGCCTTGTTTTAATGGGAAAATACCAAAAGGTAAAGTTATTGGCAATGGCACACCTTCAAATTCGGGGTGTACTGGACCAGTGTATGCCCACTTTTTGGTAACAAATTTTGCTTTTTTGGCTACAAAAGCAAAATGTGGTGTATCTAAATTACAAGTAGTAAACCTTGTTTTAAAAGCATAAAAAACCGATGTGTCGGCTTTCTTAAATTTTTCGCCATATACAAACATTTCGCCTTGCTTTGAGTACGAGCCTTTGGTAATGCCCTTTCCCGTTTTCATATTAAACCGTATGGTATCACTTACCGATTGTAAATCTTTTTGTACAAAATATGGGTACGATATTACTTTGCCGGTACTATCTTTTTTTAAGAAAGCACTTACAATACTTGTTTTTTGATCAAACTGTATTTGTGGTGCCGACAAATCGTTGTCTTCATACTTTACCGATGATTTTTTGCCATACAAAAACATTTTTTCGTTTGGTACATCTACTACCATCGAATCATCGGCATGATAAACCACTGGTGCATTTAGGCTATCTTTAGATGCTTTAAAACTAAAAGTATCGGCTATATTTATACCAAAAGTAGTATCGGCTGTCTTTTTCTTTACCTCACTCATTTTTGGTACTCTTAAAGTATCTGTTTTCTTTTTTAGAGTTGATAAAGAAGTATCTGCAAATTTATTTATTGGTGGTGGAGTATCGTTGATAATATTGGGTAAAAATATAGTATGCATATTATAGTTTGCATAACTATTATAATGATACGTTAATAATACCAATAGTGGTAAGCTCAACCAAGCTACAAATAAAAATATCTTACCTTTGTTAGTATTATTCATAAATGATAAAGTGCAAAAATAGCTATTAAAATTTTTATACTATATTGTTTACAAAAATTATAACAAAACTACAACCCATTATTATATTGTATGATTAAAAAAAGTTATCTACTAATTGCTATTTTAATTACCATAGGTACAATTACAAACCAATGTGCTGCACAAGCAAAAAAACTTAAAACGATTGTAGTAGATGCTGGGCATGGTGGTAGCGACCCTGGTGCACATGGTATTTATGAAAACACTTTAGGCTCTTACGAAAAAGATGTTACCCTTGCTATATCATTAAAATTGGTAGCCGAACTTAAAAAACAATTACCCGGTGTAAATGTAGTACCTACACGTACTACCGATGTTTATGATAACCCCAACGAAAAAGCAAGAAAAGCAAACGAAGCCAAAGGCGATTTGTTTTTGTGTATTCATGCAGACTCTCAAAACCCAAAAAGAGGTACAAGGCAAACTGGCACAAAAATGGTAACAAAGTATAAAATTACTTATACTGGAAAAGGCAAAAAAAAGAAAAAAATAAGTACTCCGTATGAAGTGGAAGTGCCACAATTTGAAACCTACATAAAGCCAGGCACAGTAAGCGGTACATCGGTTTATATTTTTGCTGCCCACAAAACAAGTGATAAGCTAAAAGTAATAATGGAAGGGCAAGAAGAAATGGATATTGTAGATGATGATACTACTTTAACAAAAATAGATTATAAGTCGCCGGAGTTTAAACTACTTGCCCAAGTATATGCAAAGTTGTATCAAGAAAAAAGCGATTTGATAGCTACAATGGTAAACGATGAAATAGATGCTACTGGCCGAAAAGCATTAGGAGTAAACCAGCGCCAAGTTGGTATTAGGGTATTACAATCTACCAAAATGCCTGCCATACTTATAGAAACTGGTTTTATAAATAACCCAGAAGATGAGCGCTACTTAAACAGCAAAGCTGGCCAACAAGAACTGGCAGAAGCCATTACCAAAGCTGTTATTAAATACAAAAACCAAATAGAACAAAAATAAAAATAAGAATTTTAAAAAAATATAAAATTGAAAATTTCGAACGAAACAAAAGTTGGTGCTATAGCTATATTTTCGCTTGCACTATTATTGCTTGGCTTTAATTTTTTGAAAGGCAAAAAACTATGGAGCAACGATACTGTAATATATGGCAATTATAATAATGTACAAGGCTTACAAAACTCAAACCCTGTAGTAATAAATGGTATGCAAGTAGGCACAGTTTATACCATAAGTAGCTCAAAAGATTTGCGTCAAATTATAGTTGCTATGAACATTACTAACGATGTAAATATTCCGGCAAACTCTATTGCATCTATTAAACCAAACTTGCTAGGTACACCAAGTATAGAAATAGAGCTTGGCAATGCCACTACTTTTTTAAAAAATAAAGATAGCATTCCTACAGGCAACCAAGCTGGCATGGTAAACGAAATTTTAAAAAAGGTGGATCCTGTTTTGTTAGAAATGAAAAATGCACTTGGCTCGGTAGATACACTGCTAGGTAGTTTTAATAATATTGTGGATCCAAATGCCAAAAATAATATTGCAGTAGCTTTAGCCAATTTGAATAAAATTACAGCTTCGTTACTTTCATCTGGCGCTTCGTTAAATGCAATTCTTAATAATCAAACTGGAGCATTGGCTAAAACTTTAAATAATGCAAACTCTATTACCGGAAATTTTGCTACCAACAACGAAAAAATAAATGGTGTATTTACAAATTTAGATAAAACTACAACCAAACTTGCTGCCTTAGATTTACAACATACTTTAGATACTTTAAACAACACCATAAGCTCCTTACAAAAATTGGTAGGAAGTATAGAAAGCAATAATGGTACAGTAGGTAAATTGTTAAACGACCCTACGCTTTACAAAAACTTTGCATCTACAGGTAATAAACTTAATTTGTTGTTAGATGATGTACGTACAAACCCAAGGCGCTACATAAATATATCTTTATTTGGAAAAAAACACAATAAAAATCCTTTATTATTGCCTGTGCCAGATACTATTAACAGCCCATATTTTGTAGAAGAAACTAAATAGGAATTTGATAGGAGACGACAAAAGGAAAGTAATTTATTAAATACCCAACCTGTGTTGGTGTGTCTCATTTACCACAATTACAAGCCTAGCCTTGGCTATTATATTTATTGCAAATGGTTGCCAACGAAAGCAAAGAACTTTGGTTGGGAAAATTGGTAAGGGTTAGGAAAGTTGTTTTGTTAGAAAAAAAATTGACTTATAATTTTATTATTTTTTTTGTAATCACCATTTCGCCATCATCAATTTTTACAAAATAAGTACCTGCTGGCAATGCCGATAAATCGCCAATAATTTTAGCCCCATTTGCTTTAAACGTTTTTAATGTTTTGCCATTAATATCTACAATAAAAACAGTAGC
>JABFQZ010000028.1 GCA_013141435.1 Ferruginibacter sp.
TATATTATTAGCAGCTTTGGCTGTAATATTAGGAGCATTTGGAGCACATGCATTAAAAAGCATGTTTGAAACTAGCGAATTGCAAACATTTGATACAGGTGTACGTTACCAAATGTATCATTCGTTTGCAATTATAATAGCAGCAATATTATACAAAGAGTTTTCGAGTAAATTGGTAATTTTAGCAGGCAAATTATTCTTTGTAGGTATTGTTTTATTTAGTGTATCGCTTTATGCGCTTACGTTTGTAAAGTATATTGGGGCTACAAGTTTTTTATGGATTGGAGCCATTACACCGCTAGGTGGTATATTTTTTGTATTGGCATGGAGCATACTTTTTATAGGTATTTATAAAAATAAAGTATAACTCAAAATTTATTTATCAATCATTCAAATTTTCTATCTTTATAATAACATGGCCGAAAACATAAAAAAAATAAAAAAAAATACTAAAACTGCTGACTCACTAAAGCAAGAAAAAGAAGAAGTAGTAGAAGTGAAATCGTTATTACAAGATGAGCGTACACACAAAATAATAGGTAGTATTTGTTTGCTTTTTTCTTTATTATTCTTTATTGCATTTACCTCGTATTTGTTTACTTGGGAAGAAGATCAAGATAAAGTATTTAAAGAAGGGTATAAATTAATTGTAGGTACAGATACCAAAATGGCAAACCTTATGGGTTCGTTTGGTGCTATAATTTCGCATGCATTAATTTACAAAGGTTTTGGTATAGCATCTTATCTTTTTTGTAGTTTATTTTTTGTGTTAGGTATAAATTTATTTTTTGGTAAAAAAGTATTTTCTATTATTAAAAATATAAAATATTTAATAGTAGGGTTGCCACTTTTAAGCATAACCGCAGCCGTACTTATGCAAGGCAATGAGTTTGCTTGGGGTGGTGCTGTAGGTAATATGTGTAGAGAATTTTTTTATGCTGCAATTGGTAAAGTTGGTACAATTGCATCTATACTTGTGGCTTTTTTAGCGTATGTAATTTGGCGTTTTAATCCATCTTTTAAAATACCTAAAAGTAAAAATGTAAGTGAAGAAATTAATACAGATTCTATTTTACAAAATGAGGTAGAAATTGATGAAAATGAAAATGAGAGTAGTTTTGATGAAGAGGACAAAACTACTTTATTTGGCAATTCGTTAAACGGTAATGGAGGTATATTAAATGTACCAGACCAATCGCCAAAATTTGACCATACACTAACCATAAATGAAAGGGAAGAAGAAGTAGAGAAGCGTGGAGCAAGAATTATTAATACTGTAATAATTCCTACAAAAAATAATACAGATGTTGATGAAAATATAGAAAATGAATTTGTGTCGGTATTGCCAGCAAAAAAATCAACTTTTACACCAATAACAGATTTAGCATTGGAGGTAAAAACAGAACCAGATAATGAAATAGAAGAAGAACCAATAAGAACAAAAACAGCAGATGATGTAAGAGCATTAGCCAATTATGACCCCATTTTAGATTTAAGAGATTATAAATACCCATCGGTAGAATTATTAGAAAATCATGGTAGCGAAAAAATTGTGCAAGACCCACAAGAGTTAGAAAATAATAAAAATCAAATTATAACTACTTTAAGAAATTATGATATTGAAATACAAAAAATATCGGCAACAGTAGGGCCAACTGTTACACTTTACGAAATTATACCTGCACCCGGCGTACGAATTAGCCGCATAAAAAATTTAGAAGATGATATAGCTCTAAGTCTTGCTGCACTTGGTATTCGTATTATAGCACCAATACCTGGCAAGGGTACAATTGGTATAGAAGTACCAAATACACGTAAAACAATGGTAAGTATGCGCACTTTATTAGATGATGCAAAATTTAGCGAAAGTAAATTTTCGTTGCCCATTGCTATCGGAAAAAAAATTGACAATACCCATTTTGTAGTAGACCTTGCAAGTATGCCACATTTACTAATGGCTGGTGCTACAGGCCAAGGTAAATCGGTTGGGTTAAATGCTATTTTGGTTTCACTTTTATATAAAAAACATCCATCACAATTAAAATTTGTATTGGTAGATCCTAAAAAAGTAGAACTTAGTATTTATAAAACCATAGAAAAACATTTTCTTGCAAAATTACCTGGCGAAGAAGAAAGTATAATTACCGATACAAAAAAAGTGGTACATACACTAAATGCTTTGTGTATAGAAATGGATAACCGCTACGATTTATTAAAAGAAGCTGGCTGCAGAAATATTAAAGAGTACAACGAAAAATTTGTAGCAAGAAAATTGAACCCCGAAAATGGGCATCAATTTTTACCATTTATTGTATTGGTTGTAGATGAGTTTGCCGATTTAATAATGACTGCCGGTAAAGAGGTAGAAATGCCAATTGCACGACTGGCACAACTTGCAAGAGCTATTGGCATACATTTAATAATAGCTACTCAAAGGCCTTCGGTAAATATTATTACAGGTACTATTAAGGCTAATTTTCCGGCACGTATTGCTTTTAAGGTTAGTAGTAAAATAGATAGTCGTACCATTTTAGATACAGGAGGTGCAGAGCAATTAATAGGCAAAGGAGATATGCTTATAAGTTATAATGGCGAAGTAGTGCGTTTGCAATGCGCTTTTGTAGATACACCAGAGGTTGATAAAATTGTAGATTTTATTGGCTCTCAAAGAGGGTATCCCGAAGCATTTATGCTGCCAGAATATGTAGATGAAAAAGAAATGAGCAGCAAAGATTTTGATGTAAACGATAAAGATGCTTTATTTGAAGATGCTGCAAGATTAATAGTTATGAGCCAAAGTGGAAGCACATCATTACTACAAAGAAAAATGAAACTTGGGTACAACCGTGCAGGTAGATTAATGGATCAGCTAGAAGCAGCAGGGGTTGTAGGTCCAAATCAAGGAAGTAAAGTAAGAGATGTATTAATAAAAACAGAAGCCGATTTGCAAATGTATTTGAATGATATGTAATAGAGTATTGAGTATAGTTTTTTATTTTAATCTAAATAAATGTTTTTGCATATTTTGTTCTACAAAATTTAATTTACTTGAAAACAACGAAGCATTGTGTAATGCTTTAATTATCGGTTGAAGCTAATTTAAAATAAAATTTGTAACGTTTTTAATGGATCCTAGCCTCAATACTCAATACTAACTACTTAATACTGAAATGGGAAAATATTTAATAATAGGATTAGGAAACCCTGGCAATGAATACGCCAATACACGCCACAACATTGGGTTTGATGTAGTGTCGGCTTTTGCAATAAAACATGGTGGCATGTTTAAAGAAAGTAGGCTTGCTTATACTGCCGAAGTGAAATGGAAAGGAAAAATATTTATTTGTGTATTGCCTACAACATTTATGAATTTGAGTGGAAGAGCATTTAAGTATTGGCTTGATAAAGAAAAAATATTATTAGAAAATACACTTACAGTGGTAGATGACCTTGCATTACCATTAGAAAAAATTAGACTTAAAGGTACAGGTACACATGCTGGGCATAATGGGTTAAAAGACATACAAGCTATTTTAGGAACAGATGCTTACCCAAAATTACGATTTGGTATAGGCTCAAATTTTGCAAAAGGAATGCAGGCCGATTTTGTGCTAAGCAAATGGACAAGCAATGAAGTATCAATTGTAAAAACTAAAATAATAACCTGTGTAGAAGCTATTGAAAGTTTTGCGGCAATTGGTTTAGATAGAACTATGAATAGTTTTAATGCAATTGCATTTTAATATAAATAAAATAAATTTTCAGAAAAGCTACTTCTAGTTATATGAAGAAGCTTTTTTATTAAGATAGAGTAATGTACTACCCAAATTAAATATAATTTGCCTAGGCATATAAAATAATTTAATAAAAATATTTTTGGCACAAAAATTGCTATTTAACATTTCATTATAAATTCCAGTTTTTTAAATTTCTTCGCTACATAATTTACTAAACACTTGTTCAGCTATAAATTTTACCCATTGAGCAAGTGTTTTTAGATTATTCGAAGAAATTTAACAAATTTTATCCAAAACTTAAACTAAATGAAAAATCCCCAACTTCATTTTAGATACTGCCTTATGTGCATATTTGCCTTATTGCTAAGTATTTCTAATGGCTCATCTCAAACTACTTTGTTAACCCAAAACAAAAGTGCTGTTTCAAAACTTATTCAGTCTCAAAAAGAAATTCTATCTTTTACAGAAAATAAAGGACAGTATGGCAAAACCCTCGATAATTTTGAACAATTTGGCGAAATAAAATTTGGATTTGAAGCCTTAGGTATGCCTATATTATTTACATCAAAAGGTCTAATACATTTGCAACGAAAAGTTGAAAAAATATCTCAGAAAGAAGAAGAACTTTTGGAAAAAGCTGGAGTAAAAGAAGAAGTTATAGAGCACAAAAAAAATATTATCGACAGAACTATTACCATGGAGTGGGTTGGCGCAAATGCTAATGTAGAAATAATTGCTGAAGAAAAAACTTCTGATTACCACACTTACGGATTACTTACAGAAAAAGCTTACGGTTACAAAAAAATAATTTACAAAAATTTATATGATGGTATTGATCTAGTATATTCCTTTTCTAACAACAATAAAATTGGATTTGAATATAGTTTGATTGTGCAGCCAGGTGCTGATTTAGCAAAAGTAAAAATGAAATATGGTGGTGATGTAAAATCTATTAAATTAAATAAAAAAGGAAACTTAATTATTAGATCTGATATAGATGGTATTGAAGAAACTCTCCCTGTGAGTTATTACGGAACCCAAATTTTGCTACAAAAGAATAGTAATATAAATACTACATACGAAATAAATAATAATGTATTAAATTTTAATTTTCCACAAGGGTTCGATAACACAAAAGTAATGGTAATAGACCCTTTTGTAACAAGTACATCTAATTTAACTGGAATACAGCTTGGTAAAGCAATTGATGTAGATTTTGATTATGCTGGTAATGTATATGTAGCTGGTGGAGGCACTTTTAGTACAAGTATGCCAAATGCATCGCATAGCCATGCAAAATATAGCAGTGCTGGCACATTACTTTGGACATTTAATGGAGTGCTTTCAATACCTAGTTGGAAAGCCGATTATTATTATGGTGGTTGGGTAGTAGATAAAGCCAATGGTAATTTATTTATTGGGCAAGGTTATGCTGCAGGCGGCTTTAGAGTAATCAGATTAAGTACTACAGGGCTTTACGATAATTATATATCTTCTGGTAATCCGGCTTTTCAAGAATCTTGGAAAATGTATTGGGTTTGTAATAATGGTAATCCACAAATAATATGTGCTGGTGGAGGTACTACGGGCAATACAAACTTTGCTATTTGCAACCCTCCATCTACAACACTTTTGGCAGCATCTAACCTTACAGGTAGTTCTGTAGCTGGGCAAGATATGACAGACCTTGTAATTGATCCCGTAACAAATAGTTTATATTCCATATATGCATCTCCTCTTGATTTTAATACAGCCAATAAAATTTATAAACATAACCAACCCTATAGTTTTGCAACTACGGCATGGAGTACAGCAACAGGTTTAAATATAATACAAGAGCTAAAAAATAGACCTTACCTTAGTGTTGGTTATAATGATAATTCTTCGAATATTTTGGGGCAAAATGCTACTTATATTTTTTACTGGGATGGGTTAAACTTAAAAGCATTTAATAAAACTACAGGCGCTATAACTGGAACACCATTGGTACTTGCTGGTAATACAAGCTTAATGCAAGGTGGCATTGTAGCCGATGCTTGCAATAATGTATTTATCGGCAACAAAAATGGTACTATTAAAGTGTATAATTTTAATGGAAGTGTTTTTGATGATGCTGCTGCACCCGATATAATAATACCAGGTTATAACACTACTGTATATGATTTAGCATTAGACGAATCAAAAAAATTATTATATGCAAGTGGCGATGGTTTTGTAGCATCGTTTGATATTGCAACATATTGCACCACTAATATTTATACTTTAAATGTAGTTTCAAATTGTGCAGCAGCTTCAGCTACAGCAATGGTAAGCCCTGCAGCACCTGCATTTTCTACTGTTACCTATACATTATACATTGGTGCTACTCAAATTGCAACAAATACAACTGGTACATTTATAAACCTTTTGCCTAATACAAATTATACAATTATAGCTACAATAAATTTGGCATGTAGTGGTGTTCAAACAAATGCAAATTTTATTTTGCCTGGGCCTACAATTGTAGCTACACCTACAAATGCTACTTGTGGTAATAGTAATGGCGAAATAAACATTGTTGCATCTGGCACATCGGGTCCATACACGTATAGTATTGATGGTGTAACGTATAGCACAACCAATCCTTTTATTGGTTTGGCAGCAGGAATATATACGGTATTTGTGAAAGATAATGGTGGCTGTATTAGCAAATCTAATGTTACTATTTTAAATTCCGATGGTCCTATATTTACATTTACCCAAACAAATGCAACATGCGGAAATAATGCTGGGTCTATTACCATTACAGCATCTGGCGGATTAGCTCCTTATTTATATTCTACAAATAACGGTGTTACTTATCAAACAAATAATTTTTTTACAGGTTTAATAGCAGGACAATATAATGTAAAAGTAAAAGATGCAAATGGTTGTGTTAATACTAGCATTGTAGATATATTAAGCAGCTCAAATATTTTACTAAATGCAATACCTGCTTCTGCTACATGTGGTTTAAACAATGGTAGCATCACAGCATTTGCTAGTGGTGGCACAGCACCTTTATTATATAGTATTAATGGAAATATTTTTCAAGCCAGCAATATTTTTACCAATGTTATACCAGCTACATATATCGTTACCGTAAAAGATGCCTTAGGTTGTATAAAAACATTTTCTGCAACAGTAGCTAATAACCCATCACCTATTGTTACTGCTGTTTCTACAGCAGCTGCATGTGGCAATATAAATGGTACAATATCAGCAACAGGTACAGGAGGTGTAGCGCCATTACAATATAGTTTAAATGGAGGAACTTTTCAAACAAGCAATATATTTTTAGGACTGCCAGCTGGCACTTATACCATCACAGTCAAAGATGCAGCTGGTTGCACATCCACAGTTTCACTCTCGGTAGCAAGCACCAATGGTCCAATTGTAACGGCTACTACTGTTTCTTCTAATTGCGGAGCAAATAATGGTTCAATAACGGCTACGGCTTCTGGCACTACAGGTCCTTATACCTACAGTACAAACGGATTGCCCTATCAGGCAAGTGGAACTTTTGCCGGATTAGCTGCGGGAAGTTATGTTGTGTTGGCAAAAGATAATGCAGGTTGTTTGGGAGCCGTAATCGCAATTGTGAGTAATGTAGCTGGGCCAACTTTAACTACCGTACCTACAGCATCTTCCTGTAATGTAAATGATGGAACCATTACAGCTACTGCATTAGGCGGTACTGGTCCTTATCTTTATAGTATTGATGGAATTAGTTTTGGTGCTAGTAATGTATTTAGTGGTCTTGCGCCCAATACGTATACCATAACTGTAAAAGATTTTAATAACTGTACCAAAACGGCAACAGCTGTTGTATTGGATGCCTCAGGTCTTGTACTTTCTGTAGCTACAGTATCTACATCTTGTAGCAATAATGGCATTATTACAGCAATTGCTTCTGGAGGTACTGCACCTTTGCAATACAGTATCAATGGTACGGTTTATCAACCAGGTAATGTTTTTAATGGTCTTGCCCCAGCAACCTATACGGTATATGTGAAAGATGCCAATGGATGTATCATTACAAAGCAGGCAATTGTAAGTTCAGCATCATTACTCAGTTTATCAGCTACAAATACTGTTCAAGCATCTTGCGGAGGTGCTAATGGAGTAATTATTGCTTTAGCTAGTGGAGGAGTAGCTCCGCTAACTTATAGCATTAACGGAACAGTTTACCAAAATTCGGGTACTTTTTTAAATGTAATAGCAGGAACTTATACTGTTTATGTAAAAGATGCATCGGGGTGTATTGTTACTCAAATATTAGTAATACCTAACATAAATGCTGGTGCAAATTTAACCGACCTGACATTTAATATCGAAAATGCATTATTATGTGATGGAGCTTTGGGCAAGATAAAAAATTTAAAAGGTATTCCTAATGGGGGTGGAAATACTTATACATTTAGTTTGGACTTTGGTGCTTTTCAAACAGGCAATCAATTCACTAATGTAAGCATAGGCATACATTATGTTACTGCAATGAATCAATTTGGTTGTACCATGACCAAACAACTCACTATTACTTCAACTACTGGTGCTACTGCATCTGCAGTAATTACTGGTACATCTTGTGGCACTAGTAATGGGCAAATTGTACTAACTGGAGTTGCAAATGGAGGCAATGGATCTCCATATCATTATAGTCTAGATGGTGGGGCCACTTGGACAACTTTTACAACAACAGTAACACTTACTGGCTTAGCTGCTGGCTCTTACACAATAATTATTGCAGACGATTCTGGTTTCGATCCTTTGGCACCCAATTGTTCAACAACTTTAACTTTTATTGTTCCATCTATTGGAGGTCCATCTTTATCAACAACTATTGTGAATGGCACATGCTTGGTTCCCGAAGGCAGCATCGATATTGTGGGAAACGGCGGTGTACCCCCATATCAATTTAGTATAGATGGAGGAAGTACTTATCAACCAACTGGTTTTTTTGATAATCTTTCTGCAGGTACTTATTTAGCAACAATATTGGACGATGCAGGTTGTGAAACCTCTACATCCGTTACCATCACTAGCGCTAGCGGCCCAACGGTTACTGGCATTGCATCACCCACCTCATGCGGTTTAGATAATGGTACAATTGTAGCCACAGCTGGTACTGGAGGTACAGCTCCTTACGAATTTAGTATTAATGGCACTATATTTCAGCCAAGCAATACATTTAATAATTTAGTAGCTGGTAGTTATACTATTTATATAAAAGATTTTAATGGTTGTTATAGTACTACTCCAATAACTATTTCTAAAACGGCACTTCCAAGAGTTACATCTGCTGCCATAGCTGCATCTTGCAACAATAACGATGGGGGAATTATAGCCACAGGTTCTTTTGGTACTGCACCTTATCAATTTAGTTTAGATGGTATTGTATATCAAAGCAGTACAATTTTTACTGGTTTGGCAGCAGGGTTTTATACTGTATATGTAAAAGACGACAGAGCTTGTATTACAACCGCAGGTATTGTAATAGGCAATATTGGTGCTCCATCTTTTACCAGTACCATTGCCAATGCAAAATGTGGAAATTCTAATGGTAGTATTACCAATACAGCCTTGGGTGGTACTGCACCCTACACATATAGTATAGATGGTTTTACTTTTGTTAGTAATCATATTTTCTCAAATTTATTACCAGGTAATTACAATATTTCTGTAAAAGATTTTAATGGTTGTATTACCACACATACGGTTTTGGTAGGCAACGCAGTAGGTCCTCATACACTTACAGCTACTTTTTCTAACCCAAGTTGTGGATTGGCAAATGGTTCAATTTTTTCTTCTGCCCTTGGTGGTACAGCTCCATTTACTTTTAGTATTGATGGTGTAACATTTGTATCTGGTTCTACTTTTTCAAGTTTAAATTCTGGTAGTTATACAATAACAGTAAAAGATAATAATGGTTGTTTAAAAACATTACCTATTACTTTAATTAATTTAGATGGTCCAACTTTAACTACCAATACTACAACTACTACTTGTGGTACAAACAATGGAACCATTACAGCCTCTGCACTTGGAGGTACACAACCACTTACATATAGTATTAACAGCACTACTGTTTATCAAGCTAATAATATTTTTTCGGGCTTAGCAGCAGGCACATATACTATTAGAGTAAAAGATGCAAAAGGTTGTATAACTGTTAGTATAATTACTGTTACAGCAATAGCGCCAAGCATTATACCAACTTTTAATGCCGTTGCTGCAATTTGTAGTGGTACTGCATTATCTCCACTACCTACTACTTCGTTAAATGGAATAATTGGAACATGGGCTCCAGCTTTAGATAATACAACAACTACAATTTATACATTTACACCTTCTATTGGGCAATGTGCTACCACAACAACACTTACTATAACAGTTACTGGTGCAACATCTGGCATTTGGACTGGCGCAATAGATACCGATTGGTTTAAGGCAGGCAATTGGACATGTGGCGGTGTACCTACTTCAACTACCAATGTACTTATTCCAAATGGGTTAACAAATTACCCAATAATACCTGTTGGAAATGCTTTATGCAATAATATGAACATACAAAATGGTGCTTCAGTAGTAGTAAATAATATTGGAGTTTTCAATCTTTATGGTGCAATTACCAATGTTGGTATATTTGATTTATTAGATGGAACTTTGAATGTAACTGGCCAATTTGGGCAAGTGCTTGCAGGTTCTAGTATTTTGAATAATACCATCAAAAATATTGTAATAAGTAACGCAACTTCATTATCCGATGCGCTTTCAGTTACTGGTAATGTATCTTTTGGTGGTAGTAATAGAATATTTACAACAAATGATAATCTTACCTTAGTTTCAAATGCTGTAGGTACAGCTAGTTACAATGATATAACTAATAACGGCACAACATCAGGAAATATAACAACTGGATTAGTATCAATAGAACGATATTTATTTGGTCAAAAATCATGGCGGTTTTTAGCTACGCCGGTAAAAATTGCAACTTCGCCTACAATTGCAACATCTTGGAGAGAAGGTAATAATTCATTATCTTCTACCGGTTTTGGCACTCAAATTACTGGACCTACAGGCCCTGCTATTGCTGCATTTGGTGGAGAGTTAGATTATTATACTCCACGTGGGTCTATGAAATATTTTAATCCAAATAATAGCTTTATTGAAATTGCAAATACTACTAACTCAAAAATAGCAAACAACGAAGGATATATGATATTTGTAAGAGGAGATAGGGCAGCGCCAAATACTACCACTGGTAGTGGAACGCCAACTACACTTCGTATTAAGGGTGAAATAAGAACAGACGACCAATTATTTAATGTACCAACAAATAGTTTTTTATCTGTGGGTAATCCTTACCCATCTGCAATAGACTTTAGAAATGTAGATAAGACTAATATTTCTAACAGCTTTTATGCTTGGAATCCAATTTTACCAGGAGCTTTTGGTGTAGGTGGTTACGAATCTTATATATATGATGGTACACATTATGCAAAAGTACCAGGTGGTAATATAAGAGATTCTATACAAAGTGGAGAGGCATTTTTTATACAGTCAATAACAGGAGGCTCTATAACAATTAAAGAAACTTCAAAAACAAAAGATAGTTATTTAACAAGTAGAGCAAATAGCCAATCAAGAGCTGGTATAGTTTTACCTACACTTGAAATTAATTTAATAACTAAAAATTTTAATGGAAATACTTTATTGGTTGATGGAGTAAGAGTTGATTTTGATAATGGGTATAGCAATGCAGTAGATAATGAAGATGTAAGAAAAATATCGAACACCTCAGATAACCTTGCTATTAAAAAAGATAATAATAAATTAGTGGTTGAAAGGCATGCAACACTTCAAGCCACTGATACTATATTTTTAAATATTGCAAACACTAGTATTACTCAATATTATTTTGAAATAGATCCATCAGTACTTTCAAATACAGGGTTAGAAGCGGTTTTAAAAGATAAGTTTTTGCAAACAGAAAAAGAAATTAGTTTTACAAATTTAACAACAATTCCTTTTAATATTACTGCTGATGCAGCAAGTAAAGTTGCCGATAGATTTATGATAGTTTTTAAGAAAAAAACAACTCTTATTAATGATACACTTGTAAAAAAAGAAAAAATTTATTTATTTCCAAACCCTACCCAAAGCAAAAATATAAATGTAAAATTTAAAGAAAAAATTGGCAAATGCGTAATCTTATTAGAAAGTATTGATGGTAAATTAATTTCCACAAAAAAAACTATTGTAGCTAATAATGATCAAGTTGAAAATCTAAATTTTCAAACCAAATTACCAACTGGAAATTATAATGTTATTATAAAATTTGAAGATGGAACGAAGGCTATTTTACCATTAATAATATTATAAAAGTTGTAACTAAAAAAATGAAACAAGAATAAATAGTGTCATATATTAAACTATTTATTCTTGTTTTTTTATCACTCTTTTCGGTTGATTATTTTCAACTATTTTTCGCCATACCAATTTATTTTTCTACTACCATACATTACCAATGCAAGTATAATAAACAAGCCTATGCTTCCCACTAGCAAAGCGGTATCTTCTAATCGTATTAAAATGAATATAAAGCCATACAAGCAGGTTAATAATATACCAAAAATAGAAGCCGATTTCCAACTGTTGAAATGGCTTTTGGCATAAAGTGTAATGAGTAAAATTGTAGCAGCGGCTGCAATAGAATATGCATAATCGAACAAGATATATTCGCTAATGCTCAGTAACAATGTATAAAATATTACCAAGGCTAATCCTACTAAAATATATTGTACAGGGTGTAAACGTTTTTTTTGCAAGAGCTCAATAATAAAAAATAATGCAAAAGTTAAACCTATTAATAGTACAGCATATTTTACACTACGACTTGTTTTGTTGTACTGGTCGGCTGGCTGTACAAGGCTTACACCAAAAGCTGTTTGGTTTGCTTTTAATGCACCAGCTTTTACCACAGTACCAAAAGGTAAGTTGGCTCTATTAAAATTCCATTTTGCATTAAATCCACTTTCATTATACTTACGTTCGTTAGGCAAACAATTTCCATCGAACGAAGGGCTAGCCCAAGTAGAAGAAATATAAAATTTGCTATTAGTACTAAGCGGCAAAAAATGCAATTGCTCACTTCCTTTTAATTTTAATTGCATACTAAATGGCACAGCTTTTTTTAATTGCTCAGCGTTTAATGCAATCGGAACCGACAGACCAACTTCTCCTAAATCGGTAATTGGTAAACCTGGGTTAAGCAATAGTTTTTGCGAATCATAATTTATAAAAATTTCTTCTTCTATACCTTTGTAGTCGCTTAAAGCAAAGCATAGTTTTGCATTTGCAAAATCAACATTTGCTATATCTATATCTGTTGGCCAATCTGGTTTAAAAGAGCCTGTAAATGATATATCCGATTTATACAACAATACTTTGTAAATGGAGCGTGGGCGTACTTCAGGTTTTATATTCCCATTTACTTCTAATTTATCGGCTAATAAAATTAAGTTTGCTGTTATACTTTTTAATTTGCCATCAGTATCTACAAGCTTTGTATAATAAGGTACTGTAATGAATGGAGCAGATAAAGTTTGAGCTTCGGCCCATTTACTGCTCACTTCTTTTACTACTTCTTTTTGGCGGTTTTCTCTTTCGGTAATTAAGTTATTAATAAAAAGTGTAGGTATTAACATTACAAGTATTAATACGCCAGTAATAATACCTTTTATTAAAATGCTGTTAGCGTTTGAAGAAACGCTTTGCTGTTGCGGTTGCGCATTTGGCGCTGTTTCGTAATCCATATTGCTTGTTGTTTTTTGTGAGTAATAAAAAAAATTGTAAAATATAGTTTGATAAGAATTGGAATAAAAATTGCTATTTGAAAATAGTGTAACTATTGGCTTAAGTAAAAAAATAATAGCTAGTAAAGCACAAGTAAACAATCCTAAACTTATTATAATAAAATCAGCAAAATATTGCCCCAAATAATTACTAAAACCATGTGCAATATTGATTTTAAATAAACCTGCAATTAAACCATATACAAAATCTATAGTAAGAATTAGGAGTAATAATTTTGTAATCTTATTTTGCCAACCAACACCAATTGCTTGAATTATCGGAATTGCCAACAAAAGTGTAATGAGTGCAGGTAATGAAATTATAAGTGCACCAACATAACCTCCTAATAGTACTCCAAATATATACATGCCAGGTTTTTCTGTTAAGAGTATAATGCTACAAACGCCTACAATAGCAAATATTGCAGTGAGTAACCATACTCTAAAACTTAACCAAGTTGCCAATCCTAAATTATTCATAATAAAAAGTACTTTGTTTTACAAAGTAAAATTATAAAAAAAATCACTTCGTTGTTTTAATCATTTTTTCGAGGGCAGCAATATGTAACTTAAATTCCTTCTCTCCACTCTTTGTAATAATATATGTAGTATTAGTTTTACGCCCAATAAAACCTTTTTCTACTTTAATAATATTATTTTCTTCCAAAGCTTTTAAATGGCTTGCTAAATTACCATCTGTAATTTCTAACAGCTCTTTTAGGTCATTAAAATTTACATTATCGTTTACCATTAGTATGCTCATAATGCCTAGCCGCACACGGCTATCAAAAAGTTTGTTGAGATTATTTATTGGGTTTAGCATTTACTTTTTCTATTAGTGAAGTGTCAGTCTGAGCTTGTTGAATACGGGTTAATTTATGGTGATTTTTTTTATCATAGTCTAACTTCGACAAGCCCAGTTTGACATTATTACCACTTGTTACTTTTACTTCCGCTCATACTTAATCCACATATACACTCCATAAAATATATGCATTACACCAAAACCTATGGCCCAAAAATATAAACCATAGCCTACAAGCCAAAGATTAATAATGCCAATAATTATTTGTATGTAGCCTAAGTAGCGTATTTCTATTAATGTATATTTACTTGCATTAATTAAACCAAGTCCATAAAAAATTAAACAACCAGGGGCTATCAAGCCAAAAGTACCAAAGTGCATCATTCTAAATAAAAACAAACTACCTACAATAAGTGGAATACTTACGTTTATCATTAAACGCTTAGCTGTATTACCCCAAATGGGCATACCATCTTTTTTGCTTTTTAGCCATGTAAAGAAAAAAGCACTTACAAATGCCGATACAAAAGTTGCTATTGCTATCCAAAAAAGATATGTGTTTAATATAAAGGTATAATCATCTTCAAAATATTTTTTTCCATTTATAACAAAATCTTTTTGCCCAAACACATACGGATGAGCTACCCAAGCACCAATGAGTGCACACAAGCCTGCACATATACCGCTTAAGCCACTAAGGCTAATAAATCTACTACTACGCTCCATCATTTTTTTGATGTGGTGCAGATCTTCTAAAGATTGTTGCTGATTGTTCATAAAAAGCACTTTGAATTACAAAGTAAAGGTAAAAAGATAATACAAACAAATTATTTGTACAGTTTTTTATTTCAATACCATGCTCTCCTTACTAAATTGCTTATAGCTAAACAATGCAGCAGCTAATGCCAATGCAATAAGTGATAATACAATTGCTGCATATTGCCCCATATTGATGGTGCCTGCAATAATTTCTTTAGTAGCCAATGCAATATTTAAAATAGGAATAAAAGCCGTTTGCCAATTGAGTTGCACACCTGGTATCATGGCAAGCATAGCAGGAATAAATATTACAAATGTTAAAGGAGTAACCAATGTTTGTGCTTCTTTAAAACATTTGGCTCTTATAACTATAGCAGAAAGCAAGCCTGCAAAAAATAAACAGAGCGGAATAAGCATCGCAAAAAGCATAACAATAAACTTAGGGCTTACCATATTGTTTATTGTAGTTAAAAAATCTGCAGGTATATCTGGTAAAAATTTTAGCCCAAGTACCATTCCCGCAATCGTCATAGAGGCAGCAGTAAGACCAACAATAGCAATGGTAAGCATTTTGCCAATGAGTATTTGAAAACGAGAGGCTGGTGATGAAAGCAATGTCTCCATAGTGCCCTTTTCTTTTTCACCAGTTATTAAATCTATGGCTGGGTACATGCAAGCTGTAAAACAAAAAATTATAAAAATGTATGGTAAGAAGCCGCCAACTGTTTTTCCTAATTGCTCCTTTGCTGTGGCAATATCTACTTTTGTAATATCAAATGGCGCAAGGGTTTCGGTAGAAATATTTAATTTTTTTAACCGCTCATTTAGTATTTGCGATTTTATAACTTCCAGCTTTTCAGAAATTCTGCTCGACAATAAAAAGTTGGTGGACTTATAATACAAATTCATTTTGCCAGATTTCATATCGTTTACATTGGCTAAAAAGTCTGTCGAAAATTCTATCATACCATCAAGGCTATCTTTTGAAATGGCTTCTTTGCCAGTGGCAACAGTAAAGTTTGTAAATAATGCTACGGTAGAATCTTGCAACTGGGTTTTAATATTTTCTGGATAACCAATGAGCGCAATTTTAAGCTGCTTGTTTTCTTCTTTAGCCATTAATGTTTTTTGCAACTTTGTTACGCCAATAATTAATAATGGAATTATTAATGCAGGTATTACAATTGCAGATATTAATGTACGCTTATCTCTTAAGGTGTCTTTTAATTCTTTTTTTAAAACTGTTAATATTGTGTTCATTAGAAGTTGTTAGAAGTTAGTGATAGCTAATAGATAATAGTTGAAAAGGAAAGATTAATTTATGCTTTAGCAAAGTTTTTTCCATCATGTTTTACAATATCAATAAAGGCTTCCGTTAATGATTGATGAGCAAATTCAGTTCTAAAATTTTTCATTGTATTGCTGTAAATTAAATTGCCTTTAGAAATAATTGCCAACTCATCGCAAAGTAAATCTACTTCACTCATTATATGCGATGAAAATATTATTGTTTTACCATCTTGCTTGCATTGTTTTATTAATTCTATAATACTATTTGCAGTTATTACATCTAGGCCAGATGTGGGCTCATCGAATATTACAATACTTGGGTCGTGTATCATACTTCTGGCAATAGATACCTTTTGTTTCATGCCTGTACTCATTTGTGCAATTCGTTTTTTAGAAAACTCATGAATGCCAAGTTGTGTAAATAACTTGTCTTTTCTTTGCTCAAAAATAGTTTTATCCATGCCATGTAAGTCGGCAAAATATTGTACTATTTCGCCTGGAGTTAACCTGTCGTATAGGTTGGTAGAGCCTGTAAGAAACCCAATTTTTTTACGTACTTTTTCTGGATTTTCTGTTACGCTTTCTCCTCCTACCAAAATATCACCTTTGGTTGGTTTTAGTATAGTTGCAATCATACGAAGTGTAGTAGTTTTGCCTGCTCCATTGGCTCCAAGCAACGAAAATACGCTACCAGGTGTACAAGTAAAACTTACTTCATTTACTGCATTTATTGTGGCAGCATTTGTTTGTAATTCTTTTTGCTGTTTTTTTGAAAGGCTGTATTGTTTAGAAATGTTTTGTATTTCAATCATACTAGTAGTATTGAGTTTTTTAATTGAAGCCTGCAATATAATTACACTTTATTTTTCTTTAAAAAGTTTTTTATAAGTGGTAAAATATTAATTTTCGATAAATTTATTCAATATGTTTATAAATATTTCGCAAGCTTTCCTTATCTCCTCATCTGTTATATTTAGCGGTGGGCAAATTCTTAAACCATGGGCACAAAACAAAAACCAATCGGTAAATACTCCTTGCTCAATAAGTACATCAATTATTTTCTTATTGGTTTCAAAACTATCAAACTCTACTGCCATCATTAGCCCTACACTGTTAATATTTTTTATAATTGAATGGTTGAGTAAAGAACGAAATAATTTTTCTTTTTCGTAAACAGTATCAATTAATTTTTCTTCCAATAAAACTTTTAAGCCAGCTAAACCTGCTGCACAACTTACTGGATGCCCACCAAATGTAGTTATATGCCCAAGTACGGGATTGTTGGTAAAAGAATCCATTATTTTTTTATTGGCAACAAATGCACCCAAAGGCATGCCACCACCTAGTGCTTTGCCAAGCAATAATATATCGGGCACTACATTAAATTGTGTAAAAGCCCAAAGTGTACCATTGCGTCCAAAGCCACATTGTATTTCATCTAACACCAATAATGCACCTACATCGTTGCATTTTTTTTGAAGTGCTTGTAGCCAATTGTTTTGTGGTATTAATACTCCTGCTTCGGCTTGTATGGTTTCGGCAAATACAGCAGCGGTAAGGTTTGTAATGTTTTCTATGTCTTCAAAATTGTTGTACTGTAGTTGCATCACATTTGGTAATAATGGCCTAAATGCTTGTTGCCAATATTCGCTTCCCATTATACTTAATGCGCCTTGTGTGCTACCATGATAACTATTTTTAAAAGATATTATTTGTGTACGATTTGTATATCGTTTGGCTAGTTTCATTGCACCTTCGGTAGCTTCGCTACCGCTTGATGTAAAAAAAACAGCATTTAAAGTATCTGGCAAATTGTCCGTTAAAGCTTTAGCATATTCTACTTGTGGGTTTTCTACAAACTCACCGTACACCATTATGTGTAGGTATTTATCGGCTTGGTTTTTTATGGCTTGTACCACTTTTGGGTGGCGGTGTCCTACATTGCATACGCTAATGCCTGCTATTAAATCTATGTACTCTTTACCATCTGCATCCCACATTTTGCTGCCTTCGGCTTGTGTTATATTTAAACACAATGGTGCATCTGATGTTTGCCCTACATGGTTAAGAAAAAGTTGGCGGTTTGTCATGTGGCAAAGGTAAGAAAAAAGTTACTCCTTGTTTTTTGTACCATGGTGTAATAAATATAGATTATTGTGATATGCTTTTACACTAAAATTACAATGTAAGCAATCATTTTTTTGCTCAATAATGATATACTGCTGAGCATAGCCAGGGTAGTAGTGGAAATACTTTTTTTGAGAGCTTGTCAGCCCATTGGCGGAAACGAAAAAAAAAGATTGTAACGGATAACCTGATACTTATACCGATAATTGTATTGAAGTAGATGCTTCTATAAAATTAATGAATTTTATTTATTATTGTTGTACTCAATCAATTTTCCGAAATTTACGTTTCTAAAATAAATATATGTATAAATTGTTTGTGTTTATAATTGCAATAGTAGCAACAATACAAGTAGCGGCACAGCCCCAAAACCTTTGGCAGCAAAGGGTAAACTATAAAATGAAAATTGATGTAGACGCTTCAAAAAATTTATTTAGTGGTAAACAAGTTTTGGAATATGCAAACAACTCCGACAAAAAGTTGGATAGGGTTTTTTATCATTTATACTTTAATGCTTTTCAACCAAACAGTAGTATGGATGTAAGAAGCAGGGATTTGGGCAAAAATATTGTAAACGGAAAACAAGATTGGGATAGCCGTGTAAAGGATAGAATTTTGAATTTGAAAGAAGCTGAGATTGGATATCAAAAAATAATTTCTTTAAAAATGAATGGTGTACCACAGCCGTATAAATATCATGAAACCATATTGGAAGTTATGCTTACAAAACCAATTTTACCAAAAACTAAAGTGGTTTTTGAAATGGAATTTGAGGCGCAAATACCTTTGCAAGTACGACGTACAGGTAGAGATAATCCCAACACTGGCGTACGTTTTAGCATGAGCCAATGGTATCCTAAAATGTGCGAATACGATTACGAAGGATGGCACCCTACTCCTTATGTAGCTAGAGAGTTTTATGGAGTGTGGGGCGACTTTGATGTAACAATAAATATTGATGCAGCCTATAAAATAGGAGGCACAGGTGTATTAGTAAATGCAAATGAAATAGGGTGGGGCTACGATAAAGCTGGTACTGAATTAAAAAAAATAAATACCGCAAAAAGAAGTTGGCATTTTGTTGGCAAAAATATTCATGATTTTGTGTGGGCAGCGGATCCTGAATATATGCACATTGTAAGGCAAATGCCAAATGCTGGCCCAACATTGCATGTGTTATATAAATACAAAGAAAATAATGTAGCTAACGATTCTGCTTGGAACGAAGTAGCTAATGCGGCTGTAACAGTTTTACCTTTTATTGAAAAACATTTTGGAAAATATACGTACCCACAATATTCGTTTATACAAGGTGGCGATGGTGGTATGGAATACCCAATGGCTACATTAGTGCATACAAGTGGCTTGGGTACTGTGTTTCATGAATGGATGCACACATGGTACCAAATGATGCTTGGTACAAATGAAAGTATGTATGGCTGGATGGACGAAGGTTTTACAGAATTTGCTACAGATTATGTAAGCAAATATTATAGAGATAATGTGGAAAGAATAAAAAATAAAAACAATATAATTGCTATTCAAAAATACGATTCGATTGATGCTACTTTACCAAAATTACATGCCGATAATTATGCTTCGTATTTTTTTATTGCCAAAAGTAATTTGGAAGAACCACTTACTACACATGCCGATCATTTTAATACAAATATGGCATACAGTATTGCATCGTACTCCAAAGGTTGTGTTTTTATTTCGCAATTAGGCTATATTGTAGGCAATGAAAATAGAGATAAAATTTTATTGGAATATTATAATCTCTGGAAATATAAACACCCTAATGCAAATGATTTTATACAAGTAGCGCAAGATGTGAGTGGCATACAATTAGATTGGTACAAGGAATATTGGTGCAATACTACTAAAAAAATAGATTATGGTATTGATAGTTTATGGGAAGAAAATGGTATTTCTAAAATACGAATAAAAAGAATAGGACAACTGCCAATGCCAATAGATGTAATGCTTACAAAAAACGATGGTACGGTAGTAACCCATACAATACCTTTAAATTTAATGTATGGTGCAAAAACTAAAGATGCTGATGCAAAAATAATTGTACATGATGAATGGAGGTGGACACACCCAACTTATGTACTAGAATTAAAAACAGGATTGAGGGCATATAAAAAATTAGAAATAGATGCTTCGCAAAGAATGGCAGATGTAAATAGAAGCAATAATGATATTGAATTTAAATGGTAGGTATGAATAATTTTTTATTGCGAAGAATAACTATTGATGATGTGTCTGCACTATCGGCAATTGCTAAAAAAACATTTTTTGATGCTTTTAGTGGTACTTGTACCCCTGCTGATATGAGCCATTTTTTGGATTTATATTATACTGAAAATACTTTAGCTAAAGAAATAGCAGATACCGAAATGCAATATTATTTTGCAGAAGTAAATGGACAAATAGCTGGTTATATTTTATACAAAGAAAATAACTTAAACTTTGCCGAAACTAAAAGTAAAAAAACAATAGAACTTAAACGATTGTACGTTTTAGGTAATTATCATGGAAAAAAAATAGCACAAAAAATGATGGCACATTTTTTAGATTATGCTGCAAAAAATAATTTTGAAATGGCATTTTTAGGCGTATGGGAATATAATTGTAGGGCTCGTTATTTTTACAGTAAATTTGGTTTTTTACCTACTAAGTACAGGCACAATTTTCCAATAGGTAATACTCCACAAACCGATTTGTATTTGATAAAAGATTTGCTTGTAATGTGAAATGGTAAATTAATTTTGCAATGCTTCGTTAAATTTTATTATCAATTTTTGTAAATCGGCTTGTTCATTTAACGGTAAAGTAGCTGCTACATCGTACACATCATGATATGCAGTAATGCCACCAAGTGTATAAAAGAAAAATGATGGCACAGCTTTTTCAGTAAACCAATAATGGTCGCTATTTGCAGCTTTACCTCTTGCATTTATTTTGGTTATTAATTTTTCTTCATCATTAATTATATTTATAAGTGCAAACTCTTTTGTAAATATTGTAGCGTTTACAATTGTAATACCATCTATGCCTGTGCCAGCTAAATCGGTATTGGTAAGAAACCTAATTTTATTTAACGGTACAATAGGATGCTCAGTATAATATTTTGAGCCAAGTAAGCCTATTTCTTCGCCTGCAAAAAGTAAAAATGCAATTGAATATTTTTGAGGATGTGCAGCATAATATTTTGCTAAACTGAGTAGCAATGCTACACCACTTGCATTGTCGTTTGCCCCAGGAAAATAAGTTTGGCTGCCCATACCACCCAAATGGTCGTAATGGGCTGTAATAAATATAAACGAATCGGGTACTTGTGTACCCACTACCATTGCTGCAATATTTGAAGTTTCAAACTTTTTTATAAATTTAGCTTCAATATTTACTTTAATATTTTTTGGTGTTTCTGTAAATAAATTTTTATCTAATTCTATAATAGTGTTTTTTTGCTGCATTTGCTCAGCAGACCAAGTGAGTTTTTTCTTTAATGAAATAATTATCTCACTATTTTCATCTACATAAGTTACGCTATCTAATTTATTTAATTGCACAGATTTTTTTGCACTTTGGCTACCAGGAGCAATTATATAATCGATAGCTGTCAAAAGTTTTTTATCGTTTAAAATAACTTCCATTTTGCCAGGAAAAGTATTTGCTGAGTACGAAAATCTTTGAAAATATGATTTTTTATTTAGTGGTTTTAGCCCTGCAGTTTTAAATTCGTTAACTATATAAATAGCAGCTTTTTGCATTCCATTATTGGTGTATCCTCTTCCCCAAAAAAATGGAGATGTGAGTGTATCTACAATTTTTTTATTGTAAGATATATCTTGTGCAAAAATATTTGCAGAAAGTAGAAATAAAATAAAGAATAAATTTTTCATTTAAACAAGATAATAATAATTAAAAAATATACCTAAATTTTAAATTATTCAAATAGATTTTGCTGGTACAATATAATGCCTAATTAAAATGATAAACGGTATTTATTCTACATCTTTGGAAATAGTAAACCTTTTTTTATACTTAACTTTGGGGTATGTCAAAAATGCTAAGCATATTATCTAATTCGTTTAAGCTTACTTTGCAAGAGCTTAAAGTAAATAAAACCAGAACAGTGCTAAGCCTTACTGGTGTGGCATTTGGTATATTTTGTATTATTGGTGTATTGGCTACTGTAAATAGTTTAGAGCATAATATACAAGCAGAAGTAAGCAGCCTTGGCAGCAATACTATATATATAGACAAATGGGATTATAGTGGTGGACCAAATAAACCTTGGTGGAAAATGCGATCGAGACCAGTAATGAAATACGAAGAACAAAATCAAATAAAAGATAGGGCAGACCTAGTAAAAAATGTTACTTTTTTACTTCAAACAGGTGGTAGTATTTCGTACAAAAGTGATGTATTACAAAGTGTGTCAGTTTATGGTATAAATGAGCAGCAAATTACCATACAACCATTATCATTTTTAAGTGGTAGGTATTTTTCAGTAACCGAATTTAACAATGCTTCATCTGTATGTTTGATAGGATTTACCAACGCTGAAAAATTATTTGGTACTGCCGAAAGAGCCGAGGGTAAACAAATAGAAGTAAAAGGAAAATTGCTTACAATTGTTGGGATTTTGAAATTAGAAGGTAAAAATTTTATTGGTTGGGATTATGATAATTGTATAATGATGCCATATAAGTTTTGCAAACAAATTTTTGATGAAAAAAATGCTAACCCAGTAATAATTGCAAATGGTAAATCAGGAGTAAGTACCGATGCGCTTTATCAGGAATTGAGAGGGATTATGCGCCAAACCAGAAGACTTGGGCCAAGAGAAGAAGATAACTTTTCACTGAATAGTGTGGAAGCTTTTAGTAAAGAAATTTCAGGTTTTTTTGTAACCCTTAATATTGTAGGTTCTTTTATTGGAGGCATAAGTTTAATAGTGGGCTTGTTTGGTATTGCAAATATTATGTTTGTAACCGTAAAAGAGCGTACATCAATAATAGGATTAAAAAAAGCAATCGGAGCAAAAAGTTCATCGATACTAATTGAGTTTTTGTTGGAGGCTGCTATTATGTGTATTTTGGGGGGAGCCATAGGATTGTTTTTTGTATGGCTTTTAACTCTGCTCTTGTCTGGCCCGTTGCATTTTCCTGTATTTGTATCAATACCTTTAATGATAGCTACTGTTATTATTTGTATTGTAGTAGGTATTTTGGCTGGCATTATTCCTGCAAGGCAAGCCGCTAAAATGGATCCTGTGGTGGCTATAAGAAGTTAATTTGCAAAAATAAATGCAAAAATTCTTTGACTCATTATCTTTTTATAAATTGCATAATTCAAAGTTCATAAGTCATCATTCATAAGTCATCATTCAACATCCCTTATCAAAAAAGAACTAACCATATTAGCTATCGAATCGTCTTGCGATGAAACTGCTGCTGCTATTTGCAAAGATGGAAAAATATTAAGCAACATTATTGCCACCCAAGCCATACATGAGCAATATGGTGGTGTAGTGCCCGAGCTTGCAAGTAGAGCACACATGGAAAATATTGTACCAGTAGTAAATGCAGCTATAAAAGAGGCTGGCTGTGGCTTGCAAGAAATAGACGCTATTGCTTTTACGCAAGCTCCTGGCCTTATTGGAGCTCTTTTAGTAGGTTCGCAATTTGCAAAATCTATGGCATTGGCTTTAGGTAAACCATTAATTGCAGTACATCACATGCAAGCACATGTATTGGCTAATTTATTGCAGAATCCTGCACCAAGTTTTCCTTTTTTATGTTTAACAGTTAGTGGTGGGCATACGCAAATTGTACTATGCTCATCGCCTACGCAAATGAAAATAATTGGTCAAACTATAGATGATGCTGCTGGCGAAGCTTTTGATAAAACTGCAAAACTTTTAGGATTACCTTACCCCGGTGGACCATTGATAGATAAATATGCCAAAGATGGAAATGCAATTTATAAGTTTCCTGAACCAAGAATTGAAGGATTAGATTTTAGCTTTTCGGGCTTAAAAACAGCTATACTTTATTTTTTAAATAATGCAGGTACTTCTAATGTTTACAAAGTAGATTTAACAGCAACGGCTGCCGAAAGGCAAAAATTTATTGATGAAAATATGGCAAATATTTGTGCATCTGTACAAGATAGAATTGTTAGTATTTTGCTCAACAAAATAAAAAAAGCTGTGGAGCAAACTGGGATAAATAAAATATGTATAGCAGGTGGCGTAAGTGCCAATAGTGGGTTAAGAAATGGATTAACTACATTGGGCAAAAAATTAGGTTGGCAAACCTTTATACCTCCATTTGAATATTGTACCGATAATGCTGCTATGATTGCTATAACTGCACATTACAAATTTTTGGAAAACGAATTTGTAGATATGAGTATAACGCCAAGTGCAAATAGTGCGTTTTAAATTTTGCCTAAAACTTTTATGAATACCTATTTTCAGTTTAAACAATTTACAATTCATCAAGATAAATGCGCCATGAAAGTGTGTACCGATGCATGTTTGCTTGGTGCATGGGTAGCAAATAAATTTTATGAAAATAATATTATTGCAAACAATATACTTGATATAGGTTGTGGTACTGGCTTACTAAGTTTAATGCTTGCGCAAAAAACAGCTGCTTGTATAAATGCAATAGAAATAGATGAAGATGCATTTTTGCAAGCAAATGAAAATATAGAAGCATCAGTATTTAAAAATAGAATAAAAGTAATAAATACTAATGCTGTAAATTATAACAATAAAGAAAAATTCGATTTCATTATTTGTAATCCTCCTTTTTTTGAAAACCAGTTAAAGTCTGATGATGTTGAAAGAAATAAAGCCATGCATTGTACTACATTATCGTTTAATGAACTCTCAAAAACAATAAAAAACAATATAGCTAATTCGGGCAAAGCAGCTATTTTATTACCTTACGAAAGTGTAATAAAATTTGAAAAAATAATAAATACTTATAATTTATTTATAGTAGAACAGCTAAATATAAATCATTCTCCAAAACACCCTTTTTTTCGATCTATAATTTTAATTTCTTACACAAATAATAATATAGTACAACAAGAAATGTTTATAAAAGATAATGCTGGAATTTATTCTGACGAATTTACCTTTTTGTTAAAAGATTATTATTTGAATTTGTAAATAAATAATATGTATTGTCACAATTATGTAATTTTAATTGCTCTTATTTTTATTTTACAAATAAATGACAATACTTTTTTACAGATAAGAGACCTTTGCAATAAGAATAAATCTTATGCAAAAAAAATATATTTCTTTTCTGATTGTAGCTACATTATATAGTTACACCACTGCAATAGCCCAGGATACAACTAAAGCAAAATTGTTAAATGAAGTTGTAATAACAGGTCAATACAAACCACAATCACTAAAAACCTCTGTGTATCAAATTAAAATTGTAAATGCAGAAAGAATTAAATTGAGTGGTGCAACCAATGTGCAACAAGTTTTAAATAATCAACTTGGCTTTAGGTTTAGCAACGATAATTTTTTAGGATTAGATGTGAGTATAAATGGCATGAGTGGCAGAAATGTAAAAATATTATTAGACGGTGTGCCTGTATTGGATAGAGCTGACGAACGAAATAGCCTTAACCAAATTGATATTAATACCATAGAAAGAATAGAAATAGTAGAAGGACCAATGGCAGTATCTTTTGGTAGCGATGCTATGGCTGGGGTTATTAATATTATTACCAAAAAGCAATTACAAAATAATTTTGCTATTACTGCAAATATGCAAGAAGAAACAGCTGGTAAAGAGTATCATATATTTAACTATAAAGGGATACACACACAAAGTTTAAATATTTCTTCAAAAATAAATAATTTTTACCTTTCTGTAGGAGGCTCTCACAATGCGTTTAGTGGGTTTGGGGGCGACCAATATGGTAGAAACAAATTATGGTTGCCAAAAGAGCAATATTTTAATAATGTAAAAATTGGTTTCAAAAAAAATAAATTAGATATTTATTATAGGCTAGATGGAATGGCCGAAAAAATAAAAGATAGAAACGTAATTAACTATGATCTTGCTACTGCTTTTGATCAATATTTTTATACAAACAGATTAATGCAACAACTTCAAAGTAACCTACATTTTAATGAAAAGCTATCATTAGTTACCACAGCTTCCTTTACAAATTTTAAAAAAGTTATAGAAACTAAGCATCATAACTTTGTTAATAATAGCGATACTTTGGGTACACTCGAAGGGCAGCAAGATACATCAAAACTAAATAGCTTTTCGTTTAAAAATACCTTCCAATATGCAATTTCTTCAAAATTAGCTTTACAATCTGGTATAGATATTAATCATGAAAAAGCAAGCGGAGATAGAATTGTAGGCAATCCTTTTATAAATGACTACGCATTTTTTGCATCGGCAGAATATAAGCCTAACAATAAAATTAACATTCGCCCTGGTTTGCGCATAGTAAAAAATTCTCTTTATAAAGCACCACCAATAATACCATCTATTAATACAAAATTTGTGCTGAGCAATAAATTAGATTTACGTATATCTTATGGTTATGGTTTTAGAGCACCAGTATTGCGTGAGTTATTTTTTAATTTCGTAGATATTAATCACAATATAGTTGGTAATCCAAATTTAAAAGCAGAAAGTTCTAACAGTTTTAATGGCTCATTGGTTTGGTCAGTACATCACTTGAAAGCACTGAAAATTACATCTACATTAAATGGATTTTATAATTATTTTAAAGAACAAATTCAGCTAGTACCAAATAAATTAGATTCTATGCAATATAGTTATTATAATATTTCACAATCAAAAACTAAAGGATTTTCTATTGATACTAAAATTTATTTCAAAAATATAGAAGCAAGTATTGGCTTTGCCTATATTGGATATTACCAACAATACGATGCTTCGAATTACAAAAACGACAACAGTAAATTTTATTTTACTCCCGAAATAAATTCAAACATAGTTTATAAACTAAATAAATTAAAAACATCTTTAGGGCTATTTTATAAATTTGTAGGAGTTAAGCCAGCGTTGAGTTACGAAAGAAACGTAACACCAATTGGGTATTATCTTACCAAAACAAATTCTTACAATCTGGCAGATTTTACCATTACTACCACTGCCAATAAAAATTTTGCAATAAATGCTGGGGTAAAAAATATATTTGATATAACAACAGTAAATAGCAATACCGATATTACTTCTAATGTGTCTCACAATAACTCAGGTGCTTTATCTGTAAACTATGGGCGGTCTTATTTTATTGGTATTACTTTTCAATTTTTAAAAAAATAGAATCATGAATTTTTATAAAAACATTATTACTACATCTATCTTTATTTCTGTGTTTTTATCTTGCAAAAAAGATACTGACCCAATAATTGCAATATCTACTGGGAGCGAAAGAATACAATTTAATGGCATTGTTGGAAATGAGCCAACAAGTGCCCCAGCAAATTCTGTTTACTTAGATTTTAGTAATGATAAAATGACTACGTCGTTGCGTGCTGGCTGGGACTTAGGTTTTTATGCTGGCCCAGACTTTAGAGTAATATTAAATATTACTACAGTTGCTGGCGCAAAAGTTACCAATAAATTTGATTTGAATTTAATAACAGCTATTGATACTATTGGGCTTTCACTAAGTACAAGCCAATTTTCCCCTTCAGTTTCCGACTATTCTTTTTTTGATAATTTGAGTGGCGATATTTCTCAAACTCTTATTCCTGCTGTCTCTGCAACAGCTTCATTAAATCCAGTAATAATTTTAAACAGAGGTACAGGTGGTGGTATTGCAGCACGACCTTGGGTAAAGTTGCGAATATTTAGAAATGGAAATGGATATACAATTCAATATGCAGGTATACAAGAAACAGTCTTTAAAACTTTAGATATTACAAAAAATGATTTATACAATTTTCAATTTGTATCGTTAGATAATGGCGTAGTAAATGTAGAACCAGAAAAATTGAAATGGGATATTGTATGGTCTTACTCTATGTATCAAGCAAATTTTGGTGCAGGTTTTGTACCATATAATTTTTCTGATATAATAACAGTAAACCATTTGGCAAATGTGCAAGTAAAAGAAAAAGTATATGCTGATGCTGCAACTGCTATCACTGCTTTTGCTGCATTTAATATAGATAGTGTGGCTGCAAACACTACCTTACCAGGTAGATGGACAATTGCAAATAACTGGCGAAGTACGCAACCTGCTACGGGCGCAAAATTAGACAGATTTTATGTTATAAAAGATGCTACTGGCAATTATTATAAATTAAAATGCTTGGCAATGGGTGTTGGTACAGATGGAGGAGTGAGAGGTAAACCAGAATTTAAATATGCTTTAATAAAGTAGAAAATAATTCATTCATGCAAGTTATTATAACTTGCATGAATGAATTATTTTAGCAAAGTATTACCCAAGTGTTTTAAAAACTAGCGCTGCCAGCAACCCACCTACAATTGGTGCTACTACAGGTATCCAACTATAGCTCCAATTGTTTTTTCCTTTATTTTTAATTGGTAAAATCGCATGCATTATTCTTGGCCCTAAGTCTCTTGCAGGGTTTATGGCATAACCCGTAGTGCCACCTAACGATAAGCCAATGCCTAGCACTAATAAGGCTACAGGTAATGCATCTAAAGTGCCTAAAGAATTTGTAGGCTTGCTCATAAATAATACCCCCATTATCAAAACAAAAGCACCAATAGCTTCCGAAATAAAATTAAAAAATGTATTTTTTATTGCAGGTGATGTACAAAATGTTGCTTCAATTAAGCCTGCATCTTCTGTTTCGTCGTAATGGTTTTTGTGCATAAAATAAACTACGGTAGAGCCTAACATTGCTCCTGCAAACTGGCCTGCAATATACACTGGCACTTCTGCCCATGCAAAACCATTAAATGCGGCCAATGCTAATGTAACAGCAGGGTTTAAGTGAGCGCCACTACCATGCGATGCTATAAATACACCAACAAATACAGCTATTGCCCAACCAAAAGTTATCACTATCCACCCACTATTATTGCCTTTTGTTTTTGCCAATACTACATTGGCTACAACACCATTTCCTAAAATAATTAAAAACATTGTTCCTAGTAATTCCGCTAAAAAAGGATTCATAATTGTTTGTTTTAATTGTTATTTTTTAATCGTTAATTGTATCGTTATTTTTATTAGATTTTTTTTAAATCACCTTTAACCTTGAAATTTTAACCTTGAACCATACTGAGTAAATAATTTGAAGCTAGGTTATTAAAAGTATCGATTTGATTTTGCTGCCACTCTTCATTTTTTTGTAGGTATGTGGCTAGCATTTTGGCAATTAATGGTGCAGTTTCCATAGCAGCTTTTGCATCTAAAAATAAAAGTCGTATTCTTCTTGCCAAAACATCTTCCACAGTTATAGCCATTTCATTTTCTATTACCCATTGTACTTCTGCTTTGGTATAATCAAAATTAGGGTGAATTTTTTCTGCTAATGAAATATCTTTTTTTATCATTTCATTGATAGCTATTGCATCGGTACCAAATACAGATAAATTTGTCACACTGCTATCATTTGTACAACCATGTATCTTTAAATTTCTAGTTTTGCATGCAGTGTTTTTTAAATTACCCACCTGCAAAGCCTTATCTATAGCATGTTCTGCCATACTCCGGTATGTTGTCCATTTGCCACCAGTAACATGCAGCATGCCAGATGGTAATACTTTTATAATATGATCTCTTGGCATTACCGATGTTTTTTTTACTCCATCTACCTTTGCCAATGGCCTTAGCCCAACGTACACACTCTTTACATCTTTATAACTAATATCCGACGAAGTATATCTATTAAAATGATCAATAATAAAATCTACTTCTTCTTTTAGTGGAGTAGGTTCTACAGATATATTTTCTATTGGAGTATCGGTAGTACCCAATAATAATTTATTGTGCCAAGGTATTGCAAATAAAACTCTACCGTCGTCCGTTTTAGGAATCATCATTCCTGTATCGCCTTCAAAAAAATGTTTATCCACCACCAAGTGTATTCCTTGTGATGGTGCTATTGTTTTTTCGGCATGCCCTTCGGCTAGTTGTAATAATGTGTCGGCAAATACTCCTGTGGCATTTATAATTACTTTTGCTTTTATTTCAAATATTTTTCCACTTATTTCATCAAGTATTTTTACGCCTACTGCTTTATTTTCTTTTTTTATAAAGCCAGTTACTCCACAATAATTTATTACTGTAGCGCCTTGCTCAATAGCTGTTTGGGCAAGGTTTATAGCTAATCTACTATCGTCGAATTGCCCATCGTAGTATAATACTGCACCGCTAAGTTTATTGGTAGATAATGATGGTAAAAGTTGTAATGCTTTTGTTTTTGATAATAAAGATGTTTTGCCTAAACTTAATTTTGCTGATAAAAATTCGTACACCCAAAGTCCAAATCCATAATACCACTTTTGCCACCATTTGTATGATGGTACAACAAATTTTAAAGTATTACAAACATGAGCAGCATTTTGTAAAAGCCTTCCTCTTTCCAATAATGCTTCTCTTACCAATCGTATGTTTCCTTGTGCTAAATAGCGTACACCACCATGTACCAATTTTGTAGCACGGCTCGATGTGCCTTTTGCAAAATCATATTTTTCTAACAATAATGTTTTGTACCCACGACTTGCAGCATCTACTGCACAGCCTAACCCAGTAGCACCACCTCCTATAACTATTATATCATACGCTTGTTCTAATTTTGCAAGTTGTTCGTTTCTTTTCATTTATTTTATGCTATAGATAAAGTTGCATTAATGGCTGTTTGCCAACCTTTGGTTAATTCATTCCTTTTTTCTATTGTTATTTCTGGCGAAAATAATTTTTCAACTTGCCATTGTTGTTGCAATTCATCTATACTTTTCCAAAAGCCAACAGCAAGCCCAGCAAGGTATGCAGCACCAAGAGCAGTAGTTTCGGTTACAATTGGGCGTACAACTTTTGTATTAAGCACATCGCTTTGAAACTGCATAAGTAAATTGTTTTTAGTAGCACCACCATCTACCCTTAACTCTTTTATACTAATACCACTATCGGCTTCCATAGCTTTAAGTACATCCATAGTTTGATAAGCTATGCTTTCCAAAGCGGCTCTTGCTATGTGTGCAGATGTGCTGCCTCTTGTTAAACCTGTAATAGTGCCTCTTGCATGTTGGTTCCAATATGGTGCACCAAGCCCAGCAAATGCTGGTACTACATAAACTCCATCAGTTGTTTCTACTTGTGTAGCCAATGCTTCCACATCTGCCGATGTTTTAATTATACCCAATCCGTCTCTCAACCATTGTACTACTGCACCAGCAATAAATACACTGCCTTCCAATGCATAATGGGTAACACCATTTATTTTCCAGGCTACGGTGGTTAATAAATTATTGTTTGAAGTAATCATTTTTTCGCCAGTGTTCATAAGCATAAAACAACCAGTACCATAGGTATTTTTTACCATGCCAGGTTGTGTACAAAGCTGGCCAAAAAGTGCAGCCTGTTGGTCGCCAGCTATACCGGCAATTGGTATAGATGTTGTGCCATCTAATAATGTAGTATAGCCATACACTTCGCTGCTACTGCGTATTTGAGGCAACATATTGCCAGGTACGTTTAATATTTTTTCTAATTCTCCATCCCATTGGCAGGTTTCAATATTGCATAGCATGGTACGGCTAGCATTGCTTACATCAGTAGCATGTATTTGGCCATTGGTAAGTTTCCAAAGTAGCCAAGTATCTATTGTTCCAAAACACAGTTCGCCTTTGTTTGCTTTATCTCTTGCACCTGCTACATTATCTAATATCCAATTTACTTTTGTACCACTAAAATAAGCATCTATTACCAAGCCTGTTTTTTGTTGTATAGTTTTTGCTAAACCTTTTTCTTTTAGCTCATCGCAAAAGTTTGCTGTTCTTCTATCTTGCCACACTATGGCATTGTATATTGGTTTGCTTGTGTTTCTATCCCATACTACGGTAGTTTCTCGTTGGTTTGTAATGCCTATTGCTGCAATATCTGCCACTATAATTTTTGCAGTATCTATTACTTCTTTTATTGTAGCTAATTGTGTTTCCCATATTTCTGTAGGATCATGCTCTACCCAACCTGGTTTTGGAAAAATTTGTGTAAATTCTTTTTGTGCAGTAGCTACTACACTGCCATTTTTATCGAATAATATGCTGCGACTACTTGTTGTACCTTGGTCTATAGAAAGAATGTAAGATGCCATAATAAAAATATTTTTTAGTATGACGAAAAGATAAGAAAATTTTAAACAAAAAAATAATTATTCTATTGTAGCATTAATTTGCCTTTCTATAATTGCATCTTTTTGTGGCTTTAGCATTTCCAGGCTGCCATTTTTAACTGCATATTTACCCTTAGAGTGTATAAGCATGGCACACTGTTCTGCTTGTTCTTTATGATGTCCACATATATCCATTAGTGTTTCTATTACCCAGTCAAATGTATTTACTTCATCATTCCACACTATTAAGTTGTATGTTATAGATTCTTCTGTAAGTACATCTGTTTCTGTTTCTTCAAATGTAGAGGTATTATGGGCGAATATATCTTTCATTATTTTGTAAAAATATAAAACAAAATTTCAAATTATCTATTCCTACTAAAATATTTATAAATTATATTTGGGTATAAATAATTATATGAAACAGGTTTATTTCATTTTTTTACTTTTTTTGAATAATAATATTATGGCACAACAAAATATTAATATCAAAAGTGAAAATGATTTTTTAGAAAAAGAAATATTATCAAAATCTATTTTTAAAACCATAATGAATAATAAAGATGCGCATCGCATACAAATTATTTATACAGAAATTAATAGAGATAAAAATAATGTACCAATTTTTAAAACACATGCGTATAATGTTAATCACAATATTTATTTCTACCCAGCAAGTACAGCAAAAATGCCAATTGCTTTTTTGTCATTGCAAAAGCTAAATAAGCTAAATAAAAAAGGATTAAATAAATATTCCAACATGCTTACGGGTGATATATGGAAAAATGAGGGTGCTGTACAGAAAGACATTTTATGCACAACTGGTAAACCAAACATTGCACAATTCATAAAAAAAGTTTTTGTGGTAAGTGATAATGAGGCTAACAATCGTTTGTACGAATTTTTGGGGCAAGAGTATTTAAATAAAAAATTGCACAAAATGGGTTATACCAATGCTCAAATATTGCATAGGCTTGGAGTATCTCTATCAGATGAAGATAATAGACATACTAACCCTATTCGTTTTGAAGATATTAATGGTAACTTAATTTATGATCAATTAGCACAAATAAGCAAGCTGAAATATTTGAAACGAAACGATACTATTGGCAATGGCTTTTATAAAAACGATTCTTTAATAAATACTGCATTTAATTTTTCTACAAAAAATAGATTGTATTTAGATGATCTTACTAATATACTTTTAAGTGTACTTTTTCCTGAAAAGTTTTCTAAAAAAGAAAAGTTTAATTTATCTAAAGATGATTACACTTTTTTACTAAAGCACATGTCCATGTTTCCAAAAGAGTGTCAACTAAACGATATCGACAGTTCTCAAAATTATGATGCTTATTGCAAATTTTTAATGTATGGAGCTGATAAAAACATTGTGATACCAAATACTATTAGAATATTTAACAAAATAGGAATTGCTTACGGATTTATAACTGACATTGCTTATTTTGTAGATTTTGGAAACAATATTGAGTTTGCATTAAGTGCTACCATATATTTAAACAACGATGGTATTTTTAATGATGATAAATACGAGTATGAAACCATAGGTTTTCCATTTATGAAAAATTTAGGTAAAGAGATATATGACTATGAATTAAAAAGAGAAAGAAAATTTAAACCAGATTTAAAAAAATTTGAATTAGATTACAACTAGCTACAATTGCTATTTTTTTTCGATGTACTCCTCCGTAAAATGTTCTTTATGCTTTGGTTTTGCAAATTTACTTTCGTTATATTTTTGTGAATTCCCTTTTGGTATTGAAAGTGATGTCCATTGAGTATTACAAACCATTTTACCAATAAATACAATTTGCCCTATATGGTATGGATAGTGTGCAAGTTGCCTATTGATGGCTTCCACAATGGTGTGACCTTGGTTACGAATGTAAATTATTTTTTCTAAATCATCAGCATCTAATGAGTTTAAAGCATCAAATAAACATTGCCAACCTTTTTCCCAGAGTGCCAATAATTCGTTTCTAGTTGCTATATCATTTTCAAATTCGGATTCTCTATTTCGCCATTCTTTTTCGCCATCGGTGGTTAAAAAATTTGTCCAGCGGCTTAGCATGTTTCCAATCATGTGTTTTACAATGATAGCTATACTATTGCTCTCCGTATTGTATTGCCAAAAAAGTTGCTCATCTGTTAATTGATCAAAAGTTTTTTCGCCTAAGTTTTTGTAATAATTTAGTTGCGCAATGGTCGATGATAAAAAAGTATTGTTCATTGCAATAATTTTCTTTTTATTTCAAATCTAAATAAATTAATTTAATTGTTACAGGAATGCCAGAAACTGTGCCTTCAGTTTTAATCATTCCTACACCTTGTGCATAGTAAGTATCGCCAGCAAGGGTAGTACTTCCAGATGTGGTTGTTCTTGTTTGATAAACTTTTATTACGTTTTTAAAAGTAAAGCCATCTAATACAAAAATTGGTATTTTTTCTTTAATAGTATATGTGTAAGTATCGGATCCATTTACTCCACCAACCCAACTTTCGTTTATGTTTTTAGATGCATCTAACACTAATAATGGAGGCTTGTTTGTAGATGCTGTTAGTACATTGTAATATTTATCGCCATCTTGTCTTAAATATTGTGCTCCATCTACATCGCTGTAAAAAACGTTGTAGGTATTACCTAAGTGCACTGTATCGGTAGCTAATCTTTCATAATTGTAATTTGTATTATTTAGCAATATAGTTCTTGTATATGTCCATCTTGAACCTGGTACTTTTGGTTGATATGTAAGCGAATCTACACTATTGTTTGTTTGAATATCTTTTACTTTTGGCTTTTTGCAAGCAGCAAAAAAAAGTAGAAGTATTACAAAAGGTATTATTTTTTTCATATTATTATTTGCCAAATTTTTAAAAAACATTTTAATTGATTTGTTAAATTTAGGCTAAAGCTATATATAATTGATAAAAAGATGGATTTATACGAAAAACTGTGCAATATTTTAAGTTCTATAAAAGAATGTGGAATATATTTATTTATAATTTCCCATAGTAATGATTTCGCTGCATGCACTATATTCAGCGTTATCGTTGCTACTAACTATAACCAAACGGTTGCTGGTATTGTGTTTCCAAAGATTATTGTATAGTGCTATACCTTCGGCATCTAAATTTGTAGTGGGTTCATCTAATAATAAAACAGAAGTGTTGCTAAAAAATGCTTGTCCTAGTTTTAAACGCTGTTTCATACCACTGCTAAAATATCGTATTTGTTTGTTGGCAGCTTTTTCTATGCCTACTATATTTAATATTTGTAGTGCTGTTTTGGTAAGTGGTTTAAATGAATGGTGAAAATTAAGAAATTCGGTTGCAGTCATTTCTTCTATCAAATCTAAATATGGTGCGGCTATAGATATGTTTTGGTATGCATTTTCAACTGGCACTTGGTTATAAGATACAATGCCTTCGTTGTGCATTGTGGCACCAGCTATTATTTGCAAAAGTGTAGATTTGCCTGAGCCATTTGAGCCTGTAATGGCATAAAAATTGCCTTGCACAAAGTTAAAATCTAAGTGCCTAAATATCCAATCTCTATTGAAACGTTTACCTGTATTTTGTAATGTAATATTCAATGTTATTGTAAATACATTTTATAAAAAATGAAGCTAATAGCTGTAAAAGTTGAAAACATACACCCGATTGTAGTGAAAAGCCCGCAATGAGTGTAGCTACGTAGTAGCAAACGAAATGAGGACTTGTAACGAAAAGCGGGACAGATGTTACATTGAAAAACAATGTGCTTGTGTCCAAAAAAAATTAATCGTCGGAACCGCTTCCTTTTACATGGCGTTTAATTATGCCTCTACCGCTATCTCTAATAAAAGTAACTATTTCGTCTCTTTCGTTTGTAGCTTGTACTTCTTCTTCAATAAAATTTAGTGCTTGTGTAGTGTTTAATCCTTTATTGTAAATTATTCTATAAATATTTAAAATTTCGTTAATGCTTTCTAACGAAAATCCTCTTCGTTTTAAACCTACAGAGTTTACACCAGCATAGCTTATTGGCTCATGGCCTGCTTTTATAAATGGTGGTACATCTTTACGTATAAGTGAGCCTCCGCTTATGATAACATGTTGGCCTATTTTTACGAATTGATGTACGGCACACATGCCACCTAATATTGAATGTTCGCCAAGCTCTACATGCCCAGCAAGTTGTGTATTGTTGCTCATAATGCAATTGTCGCCTACAATACAATCGTGTGCTATGTGGCAATATGCCATTATTAAACAGTTGTTGCCTACTTTGGTTGTCCAAGTAGCTTTGCTACCTCTGTTTATGGTTACAAATTCTCTTATTGTTGTGTTATTTCCTATTTCTACGGTTGTATCTTCGCCAGCATATTTAAGATCTTGGGGTATGGCTGATATTACTGCTCCAGGAAAAATGCGGCAATTGCTGCCTATTCTTGCACCATCCATAATGGTTACATTGCTACCTATCCAAGTGCCTTCACCGATTTCTACATTGGGATGTATAACACTAAATGGATCTATTTTTACATTGGTAGCTAACTTTGCATTTGGGTGTATGTATGTATGTGGGTGTATCATTATAATTTGCTAATTTGTAAATTTACTAAATTTAGAGTTTTTTGAAATTAATTGTACACAAATTAGCATATTTGCGAATTGGCTAATTAGTGGTTTGCTTTAACTTCTTTTTACCATTTGTGCTGTAAACTCTCCTTCGGTACAGAGTTTATTTCCTACATAAACGCTGCCTTTCATTACACAAATTCCTCTTCTTATAGGTTCTATTAATTCCATTTTAAGTATCATGGTATCGCCTGGTACTACTTTTACTTTAAATTTACAATTGTCTATTTTTAAAAAATAGGTATCGTATAGTCCATCGGGCATTAATTTTATGCAAAGTAAACCTCCAGTTTGTGCTAATGCTTCTATTTGTAATACTCCAGGCATAATTGGGTTTCCAGGAAAATGACCTTGAAAAAACGATTCATTGAAAGTAACGTTTTTAATTCCTACAACTTCTTTATCGGTTAGGCTTATGATTTTATCTACAAATAAAAATGGGTAACGATGTGGAAGTATTTTTTCGATATCGTCGAGTGCATAAATTGGCGCTATAGTAGCATCGTATTGTGGTACATTTACATTTTTACTTGCTTTTTTAAAATGCTGTTTTAGCATTTTGGCAAGAGCCACATTACTGCTATGCCCTGGTCGGTTGGCCATTATGTGAGCTTTCATGGGGTAACCGCTCAGTGCTAAATCTCCTATTACATCTAATAATTTGTGTCTTGCTGGTTCATTGTTAAAACGTAATTCTAAATTATTTAAGTAACCTTCTTTTTGTACTCCTATATCGTCTCTATCAAATGCTTTTGCAAGTCGTTGCATTTCGGTAGGGGACACTTCTTTATCTACAACTACTATGGCATTATTTATATCGCCACCTTTAATTAGGTTATTATCTAGTAAGGCTTCTAATTCATGCAAAAAACAAAAAGTGCGACAAGGTGCTATTTCTTTATTAAATTCTCGTATATGTTTCAAGTCGGCATGTTGTGTGCCTAATACTGGAGAGTTAAAATCTATGAGTGTTGTAATCCTATATTCGTTTGCTGGTACTGCTGTAAATTCGGCATTTTTGGCTTCGTCAAAAAAAGATAATGGCTCATCTAAGCTATACCAAATTTTAGTTGCATCTTGTTCCACTACACCAGCTTGGGCTATTATTTCTGTAAATGGCTTACTGCTTCCATCTATGATTGGAATTTCAGGCCCAGAAACTTCTATCAAACAATTATCTACACCCATGCCTACTAGTGCTGCCAAAACATGCTCTATGGTAGATATTTTAACTTCCCCTTTTTCTATTGTCGTTCCACGGCTTGTGTCAGTAACTAAATCGCAATCAGCTTTTATTGGAGAGGTATTTGGTAAATCGGTTCGTAGAAACTGAAAGCCAAAATTAGAGCCAGCAGGGTTTAAAGTCATAGTAGCTAATACGCCAGTATGTAAGCCTGTACCCGATATTGAAGTGCTAGAAGCTAGTGTATGTTGCTTATTTTCATTAAAATTTATATCCATGCCTTTAATTAAGTTTGCGGCAAAGATATTTTAAATTATGAAGTAAAACTAAACTCTTAAAAAAGGATTTTTTAACTTAAAGATTAATATACTTATTCTTTAGTTTTTTTTTTCATTTCTTCAAGTTCTCTTAATCTTTTTTCAATTTCTGGCAAATTACGAGCAATAGCTTGGCTACGTATAGCTTTGTTGTAATCGTAAGAAGGAGATCCGCTTACAGATTGGCCAGGTTTTAGTGATTTGCCCACACCACTTTGAGCATTTATTTTAGCACCATCGCCAATAGTTATATGCCCTGCAAGCCCAGCTTGTCCACCTATCATAACGTTGTTGCCTATTTTTGTACTACCGCTAATACCGCTAAGTGCAGCTATTACTGTGTTATTTCCTACTTCTACATTATGAGCAATTTGTACCAAATTATCTATTTTGGCACCTGCTTTAATTATAGTACTTCCTATTGTAGCTCTGTCAATTGTAGAGTTGCTGCCAACTTCTACATAATCTTCTACTATTACATTGCCCATCTGTGGCACTTTTTTAAAACTGCCATCGGCTTGTGGTGCAAAACCAAAGCCATCGCCACCAATTACAGTGCCTGCATGTATTACAACTCTGTTGCCAATAATACAATCATGGTATATTTTTACTCCAGGGTGAATAATGGTTTTTTCGCCAATTGTTACATTATTTCCTATATAAGTATTAGGATAAATTTTGGTGCCATCTCCTATAGTTACATTTTCGCCAATATAGGCAAATGCTCCAATAAAAATATCGTTGCCTTTTTTTGCAGTAGCATGTATATACACTGGCTCTTGTATGCCCACCATTTGCTGCGCTTGTAGTCTTTCGTATTGCCTAAGAAGTAATGCAAAAGCACTGTAAGCATCGGGTACTTTAATTAAAGTAGCATTTATTGGCTCTTTAAGTATTTGCGATTCATTTATTATAATTATATCTGCATTTGTGCTATATAAGTAGTCTTCGTATTTTGGATTTGCCAAAAAAGCTAACTGCCCAGCCTTTGCTTCTTCTATTTTCCCAAATGAAGAAACGGTTTTTTCTGGGTTTCCATCAATTGTACCGCTTACTATTTGTGCTATTTGTGTTGCGCTAAATTGCATAAGTTTATTTATTGGTTTAAAGGCTCGGGTAACAAATATAATATTTTTTTATATTGCCTCGCAGGCTTTCATTAATTAGTGCATCATCTACCTCCGAAACATTTTTTATACTACCATCTTTGTACAAAATATTTATAGGTGTATTATCAAAATCGTATGTACTACTTGTTGCTTCTCCTGCAAAAACCAACCATGTAGCTTCTTCTATACTAATATTTAATTTTTCAGATGCTTCTACTTGTTTTTGGTTTAAAAATGATTCATTTATAAATTCTGAAAAGTATTTTACTTTTAGTAATTTTCTGTTTAATATACCATTGCAAAGTAAGGCTAATATTTTATCGGTATGTGTACACCATGTTTTTATGGCCATCATTACATCGGCATCATCTAAACAACAAAACTGCTCTAATGTTACATTTTGTAATGGTGTATTTATAAAACTATTTAAGGGCTCTTGGCATAATGCATTTATGTGTTTTGCTCTTTTGATAATTCGTTGTAGCATTTGCTCGGCACTTACTACTGTTTTGTGCAAATATACTTGCCTGTACATAAGCCTCCGTGCTATTAAAAATTTTTCGATTGAGTAAATTCCTTTTTCTTCTATCATCAACTCTCCATTATAAACTGTAATCATTTTCAAAATTCTATCGTACGCTACATAACCTTCTATTACTCCACTAAAAAAACTATCTCTAGTTAGGTAATCCATTCTATCTACATCTAACTGGCCACTTACTAATTGGTGTAAAAATTTTTTATGGTAAGTATCATTAAAAATTTCTAATGCCATTTGTAATTTTCCATCATAAATTTTATTTAACTCTTCAATAATGAGGAGTGATATTTTTTCATGATGTACACCTTCGGCTAGCACTTGCTCTAGCGCATGTGAGTATGGTCCATGGCCTACATCATGCAACAAAATGGCAATTTTTGCTGCTTGTTGTTCTTGTTGTGTAATTTCTACGCCTTTACGTGTAAGCTCTTGTAATGCAATACACATAAGGTGATATGCACCTAGCGAATGGTGTAGCCTTGTATGTACAGCGCCTGGGTAAACCAAATGTGCCATTGCCATTTGTTGTATTCTACGTAATCGTTGGTAATAAGGGTGAGCAATAATTTTAAAAATTAATTCATCATCTATTGTTATGAAACCGTAAACAGGATCGTTTATAATTTTATGGACTGGCATGGGTTGTATTTATTATGGCTATGCTACAAAGTTATGAATTTGATTTTTTGGTTTTACTTTACCTTAAATTTTTAATGTTAAAAGAAAAACAAAGTATTGCAAAGTATGGTTTCATCTTTTATAAAAATTATATTTGTGAAGTAAACTGTAGAAATATACGCTTTGATAAAAGATGATGAAAGATAAAATGTAGATGGGCTGCGGGATGGGAACGGCACTGAAGCGTAGCGGAGGTATAGTGTACAGCCCGAATTAATGTTGAAAATTTTAATAATGTTGGTAGCCCCAAAATAAAAAATAAAAATTATGAATGTACCAAAAATACTTTGGGTAGATGATGAAATAGATAGCCTTAATTCGCAAATAATGTTTTTGGAAAATAAAGGTTATGAAATAACAACCAAAACTAATGGTTTTGATGCTGTAGAATATGTAAAAGAAAATATTGTAGATGTGGTATTAATGGACGAAAGTATGCCTGGTATTACTGGCTTGCAAACACTACAACAAATAAAAGAAATTAATACTACTATACCTGTTGTACTCATTACTAAAAATGAAGCCGAAAACATAATGGACGAAGCTATAGGTAGCCAAATAGCGGATTACTTAATAAAGCCTGTAAACCCAAATCAGGTATGGCTTTCTTTAAAAAAATTGATAGATAACAAAAGGCTAGTGGCAGAAAAAACAACCTCTGCATATCAGCAAGAGTTTAGGAGTTTGTTTATGGCTTTAAATGATAACCCCAATTATATGGAGTGGATGAACTTGTATAAAAAATTGGTGTATTGGGAGCTAGAAATGAAGAAAAGCGACAGCCCCGAAATGCAGGAAGTTTTTAATACCCAAAAACAAGAAGCAAATACTGAGTTTTTTAAATTTGTTAGTAAAAATTATAGTAGCTGGGTAAGCCCGAAGGCAATAGAAACTCCTATTATGAGCCACACATTGTTAAAATATAAAGTTTTACCACATATAGAAAAAGGAACGCCACTATTTTTTGTGTTGATAGATAATTTACGTTTTGACCAATGGAAAACTATACAACCGATTTTTGCTGAAAGTTTTAGAATACAAGAGGAAGAAACTTTTTATGCTATATTGCCTACTGCTACACAATATGCTCGTAATGCTATTTTTGCTGGTATGTTGCCAATAGATATTGAAAAACAATTTCCTGAGCAATGGAAAAACGACGATGAAGAAGGTGGGAAAAATTTGCATGAAGAATTGTTTTTAAATGCTCAATTAAATAGGCTTGGCAAAAAAGATTTAAAAGTGTCTTACACCAAAATAACCAACAACCATGATGGGCAAAAACTAGTAGATAATATGCACAATATGTTGCAAAACGATATTAATGTAATTGTATATAATTTTGTAGATATGCTAAGCCATGCACGTACCGAAATGGAGGTACTTAAAGAACTAGCAGGCGATGAAATAAGCTACAGAAGCATTACCCAAAGCTGGTTTGAGCATAGTCCTTTACATTTGGCATTAAAAAAAATAGCTGATAAAAAACTTACAATTATAGTGGCTACTGACCATGGAAGTACTAGGGTAAAAACACCTGCAAAAGTTATAGGTGATAAACAAACCACAGCTAATCTTAGGTATAAACATGGGCGTAATTTGAATTACGAAGCCAAAGATGTGTTGGCTTTTAGAGACCCAAAAGAAGCTGGCTTACCTGTGCCAAATGTAAATTCTACTTTTGTATTTGCAAAAGGAGATATTTTTCTTTGTTATCCTAATAATTACAACCACTTTGTAAATTATTACAAAAACACTTTTCAGCATGGTGGAGTAAGTTTAGAAGAAATGATAGTGCCAGTGATAAGAATGACGAATAAATAATTTATCGCTTTGTTTTAAAGAAGTTTTTCAACAATTGGGCACATTCATTTTCCAAAACACCACTTTCTACAATTGTTTTTGGGTGAAAAGGATTTGAATCTCCAGTATATTTTTTGTATCCATTTTTTGTATCAGTTGCACCATAAACAATACGCCCAATTTTACTCCAATGCAAAGCTCCGCAGCACATTAAGCAAGGCTCCAATGTTATATACAAAGTAGCATTGGGTACATATTTACTACCAAGTGCATTGTATGCAGTGGTAAGGGATAGTATTTCGGCATGGGCAGTACTATCATTTAACAATTCTACTTGATTGTGCGAACGAGCAATAATTTTTTCGCCAATTACTAAAATAGCACCTACTGGCACTTCATCTTTTTCATAAGCTTTTTCGGCTTCTATAATTGCAAGGCGCATGTATTGTTCGTCGGTCATAATTGTTTTGTAACTTTATTAAAAACAAAAGTAAACTAAATGAATACAATGGTTGCACTTAATGCTATGAAAAATTATTTTGAAACTGGTGCAACACAATCTTTGGATTTTAGAATAACACAATTAAAAAAACTTAAAGCTGCAGTGGTAGCCAATGAAGAAGCGATATATACAGCATTGCATAAAGATTTAAGGAAAAGTAAAGAAGAATGTTATGTTACCGAAAATGGATTTTTTTTGGCCGAAATAAACAATGCTATAAAAAAATTGACTACTTGGGTAAAGCCAAAAATTGTAAGTACCAACTTACTAAATTTTCCTTCAAAAAGTTTTATACAAAGCGAACCGCTTGGGGTAGTTTTAATTATTAGCCCTTGGAATTATCCATTTCAACTTTTAATGACACCACTAATTGGTGCTATTGCTGCAGGCAATTGTGTAGTTATGAAACCATCAGAACTTGCGCCAGCTACCGAGGCAGTAATAAAGAAAATTATAGAAAGTGTTTTTGATAAAGAGTACATTTTATTTGTAAAAGGTGATGGTGCTACAATTGTACCTGAGCTTATGAATAATTTTATTTTTGATCATGTTTTTTATACAGGAAGTACTGCAGTTGGTAAAATTATTTATGAGTTAGCTGCAAAAAATTTAGTGCCAGTTACATTGGAGCTTGGTGGCAAAAGTCCTTGTATTGTAGAAGATGATGTAGATGTGAAGCTAACTGCTAAGCGTATAGCCATGCCAAAATTTAGCAATGCTGGCCAAATGTGTGTAGCACCAGATTATTTGCTAGTACACGAAAACATAAAAGATAAATTAGTAACCGAAATAAAAAATGCTCTAATTGAATTTTTTGGAAAAGATGCCCAACAAAGCAAATTTTATGGGCGTATAATAAACGAAAAGCAATTTGCTAGATTAGAAAAATATTTGAGCAATGGTAAAATATTGCATGGAGGAAAAACGGATAGTACAGATTTATATATTGAACCAACTTTAATTGAGATTACTGATAGCAATTTACCTATTATGCAAGCAGAAATTTTTGGACCTATACTGCCTATCATTAGCTTCAAAACATTTGATCAAGCTATTGCAATACTTAAGCAAAATAAAAATCCATTGGCAATGTATGTGTTTACAAAAAATAAAAAAAAAGAAAGACAGTGGCTTACAGCAGTGCCATTTGGCGGCGGATGTGTAAATAATGCTAGCTATCATCTTACCAATCACAATTTGCCTTTTGGAGGTAGAGGTAATAGTGGTTTAGGAAATTATCATGGAAAATATAGTTTTGATACTTTTAGTCATAAAAAAAGTATTATGAAAACTTATACTTGGTTAGATTTATATTTGAAATATCCACCATTTACTGGAAGATTGAGTTTTTTTAAAAAAATAATTGGATAATAGTTTCTTCATTATTTTTATAAGCAAATAGGGAGTAAAAATTATGACTATAAAGCAAAATATTTTCAGATTATTTTACCCAGTTTTAATAAAAATTGGAAAAATATTTGGTGTAAATAAAAAAATATTATCTTCTAAAGCCATTGCTATTACTAACTTTTATAACTTAAAAGCAGTATTAGGTAATGGAGATGATTATAACTTTATAAAACTAAAAGGCAAAAAAGTATTGATTGTAAACACAGCATCTAACTGTGGTTATACTGCACAGTACAATGATTTAGAAAAATTATACAACAGCAATAAAGAAAAATTAGAAATAATAGCTTTTCCTGCAAATGATTTTAAAGAACAAGAAAAAGATGACGATTTAAAAATAGCTGCTTTTTGCAAAATAAATTTTAGTGTTAGTTTTTCGATAATGAAAAAATGCATTGTTGTAAAAAGCAAAAACCAAAATATAGTGTATGATTGGTTAACCAATATTGAGAAAAATGGTTGGAATAATCAAACGCCTACTTGGAATTTTTGTAAATATTTAATTGATGAAAAAGGCAATTTAACTCATTTTTTTGAAGCGCCTGTATCGCCATTAAGTAATGAAATTATTAGTGCTATTGAGCAATAAACTTTTTAAATTATGTTATCAAAATCTGATATAGAAAATTACTTTTTGGCTTATAAACATGAGCATCTTTTTTTATTGCTTCTTGCCGCTGTAATATTTATTTTAGCTTTAGCATTTAATTTTGGTGTAAAAAAACATTTTTACAAAGGAGCAGCTATACCACTTTATAGTTTTGCTGTATTGTTTTGTGTATTAGGCATTAGTAATTTTAAAAATGCAGATAGGCTCCGTAAAATTTGTGTGTATGATTACGATTTGCACCCAGAGTATTTAAAAATAAGGGAGCTTGTAAGGGTAAATAGTTTTTTATTAAACGCTAATTTTGTTTTTTATATTAGCCTTATAATTGCAATTGCTGCTTTGCTTATATTTTTTTATTTTCAAAAAAAACTCAATGTTCAATATATAAAAGGACTAACTGTTTCGTTATTTTTAATGGGTACAATAAGTGCTGTAACTTTTTTTGTAGTAAAAGAAAAAGCAAAAATTTATAAATACCATATTGAAGAATTTACAAAGAATATTGCTATAAAATAATTAACGTAATAATGTAAACATTCCTTTTCCGTTAACAATATTTCCATTTATATCAATTCCTTTGGCTTTCCATATATAGGAATTTGTGTTTTGAATTACACCTTGTATTTTTCCATCCCAACCCACACTAAAATTATTTGTGTAAAATATTTGTTGCCCATAGCGGTTATAAATTACAAAATAATTTAGTTGTTTTATTCCTCTTGGTATAGCTTTTAAAATATCGTTTTTATTATCGTTATTTGGTGTAAATGCAGTTGGTACAAAAATGCCTATTTCTTTATACACATCAATATGTACAGTGTCTATAGCTGTGCAGCCTGCTGCGTTGGTGGCAGTTATTTCATAATCTATATCCTTGTCTATTGTTGCAATTGGGTTTTGTAAATTAGAATTATCTAAGCCATAACTTGGTTGCCAATTGTAAGTAATAAAATTGCTAGTAGTTAAATCCTTAGCAAATAAATTTATTGTTTGGTTTATAAAAATACCTGTATCTCTACCAGCAAAAACTTTAAGCAAATTTTTATTTTTAAGTATTATTTTTTTTGTAGCTGTACAACCATTTATATCTTTCACAACAAAATTTAAAGTAGATGCAGGCACATTTAAAAAAGTGCTATCTGCTTGAAAATTTATACCATCTTTTGAATATTGTAATGGACGTATTCCATTTGTGGCTTTTAAAGTAACAGTACCATCAGCAAAGCCACAATTTGGATCAATAATATTTAAAGTTGATAATGATAGTGCATTGGTAACAGGTATATCAATTTGCACTTTTCTTAACACACCAAAAACATCTTTAGCTGTTATTTCGTGTACTCCATTATTCTGATTTAAAAATATATTGCTTGTTTGAAATGCTAAACCATCTATTGAAAAGCTGTAAGGTGCAGTACCAAAAGTAGCTACAGCAGTAATTGTAGCATCATTATTAGCACAAGCAGTTGTGCGAAAAAATGTTGCTTTTAAACTTCCACAAAAAATGCCCGTATATTGTTTTAAATGATTTGGTAAACCAGCCTGACAAATTTTTCCATTCAAATTTATTGAATTATTTATGTATCCACAACTAACTCCCAAAACATTGGGATTATTAATTTCATCTAAAAAAGTTTTACTGGCTCTTGCTACATAAATTTTATTATTGGGTGCTTTTTGTAATGAACCGCCATTTTCAGTAAAATTATTTGCTAAAAGAAGTTCCGAATTTTTTATTGTAGTAGGATTATTAGAACTTAAATCGTATTGCGTTAACCTGAATTTTCCATATCTGCATAAATACAATTTACTATCATCATCAGAAAACTCTACACCATAAGCAGCTGTATCCGATATTATAAAACCATTAGATACAATACCAGTAAGATTACTAAAATCGAATAATTGGCATTTGCCAAATCCTAACTCATTTGCAGTACATAGCTTTGAGCCATTTTTAGAAATTTTCATACTACCAACTGCATCATCTACTGTTGCATTTATTAACCCAGATGAAGATATTATTGGAATAGAATTTACACCCAAATTTGTAACGGAAAACGTTAAAAAATTATTGTTGCCTAACTCCTGTAGTACAACCCAGTAATCGGTATTATTATTTTGCAAAGTGGCAGTTATTCTCTCCGAAACAGTTTCGTACAAAAAAGTATTTTTAGTAACAATATCACCAAAGCCATTATCGAGCCTCATATCTACAGTAGTATAATAACAAGCACCAGCAAATGTTTGCGATGGGGTAGTAAAAATATAATAAATATTACAATCGCCTGGCTTTGGTACTATTACTATTTGTGAAGATGAATTATTGCCACCTAAACCTATGCCATTTGGCATTTGTAAGTGGTTAGCATTCCATACTTTTATTCCATTTGTATAAAAAAGCAAATCGCCATTGCTATCACATATCGAACTTACACCTTCGGTATGTAGCAATGCACCATTTAATAAAGTTGTTGGTATTGTTGTATTAAAATTTAACCCAGCATTACTTCCAAAATACCAAATGTTATTTTCATTTTGGCAAAAGGCAAAATTTTGCAAAGCAACAAAAAATAGTATTAAAAATAATTTATGTTTATACATTATATAAAGATATAGGTATGTTTTTTGTTGCAATTTACCAATTGTTTGCGATATACTACATCATCTCTTTATCTGCAAAACTATAATAACCCTCATCACTCACTATAATATGATCTATTACTTTTATATCGAAAAAAGAAGCTGCTATTTTTATTTTTTCAGTTAGCTTTATATCGGCTTCGCTTGGTTGTAAGTTGCCCGATGGATGATTATGGCTTAATATCAAAGATGTAGCACCTTCATCTAAAGCTTGTTTTAAAATTATACGTGGGTCGGCTACTGTGCCTGTAATGCCACCTTTGCTAATTATTTTAAAACTTTTTACTTTATTGGCTTGGTTTAAAAAAAGTACAGCAAATACTTCGTGTGCATTATCTTTTAAAATTGTACGTAAATAATTTGCTATTTCTTTACTTGTTGTAAGTTTTGTTCTTTGCAAAAAATCGCCAGCCGTGCGTCTTCTACCTATTTCTAATGCAGCAGCTATAGAAATAGCTTTTGCAAGCCCAATGCCTTTTATTTGTTGTAAATCTGTCAATGATAATTTGCCTAATTCATCTAAATTATTTTGCCCTAAGTTAAGTATATCCTTAGCCAATTCAATAGCCGATTTTGTTTTGTTGCCAGTATTTATAATTATAGCAAGTAGTTCCGAATTACTCAATGTTTCTGCACCATTTTTGGCCATTTTTTCTCTTGGTCTATCGTCTTCAGCCCAATTTTTTATAGAAGTTTTAGTTTTATTATAATTTTCCAAGATTATGCTTTTTATTAATGCAAACTAAATGTATTTTTGCACAATATTCTTCACTTTACAAAATATTACATGCTACCAAACGTAAAAATATTTTCAGGCACAGGTTCACAATATCTAGCAAAAAAAATTGCGGCAAAATTTGGAGAGCCGTTAGGCAATGTTAATATACAGCGCTTTAGTGATGGAGAAATTGGAGTAGAATTTCAGGAAAGTATAAGAGGAAGGTCGGTTTTTTTGGTACAAAGTACCTTTTCGCCTACCGATAATATGATGGAATTGCTTTTAATGATAGATGCTGCCAAAAGAGCATCGGCTTACAAAGTAATAGCTGTAATACCATATTATGGCTATGCAAGGCAAGATAGAAAAGACAGGCCAAGAGTAGCTATAGGCTCAAAATTAGTAGCCAATATGCTTACTGCTGCTGGTGCCGATAGGGTTGTTACTATGGATTTGCATGCACCACAAATACAAGGTTATTTCGATATACCTGTAGATCATTTAGACTCTTCGGCAATTTTTATACCATACATAGAAAACTTAAATTTAGAAAACCTAACCTTTGCGGCTCCCGATGTTGGTAGCGCTAATAGAATAAGAGAAGTAGCTACTTTTTTTGAGGTAGAAATGGTAATTTGCGATAAGCACCGCAAGCGTGCAAACGAAATTGCAAGCATGGTTTTAATAGGTGATGTAAAAGATAGAGATGTAGTACTTATAGATGATATTTGTGATACTGGTGGTACACTTTGCAAAAGTGCAGCCTTAATGAAAGAAAAAGGTGCAAGAAGTGTACGGGCTTTGTGTACGCACCCCGTATTAAGCGGTAAAGCCTACGAAAATATACAAAATAGTGTGCTAGAAGAGCTGGTAGTATGCGATACAATACCGGTAAAAGATATTTGCGATAAAATAAAAGTACTTTCGGTAGATGAGCTTTTTGCTGTAGCACTTAGAAATGCTTATGAAAACAAGAGTATCAATAGCTTATTTATTAGAAGTATGAGAAAAGGAGTGAAGTAAAATGGTAGTTGATGCTTGTGCTTGATACTCAATACTCAATACTAATATCTCTAATTTCAAAAAAAAACCTTACTTTTGCACCTCATAAAAAATAAACAATAATGAAAACAATTACAATCGAAGGACAACTGAGGACCGAAAGCGGAAAAAAAGCCACCCGCCAGCTTCGCTCTCAGCAACTTGTGCCAGCTGTAATTTACGGTGGTAAAACTGAAGTAAATTTTTCGGCACCTTTATCTGCATTCAAAAGCATCGTTTACACATCGGAATTTATGTTTGCCGATATTAATGTGGAAGGTAAAACTTACAAATGCATTTTGAAAGATTTACAATTTAATAAAGTAACAGATGTTTTAATACATGTTGACTTTTTAGAATTGGTAGATGATAAAAAAGTAATAGCTACTTTACCTTTAAAATATACTGGCACATCGGTAGGTGTAAAAGCAGGTGGTAAATTGGTATTGAAAATAAAATCGGTAAAAGTAAAAACTTTGCCTAAGTACTTAAAAGAAAATATCGAAGTTGATATTTCTGGCTTAGAGTTAAATGAAAATATACGTATTGAAAACATTGTTGCCCCAAATATGGAAATAATGAACTCTCCTCGTATTCCTATTGCAGCAGTTACAATGACTCGTCAGCTTAAGCAAGAAGAAACCGCAGCAGCTAAAACAGCAAAAAAATAATATAAAATAAGTATGTAAAAAATGCCTTCTTTACCGAAGGCATTTTTTTTAGTATTTAAAAAGAGTTTACATTTGCACCCTTCATGCCATAAAGGCGTATAATATAATTCGGACTGTGATTTGCTACTGTCCCAATTACGTTAAAGAATAAAATTTATTTTAATTTAAAATTACCAAAATGGGAATGGATAAAAATACAATGATTGGTTTTGCTCTTATTGGAGCTTTGCTAATTGGAATGTTATATATTAACAATAAAAGCAAGATGGAGTATGAGGCACAGCAAAAACTAATAGCCGATTCTATTGCAGCACTTAAACCTAAAAAAGACACAACATTGGCTCGAATAGATTCTGTAAAAGTAGATTCTATAAAAGCAATAAATCAGACTCAAGGATTTGTAAAAGATACAACCACACCGCATTTGATGGTTTTAGAAAACGATGTAATGAAAGTTACATTTAACACCAAAGGTGCACAGCCACAAATAGTAGAGCTTAAAAAGTATCGAAAATTTGACAGCAGTAATGTACTTGTTCAAACAGGAAATTATAATAAATTTTCGTATGCAGTAAGTACTGGCGAAAACAAAACCATACAAACAGAAAATGTAAATTTTGCAGTAGAAAATACAATTACAAATGCAGATAATAGTAAAACCTTATCTTTTAAAACTGGCGATAGCACTGGCAACAAACAAATAATACATCAATACACATTAAAGCCAGGAGAGTATATGATGGATTTTAATATTATTACGAAAGGAGCAAACTTGTTTACAAATAATATAATAAATTTAACTTGGCAAGCAGAGGCAGCAGAAATAGAAAAAGATAGCAAATACGAACTTACACAATCGCATATATGTTATAACAATAACGATAAGTTTGATTTTGAATATGCTGCAAAACCCGATACCAAGGCATTTAATAATGCTATAAATTGGGTAGGCGTAAAACAGCAGTTTTTTATAGCTGCACTAGCTGCAAAAAATAAATTTGAAAGCGGTAATGTAGAATGGAAAGTGCCAACTGACAGTAGTAAGTACATTTTTAGAGCATTAGCAAATGTAAAATTGCCAGTAGCATCTAACGGTAATACGGCTTTGCAATTATATTATGGCCCAAGCGATTATAATATCCTAAAAAAATACGACAATAAAATGGAAAATATGGTACCTTATGGTTCTGGTGTTTTCTCTTTTGTAAAATATATTAATAGATATTTTTTATTGCCTGTTTTCGATTTTTTGCGTAATAATATTGCTAGTATGGGTATCGTTATTTTATTGGTAACATTGCTTATACGTTTAATTACATCTCCAATATTATACAAAAGTTATTTGAGCGGAGCAAAAATGAAAGTGCTAAAACCAGAGGTAGATGCTCTTAAGTTGAAACATACCGATAAAACGGGTACTATGGATCAGCAAGCTTTTAGTATGGATCAAATGAAACTTTGGAAGTCGGCAGGAGTAAGCCCATTAGGAGGATGCTTGCCTGCATTATTGCAAATACCAATATTTATGTCGCTATATTATTTTTTTCAAAGTAATATCGATTTAAGAGGCAAAAATTTTCTTTGGGCAAATGATTTAGCTGCTTATGATTCCATATACCAATTACCATTTAGTATTCCATTTTATGGCGACCATGTAAGTTTATTTACACTTACTGCTACTATTACAAGTATGCTAATATCTATATATAGCATGAGTACAATGCAAGATAATAGCAACCCTGTAATGAAATATATGCCTTATATTTTTCCTGTTTTATTATTAGGAGTATTTAATAATTTGCCATCGGCTCTTACTTGGTACTACACTATTTCTAATACTATTACTTTATTGCTACAAATATTTATTCAGAAATATGTAATAAACCATGATAAAATTTTGGCAGAAATAAATGAAAATAGGAAAAAACCGCAAAAAACTAGTGGCATTGCAGCAAAAGTGCAAGCCATGCAAGAGAGCCAACGAAAACTACAAGAGCTAAAAAATAAAAGCAATAAAAACTAAGTTTAGTTAAAATATTGTTACAAAGCTGCATTTTAATAGATGCAGCTTTTTCTTTGCTACTATTATATTGTAAAACGGTACATATTTTGCTATCTTTATACTCAAATAATGAACATGAAAATTTCAATTTTTACTTTTATATTTTTTCAATTTTTAAGCAATAATATTTTTGCTCAAAAAATAATGAACGAGGGCACATTGGTTTACTCAATATCTATAGAAACAACTAATGGCGAAAAACAAATAAATAGTGCACTTAATGGAGCTGTACTTAGTTTATTTTATACAAAAGATAAAAGCCGTACCGAAATGCAAACTAAAATAGGTACAGAAGCTACTGTGTATGATAATAAAGCAGACAAAGGATTTATTTTGAAAGAATACAGTGGTCAAAAATTAATGATAACAACAACCGCCGATAATTGGGAACTAAAGAACCATGTAAACAGAAATTTGGTATTTAAGATTGATGAAACAAAAACAATGATAGAAGGTTACAATTGTTATAAAGCTACAGCAACCAGTGCCGATGGAAAAAATTATACAGTATTTTACGATGCTACAAAAATTATTGCTAATAAAACCTACAACAATGCTTTTCCACAAATTGAAGGCGTACCTGTACAATATGAAATGCAATCGGGCAATTTGGTGTTTAAATATACTTTAAACAAAATTGAAAACGAAGTATTGCCAGCCAATAAATTTGATGCACCCAAAATAGGTTTTAGGGTAATGACCTACGAAGAAGCTAACCAATTAAAAAAAGGCGCATAATTTATTTTTAAGATAAACAAAAAATGTAAGTGTTCTAATTTTTTTTGTTTTTTTTTCATTTTACCCATATTATTTTCTTTACAATTATTACGGTAAATAAAAATCAAATAACACTATAGTATTTTTGTGCTTCAAAAAAATTATATTGCAGTGTAAAAAATGCACTCATGAAATATCTTCCACTCAACTCAAATATTTTTGTAGAAAATAGAAAACGATTTGTAAACAAACTACTACCTAATTCTATAGCCATTTTTAATAGCAACGATGAGTTGCCTACCAATGGCGATGCTATTTATAAATTTAAACAAAATGCCGATTTGTATTGGCTTACCGGAATTGAGCAAGAAGATACAATGTTGGTTTTTTTTCCAAATAATACCGATGTAAAATATAAAGAAGTATTAGTAATAGTACGCCCAAACGAACTTAAAGAAAAATGGGATGGTCATAGGCTGCGTATAAGCGAAGCACAAAATATATCGGGAATAGAAACTGTAATATATTTAGATTCCTTAGAAGCATTTTTGCAGCCATGGATACATTTGGCCGAAAATATTTATTTAAATACAAACGAAAACGATAGAAAAGCAAATCTTATTGCAGTAAAAGATTATCGTTATGCAAAAGAAATGAGGGCTCGTTATCCTTTACATAATTACAAACGTAGTGCACCAATATTAAAAGAATTGAGGGCTATTAAAACTGCAAACGAAGTAGAAGTTATACAAAAGGCAATAGATATTACCGATATTACCTTCAGAAAACTTTTGCAGTTTATAGAGCCGGGTGTTATGGAATACGAAATACATGCCGAAATTTTACATTCATTTTTATACCAGCGTGCCACTGGAGAAGCATACGGAAGTATCATAGCTAGTGGTGATAATGCAAGAGTGTTGCATTACATCGAAAATTGTAGAGAGTGTAAAGATGGCGATATGTTACTAATGGATTTTGGGGCAGACTATGGAAACTATGCTGCTGACTTAACAAGAACAATACCAGTAAATGGAAAATTTACTAAACGTCAAAAAACAGTATATAATGCATGTTTGCATTTGCATAAATATGCTGCTAGTATTTTAAAACCAGGTATTAGTATTGTAGATTATACCGAAAAAGTAGGTGATGAAGCAACAATTATTTTTCAAAAAATTGGATTACTCAAAAAGAGTGATGTAAAAAATGAAAACCCAAATGATAGAGCGTATAGGAAATATCTTTATCATGGCATATCGCATCATTTAGGTATAGATGTACACGACTTAGGCACACGTACCGAGCCCATAAAAGCAGGAATGGTTTTTACAATAGAACCTGGTATTTATATCGAAGAAGAACAAATGGGTATACGAATAGAAAATAATTTTTGGGTTACAAAAAATGGCAATAAAGATTTAATGAAAAATATTCCAATAGAAGTAGAGGAGATAGAAGCATTAATGAAGAGAATTAAATAATGAACACATTGATTAACCAATCAATAGTTTTTAATTGAGCTGTATTTGTAAATTTTTAATACAAAAAATGATAAAACAAATTCCAAATATTTTTACCCTATTAAATTTAATTTGTGGTTGCATTGCAATCACTTTTATTTTACAAAATGGCATTACAATACAAGCCGATGGGCAATTGATAGAGTTGTCCGAAAAAATGTGGATGGCATCTTTGTTTATAGCCATTGCTGCTGTAGTAGATTTTTTAGATGGCTTTGTGGCAAGGCTTTTTAATGCAAGCTCCGAAATGGGTAAACAATTAGATTCATTAGCCGATATTGTAAGCTTTGGTGTAGCACCATCTATGATAATCTATCAGTTTTTGCGAATGAGTTTTGCAAGCAACGAAAATGGAGTAAATACCACATTGCTTTTTTTATTTCCTGCATTTATTATTGCGGCAGCTGGTGCATATAGGTTAGCAAGGTTTAATTTAGACACAACACAATCTTTTGGTTTTAAAGGAGTGCCAATACCAGCTGTAGGCTTATTAGTAGCAAGCATGCCACTTATTTATTGGAATACCGAAAGTGCTTTTATTACAAATTTATTTTTGAGCAAATGGTTTTTGTATGCATTAATTTTAGCCTTAAGTTGGCTAATGGTAAGTACGCTGCCTTTAATGGCTTTAAAATTTAAAAACATCACTTTAAAAGATAATTTACCAAAATATATTTTAATAACTTTTTCTATACTTGCAGCTTTGTTTTTTCAATGGCTTGCAGTACCAATAATTTTTATAGCATATATTATTTTATCTTTGCTGTTTAAAAATAAAACCTCATGATTTTTTCTGCACAAATAAAAGTAATGCCTCTTAAAAACTTGCTCGATCCACAAGGAAAAGCTGTAATGGGAGGGCTTGCAAACCTTGGTATAACTGGTATAAACGATGTACGCATTGGCAAACAAATAAATCTTGTTATAGAAGCCTCAAACGAAATGCAGGCAAAAGAAAAAGCCGACGAAGCAGCTAAAAAATTATTGGCAAATGCTGTTATGGAAATGTATGAGATAGAAATTAGTAAATAGCAATTGGCTAAATTATAGAAGTAAAGTACATAACCTATTTTTATTTTATTATCCAATCAAAAGCATTATCAATTATTCATTATTAATTATTAATTATTGTGCTATATTTAGTACCTACTCCTATTGGAAACCTTGCCGATATTACATTTAGAGCCATTGAAGTTTTAAAAAATGTGGATTTAATATTGGCAGAAGATACACGTACTTCATCGGTGTTGCTTAATCATTATAGTATAAAAAAACCATTATCGCCATACCACCAACACAACGAATACAAAATTGCTACACACCTTACCGATCAAATGCTTGCTGGTAAAACCATAGCATTAATAACCGATGCTGGCACACCAGGCATAAGTGACCCAGCCCATATTTTGGTAAAAGAATGTATAAAAAATAATATACCAGTAAACTGTTTGCCCGGTGCTACAGCATTTGTGCCAGCACTTGTAAATAGTGGGTTGCCTACAAATAGCTTTTGTTTTGAAGGGTTTTTACCACTAAAAAAAGGTAGGCAAACTTTTTTAAACCGCATGTCCGAAGAAAAGCGCACCATGCTATTTTACGAAAGCCCCATGCGTTTATTACGTACCCTCCGAGACCTTGGCCAATACCTTGGCTCCAACCGCCAATGTAGTGTAAGCAGAGAGCTTACAAAAATGTTTGAAGAAAATAAACGAGGCACTTTGCAAGAAGTGTTTGATTATTTTAATACCAAAACTGTAAAAGGCGAAATTGTAATAGTGGTAGAAGGCAAAGAATAATTTAGTTGTACCTTTATTTTCAAATTATTATTGTACGAAATATTATTTTATAATAGGAGTGTTTTTATGGTCATCCTTTATCATCTTTGTAGTTACTACACCATAAAGTTTGATATGAACAAATTTACAAATTATCTCTGACTACAATATTTTTAAACTTATTTTTTAGCGATGCACTTAAAGTTAGAAACCGTTTTTTAAATTTTGGTATCATAGCAATTGCTATTGCCTGAATTTTTTGGAACCTATAAATTCTTTCTAATTTACTTGAAGTGCTACTTTTTTTCTGAAATTATTATCCGAAAGTAAAGCAATTTCAAAACTATTCATCCAGCCTTGCAACATATTGTTTTGTTGCAAGGTTAGGTTATTAAAAAAATAAGCTATTTCAATTTTATTGCCTTGTTGGGTAGTGGCGTATAATGCTTTTGTAAGTACCCATGCTGTACTTCCACCCTTTGTGCCAGCATGTTTTAGCCATTTTTTATTTGCAGGGTTTTCTGTTAGTGTTTCTAAAACTGAAGATAAAACAGCATAAGTATCTTCATCAAAAAAGGCTCTGTTATTTAAGATTGTACATATTCTTACATATTCTTTTGTAGTAGATGAGGGCAATTTATCACTCCACATTTTTTGCATTTTCATGCTCAAATCTTGAGGTCTAAATTTTGATTTTAACAAAGTATCAAAAGTTAGGGCTTTGTGCATATCGTAAATGAAACGACAATATTGCTCATCACTTAATCTATTGATTCCTTTTAATACTTTGTCTTCGTTTTTATTTTTTGGATTTTGGTACATAAATAATGAAGCTACTAATGGAAATATTGCAGTATGATTTTTAATACCAAGCAATGCAATGTTATTTTTAATATTATCTATCCCTAATACTTCCATTAAAAACTCGGTATTGGCATTACTGCTAAACATTATCATACCTCTAGCTACATCTAATAATTGAACACTATCATTTATTAGATGCCCCAGTTTTTTTTCGTAGGTAATCCAATTTGGGTGAGCATTTCCATCAGTGTTTGGCAAATAATATTTTTCTAAATCGGTTAATGCTACCATATCCGCTTCGGAAATAATTTGTTTGGCAACTTGCTTTGCAAATTCGATGGCTACAAATATTTTTACAGTACTTGCAAGTGGCATCATCTTATTTTCGTTAAGATGTGCTACAAGTGTATCGTTTTGCAATAAATAAATAGATGAATTGCTTTTATGTGTAGCTATAAAGTTCAGTAAAGAATCGTCGGCAGTTTGTGCTTTGGAGTAAAAACAAAAAACTATAAAAAATACAAAAAAGAGATTTATTTTTTTCATAATTTAATATTATTGTGTTGTAACCTGATTTAATATGTTGCCGAATATTTATCTTTTTGTAATCTCTTAATCATTACTAATTTAATAAAATGCAAGTATTAAAATTTATTCTTCCACATCATACTTTCTACTGGTACATTTGGTTGGCCACTGTATTTTGCGTTTTTCTTTTGGTTGTATTTTACCTCTATTTCCCCATCTACCGGAAAATAAATGAGTTGCCCAATTGGCATACCTTTATAAACTCTTACTGGTTGTTTTACCGATATTTCTAATGTCCAATTGCCGCAAAAACCTACATCGCCTTTTCCAGCTGTAGCATGTATATCAATACCTAAGCGCCCTGTAGATGATTTGCCTTCTAAAAAAGGAACATGTGCATGGGTTTCGGTATATTCTTCGGTAACACCTAAGTATAGTACATTTGGCATAAGTACAATACCTTCGTCGGGTATTTCAAAATGTACAATTGTATTATGCATTTTTGCATCAAGTATTTCTTGCTCGTAAGTAGCTAGATTTTTACTCAAATGTACATCGTAGCTATTACTACCTAAATCGGCTCTGTTATATGGTTCTACTTTTATTGTTCCTAATTCTATTTCTTCTAAAATTCGTTTATCACTTAATATCATGTTTACTTTTTTCTTTAAAACTGGTTTTATATAAATTATTTTTATACACTTACACCAAATATATAACCTACCAATGCTGATAAAACCATGGCAATAGTACCCCAAATGGCTATACGAAAAATTGCTTTTCCTATACTCGATCCGCCTGTTTTTGCAGAAGTAGCACCCAGTACTATTAAAAATAAAGTAGTAAAACCATATAACCAATACTCCATTCCTATTACTGGAGCAAATAGTACAACAATAAGTGGCAATAAGCCTCCTACAGTAAATGCAGCACCCGATGCTATTGCAGCTTGTATAGGGTTAGCTTGGCTAATTTCATTAATACCTAATTCATCTCTCATGTGAGCTTCTAAAGCATTGTGTTCGGTTAATTCTAAAGCCACTTGCATAGCAGTATCTTTTTTTAAGCCTCGCTTTTCATAAATTTGTGCCAAAATATGTAGCTCTTCTACTGGCATTTCTTTAAGTTCTATTTTTTCTCTTTCTATATCGGCTTTTTCGGTATCGGTTTGTGAGCTTACTGATACATACTCGCCTGCAGCCATAGATAATGCGCCAGCTACAAGGCCTGCTACTGTAGCTAAAACTATTGGCTCTCTGGTAGAGCTTGCAGCTGCTACACCTATTGCAAGGCTCGATATAGAGATTATACCATCGTTTGCCCCAAGTACAGCAGCTCTAAGCCAATTGCTTCTGTGTATATAATGATTATCTAAATAGTTGTCTATTGTTAACATGTATGTTTATTTTGTTTTAAAATTATGTTTATTTATTTTGTTACCAGCCAAAAATCTATGTGCATCTTCATTGGCGTCGCACTGTTCAGCATTTTATCTTTATTTAGCTTTTATTGATTGTTTTAAAAATTGTATAAAATTATTTCATTCCTAATTGTAGTTTATATCTTTGCTACATATTTTTTTATATGCCCATTATTTACAAAAATAAATTAAATGCTTTTACAAAAATAGGTGTTTGGCATATTACAGAAGCGGAAGATTTTTTTTTGCAAAAAGTTTCGCTGCAACGAAGCATTACACACCCACACAAAAGACTACAGCATTTGGCTGGTAGGCTTTTGTTGTTAGAGCTTTATCCGGATTTCCCTATATCGTTAATTCAAATTGCCGAAACAAGAAAACCTTTTTTAGAAAATGATATTTTTCATTTTTCGATATCGCATTGTGGCAATTATGCTGCAGCTATTGTAAGCACAAAAAATAGAGTAGGAGTAGATATAGAAATACCACAACTAAAAGTAGAGCGAATACAACACAAATTTTTGACTGTAAAAGATTATATAATTTTAAGTGATATTAAAAAATCATGTTTGCTACAATTAACTTTTGGTTGGAGTATTAAGGAAGCAATGTTTAAGTGGCAGGGGATTGGAGAAGTAGATTTTAAGAAACACATGAAAATAGTTGCAATTAGATTGATTGAAGATGGATTTATTGCAAATTGTGTTTTTTGTAAAACAACAAAAATTAATTTAGAGGTATTTTGCAAAACAATAAATGGTAATATTTTATGTTGGGTTGTAACATAAAATGTAATTAGTCGTCCCTCAAAAAGTATGAATCAGTCGCTACCAGTTAGTTTCATAAAAATTTCCTTTAAAATAACTTGCACATTATTAAATAAAATACTTAATCACTGGTAGTTTTTTATTTGCCCTTAAAAACAGTTTCCTATTTATGAAGTCTTGAATTTTTGCTCCACTTTTGTATCAAGACAAAAGTGGAAAAATATCTGAAAATAAAAGAAGATTCGACTTTTTAAGGGTCGACTAATTAAAAAAATGATGAAGAAAGGTATGAAGCCGAAATGTGATTCTTTTTTTCTTTTTTCCCAAAAAAGAAAAAAAGAACAAATAACTATTGCCAATGCAGATGCCATAAAAAACTAATGCTGGTTACCAAAAAATGTTTTAAAAATTTTAGCAACACAACTATATTAAAATTACATTTGCAATAGTAAAAATAAAATTATGCAAGAAGTATATATTCTATCTGCGGTGCGTACAGCTATTGGTAGTTTTGGAGGCGCTTTAAAAGACTTATCGGCAACTCAATTGGGTGCTACAGCCATAAAAGGTGCTTTGGAAAAAAGTGGTGTAGCTGCCGAGCAAGTAAACGATGTGTTGATGGGCTCTGTAATACAAGCCAACCTTGGGCAAGCGCCTGCAAGGCAAGCGGCAAAATTTGCAGGATTGCCCGATAATGTAAATTGTACTACCATAAATAAAGTGTGTGCCAGTGGCATGAAATCTATTGCACTTGCTGCTCAAAGTATTATGCTTGGCGATGCGGATATTGTGATAGCAGGTGGTATGGAAAGCATGAGCAATGTGCCTTTTTATACCGAAAATATGCGCTGGGGAAATAAATATGGCAATGTAACCTTGATAGATGGATTGGCTAAAGATGGTCTTACAGATGTGTACGATGGTAAGGCTATGGGCACTGCTGCAGAGCTTTGTGCTACTAGTTGTAGTATTAGCAGAGAGGAACAAGATGCTTTTGCTATAGAAAGTTACAAACGTTCACAAGCAGCAGTAAATGAGGGTAAATTTGAAAATGAAATAGTGCCTGTATCTATTCCTCAAAGAAAAGGTGATGCTATAATTTTTGCAAAAGATGAAGAGCCATTTAATGTAAAATTTGATAAAATAGCAGGATTAAAAGGAGCATTTGTAAAAGATGGTACAGTAACTGCAGCAAACTCAAGTACAATGAACGATGGTGCTGCAGCACTTGTATTGATAAGTAAGGCTAAAATGGAAGAACTTGGGCTAAAGCCTATTGGTAAGATTGTAAGCTATGCAGATGCCGAGCAAGCGCCAGAATGGTTTACTACTACGCCTGCTATTGCTGTTCCAAAAGCAATTAGCAAAGCAGGGTTAACGGCTGCTGATATTTCTTATTATGAATTAAACGAAGCTTTTGCTGTAGTGGGTATTGAAAATACGAAGAGGTTAAATATTAATGCTGCTAATGTAAATGTGAATGGAGGTGCTGTATCTATAGGGCATCCGCTGGGAGCAAGCGGTGCAAGAATTATTGTAACTTTATTGAATGTATTAAAACAAAATAATGCCAAATATGGTGCTGCAGGTATTTGTAATGGCGGTGGCGGTGCTAGTGCTATGGTTATTGAAAACTTATAGTCAATGCTCAAGGTTTAAGGGTTCATTGTTTAATGTTCAAAATTAAAGGTTTGATAACACTATAAAATGTTTTATAAAATAGAAAATAGCACAAATTTGCTCGTTTAAACATGATACAATAAATTTGCTCAAATTATTACAAACTAATCTCAATACTAACATCTCAATACTAATTACTAATTATGCGTCAAATAGCGTTTAGAGAAGCCCTTAGGGAAGCCATGCAAGAAGAAATGAGAGCCGATGAAAGGGTTTACTTAATGGGAGAGGAGGTTGCTGAATATAATGGAGCTTATAAAGTAAGCCAAGGAATGCTGGAAGAATTTGGTGAAAAAAGAATAATAGATACGCCAATTGCAGAGCTTGGGTTTACAGCCATTGCTGTAGGCTCAGCACAAAATGGCTTACGACCAATCGTAGAATATATGACTTGGAATTTTGCCGTATTGGCGTTGGATCAAATTTTAAACACGGCATCGAAAATGCTTGCCATGAGTGGTGGGCAGGTTGGTTGCCCAATAGTATTTAGAGGTGCTAATGGTAGCGCAGGGCAGCTTGGAGCACAACACAGCACGGCTTTTGAAAGCATGTACGCTAACATTCCAGGTTTAAAAGTAATATCGGTAAGCAACCCTTACGATGCCAAAGGATTGTTGAAAGCTGCAATAAGAGACGACGACCCTGTAGTGTTTATGGAAAGTGAAGTAATGTATGGCGAAAAAGGGGAAGTGCCAGAAGGCGAATATGTATTACCAATTGGTAAATGTTTTATAAAACGACCAGGTAAAGATGTAACAATTGTATCTTTTAATAAAATGATGAAAGTAGCACTTGGTGCTGCCGAAGAGCTATCAAAGGAAGGTATAGAGGCTGAGGTTATTGATGTTGCCACTATTAGACCTTTGGATTGGTTTACAATATTAGAAAGTGTAAAAAAGACAAATAGATTGGTAATTGTAGAAGAGCAATGGCCTTTTGCATCGGTAAGTTCTGAAATTGCTTACCGTATTCAAAAAGAAGGTTTCGATTATTTAGATGCACCTATACGTCGCATAACTTCGGCAGATGCTCCTATGCATTATGCGCCTAATATGGTTGCAGCGTATTTGCCAAATGTAGGGCGTACAGTGGCATTGGTAAAAGAAGTTATGTATTCAAAAAAATAAAATAAGACAGTATCTCATAAAGTGTGTAAGTAAAAAATATTAGGGTTTAACTTTTTTATTAAAGTTGAACCCTTTTTTCAAATATTGTTAAGAACTGATTTAGAATAATGCCCCAATTATGTATAGGCATACTCCATTTTTTTGTTGCCTCTCTTAAAGCCAAATATACTGATTTTAAAACTGCCTCATCTGTAGGGAATGACAATTTATTTTTTGTGTATTTTCTAATTTTTCCATTTAGGTTTTCTATTAAATTAGTGGTGTAAATAATTTTTCTAATTTCTAAAGGAAACTCAAAAAATACAGTCAACTCTTCCCAATTTTCTTCCCATGATTTGATAGCGTATGGATATTTGTGATTCCAATTATTTTTAAAATCATCTAATGCAGCCTTTGCTGCTTGTTTGGTAGGTGCATCATAAATGAGTTTCATATCTACCGAAAAAGCTTTTTTATCTTTCCAAACAACATATCTGGCAGAGTTACGTATTTGATGTACAACGCAAATTTGTGTTTGTGACTCGGGAAAAACATTTTTAATAGTTTGGGTAAATCCATTGAGATTATCGGTGGCGGTAATGAGTATATCTTCTACACCTCTGGCCTTTAAATCGGTTAATACACCTAGCCAAAAAGCGGCACTTTCGTTCTTGCCTAACCACATGCCTAATACTTCTTTTTTACCGTCCCTATTGAGCCCTACGGCTAAGTAGATGGTTTTATTAATGACCTTTGAGTTCTCCCTTACTTTAAAAACAATTCCATCCATCCATACAATTAAATATACAGGATCTAGTGGTCTATTTTGCCATGCAATAATGTCATTAGATACTGTTTCTGTAATTCTAGATATGGTTGAAGTAGATACATCAAAATGATATACTTCTCGTATTTGTTCTTCAATATCGCTTACACTCATGCCCTTGGCGTAAAGGGATACAATGACGTTTTCTAAACCATCTACCATGCTCTGGCGCTTTGGTATAATCATGGGATTAAAAGTAGCATCTCTGTCCCGAGGTACTTGTATTTCACTTTCGCCAAAACTGGTTTTGATACGCTTGTTGCTGAAGCCGTTTCGGGCATTGTTACCCAATGTTTTTTCATGCTTGTCGTAACCAAGGTGAGCATCTAACTCTCCCTCTAGCATTTTTTCAATGCCTCGTTTTTGTAGTTGTGCTAGGAAGCTGCTTAGTTCTTCGCCAGTTTTAAATTGCTTTAAAAAAGCATCGGATAGCATTTGTTCTTTGTCCATAATTTAATTGTGTTTTTTAAAATTAAAAAAAAGTGATTAAAAGTTGGGGGTACCCCCAACTTTTAATCACTTACACAGTTTATAAGATGCTACCTAAAATAAAAGCCCCAATTTTTATTGGGGCTTTTATTTTGTGGTAAAAATTTATTAAACGTTAATTGTTTTCTTTTAACTCTGCCCATGCGGCTTCTAAAGATCTGCTAATACCTTCTCCCTTCCAGTCTGGCGAACCTATTATTGTTGTGGTTTTTAAATAATCTTCTTTTGATAAAGCTTTATTTATGCTTTCTTTTGTGAAGGTTAATAGATTATCTAAATAATTTTTAAATTGTAATATATCGGTTTTTGAAATTACAATTTCATAACCATCCCCTGCATGGCCACAAATAAACTGGGTAGCATCTTCAAATTTAGTAGCTATTTCTTCTAAAATTTTAGACCAGTTTGTAATGTTTGCACCAGCAGATTTATCAATATAGGGATACTTTCTATTAAAAACTAAATCGCCTAAATGCACAATTTTTGCTTTTTCAAAATGTACAACAATATCGCCATTGGTGTGTGCAGCACCAAAATAATGTAAACTTATTTTTTCGCCTGTTAGTTTTTTACTCCAGCTTTTATCGAAAGTTATATTTGGGTATAACTGTTTGTTTTCTGTATTGTTTTTTTGTGCGGCATTAGTTTGATTTTTTAAAGAATTTGTGTGAGCTACTATATTTTGCACCAAATTTTTAAATGCAATATTGCCAGAAGTATGGTCGTAATGGTGATGTGTGTTTATTAATAACTGAAATGGTTTTGAGGTTTTCTTTTTTATTTCATCGATACAATGCTGTGCACTATCTGGAAACTGAGCATCTACAACTACAGTTCCTTTTTTGCTAAGCATAAATAAAATAGTGCCTCCTTTTTCGGAAAACACTCCTATATTGTTGTTTAGCATTTTTATTTTGTAAGGTTGCTCATTTAGCAAAGAAGCAAGAGTAGCTTTGCTTAAAAATGAAAGTGATGCTAAAGTAAGTGTTGTGTTTTTTATAAAAGATCTGCGTTGCATAATTATTTTTTGAGTGTAAAAGATACTACAAAAATTTAGTAAAACTAAATAAAAAAAGCAACTCATTTTTTGAGTTGCTTTTTTATAATTTTAAAAATTTGCTTATTCAACAGTTACAGTTGTTCTCGATTTTTTATTTAAAGGCATAGTTTGCCCCATTACTTCCATAGAACCGGTAGTTTCATCGTTAATAATAATTTCTTTTACAATACCTGTACTGTTATTTACAACAATAGTTCCATTGCTTTTAGAGTCTATTGTCATTTCCATACTCATTCCATTAGCTTCTTTTGTGGTAGTGCCTTTACTTGTAGCTGATAGAAGTACTGTAGCCATATTGTCTTTCATGCTTTGTAGTTCGTAATTTTTTATAGATTTTATATCAGATTCTGTAGTGGTTACTGTCCATTTATCTCCTATTTTTTTATCGGCTGGTATTACAAAAAATGCTGATGATGCTACGTTACCGTCGCCACCAGTAAGCATTGCTCCGGCATTGTTTTCATCATCTTTAGCGTCTGTTTTTTCTACTTTACCGTCAGTCTTATTTATGCTTATTTGTTCAACTGTATTAATTTTACTGCCAAGCATTTGGCCCATTTGCCCATCCATATCTGCTTTATTATCCGAATCAAATTTTATGGTTTGCCCCATCATTTCACCATTCATTTGCATTTTAGATAAAGTGCTGTTGGCTTTATATAACTTTTCTTCTACAGCTGTAATTTTTAAAGTATTTACAGTATTTATCTCACTTTTATTAGTGCCTCCCATTGGCGATTCGCTCTCTAAAATTATTTTAGTAGATAGTTTAATTACTTTTTCGTTTTCTAATTTAATTGTTTGTGCTTGTGCAAAAAAAGTTGCAAAACATAGTGATAATAATACGATTTTTTTCATTTTATTTTTTAGTTTAGGATGTAAAAATAGTAGTTCTTTAATTATTTATTCATAATAAAATGCAAAAAAAAAGGGCTATCTTAAAGATAGCCCTTTTTGTAATAGAATGTTATATTATCCGATAACAGTTACATTAACTGCATTCATTCCTTTTTTACCATTCTGCAATTCAAATTCTACTTTGTCGCCTTCTTTAATCTCATTGATTAAACCACTTACGTGTACGAAAGTTTCTTTGTCAGAATCATCATGCTTAATAAATCCGAATCCTTTTTCAGAATTGAAAAACTTTACGGTTCCTTGATTTTTGTCCATTTTTTTTGTTTGTATTGTATTAATAAAGTGCAAATGTATGTGTTTTTTAATAAAAACCGTATTTAGTTTTTGGAATATAAAATATATTTTACTTATTAACGTCTAAAAACTATCTTATTAGGATTTACTCCTGGTGCTACCGAAAACGAAAATTTCTTAACGCCTGTGCTAGAAAAGCATGTAATTTTGCCTGCACTTACATAATTGCCAGCATCGGCTATATACACATCGCCATTTAATTCATCTACATCTAAACCATAAGGGGTTGTAATTAATGTACCATCGGTAATAAATTCGTTTCGGAGTACAACATTTGTGGCTGTGTTAAAAACTTTTGCAGTGCCAGCTCCTCCATAATTATTAAAACAATAAGCAATATCGCCAAAAATACGAAGGTGAGAATATTTATAATTTGGGCCAAGGTTTATTCCATTTGCATTGGTATTGCCATTTATTACACTTAGCGAAGGTGCAATACTTCCAAAATTACCATAAGCGCTTACAAAAATATTGCCAGCTTGGTTTATTTGCACTTTATTGGGGTTTACACCTACTTTTATTTTTTTAATTTCGGTTTCGGTATTCAAATCTATTAACGATACTGTAGAGTCTGGTATAAGATTATAACCTCCAGAATTTGCTACATATAAATAATTTTCAGATGCTGCAATGCCTTCGGGGTTTGGTCCTACAGGTATTGTGTTTGTTATTGTAAGCAATGTTGTATCTATTACACTTACTTTATTATCGTAAGCAGTTACAAATACTTTTCCTCTTGCAGCAATAGCGTATCGTGGGCTTTTGTTTATTGGACCTTGTATAAAACTTATGTTTTTTATAAAAGTTGCATTATTTGCATTTAAAACAGTAACTCTGCCCGAAACATTTAGTACAATATACAATTTGCTGCCGTATACTATCATATCATTTCCTGTATCGCCAAGGCCACCAGTAATTGTTGGGTTTTGTTGCAAAAAGAAATCTCCAATTATTGTATTTGTACTGTTATTGTAATAGGATAGTTTAGTATTATTTCCTCCAAAACCACCTTCACTAAGTATGTATTCGCCAATGGCTGGTGTAAGTTGTGTAGGAGCTGTAGTAATCGGGTCGTCTTTTTTGCAACCAAATATAATTGTACTAAGTGTAATAATTAATAAAGTAATTTTAGTTTTTTTCATGTTTTATTTTTTTGATTTAAATGTGGCTAAAATGGTAAATCGGTAATTAAATTTTGGCATTGGGTAATATTTTATAATTTCATATTGTGTATTAAAAACATTATTTGCTTCTACAATTATTTTATAATTTTCTTTAAAAATATAATCAAAAGAAAAATCGCTACTACTCCAACTTTTTAGAAAATTTTCGGTTGTTGCATCTCCTTGACGATACCGAAACGATGAGTGCAACATATTGTAATTGAATCCTATTTTTTTGTATTGTAGCCCAGCACTTGCACCAGCAGTGTATGGTGGTGTATATGGTAATTGTGTTTTGTAGGTAGAAAAATTTGGGTTACTTAAATCTAATGCTTGCTGATGAGTATAAAATAATTTTGTATAAATGTTAAGTTTTTTTGTTGGCAAAAAATCAAATGCTATTGTAGCATCTAAACCTTTTATTTTTACAATACCAACATTTTGCATGCTCCACTGAAAAAGATTTTGCCTAGGTACTGCCAAAATTTTATTGTGTACATTATTAATATATATATCGGTAGTAAATAATATTTTTTTTAAAAAACCAGTTGTTTTTTTTGAATAGGTAAATCCTACATTAAATTGCTCTACGGTTTCGGGTTTTAGGTTGGTATTACCAATGTGAGTATAATACAAATCATTAAATGTGGGAGCTCTAAATATATGCTTGTAAAAACTTCGTACATAAAAATTATTTGTAAAGAAAGGTTTTACAGAAACTGCAATTGAAGGAGAAAGCTGTTGCAATTTTTTTGCAGTATTGCCATACACTACTTTTTCTGTAATGCTTGTGAGTAAAGCATTTGCCGAAATTTCTGCTTTATTATTTTTAAAAAGTAATGCAATATTGTTTAAAAAACTATTTCGGGTAGGTGTAGCAAAAGTGTCGGCAAAAATATCTGTACGTTTTAATGAGCTGTTAAAATAATCTGATGCATAGCTTGCATATAAATATTTGTTTATTTTTAATTTATAAACAATAGATAAATATTTTTCTTTTTGTATAAATTCATTTTCTAAAAAATGTAAATTGTTAGGGTAGTTTGGGTCATAATAATAATTTTTATCGTAACTGTATTTTGCATTTATTGCAAATAAGTTTTTTTTGTTTATTTTATTTTGCCAACTTGTTTGTACAAAAAAATTGTTGTCGTTTAGTATTTGATTACCAGTATTATTGTACAAAATAATAGCACCTGGCAATCCTCTTTTTGAGCTGTAATAAAACACTTTGCATTTAATTTTATTGCTATCATTTATAAAGTAGGTAGCATCGTACTCTATATTGTACGATTTAATATCCGAATTTTTTCGTCTTTCTTTTTGGTTATTATTTTCGTAAGAGGTATAGTAATAATTATTTTTAGCCGATAAGTACTGTGCATTGAGGCTGTATTGTATTTTATTTTTTATAGCAGTTTTAAATAAAATACTAGGAGTAATATACCCAAATGAACCTTGGGTTATTTTAACCGATAATATTTTTTTTTCTGTTTTATTAAATGTGCCTGTTGTAGTTTTTATATTTAGCAAAGAGGCATTGGAATATGCTCTGGCAGGCAATAGCAAGTCGATAGCATTTCCATTATACAACTCTATTTGCTCAATATTTTGTAATGAAATTTTGCCTAAATCTATTTGACCAGCTTGTGCATTGCTTAAAGCCATGCCATCGTAAAATACAGCTACATTATTTGCACCTAGGCTACGTACATTTATTGTTTTTAGCCCACCTGCGCCACCATAATCTTTTACTTGTACACCTGCAAATTTTTTTACAGCATCGGCTACCGAAGTGCTATTTATTTTTTGGAGTTGCTCGTTATTTAATTGTTGTACTGGTGTACTATTGGTTGCTGTATTTTTTTCTTTTAGGGCAAGTACTTTTACATTGCTTAGTGTATCATGTTTTTGAGCCACACATACTATAGCATTTGCAGTGCAAAATAAGGTAAGGAAATATGCAATAAAATGTTTCAAATAATAGCTGTTTAAATTTACAGCTTACGAGTGAGTATAGATATGCAAATGCATTACAATAAGCATCTACAGCCTTTCACCCGAAAGCATTGTTGATTTATGTAGAACATTGGCAGGTCTTCTGGCTTACTACATTTTAAACAACCTTCCCGTTTTTTACAGTGGTATAATTAGTTTAAAATATTTTTCGTTTGTTACAATACGAAGTAGTATTACAGCTACGGGGATAGCTCATGATTTACACATGATTCCCTTTTAATTTCAATTTTTTTAAAAATCAAAAACCATATTCTTACTCAAAGATACATTTTTTTGTGCAAGGGAATAAAAAAAATACCCTCAAAAATTTGAGGGTATTTTTTAAAATATCATTAAATAGATAATTATTTTTTTGTAACTCTTACGTCTATTCTTCTGTTTTGCGCTTGGCAAGCTTTGGTATCATTAGCTTCGCATATTGGGTGTAATGGACCATAACCTTCGGCCGATAAACGGTTTGCTGCTACACCTAATTTTACTAATGCATCTTTTGCTACATTAGCTCTTTCGGCAGATAGTTTTACATTAAAAGAAGAATCGCCAACGTTATCTGTATAACCACCCATTTTCAACTCTACTGCAGGGTAAGCTGCCATTAAAGATGCAATGTTTTTTAGCTGTGCTTCCGATGTTGTTTTTAGTGTAGATTTACCAGTTTCAAAATACAATCTATCTAAACTAAACCAAGAAGATTTATTTACCTCTTGCGCTTTATCATTTATAAAAGTATTAAGAGCAGCTTCTACCGAGTTTGCACCTACATTTATTGAAGTACCATTTGCCAATTTAATATCGGTATTTGCACCAAGGTCGGCTACAAAATCGCCATCGGTATTTACACTTCCTTTTATTGTAGTGGCTGTGGTTGTTTCTACACCAGTACTATCTATATTTTTTATTATCTTTTTTTCGATAATAGTTTCAGCACCAGCGCCAGTACTCATTTTCATTAATGTTTCTATTTGCGCTTTTCTGTTTGCTTCTATTTTACCAGCATGTAATTTTGCTAGTGTAGGAGCTATTACTAAAGATACAATGCTCATTAATTTTATTAAAATATTCATAGATGGACCAGAAGTATCTTTAAAAGGATCACCAACTGTATCGCCAGTTACAGATGCTTTGTGCGGTTCCGATTTTTTGTAATACATAGTTCCATTTATATCTACCCCTTTTTCAAAAGATTTTTTTGCATTATCCCATGCACCACCTGCATTGTTTTGAAATATACCCATAAGTACACCACAAACTGTAGCACCAGCAAGAAAACCTCCCAACACTTCTGGACCAAATACGAACCCAATAATTATAGGTGTTAAAATAGCTATAGCACCAGGCAACATCATTTTCTTTAAAGATGCTTCTGTAGATATCGCTACACATTTATCGTACTCTGGTTTGCCTGTACCTTCCATAATACCAGGAATGGTACGAAACTGGCGACGAACTTCTTCTACCATTGCCATAGCAGCTTCCCCAACGGCTTTAATAGCTAACGATGAAAATATAAATGGAATCATACCTCCTACAAATAAACCTGCCAATACATCGGCATGATAAATATCTATTCCATCTATTTTTGCAATACCAACAAAGGCAGCAAATAATGCTAGTGCAGTTAATGCTGCAGAAGCTATTGCAAAACCTTTACCGCTAGCTGCAGTAGTATTTCCAACAGCATCTAAAATATCTGTTTTTTCACGTACATCGGCTGGTAACTCACTCATTTCGGCAATACCACCAGCATTGTCAGCAATTGGGCCAAATGCATCTATAGCCAATTGCATAGCCGTAGTAGCCATCATACCAGCAGCCGCAATAGCCACACCGTATAGCCCTGCAAAATAATATGAACCATAAATACCAGCAGCTAAAACCAATATAGGAAGTAATGTACTCTCCATACCTACAGCCAAGCCACCAATAATATTTGTAGCATGCCCAGTAGCACTTTGGCGTATAATACTCATAACCGGACGTTTGCCCATTGCAGTATAATACTCAGTAATAATACTCATTAAAGCACCTACAATAAGCCCAACCATTATAGCTCCAAAAACTTTGTTTGGTGTAAATGTAAACCCACGCAATACCATTGTTTCGGGCATTAAAAATTGTACCAAAAAGTAACAACCAATTGCAGTAAGTACCATAGAACCCCAGTTGCCCATATTTAAAGCAGATTGTACTTTATGTGTGCTCAAACCAGCGCTATCGCTTATGCGTACAAAAAAAGTACCCACTATAGATAATATTATACCCATTGCAGCTATAAGCATAGGCAATAAAATTGGAGCAAAACCACCAAAATTATCTACACCACTGCTAATTGTTTCTCTACCAAGTACCATAGTAGCCAATACTGTAGCCACATAGCTACCAAATAAATCGGCTCCCATACCTGCTACGTCACCTACATTATCGCCTACATTATCAGCAATTGTTGCAGGGTTGCGAGGATCATCTTCTGGTATTCCAGCTTCTACTTTACCTACTAAATCGGCACCTACATCGGCAGCTTTTGTATAAATACCACCACCAACTCTAGCAAAAAGTGCAATACTTTCAGCACCTAAAGAAAAACCCGTTAATATTTCAATAGTACGTTCCATTTCCAAACTATCTACATGAGCACCTGGAGCAAATACCATTTTTAAAATTATGTATAATGCACCTAAGCCAAGCACTGCCAAACCAGCAACACCCATACCCATTACACTACCGCCAGTAAAAGATACCGATAATGCCTTGCTTAAACTAGTACGAGCAGCTTGTGCAGTACGCACATTTGCTTTGGTAGCTATTTTCATACCAATAAAACCAGCCAATGCACTAAAAAAAGCTCCTAGTATAAATGCAATTGCAATACTCCAATGGCTATTTTCATTTGAGTATCCCATTACGCCCAATAGCAACGCTGCTATAATTACAAAATAGGTTAAAATTTTGTACTCAGCTTTCAAAAAAGCCATAGCACCTTCGGCTATATAAGTACTAATTTCTTTCATGCGGTCGTTGCCAGCATCTTGCTTGCTTACCCAAGCATACTTTACAAAAGTGTACAATAAGCCAACTATGCCCATTGCAGGTACTACGTAAATTAAATTTTCCATCATAAAAATGTGTTTTTTTGGTCGCAAAAATAGGGAAAAAGGGCTAAAAATTGCTATTTATAATTGAATAAGTAAAAGCAACAATGTAATACTTAATAAATGTAAGGTTTTTGCCGTGAAAGATAGTAGATAATATTTTGGGGCTGTATGCTTTATATCAAAGTTCCACATTTGTAGTGGCTATCGTTGCAAGTCCTTGCCTTCGTTCCTCAGGCTGTGGAAAGTTTTATTTAGTCGTTTAGTCTATTTTGCAAGTCCATTCTTTCATGAAAAATTCTTGTTATTTCAATAGGATTATTAGTAAATTTTCTGTAAAATATAACGTTTGGATATTGGCGAAGTTGGGAGATTAAAAGCACAAATGTTCAATTCAGTACAAAAGTTCAATAGTATTCTAATGTTCAAATTTAGTACTTCTGCCCCAATTTTGCCAATACCGTGTTAGAAGTTCGTTGTTCTTCTCGGTCAGGTTGTTGTTGTACAAGTTGGTTTGTGGTAAACAGGGAAGTTTAATGAATTCGCAACAAAACATAACTCATTTGCTTTCTTATGAAGTTCATTCGCTTTTTCTGTCATTGAAATATCTGTTATGGTAACTATTGGGTTTAAAGTTGCTTCTGTAAATTTTCCACCACCGTTTGCAGTTTCAACCATTATTCCTGTTGCATTGTCAATATATTCTGTTACAATAATGCCTGCCACAGCACATAAATGCAGATACCACAACATATGACAAGATGAAATAGATGCTAACAACAGCACTTCTGGATTATGTTTTGTTTTGTCGCCACGAAAAGCTGGGTCGGAAGAACCTAAGATTTCAGCTTTATTTTCAACAATAATAATATGGCTTCTTTCAAATTCTTTATAACTTGAAGTTCCTTTTCCTGTGTTGCCTGTCCACTTTACTGTCAGGCTGTAATTGTGTTGTCTACTCATAATTATTTATTTTAGTTGTTTAACTCCACCATTCTTTAATCCACTCTTCAGATACTTTTTTACCTTTTTCATAGTCGTCAACAACTACAATTAATTGATTAGAATGGTCGCTGTACTGTACCAAAATATTTACATTGGCTTCTGCCATTCGTCTGCAAAACATTCCTAATTGTCCTGCAACATCTTGCCGTAGTTTTTGGATAATCACATCATTAATTTTTACGACTTCAATTTGAACCTTTGCTAACACTTCTTTGGCTCTGTCTGCTTCTTCTACTAAGAAATGGGCAATTGATATTTCTCCATTCTGAAATACGCCGCCACCTTCAAGGCTGATTTTATTTTTGCCTAATGTATCACCCATTAAAGCCAACGCACCTGGATTGTTCTCTAATAAAATTTCTATGTCTTGCATTTTTTTATTTTTTTGTTTGTGCAAAGGAAATACAATTATTACTTTTACATTTCATTTAAGATTGAACTATGAATGTAGAAGATAAATTTGTTTCAATTTCCGCTTTGATTTGTGAACCTACAAGGGCAAGAATGCTTTGGAATTTGCTTGATGGTAGAGCATATACTGCAAGTGAGTTGTCTATCGTTGCAGATACTTTGCCCACTTCTGCAAGTAATCATTTGTCAAAATTACTTGAAGCAGAAATAGTTAAAGTTGAAATTCAAGGGCGACATAGGTATTACTCAATTTCAAATTCCGAAGTTGCTTATGCTGTTGAAGGGTTGGCAAATCTTGCAAACAATAGTGCTACTAAAAGTACAAAGAAAGAATCCGAAAAAAATGGTGTGAAATATTGCAGAACTTGTTATGACCATTTAGCAGGGTTTGTTAGTATCAAAATTGTTGAAACATTAGAAGCAAAAGGTTATTTAATAAAGTCAAAGAACGTCTATTTAGTTTCTGAAAAAGGCTGGGAATGGTTTCAGTTTTTTAATATATTAAAAGAAGACTTTAATAATAATCGTCGCCCTGTAACTCGTCAATGTCTTGATTGGTCAGAACGTCGTCCACACTTAGCTGGTCAGCTTGGTGCAGAATTTTTAAACAAAATGCTTCAGCGAAAGTGGTTTAAAAAAGTTGAATTTTCGAGAGAATTAGTCGTAACGTCAAAAGGTCGTCAAGAACTTTATGAATTATTGGGTGTCGCTCTACAATGACCACTAAGATGTCGATTAGTTTGTAATTCAAATAGTTCAGCTTTTACTTGAAATAGTTTTTTCCAATACTTGAATTTTTGCCAATTGATTCACAACTGTCGATTTATAAAGCATAATATTTGTCTGCTTGTTGCTCTGAAAATTTTTCAAAAGAATAATTCCTAATTTTTTCTAAGTCTTCAACAGCTTTGTTAGTTAGTTTATAATTAGCCATCGATTTTTCTTTTGGCTTTTAATTCGTGAAGGTGTTTGTGTGTATTAAAATTATGTACAATACCACTATCAATTCCTTCTTGAATTGCTTTTCTCAATGCATTTACTTTATTTTCCTCATCTTCTAAAAGGCGAAGTCCTGCTGTAATAACTTCAATAACATTTTTATATCGTCCAACAGAAATTTGACTACAAACAAATTGGTCAAAATTTTCTCCAAGAGAGATTGATGTATTTTTTATTCTAAAAATGTAATCAGTAGTGCCAAAAATTGGTAAATATCAAAAAGGGGTTTTCAAAAATTATACTCTTTTTTTTGAAAATTGTGACTAACTCAAAAAATTACATAACTCAAAAATATCAAAAGTTATTTACTATCAACCCACTACTCAATTTTTATAAAATAGCTATTTAAATTTTAAAGCATGTACCTTCTAAACCTAGCTCTGTTTTTTCAAACACTTCTTTTGTTTCGGAAAGAAATGGGTCTAAAAATTCGTATTTGCTGGAGAAATGACCAATTATTAATTTTTCTACTTCTGCTAATTTTGCTATGTTGCCAGCTTGTATTGTAGTACAATGGTACCTCAATGCAGCTCTTTCTTCCATATCTTTTAAGTATGTAGTTTCATGATAAATTACATGTGCGCCTTTTATTTTTTGCACCAATGTTTCGTCATATATTGTATCGGCACAATATGCATAGCATCTAGCTACACTGCTGGGTTCGGTTACATCTTCATTGTTTATTATTGTACCTTTTTTTGTAGTATAGTTTTCTCCTTTTTGTAAAGCTCCATAATATGCTTCGGGTATTTCGTATGCTTTTACTTTATCTAATAAAATACTTCTTGGTTTTTTTCTTTCGGTAAATTTAAAGCCCCAGCATTCTATACGATGGTTTACACTAAATGCACTTACGGTAATTTTTTTATCGTTGGCTATTTCCCCTTCTTTGGTAATAGCATGAAAATATATTTTGTATGGCAATGTGGTATTTGCAGCATCTAAATGCAATTGTATTATTGGCTCTAACTTAGCCGGTGCATGTATATGAATATCGGTTGTACGCCCCATTAAACCCATGCTAGATAGTAAACCTATTAAACCAAAATAATGATCGCCGTGTAAATGTGAAATAAATATTTTATTTATTTTACTCTTTTTAATATTGTATTTGGCAAGTTGAAGCTGTGTGCCTTCGCCACAATCTATTAAATAATTTTCGTCGTTGGTTTGTAATACTTGTGCAGTAGGGTTGCGCCCATAAGCAGGTATGGCTGAGTTGTTTCCAAGTATGGTAAGTGCTAGCAAGTGTTTTGTTTTTTTTGAAGACGATAATTTGTATAAATATGCTGCATTTATTTTAATAAATAACAATTATCTATCTAATTTTTATTATTTCTTCTTTTCCATTCCATTTTAATATGCTGCTTGCAATGCTTGTTTTTTGTGTATTTTCATTTTTCACTATGTAATCTACATTGTTTTTTATGGCTTCAGATATTTCGTTAAAGTTTAGTGCAGCTGGGCTTCCTGAAATATTTGCAGATGTAGAAACAATTGGTTTGCCAAAAAAGTTTAATAAATCTATGCAAAATAAATTTTTTACAATTCGTATGGCTATTGTGCCATCTTCATTAATTAAATTGGAAGGTAAATTTTTGGCAGCAGGATAAATAATGGTAAGAGGATCATGTGTAGTAGCTAAAATTTTTTTTAAAAATATATTGGGTGTTTTACAATATTTTGACAATTGATATTCGTTTGCCAATAAAATAATCATACTTTTTTTTTCATCTCTCTTTTTTATGTTGTATATTTTTTCTACAGCTTTTTTATTGGTAGCATCACAACCTATTCCCCAAATGGTATCGGTAGGGTAGAGTATTGTACCCCCATTTTTTAGTGTTTCAGTGCAATTATCAATATCGTTTTTTAAACTTAGCATAACGATTTATAAACATTCATTACTGCTGTAGCAGTTTTTTGCTGTGTAAAATTATTGGCATAAGTTAATCCTTTTTGTATCATTTCGTTTGCCAATGTTTTATTGTTATATATTTTTTGCATGGCATCGGCTATTTCTGTAGGTAGTAATGGATTTACATATAATGCTGCATTGCCACCAGCCTCGGGCAAACAAGATGTGTTAGAAGTAATAACAGGTAATTTGCTACACAAGGCTTCTAATACTGGTATGCCAAATCCTTCAAAGGTAGATGGGTAAAGCATTGCAACAGCTTGTTGGTAAATAGCCGGAAAATCGATTGAGTTTTTAAAAGATTGCAATTCATTAATTTTTTCATTATCCGAAAGAAAAATAACATCGTTTTGCAAATCATTAGCTACAATATATTGTTGTACTTTTAGTTTATATTCTTTTCCATTACCAATAACTACCAATGGAATATTTGTAGTTTGTTTTAAAATTTTTAAAGCTTTTACAATATTTAATAAATTTTTTCTTTCTATAATTGAGCCTACAGTTAAGAAAAATTTATCTGGTAAATTATATAATGTTTTTATTCTTTTTTTTTCTTCTTCACTTACTATTTCTCTAAATATATTATTACAACTTTGGTAGCATACAGTTATTTTTTTTGCATCAATTTTATAAAAATTAATAATATCTTTTTTTGTTTGTTCGCTAATTGCAATGATACTATTGGCATGTTTGCATGCATACTTAAATTTTCTGGTATAAATTTCGTAATCTATTTTGCCGTATTGATGAGGATACCTTTCAAAAATTAAATCGTGTATGGTTACTACAGTTTTAATTTTGGTTTTAAAAATATTTACAGGTATTTCGTGGCTTAAACCATGATAAATTTGAATATTATTTTTAAGTAAATCTTTTTTTACCCAATTGCTTCGCCAAATAGATTTTAATAATTTATGTATAAAATTGGTTGGGCTAATTGTTGCAATATTTTCAAAATTATTTGCATGAAAATTATTGGTAATTTTTGGTGCAAAAAGTACATATTTATTTTCTGGAAAATGTAGTGCCAAAGATGTTACAAGCGTGCGACTATAATGCCCTAAACCTGTGCTGTTCTGAAATATTCGTTTAGCGTCAAATCCAATTTTCATATAGGTATTTTATTTTATATTCTCTGTGTTTATTTTTGGGAAAATACTACAAAGCACCATTACAAGCGAAAAAAATATGATTAAGTAAATACCTGCTAATTTTACAACTTCGCCTTCAAAAAGAGAGCCAGTAAAAAGTATATAAGTTCGTATGCAATATGCAAATAAAAAAGCAGATACAAACATATTGGCTCTTTTTAAAATTGTAAAAGGTAAAAGTGTAAATAGCAAACTTGCACTTGCAAATATTGCAATTATTTTGCCTGCCTTGCCATAGTAAACGCCAGTACTAAATTTGGTTACATTCATACCAGTAAATGTGGTATTAATGCTATTGTAATGAACCCATGGAACAAAACAAATTACAATAATAGCAATGCTTGAAACTATAGCTGTATAGTGTATTATCGATTTAATATTCATTTGTTATTTTAAATTGTGGTGTTTATTTCCGATAAATCGGAATTATTGCCATTGAAAATTGGTTTTTTGAACTAAGTTATGGTTATTCTATTTCTCTAAATATTTAGTAAATTAGTTTAAAATAAAAAAGCCGCAATTAAATGCGGCTTTTTGAGGTCCCTAGCGGATTCGAACCGCTGTAGAAGCTTTTGCAGAGCTTTGCCTAACCACTCGGCTAAAGGACCAAAGAAAATATTTTTCTACAAAAAATAATATTTTGGACTGCAAAAATAAGGAAATATTTATGCAATTACTACTTTTTTTATCGAAATTGAGCACTTAAATTATTATTATGAATAAAATAGCACCTTCCGAATTAATTATTAACAATAGAGGAGCCGTATATCACTTAAATTGTAGACCCGAAGAAATAGCAAATACAATACTAACTGTTGGCGATCCTGATAGGGTAAAAGAAGTGAGTAAACATTTTGATAGTATAGAATTTACAAATCAACATAGAGAATTTATTACACATACTGGTTATGTAGGTGGAAAAAGAATATCGGTAATTAGTACTGGTATTGGTCCAGATAATATTGATATTGCCATAAACGAATTAGATGCACTTGTAAATATTGATTTTGAGACTAGAACAATAAAAGAAAACCTAACACAACTTAATATAATTAGAGTAGGCACATCTGGCTCTTTGCAAGCCGAAATACCTGTAGATAGTTTAGTTGTAAGCACCCACGGCTTAGGGTTAGATAATTTAATGAATTTTTATAGATACTCTAATAACGACGAAGAGTTGAATATACTACAAGCTTTTATTACACACACACAAATAAATGCCATTACTAAACCTTATATTTTTGGGGCTAGTTCTGCATTGTTAAAAGAATTTATAAGTGGCATGCATCATGGCATTACGGTTACTTGCCCTGGGTTTTATGGCCCACAAGGTAGAGTTTTGCGTATGGGGCTTGCACAGCCTAATCTTATAGATAGCCTTACATCTTTTTCGTTTGGCAACCATCGCATTAGCAATTTTGAAATGGAAACCTCTGCTATTTTTGGAATGGGAAAAGTTTTGGGGCACAATTGTTTGGCGGTAAATGCCATTGTAGCTAATAGAATAAGTAAAGAGTTTAGCAAAGATGGTGCAGCTGCTGTAGAAAAATTAATTGTAAAAACATTGGAGGTAATATCAGAAAAAATATAAATGCAAATAACATTTTATAAATACCAAGGAACAGGAAACGACTTTATAATTATTGATTGTAGAGATATTGATAAAAATTTATTTACAACTCAAATTATAAAAAAACTTTGTGATAGAAAATTTGGTATTGGTGCCGATGGTTTAATATTATTGAACAATAAAAAAGGCTACGATTTTGAAATGATTTATTATAATGCCGATGGCAACCAAAGTACAATGTGTGGCAATGGTGGCAGATGTATAGTACAATTTGCAAACGATATAGGTATTCATAAAGCAAAATATAATTTTTTAGCAATTGATGGAGCACATGAAGCAGAAATAAATGAAGAAAATTTAATTCGCTTAAAAATGCAAGATGTAGATGAGGTTGAAACAAATGCTACTCATTCCATTTTAAACACAGGTTCGCCACATTATGTACAATTGTGCAACAATGTAAAGCAAATAAATGTAGACAAAGAAGGCGCAGAAATAAGATACAGTAAAGCTTTTGAAAAAAATGGAATAAATGTAAATTTTGTTGAAAATATTGGCTCGTATTCTATATATGTACGTACTTACGAACGTGGGGTAGAAGCAGAAACACTAAGTTGTGGTACTGGTGTTACTGCTGCTGCTCTTATATCGGCTCATAACGAAAGAGGGTTTAATGAAATACATGTGCAAACAATTGGTGGATCATTAAATGTAGATTTTACAAAAACTGCCGACAAAAACTTTAGAAACATTTATCTTTGTGGGGCTGCTACTTTTGTATTTAAAGGAAGTGTAAATATTTAGAAATGATACAGTATTTTAATATAGTAGATAGGCATACAATTGCTACAGACAAACCAGGAAATGGTACTTGGGTAAATGTATTGCCACCTTTAAAGCAAGAAGAATTTTCGGAGCTAAGTAATGTATTAAATATTCCTTTAGATTTTTTAAAAGACTCATTAGATATAGATGAGCGTAGCAGGTATGAGGCAGATGATGATGTAAAACTTATTGTAATAAAAACACCTACCGAAAATAATTCGTTCAACGAAAGCGATGCATTTTATATTACAATACCTATTTGTATTATATTAACCAAAGGGCAAATTGTAACCGTAAATTCTTTTGAAAATGAAGCTATAAAAAAATTCCTAAATAGTTTTCAAAACCGCCATCCAGATAAAAGGAATATGATGGTGTTAAAAATATTTGAAAAAATAATTAACAATTATCAAGATTATTTGAAAGAAATAAACCATAGGCGAAATACTTTGGAGCAAAAATTATATGCTGCAAATAGAAACGAAGAACTTTTTCAATTAATGCGCATACAAAAAAGTTTGGTATATTTTGTAACAGCCATTCGCAGCAACGAATTGCTATTAATGAAACTAGCTCGTACCAATTTTTTGCAATTAAACGACGATGAAAAAGATTTTTTAGATGACTTAGTTATTGAAACATCGCAAGCCTTGGAAACCGCAAATACTTATACAAATATATTGGTAAGTACTTTAGATGCTTTTGCAAGCATTATCAGCAATAATCAAAATGAGGTATTAAAAAGACTTACTACCATTACCATGTTTTTAAGTATTCCGGTTTTAATTGCAAGTATATATGGTATGAATGTGCCTGTACCTTTTCAACATTCTGTGTATGCTTTTTGGATACCTATTGCCATTTCTTTAATTATACTTGTTTATGTAGTAATAAAATTTTTTAGTAGAAAAAAATAATGATTACAATAAGAGTGTATGGCATATTAGTAAATGATAACCATCAAATTTTGGTAAGCGACGAACTAATTAGAGGTATGTATATCACCAAATTTTGTGGTGGAGGTTTAGAAGAAGGAGAAGGAACCAGAGATTGCTTAAAAAGAGAATTTTTGGAAGAAATGAATTTGAAAGTAGAAGTTGGTGAGCATATTTATACTACCGATTATTATCAACCTTCGGCATTTAAAGCTGGAGATCAAATACTGTCTATTTACTACAAAGTAAAACCTATAGAAGCCATTACTACACCGCTACGTAGCAAACCATTCGATTTTGATAAGGCACAATTGGAGTTGTATAAAAGTCGAAAAGAAATAGAAACTTTTAGATTTGTATCGTTGCAAGATTTTGATGAAAATTGTATGACTTTGCCTATTGATAAAATTGTAGCTAAAATAATAAGGCAAAACTATAATTTATTATCTCTTATAAATTAAATTAACTTTTTTAGTGTTAAATCACTTAAAATTATTCCGAAATTTCCTTTGTATCGATTCTTGTTTCCGTAACAATTTTTATTTTTTCGGCTTTGTAAGTAAGTGTATTATTTGCAAATTTTTGGTAGTTATTAAAAATTACATTTAGGGTTATAAAATTCATAACATAGGTTTGAGTTTCTTGTGGTAAATATTTTTTTATATCCCAAAAACTAGCATTGCTTACTCCCGATTTTTTAATTGCCGACCATACATTGCCTACTCCACAGTTGTAACTAGCTACTATGAGTAACATATTGTTGTTTAAATTTTTTGTACGATCTTTTAAGTATCTAGCTGCAGCATTTGTACTTTTTATAAAATTTTTTCTATCGTCTTTTATTGCATTTTTTTTTGTGTTAAGCTCAATGGTTGGTTTTATGGTTTTTTGTGCTAATTCTAGTTTCTTTTTTTCTTCGGCTGTTATTTGTGGCTCGTATGTTAAACCATATTCTTGTGCCACTTCATCCATTATCTGCCAATAGCCTACTGCCCCTGCGCTTGATACTACATTACCATTAAATGCACTTTCTAAAGCTAACAGCACTTGGTATTCTTTTGCTAAGTTTTTTTTGCTTAATATTTTACTAACCTTTGGAAAATACTTTTTGCTTTTATTGTTCATTCTTACCAAATATTCTCTTCTGTTTTTTGCAAATTTTTCTATGTAATCTATTGTTTGTTCTTCGTTGCCTTTTAGCACATTCGGAAAAACAATATTTGCTGCTTTAGTAATGTATGATGTAGAAGTTGCAATTTTATTTTCGTTGCTTGCAAATAATATTTTATTTGTGGTTGTATTTATATTTTGTGCAAATGTTATTTTGCAAATAGTAAAAATGAATATGGTACTAATATGTTTTTTCATAAGGGTTTTATTGTTATAAATGTAGAAAACTATAACGTTGGGTTTTATTTTTTGTTGTGTTTTAAGAAAAATTTATGATTTGTAAATTGCTATTTTTTGTTGTAATATGTTTATTAGTACTGCGTAAATTTTGCTTTCTTTAAAATAAAAAAATGATGAAGAAGAATTTACAGCTGAGCATCTACGCCTGATTGTAGCGGTTACCCCACAGGCATGAGGAACGAATGCCAAGGAGTAAAAGCGAAAAGCAGGACAAATGTGGAAAATAGATTTGCCGTTGGCGTTCAAATGTTTATTCTGAATATATTTTTGTTTGAATAAATTATACTACTTTCAAATTTCAATTTTTAAAAATGAAAAAAATATTATTAGTAATACATATTGGTTTATTTTTTGTAACATCTAAAGCGCAAATGCCCGAGGCTTCAATAGACTCATTAGTGAAAACAGTACTAAAAACTTTTGATGTGCCTGGCATATCGGTTGGCATTGTAAAAGACGGAAAATTAATACATGCTAAAGGATACGGTGTACGCTCATTAAAAAATAATTTGCCAATGAACGAAAATACTTTGGTAGGTATTGCTAGCAATAGCAAAGCTTTTACTAGTGCAGCTATTGCTATGTTGGTAGATGAGGGTAAGATGAAATGGGATGATAAAGTGAGAGATTACATTCCTAATTTTAAAATGTACGACCCTTATGTAACCGATGCATTTACGGTAAGAGATTTGCTTACACACCGAAGTGGGCTTGGGCTTGGTAGTGGCGATTTAATGTTTTTTCCGGATGGAGGAAATTTTACAAGAGAAGAAATGATACACAATTTGCGATACCTTAAACCGGTATCGGAGTTTCGTACAAAATTTGATTACGATAATAATTTGTATATAGTAGCTGGCGAAGTTATTGCAAAGGTAAGTGGGCTTAGTTGGGAAGAATTTATTGAACAACGAATAATGAAACCTATTGGGTTTACTAGTAGCACTGCATCGTACAGCAGAGTAAAAAACAATACTAATATTATAGATGCTCATGCCCCAGCCGATGGTAAAGTAATAGCAATACCCCACGACTGGAACGATGTGGCTAATGCTGCTGGTGGTATAATGAGCAATATAACCGATTTGAGTAAGTGGGTTATTTTACAAATGAGCGATGGGCAATATGGAGAAAATAAAAAATTATTTAGTAAAGAAATGCACGACGAAATGTGGAGCCCACAAACAATATTACAAACTGGTGCAGGTGCTTACAATACACATTTTGGGGCTTATGGGCTTGGTTGGTTTTTGGCTGATGTAAAAGGGTACAAACAAGTATCACATACTGGTGGGCTTGCAGGTACTGTTACACAAATTACTCTTTTGCCAGAGCTAAAACTAGGCATAATTGTACTTACAAACCAGCAAAGTGGAGCTGCATTTACCGCTATTACAAATTCTATAAAAGACAGTTACCTTGGTTATGAAAACAGAGGTTGGGTAAAAAAAATGGATGATAGAGTAAAAGCAGGAGAGGCAGAAGCAAAAAAGATAAATGATGATATTGCAAAAGATATTGCTACTCAACAAAAATTAGGAACCACAAAGATTGTAGATAGTTTATTTGTAGGTACGTACAATGATAAATGGTTTGGAAATATTGTAGTCTCAAAAAAAGAAAATGGTTTGTGGATAGCTTCTGCAAAATCGCCAAGGCTAAATGGTTATTTAACTCACTATAAAAGCAACACTTTTATAGTACGCTGGACAGATAGGAGCTTTGATGCAGATGCTTATGTAATGTTTACTTTAGATAGAAATGGAAAGGCTGATGGTTTTAAAATGGAAGCCATATCACCTTTAACCGATTTTAGTTTCGATTTTCAGGATTTGGATATGAAAAGAACAAAGTAAAAATTATATTATTCATTTTTAAAACCTGGGGCACTTGGTAGAGTTGATAGAACTATTGTATTTGTTTAAATATTTTTGATATGTAAGAGATACTTCAAAACCGCCTCTACCTTTGCTAGCTTGTTTTAAGCCAGATATGTTTACATCGTAACTTACAGCTATTGCCAAAGGCTTTGCTTCTATTTTTAATACTGGTATTATGGCATCTCTAAATCTAAAATATGCGCCACCATGAAGTAAATATTTTGGAGCTTCGGGTTCGTCTAATTTTTTTGTGTACATCATTCCTCCAATTATTTCAGAACTTATTCCTTGTTTTGAATAATCTGCTTCTATAGTTAAAAATGAGTAATCATCTAAGCTCATTCGTACACCTCCTGATGCTACCCATTTTGGAGTTAAAGCTAATTTGGAGTCATTATAAAAAGAAATTTTCTTTGGCTTTGTAAAATGATGATAAGCCACACCCAAAAACATATTGTTGTCTTCTTTTTCGCCCAATTGTGTATTAAAACTAAGCCCCACATTGGCATCAAAAAACGAAAAAGATGATTTTGGAAAATTTTCGCCATTTAGTAATGTTGGGTCGTAATTATTGCCATTGTATTGGCTATTGGTGGTAATTTTACTTCTATCAATAGATCGTTGTACCCAACCGCCCATAAAAGCTAAAGATAAATAAGTACTTTTTTCGTCGTTTAATGATTTGTGGTAATTTAAGGCTGGTAAAATATGTGTAGATCTTAAATCAGCGGTACCAGCTTTATCATATAAAAATTGGCCTGCAATGGTTAAAAAATCGCCAGATTGAGTAAATGGTATTTTGTATTCAATATTACTGCTACCAGTTTGGTATGCATTGGTAATACTATTCCATTGCGATCTATATACGGTTTGTATTCTTATATCGCCAGAGAATATACCTGCAAGTGCAGGGTTTCTTAATACTGGTGTTTCAAATATTTGCGAAAAATGTATGTCTTGCCCATGTGCACTTATGCAAGAGCTAAACAAAATTAAAGCAATAAAATATTTTTTTAAGAAACACATTTTTAAAAATTCTTTTTTCTATTTATAAAACGTATAATTTTACTAATTGTTATATGCAATAACTATTTATTTTATAAGTGTAATATTTCCTTTGTAAATTAAGGTAGAGCCATTGTCGCATTGTATTTCAAATAAGTAAACAAACACATCTGGCGATAATTTATTTCCTTTGTGTGTACCATTCCACCCCACATTTGGGTCATTTGGTTTAAAGCTATATTTTGCATACACTTCTTCGCCCCATCTATTAAATATTCGAGCCAGTTTTATAGTAAATAAACCAGTACCTCTAGGATAAAAAATATCGTTTGCTCCATCGTTATTAGGCGAAAATGTATTGGGTATGAAAAAATTTGCTCCATCGCATAGCACATTTACAGTAACCAAGTCCGACGATTTGCAACCTCCAGGGTTAGATACCGAAACTTTATACTCAGTATTTACACTTGGCTTTACTGTTATAGAAGGATAGCTATTACTTACTAGCCATGTACTTGGAGTCCATATCACCGATGTAATATCGGCAGACAAAGTTGGAGTTAGTGTTACACTTTGGCCAACATTTATAATTTTATCTATACCAGCATTTACTGTAGGTATTGGGTAAACTTTTACAGGAAAGTAAGCCGTATCTTTAAAGCAATTTTTATCATCAGTACCAATAACCATATACCTAGTATCGGTTGTAGGGCTAGCTACTACATTTGTGCCTGTAGTAGTGTTCAGCCCATTTGTAGGGCTCCAAATATAAGTATTAGCACCTGTAGCAAAAAGTTTTGTATTTTCTCCAGTACATAAAGTGTCGCCTAGGCTATGTTGCATTTTAAAAGGATATTGTACGGCTACTTTTACCGAATCGGTATTTGTACAACCCTGCACCGAAGTACCAGTAACAGTATAAGTTTTTACCGAATCGGGCATGGCAGTAGGCAAAGTACAATTGGTACAACTTAGTCCAAGAGCAGGACTCCACACATAAGTATTTGCCCCAGAAGGTGTTAATATTTGGCCAGTTCCTTTACAAATAGTAATGTCGTTACCAGCATCTACAATTGGTTTTGGATATATTTCAAAACTGCCAGTTGCTGTATCTCTACAACCACTGCTGTTTATGGCTATTAAAGTATCTAAATAAATGCCTGGTATATTAAAATTAATAGTAGGAGTAGTAATACCATTTGCATTTACGATATTCGTGCCATTTGCAAAACTCCAGCTCCAAGTTATGGCTGATGTATCGGCTACTACCAAATTAGAACCATTAAAAACTATGCCAGATGGCGCACATTTGTTTGCAGGTTGTACAAATGTAATATCGGGCACTTTTACAACTTTAGTAGCTACAGGTGCAATTTTTGTAGCTACACAATTTTGATTGCTAGTAATAGTAAGTTTTGGGTAATACAGCCCAGGTGTTGTATAAATATGTGTAGGATTTGCTAATGCTGAAGTAGGACTTAAATCTCCAAAATCCCATAGGTACGATGCAATTGGTAAATCGTTGCTTAAATACGAGCTTGTAAAATTTACAGCTCCATTTCCGCATCTTAATAAAGTATCTTGTGTAAAGTCAGGAATTACTCCTTTAACTTTTATAGTATCTACACCAACCACAGGCACAATACATCCGGCAGCATCTTTCAAAATCATGGTTGGTACAAAATCGCCTACTAAGCTGCCTCCAATAATGTTTAATGTATAATTGTGTGTATTGCTGTTGCTAACTATTCCATCATTATAATCAAAATCTACTGTAAATGCCGAAACAATATTTGTGGTAAAGTTTACAGTAAGTGGGCTACAGCCAGCTAAAGGGCTATAGCTAAAAGTACCCGATGGTCCTTGTACCGAAATTGGTGTTGTTTTTATTGCTGTGCAACCACCTGCGCTTGTTACAGTTAAAGTAGCAGGGAAAATACCAACAGTATTGTACGTATGAAATGAATTGAAATTAGTACTACTTGCAGGTCCATCGCCAAATGTCCATAAATACGAAATTCCATTTTGTGATGTATTTAAAAAAGTAGCATTTACAGGTGGGCAAGTGCCAGATATATTGTTGATTGTAAAATCTGCAATAGGAGTAGCAATTTTTACATATTGTGTTCTAATTTTTACACTTGTACAATTGTATTGGTCTGTAACGGTAAGTGTTACTGTATAATTTCCATCTTGGTTATATATATGTGAAGGAGTGGTAGCGGTAGATGTGTTGTTAGCTCCAGAAAGTGGGTCGCCAAAATTCCAAACATACGAAAGATTTGGACCAGTAGATTCGTTTATAAAAGTAACTGTTTTGCCAGGGCAAGATGCGGTATCGTTCGAAGAAAAAATAGCAGCTGGAGATGAAATCGTAACTACATTTACTTTTGTAATACTATCTAAACAACCAAAAGAATCTTGCACCAATAGCTTAACTGTATATACGCCAGCATTGGTATATGCATGTATAAATGGAGGAGCAGTAAAAGTTTCGGTATTTGTGCCATTGTCGCCAAAAGTCCAAGTCCAAGTACTTATTGGGTGTATTCCATCAGTAATTGTTTGATCACTATAATTAATGTTAGTAAGCACACAAGCTCCTACTGGTGATGGTATAAAATTGGCTACCGAGCCATATACGTTTATGTAGTTTGGTCTTAGCAAAGTATCACTACATCCATTAACATCTGTAATTATTAGTTTAACTGAATAACTACCCACTTGTGTATATGTATGTGAAACAATAGCACCACTTCCTGCTGCCGAAAGGTCGCCAAAATCCCAAACGTAGTTTACTATTTGCGATACTGCATTGACAGATGTAGCGGTAAAAGTAGTTGCATTGTTTTTACAAAACTCTAATGTAGATGCAGTAAAATTGGCAAACTCATTGGCAATAACAACTGTAGTTGGTTTGGTATAGCTACAACCTGTTGCAATATTTGTAACCGTTAAGCTTATATTGTAACTGCCAGGTGCCGAAAATATATGCGTAGGATTAGCCAATACAGAAGTATTATTAACTCCCGAAGCTATATCTCCAAAATTCCATGCCCAAGTATCTGCACCTATTGAATGGTCTACAAAATCTCTACTAAAATGGCTATTACAATTTGCAACTACATCAAATAAAGCAATTGGGGGCTTTACATAAATATAATCTATAAATGTAATAGTATCTTTACAGTCGTTATTGCCAACAATAAGTGTTATCGAAAAATGACCAGTATCTTCAAATATATGTGAAGGATTAGGGTCGCTACTGTGTACCCCATCTCCAAACTCCCAATCCCAAAAATCTATAGCAGATGGTGGTACAGGTGTGCTTAAATCGGTAAACTGTACTGGCATAAATGCACATACACTTGTAGGTAATGCCGAAAAATTAGGTGTAGGCTTTAATCCTGCTCTAATTCCATTACTAACTATAAATGTATCGGTACAACCGCCTGTGGTGGTTATTACAAGTTTTATATCATAATTACCTGCTGCAAATATTTGGGTAGGGTTTGTAGTTGTAGAAAATAATACATTATTGGCAAACCATTCGTATCCTACTATGCCATCTATACTACTTACACTTGCCGAAAAAGTATTTGCTAATGGTGCACAACCGCTTTTTGGTAAATTAGTTATTGAAACCGTTGGGGGTACAATTTTTACATAACCTGATTTTATTATAGTATCCTTACATCCATTTGCATTGGTTGTAATTAATGTATCATTAAATATACCGGCTGCTACATAAGTATGCGATGGGTTTTCAAGTGTAGATGTTCCTCCATCTCCAAAATGCCATTCGTAACTTGTTGCACCAATACTTGTATTTGTAAAATTTACGGTTAGCGGTGGCTTACAAGCTGTAAGTGGTGCTCCCGAAAATGAAGTAGTTTGTTTAGAAAAAATAGTAATTGGTTTGGTAGTAGTACCTTGGCAAGCACCTAAAAAACTGGTTAGCGTTACTATATAATTGCCTGGTGTTGTATATGTTTTTATTGGATTATTTGTGGTGGAGTTGGTAAAATCTCCAAAATCCCATAATACACTCGATGATGATGGTAATGAAGTATTAGTAAAATTTACAGCTTCGCCTACACAAGCGGTGGCTGGCAAAGTAAAATTAGCTACCACAGAGCCTATTACAATTGGGTGTCTAATGGTATCTGTACAGCCTAAATTATTGGTAACTACAAGCGTAGCCATATAATTGCCTGCGGCATACGAATGAGTAGGGTTTAATACAAATGATGTAGGGTTAAATCCTGCTCCTGCATCTCCAAAATCCCATTGATAGGTTAATGGCAAGCCGGTAGATTGATTTTGAAAAGTGATGGTTTCGGGTGCAGTACAACCTGTAGGTAACGTATTGGTAAATAATGCTTTTGGGTTTGTACCCACTACTACATACGCTGGCTTGGTATAAGTAAAGGTACAGCCATTAGAGTTGGTAACAGTAAGCGTTACGTTAAATGAGCTTTGGCTTGTGTATGTGTGTACTGGGTTTTGCGATGTGTTTGGTGCTGTACCATCACCAAAATCCCACAACCAACTGGTAATAGTACCAGAGCCTGCCGAGCTATTATCAGTAAATTGTACAGGCAAAATAAAACAACCAGTATTAGGTGTAGCTGTAAAATTTACAGCTGGTTTTGCGTAAGCAGTTATATAATTTGTTTTTGTTTTAGTAGATATATTACCTACAGCATCTTTTACTGTTAAAGTAACACTGTATAAACCCGGTGTTACATAAAATGTTTGTGGGTTTTGTAGTGTAATTATGGTAGCACTATTACCCAAATTCCATTCCCAACTTGTAGCTCCACCTGTACTTGTATTAGTAAAATTTACCTGAAAAGGTGCACAACCTGTTGTTGGACTTGCCGTAAAATCAGCCGTAAGTTGAGCTTTCAATGAAAAATTCATTAAAAACACAATTGCGTTTATGGTTAAAATTTTAAAGAGCGATTTGGCGCTCATAATGTTTATTTATTTCTTTAGGATTATGGTTAACGACTACATTGCTATAGCTTGTAACTATAAACATAATTATGGATTAATTATTGTGTAAAGGTAAACCTTTATTTTGTATTAGATATTACTTCTTTTTAATGATTTTGTTGCTCAATATCTCAAATTAATATTGCTCAATTTTACATTTTGTATGTATTATAGCATATTTTTTGCAATAATTGTGCCAACAGTCTGTAATAATTTATTTTGTTTGTATGGCTTATAAAAACATTGCTTTACTAATTCTAATTATACTGTTTAGGGTATAAATATTTTGGTAAATTTATTATTTATACCTTTATTAGTATAAATATCAATAAAAATAAAATAATATGGCTAAAAGGGTATAATTTATCAATAAAATTGTATATTTGTATTACTAAGGGTATAATTATGCAAAAAAATAAACTATCGCAATTTGTAAAAAGCAAACGCAAATTAGCAAAAATAACTCAGCCAGAGCTTGCCTTAAAAGCAAATGTAGGCTTACGTTTTGTAAGAGATTTGGAGCAAGGCAAAAAAACATTGCGTATGGATAAAGTAAACGATGTATTGTTATTATTTGGTGCAAGCCTTACACCTGTACAAAATTTATTTGAAAATGAATAGAAGTGCAAATATATATATGCATAATGAATTTGCAGGCTTACTGTCCGAAACAGATAGTGGGTATAAATTTGTGTATGATGATAATTATAGGCAAGGTATCAATGCTTTTTCGATAAGTAAAACTTTGCCTATAATAAATGCCGAATATACGAGCAATGTTTTGTTTCCTTTTTTTGATGGATTAATACCCGAAGGTTGGCTATTGGATTTGGCCGAAACCAACTGGAAAATAAATAACAGAGATAGATTTGGGGTATTATTGGCTTGCTGCAAAAATTGTATTGGTGCGGTAAGTGTACGTAATAATGAATTAATTGATAATGAATAATTGTATAGTTTCTAATTGCTATAATCGCTGTTATCGTTGTTTTGCTGTGCAAAATAAAAAATAAAAATGAAAAATTATAAAAATAAAAACCCATTATACAGCACTGCTACAAATGTGGTAAATGAGCCTCAAGCAACTTATTTTGCCAATACAAAAAACTGCTTGTATTGTTACAATCCTATGCAAAATACCAATGAGGGTAATTACCATATAGCTTGTTGCAAAAAGTTTTTTGGGCAGGCTTATGTGCCTACACTAGATTATGATAAAGATGCGCTAAAAGATTTAGCCAATAAATTTTTAAAAAACAATATGGCTGTAAGTGGTGTGCAGCCAAAGGTAAGTCTGAGTTGGTATCGCAAGCAAGATAAAAACGTAGTAAAAAAATTAACCATAGTAGGCCTTTATGGCGATTACATACTAAAACCACCATCGGATTATTATAATTTTTTGCCAGAGGTAGAAGATTGTACCATGCACATGGCTAAAGTGTGCGGCTTACAAACTGTACCTCACACCTTATTTTATTTAAAAGATAATACACTTTGTTATTTAACCAAAAGGGTAGATAGATCAAAAACTGGCATGTACCACATGGAAGATATGTGCCAACTTACCGAGCGCCTTACCGAAGATAAATACAAGGGCAGCCACGAGCAAGTAGCAAAAGCAATATTAAAATATAGTGCTACACCTATGTTAGATGTGAGTAATTTTTATGAGTATGTGCTGTTTAGTTTTTTTACAGGCAATGCCGATATGCATTTAAAAAATTTTTCGTTGTTAGAAACCAACGAAAAAGGAAAATATACACTAGCACCAGCTTATGATATGCTAAATACTACATTGGTAAATAAAAAAGATACCGAAGAGCTTGCACTTACTTTAAATGGTAAAAAAAACAATTTGAATTATAAAGATTTTTTGGCAGCTTTTACTACAAGTGGTTTATCTAAAAAGGTATTAGATAAAACACTCGAAAACTTTTATTACTGCTCTTTAGAAATGAAAGAAATGCTACATAAAAGTTTTTTGCCTACGGCTTTAAAAAACGAATACGAGCAATTGCTACATGCAAGAATGAAAAGAGTATATACGGCGTAGTTTTGTATCAATTAAAAAATAAAAACGCTAAAGCAGTAAAGCTCTCAAGGCTTGGCTTACTAATAGCTACCTCCCTAATATTAGCATACCAAAGGTTAGTATTAGTAGCCAACTACAGTTATTTTGCATAATTTGCTATATATCCATCTCCAAAACACCTATTTTGTGCATAACCCACCAAAAGTCGTATATAACTTGTGCACAACTTTAAACTACTTTACACAATAATAATATACAGTAGTAAAATTATTACATATTTTTGTAATAATTAATCGCAATGTAAAGGCTACAAACCAATAGCTTAGCACATTGCTTTTTTAATTTTGAAAACGTACTCGTATGAAAAATGTTTACTTACGCCCAATGGGCAAAATGCTTGAATTTTTGAAAGTAGTGCTAATGGTATTGGTGATGGTGGGGAGTGGAGTGAAGGGTTGGGGGCAGGCAATTTTACCTATTTCAAGAACTACATGGAGTGCAGCTCCAACTGGCTGGACAGATTTAGCTGGTGGAAATTATACCACTTCTTTTGCTTGCACAGGATCTGATGGAGGTAAATTTTCAACAACTGGAGATAACTATTCTGTTTTTTTTAATACTAACCCCGGGGCGGTTTCATTCACAACAAAATCTACGGCAACACCAACTAGTTGCACACTTTTACTTGAAGAGTCTAGTAATGGTACAACTTTTACCACAGTTTCTGGCACAATAACGCTTGCATCAACTTGTACAAGTTATGGCCCTTTTAATTTACTTCCAGCTACTAGGTATGTTAAATGGACTTATACTAAATCTGGCTCAGTGAATTTAACTTTTGATGATGTTAATATTACCGCAATGCCCTGCACCCCACCAACAAACCCCTCTGGCACAATCACAGGTACAACACCAGCTTGTACTAGTACTAGTTTAAGTTATAGTGCACCATCTGCTACAAGTTATTGGCAAACTACAGCTACAGGTACTAGTACAGTACAAAATACCAATACCAATTATACAGCAACTACTACTGGTACTAATACTTATTATGTACGTGAGTTTGATGGTACCTGTTGGAGCACAGGCTCTGTAGCATCTTCGGCTATTACCATTAATACCCAACCTGCAACACCAGCTACACCATCAAGTGTATCAATTGGTGCTGGTAATAATACATCATTTACCGCAACTACAGTTGGTGCTGCTAGTTATATTTGGGAAGTAAATACAGGTAGTGGTTATAGCACAATTTCAAATGGAGGAATATATAGCAATGCTACTACTGCCTCATTAAATTTAACTACAGTGCCTTTAAGTAATAATGGTTATTTGTACCGTGCAACAGCAGTGGGTGCTAGCCCTTGTGTAAGTTCGGCAGCTTCTTTACCTGCTACTCTTACAGTAACACCTACATCTAGCACTACCGATTATTATAGAAGTAACTCTAACACAACTGGTGCTGGTGGTGCATGGGCAACAGTTGGTAATTGGCAATCATCTTCGGATAATGCAACTTGGATAACAGCTACACTTGCACCTACAAGTGCTGCAAATACTATTATAATAAGAAATGGGCATAATATTACAACAAGTGTTGGTTCGCAAACAGCAGATCAATTAACTATTGATGCTGGTGCTACACTAACCTTTGGAGCAGGTACATTAACTATAGAAAATGGCACAGGTACAGATATGGTAGTAAATGGTACTTTTACAAGAACAACTGCAAATACATTAACAACAACTGGTGCTACTATAAGTTTTAATGCTGGTTCTATCTTTAACCATGCATCAAATGGTGGGCAAATACCAATATCTACCTGGGATGCTACAAGTACCTGTAACATTACTGGTATGATTGCAACACAGCCTACTGCAACTAGTTTTGGGCAAACATTTGGTATTTTTAATTGGAATTGTACTGGGCAAACTGCTTATGCTATTATAGGCGATGGAGGTAACTTTAATCCAAAAGGATTAATGACAGTATCATCTACAGGTACAAATGTAATAGAGTTGGAAAGTGGAGGAGCAGGCTCTACCTATAATTTAGATGGAGGTTTAACTGTAAGTGGTGGAACCTTTGTTGGCAATTATGACAATACTGGCTCTTCTTTAGAAATAACAGTAAACATAACTGGCAATTTAATTATTTCTGGTAATGGTACTTTTGATGCTACACAAGGTGGTTCAAATGCAACTTCTTCTTTCTATGGAACAAGTATAAACCTAACTGGAGATATTACCATTAGCTCTTCTAGTAGTTATCCTTTACAAACTAGCGCTACAAATAACTTTTCAAATATAAGTTTTACAGGAAGTGCTATTCAAAATTATTATAGAACTAGTACAACTGGCTCACAATATGTAGATTTTTTTGTACCGCTGGGTAAATCGCTTTCACTACAAAATAGCATGAAAATATTTTCTTCATCTGCTACAATTTATGATGAAGTATTTGTTGATGGCACTTTAAATACCAATGCAAATGCAATTACACAAAACTCAGGTACACAAGCTCGGTTTCATGTGTATAATACGGGTACAATTATAACAGCTAATACAGGTGGGCTAGTATCAGCAATTGGAGTAGGTGGTACAAAAGTATTTGATGCAGGTGCAAGTTATGTTTTTAATGCAGCTACTACTACACCTTTTCCTACTGGTACATTTGGTCATCCTGGCAATATTACTTTAAATGCAGCTGTAGTATCTAATAGGGCATCGTACTTGGAAGTAAGTAATGTTTTATGGATAAGTCCAAACTCTAGCTTTACTCTTACTATAAATAATGTTGGTTTAGCTGGCACAATGACAATAAATACTCCAAATGGCTTTTTCGATAATGGTGGCGAAAACCAGTTAATAAATGTTGGTGGTACTGGTGCTATAGTTATAAACGGCAAATTTATAACAAGAGATATACAAGGTTTTACAGGCTCAAATACAGCTATTCCTTCTATTGCACCTACTTTAACAGCAGGTTGTACCATTGAGTATGCTTATGCTGGCAACCAAGCTGTAACTTCTCGTAGTGATTATAGTAATTTAATTTGTAGTAATGGAGGTATAAAAACAACTAATGGTGGATGTGGTAGCATGAATACTTATTTAGTTACCGTAGATAATGCTACAACCTTAGATGTAAGCAATAATACTTTTGGTGTTGCTGGTACAAACCTTACTTTGGTAGGTACAGCTAAGTTTATAAATGGTGGTAATGGGTATAAACCTGATATTGCTGGGATTTATACTTTAGGTGTAGGTTCTACAATAGAATTTAGTGGCACTTCAGCTACCCAAATACGCATATCTGCGCCTACATATTATAATTTAATTGTGAGTGGTACAAATGTATTGCACAATTTTGCAAATGGCATAAAGTTTCAAGCAGGAGGTTCATTTACTGTAAAAAGCGGAGCTACTTTCAAATTAGAAAGTGCTTCAGGATTTACCAACAATACAGGTAGTAGTGCTACGGCTATTAGCAATGTATCTCCATCTAACCCTACCATTACTTTAGAACCCAACAGTACTATAGAATATGCTGGTACAACACAAACAATTACAGATCTTACGCCTTACGAAAACTTAAAAATAAGTGGTAGTGGTGTAAAAACTGCTCCAGCTGCCGATTTAAGTGTAAATGGAAATTTTACTCGTATTGGCACTTGTACTTTTAATGCTAATGCCTCAAAAGTTGTTTTTGGAGGCACTAGTGCACAATCTATAAATGATACTACTGGCCTTGCTCCTATAGATTTTTATAATTTTCATAATAAAAATAATTTAAATGTAATTATTAATAATACAATTGGTGTTTTGAATGAATTGTATCTTACCAGTACTGCAAAATTAAATGTAAACACTGGCGATGTTATTATGCGTTCATCTGCTAGCCGTACTGCATATATAACCGATTTGGGCACTACAGCGGCATCTGCAAATATTACCTACGGCACTGGACGTTTTTCAGTAGAGCGTTATTTAAAAGCTGCCAAAGCATGGCGTTTATTAGCAACACCTTTAGATGAAAACGATAACCAAACCATTACCAACTCTTGGAGAGAAGGCGAAACCCCAGGTACATTTTCCGCAGCAGCAGGTAAAGGCACACGTATTACTGGTCCCGAGGGCGGTAGTGGTTCTCCCTCAATGGATGAATACAGTATACGAGGCTCAATGAAAAGCTATAACTCTTCCAATAACAATTATACCGAAATAAATACTGCTGCACAGCTTGTCAATACAATTGCCAATAAGCAAGGCTATTTTGTATTTGTACGAGGCGATAGAGGTGTTGCAATAAGCGGCACTACAGGTACTACAAACCTTCGCATAAAAGGTAAAATACGCACAGGTAATCAAACTTTTGCAGTACCAGCAGATATAGCACCATCTGCCGGTTTTGAAAGTGTGGGTAATCCGTATGCATCATCAATAAATTTTAAAAGTGTAATGGCTGGCAATACTTCTATAGTAGATGCCTTTATAGTATGGAACCCCGATAGTGTAGGTAGCTATGGCGTAGGTAAGTACGAAACGTATGTATTTAATACAACATCGGGTCATTACCAAAAAACACCAAGTAATGCTATTAGAGATACCATACAAAGTGGCGAAGCTGTTTTTTTACAAAACAATAGTACAACCACCGCAGGTAGTATTACCATAAAAGAGTCAGATAAAGTAGGTGGTAGTAGCCTTGTAAGCCGTGGTGGTACAATGGGTAGGGCAGGCGTACTTATACCTACCATCGAAATAAATTTGCTAGGCAACAATACATTGGCCGATGGCGTAAAAATAGAATTTGATAACAGCTACAGCAATAATTTTGATAATTTAGATGTACGTAAAATAAGCAGTACCTACGATAACATTTTAATAAAAAGCAATGCCAAAAACCTAGTGGTAGAAAGGCGTGCCATGCCAATAGTTACCGATACTATTTTCTTAAACCTTACTGGCACACGTATAGCTTCTTATGGTTTGCAAATAGATCCATCGGCGTTATCCAACACAGGTTTAGATGCTTTCTTAAAAGATAAATTTTTGCAAACAGAAACGCTTGTAAGTTTGGCTGCTGTAACCAATATAAATTTTGACATAACTGCCGATGCAGCAAGCAAAGCTGCCGATAGATTTATGATTGTATTTAAACCTACTGCTACCACAAACTTTACAACCATAAGTGCCAATCGTAATAGCGATAAAACCATTACAATAAACTGGGGCACAGCCAATGAAAAAAATATAAATAATTACAGTATTGAGAAAAGTGCCGATGGCATAAATTTTGCAACAATAGGTACGCAAGTAGCTACAGCTAATAATGGTGGCAACCCTACTTACAGCAAGTTAGATGCTACCGCAAGCCTTGCTGCCAATTGGTACAGGGTAAAAGCTAATAATACCAACAATACTACAAAGTACAGTGCTATAGCAATGGTAGCTGCGGTATTAGCAGCAACAGAAACTAATATTCCGCAAATTAGTATATGGCCAAACCCTGTTGTAAATAAAACCTTGAAGGTACATTTTGTACAAAAAGCAGGCAACTACAAAGTACAATTAGTAAGTGCTAATGGCAAAATTATTTATACCAATAGTTTAGCAATAGCAAGCAACAATGAGGTAAAAGAAATAGCCTTAAGCAAAGATATAGCTGCTGGTAAATATGAGCTAGTGGTTATAAGCTCTAGTAACCAAAAAGAAATAATACCAATTGTTTTACTATAGCTATTGTAAAAAGTATTTTTCAACTAACCGTAAAACAGATGCCAACTTTATAAGAAGTTGGCATCTGTTTTACGGTATAAAAAGTTGGTATTTGCTTTGCAAATTATACCAATGTAATTTATAAAACATGTCAATGTTTTGTAAATCATACAGTGGTAAATGACGATGGTACAAACAAATAGTAAAATGACGCTTTAGCCCAAATTGGACTATATTGTTTATCCAATTGGTATAAAAATGTTTGTTTCTTTGTGCAAAAGAATTAGGTATTATCGATATTATTTTTACTTATGAATATACTTTCAGTTTCTAATATTTGCTCCGAAAATTTGCTTGGTAATTTTGCAATAGAAAACATAAGTTTTACTCAAAAAAAACAAGAAAAAATTGCATTAATTGGTGAAACAGGTTCAGGGAAATCTACACTTTTAAAAATAATTGCAGGCTTAATACAGCCCAAAGCTGGCACTATAAATTTTAATAACAAAAAAGTATTGGGCCCCAACTGGCAATTGGTAGCTGGCGAAAAAGGTATAGCTTATTTATCGCAACATTTTGAGCTACGTAATAATTATAGAATGGAAGAGCTTCTTATGTACGCCAACGAAATTACACAAAGCGAAGCCAATGAGTTGTACAAAATTTGCAGAATAGATCATTTAATGAAACGCAATAGTTACGAACTTTCGGGTGGAGAAAAGCAACGAATAGCATTAGCTAGATTATTGGTCTCAAAACCAAGCTTGTTAATTTTAGATGAACCTTATACAAATTTAGATTTAATACACAGAAATATTTTAAAGCAAGTAGTAGAAGATGCTTGTGTACACTACCAAATTACATGCATACTCACATCGCATGAGCCTGCCGATGTGTTGCCTTGGGCCGACGAAATAATAGTATTGCAGCAAGGGAAAATGATACAAAAAGGCAAACCAGTAGAACTGTATTATGAGCCTAAAAATGAATATACTGCTGGCTTATTAGGAAATTATAATTTAATAAAGGAAGATGAATATGAAGGGTTTAAAATTGTTTCAAATTTAAAAAAAATAATAATAAGGCCCGAAAAAATCATACAAATAACTGAGGGTAAAAATGCCATAAAAGGAAAAATATTAGCTCAGCAATTTATGGGCAAATATTATGAAACCAAAATAGAGTTTGGCGAAATGGAAGCAATAATAAACCTTTATAGTAAGCAAACAATTGGCACTTATATTTTTTGCGAAATCATAGTTTAGGTAACCTTTACAGAGGTTCATTATTTTTATGAAATCTTGAATTTTTGCCCCACTTTTGTTTCAAGACAAAAGTGAGAAACCCTGCTTAAATGAAATGAGATTTTACTTTTTGAGCAGCGAATTAATCCAATTCATTTTTACAAAAGTTACAATCCATTTATAAAATTTATAATTGTAATGCCAATATAACCATAGTTTAGTCTAATTCGGGGATCGAGATAAAACAACTTTAGTATTATTTTTCACATGAAATTTCGCCTGAATTCTTTTTTATTAACACTTATAAGGCTAATAATCAACAACTTTGTACACGTTTTTACAGATCATACAAAATTTATTCTAAAAATAAAAAAATAATCCTATCTTTGCGCTCCGAAAATTATGGCTAAGCAAGCACTCATTAAACAAGATGGATCAATAACAGAAGCATTAAGCAATGCTATGTTTAAAGTGAAGTTAGAAAACGGTCATGAAATACTGGCTACAATATCTGGAAAAATGAGGATGCACTATATCCGTATTTTGCCAGGAGATAAAGTGGGAGTAGAAATGAGCCCATACGATTTAACTAGAGGAAGAATAATTTTCCGATATAAATAAGTATTAAATAAAAAATAAAATAAACTATCATGAAGGTTAGAGCTTCAATTAAAAAGCGCAGCGTAGATTGCAAAATTGTGAGAAGAAAAGGGCGTTTGTACGTAATTAACAAAAAAAATCCTCGTTTTAAACAAAAGCAAGGATAATAACAATTTTTAACGATTAACAATTAACAAATAGTATATTATGGCTCGTATTGCCGGTATTGATTTGCCAAAAAACAAAAGAGGTGAAATTGGACTTACTTACATTTATGGTATTGGTCCAAACACTGCAAAATACATTCTTGTAAAAGCAGGTATAGATGTAAATAAAAAAGTAAACCAATGGAATGACGAAGAGCAAACAGCTATTCGTAACATTATCAGTGGCGAAATTAAAACAGAAGGTGCTTTGCGTAGCGAAACTCAAATGAACATTAAACGTTTGTTAGATATAGCTTGCTACCGTGGGCTTCGTCATCGTAAAGGTTTACCATTAAGAGGTCAACGTACACGTACCAACAGCCGTACCCGTAAAGGAAAACGTAAAACAGTTGCAGGTAAGAAAAAAGTAACTAAGTAATAAGAAGTTAGAAATTATAAATTAGGGAATGTATTTTTTACATTATTAATTCAACATTTATAATTCATAATTTTATATATAGGCTCCGATTTTAAAGATAAAACGCCAGATAGCTATTGAGCCAGCAGGAGGGTTTTTCTTATTTACTCAATTTTTGAGTAGAAAAATATTTTAAACGAATACCTACATTTAAAAAAATGGCAAAAGCACAAGGCAAGCAAGGCGCAAAAGCAGCTGCAAAAAAAAGAGTAGTAAAAGTAGAAGCACATGGCGATGCACACATCGTTGCAAGCTTTAACAACATTATTATCAGTCTTACCAATAAGCAAGGGCAAGTAATATCTTGGTCATCTGCTGGTAAAATGGGTTTTAGAGGTTCAAAAAAGAATACACCTTACGCAGCACAAATGGCAGCAGCAGATTGTGCTAAAATAGCATTAGATGCTGGACTTAAAAAAGTAGACGTATTGGTAAAAGGACCAGGAAGTGGACGTGAAGGTGCTATCCGTTCTTTATCTCAAAATGGTATCGAAGTAGCATCTATTAAAGATATTACTCCAATGCCTCACAATGGTTGCCGACCACCAAAAAAGAGAAGAGTATAAAAACTATTTATTAAAAGGGTTCATCATCGATTTTTACGATTTTTATGATGTTGAATCGTCACTAAAAAATCAATAATTTAACTATGGCACGCTACACAGGCCCAAAAACAAAAATCTCCCGTAGGTTTGGAGAATTAATTACCGGAAACGGAAAGTGGTTAACAAAAAACAGTGTTCCTCCTGGAATGCATGGCGCTACAAAAAAGCGTAAAGCACCAAGTGAATTTGCATTGCAGTTATCTGAAAAGCAAAAAGCTAAATACACTTACGGTTTGTTGGAAAAACAATTTCGTAAAACGTATGGCGAAGCAGCTCGTAAAAGAGGTGTAACTGGTGAAAACCTTATCAAATTATTAGAAGCTCGTTTAGATAATACCGTTTATCGTATGGGTATTTGTATTAGCCGCCAAGGCTCACGCCAGTTGGTTAGTCATAAGCACATTACTGTAAATGGTGAGGTTGTAAACATACCTTCGTACAGTTGCCAACCAGGTGATGTAATAGGATTAAAAAACAAAAGTGCCGTTAATAAATCAATTACTGATAATCTTCGTGGAAAAAACCCAAAAATAAACTGGGTAGAATGGAACGAAGCAGAAATGAAAGGTACTTTTATTACATATCCAGAAAGAGAAAATGTTCCTGAAAATATTAAGGAGCAATTAATTGTGGAATTGTATTCTAAGTAAAATAATTAGTCAACGAACCTTGTGTTCGTTGTACTTATTTCTAAATGATTTGTATTTCAATTTTTAAATTAAATTAAACAAATAAAAATGGCCGTTTTTAATTTTGTTAAACCAGATAAAATAGTTCTTCAAAAAGCAACAGATTTCGAAGCTCAGTTTGAGTTTCGTCCTTTAGAGCCTGGGTATGGTGTTACTATTGGTAACGCTTTGCGTCGTGTATTGCTTAATTCGTTAGAAGGTTATGCAATTGTAGGTATCAACATTTCTGGTGCAGATCATGAATTTGCTACCATAAAAGGTATTACTGAAGATGTAACAGAAATAATTCTTAATTTGAAACAAGTACGTTTTAAATTACTTGGAGAGCATGAAATTTTAAATGAAAAAGTTTCTGTATCTATAAAAAATAAAACTGAGTTTACTGCAGGCATGATAGGCGAAGCTACACCAATGTTTGAGGTAATGAACCCCGAATTGTTGATTTGCACTATGGATAGCGCAGCAAAATTAGATATAGACATTACAATTGGTAGAGGTAGAGGTTATGTACCTGCAGAAGAACATAAAGAAAAAAGCAGCATATTTGGATACATACCTGTAGATGCTATTTATACACCAATTAAGAATGTAAAATACTTAATTGAAAACACAAGGGTAGAGCAGCGTACCGATTTTGAAAAACTTATAATGGATGTTGTAACTGATGGTACAATACACCCAGAAGAAGCAGTAAAACAAGCAAGCCGTATTCTTATTCAGCATTTAATGATTATTACTGATGAGAATATCACTTTCGATACAAAAGAAGATAAAAAAGAAGATATGGTAGATGAGCATACTTTGCAATTACGCAAAATGCTTAAAACACCTTTAGAAGATTTAGATTTATCTGTACGTGCATTTAATTGCTTAAAAGCAGCTAAAATTAATTCTTTAAGCGAATTGGTACAATATGAGCAAGAAGATTTAATGAAGTTTAGAAACTTTGGTCAAAAATCGTTAAGCGAAATTGATGCCGTTTTACAAGATAGAGGATTGAGTTTTGGAATGGATTTGAGCAAATTGAAAATAGAAGACGATAATTAATATGCAAATGAGAAAATTTGCAAATTTAGTGGTAACGATTTAGCCATATAAAAATTTAACAAGTAAACAATTTTAAAACTCCGAAAGGAAAGCCCAGTAATTCCTGACACGGTATTGGGATAAAAAACAAAAAAAAAGTCATGCGTCACGGAAACAAAGTTAACAACCTTAGCAGAACAGCATCTCATAGAAGAGCATTATTAATGAACTTAGGTTGCCAGTTAATTACTTACAAAAGAATTACAACTACAGTAGCAAAAGCAAAAGCATTGCGTTCGTATATTGAACCACTAATTACAAAAACGAAAGCTACCGATAGTAAAGAAGCTATTAGTCACAATCACCGTATTGTATTTAGTTACCTAAACGATAAAGCTGCTGTAAAAGAATTATTTACAGTTGTTGCGCCAAAAGTAGTTGGTCGCCCAGGTGGATATACTCGTATTATTAAATTAGGTGCTCGTCAAGGTGATAACGCCGAAATGGCAATGATAGAGCTAGTTGATTTTAACGAAATATACGGTAAACATATTGGTACAGATGCAGCAGCAGAACCAGCTAAAAAAACTCGTAGAAGTGGTGGAGCAAAAGCAAAAGCTACTGCCGAAACTATTACTGATGCTGTTATTGAAACAGTACCAGCTGCAAAAGCAACAGTTGCTACTGCTACAGATGATTTAACAATAATTGAAGGAATAGGACCAAAAGCTGCTGAAGTATTAATAGCTGCAGGTATTACAACATTTGCTGAATTAGCTGCTACAGATGCCGATAAAGTTAAAGAAATTTTAACTTCATCAGAAGCAAGAGTAGGTCATTTAGAGCCAACTACTTGGGGTCAACAAGCACAATTAGCAGCAGATGGTAAAATGGATGAATTGGAAGAATTAAAATTAAAATTAAATAACGGTAAAGAAGTTTAATTTTATGCATTTATAAAATTTATATAGGCTCCGATATTTTTATCGGAGCTTTTTTTATAACATTGTAAAAATAAAAACAAAATTTTTAAATGACTGATATATTAAAATCCAAAGCTATTTTGATATTGGCAGATGGTACAATTATTAATGGTACATCATTTGGTATTATTGGAACTACCACTGGCGAAATTTGTTTTAATACTGGTATGACAGGTTACCAAGAAGTATTTACAGACCCAAGTTATACAGGGCAAGTACTTATTATGAATAGTGTACATACGGGTAATTATGGTGTAAAGGAAACGGATGTAGAAAGTGATTCGGTAAAAGTAAAGGGTGTAATTGGCAGGAATTTGGAAGAAAAATATAGCCGTTTTATTGCTGAAGACTCCTTACACTCGTATTTTGAAAAACAAAATATTGTTGCCATAAATGGTGTAGATACTAGAGCACTTGTAGCACATATACGTACAAAGGGTGCTATGAATTGTATTATATCTTCAGAAATGGATGATGTAGAATTATTAAAAAAGCAATTAGCCGAAGTACCGAGCATGGATGGTTTGGAACTTGCAACCACAGTGAGTACGCAAGAAACATATACATTAGGCGATGAAAAATCTGCTATAAGAGTAGCTGTTTTGGACTTTGGAATAAAGAAAAATATTTTAAATTGCTTGGTAGAAAGAGGAGCTTATGTAAAAGTGCATAATGCCAATACAAGTTTTGAAGAGTTAGAAAAATTTAACCCAACTGGTTATTTTATTAGCAATGGTCCAGGCGACCCTGCCCCACTAAAAAATGCAATAGAAACCATTAAAAAAATATTGAAAGTAAATAAACCTCTTTTTGGTATTTGCTTGGGGCACCAATTACTGGCTTTGGCAAATGGTATTCCTACATTTAAAATGCCCAACGGGCACCGAGGCTTAAATCACCCTGTAAAAAATATTATAACTGGCAAGAGCGAAATAACAACACAAAATCATGGATTTGGTATAGATGAAATCGCAGTTAACAATAGCCCCAATGTAGAAATAACGCATGTAAATTTAAACGATGGTAGCATTGAGGGCATATGTATAAAAAATAAAAATGCTTTTTCGGTACAGTACCACCCCGAAGCTACACCTGGCCCACATGATAGCAGGTATTTGTTTGATGATTTTGTGGGAATGATGAGGAGGGGTTGAAAGTAAGGTTTGAAATTTTAAAATGAAAGTTATATTACCCTAAAAAACTGTACTTTTCATTTATGTATGAAATTAAAAAAATCATTATTACTTGGAATACTTTTTAGTTAAAGTAATGACTATAGACAAAGCGAAAATTATGCTTAAATTCAATCTGTTGGCTGCTATGCTATTGCAGACCTTAAATTTAAAATGAAAATTAGACTTTCAATATTACTTTTATTCATTTCAATTTGTTCATTTGGACAATTGAAAATTAGTAAAGCCGACACAACTAAATTGCCAAAAGGAATCAAGTTTTTTGGACACATCACTAATTCTGCAAAGTGGACAGATAGTTTTGGTGTTCACTATGTTTTGACAACTGAAACAGGACAATATTTTAGCAAAGACCAAGAAAATAACGAGGCAAAAAATGCTGAAATTTTTGTTTATCACTACATTATTAGAGGCGACACTTTAAAACTTCTTTGGAAAATTTATGACCAAAATAAGAACTGTGAGTTTGATATTTTTACAAAGTTTATAGACAAAGCATTTAAAGTAACAGACCTTGACAAAAATGGAATTGCAGAAGTTTGGATAATGTATGAAAACCAATGTACAAGTGACGTTTCACCAGCACCTACAAAAATTATAATGTATGAAGGCAACAAGAAATATGCAATAAGAGGAGAAAATAGAGTTAAAATTTCTGAAAAAGAATTTATTGGTGGACAATATACTTTGGATGAGAACTTCAAAAATGGCAACTTATTATTTCGACAATTTGCAATTAACCTTTGGGAGAAAAACAAACTCAAAAAATGGTAAGACGAGAAACACAGCAGCCAACATATGGTTTGGCATTATTGGGGCTTGACGAATATTGCCTCAACATTTGTTCTTTATTGTACTTCAGTTCGGGCTTGACGTTGTAAATTTGGCTTATGAATAAAACATCAGCAATATTGCAATTATTGGGCTTCAGTTATGGGCAGACGGAATGCTAATTCCCCAACAAACGCCAAGCCTTTTTCGTTAGCAGAAATTATATAGACCATGCGTATTCTAACAATATTACTATTATCATTTTCTTTAGTTGCGTGTGGACAACAATCAAAAAAATATGTAATTAAGCCGGAAGCGAAGGTTTTAGCAGACAGTGCTTATAAATTTGTTGTACCAAAACCAGGCGAAAGTGTAAATTTTCAAGCTGCCGTTAATTTATTGAAGCAAGCCACTGAAATTGACAGCAACTATATTTTGGGGTTCCGAAACTTGTTAACTTATCAACAGGTATTGAAAGACAATAGAGGGGCTTTGCAAACCGCAAAAAGAATGAATGAGTTAATGCCTCAAAATCCTGAGTTTAATTCCACACTTGGTATTATGTATGAATTCAATGAGGACACTATTTCTTCCAAGCAGTATTTCCAGAAAGCTCTTAACATTTATTCTAAACTTCTTGACACCTTATCTGATCAAAATGCAACGTTACAAGTTAAATCAGCTAAAGCTCTCAATTTATTGTTCCTAAACCGCTATCATGAGGGACAGCAAATTTTAAAAGAGTTATTAAATAATACCAAAGACCCAATAGATAATGAAGGATTAAATATGTATTTGAATAAATCAGGACGAGAAATTATCTTGATGTTCTTAACTGGCGAGGAAAATAAAACTGTTTCGCCCACACAACAACCCTGTCTGGTACTGGATTTGCTATAACTACAAATGGATAAATAAGATAAGAATTTACTTTTTGTCGGTGGAATAGTTATTGTAAAATTAAATTTTTATAACCAATTTAATGCTCGTTTTTATCGGTGCTTCGTTGTGTGAAATAATACCAATTCTACTCCCTATACTACTCATTAAACAAATTCGGATAATCGCTAATAATACCATCTACTCCCATTATTTTTAATTCCGCCATCTTAGCTTTATCGTTTACAGTCCAAGGAATAATTCGAATGTTGAGTTTATGACATTTTTTTATTAAATCATCATTTACTAAAATAAACGCTGGGCTGTAAATAGCAGGAGAGAAGCCTAAGGCATAAATTTGATCTTCAAAAGTGCCTTTATCGTAATCTTCTATAAGCAAAGCAGTTTTTATGTTTGGATAATGCTTATGCAAATATTGTAATGTTCTAATATCAAATGATTGTATTATCACAAAATCTTCGATGCCGTTTTCTTTAATAATATTCATAAGTAACTCTACAAACTCGGCAGGTGCTGGGTGGTAAATATTATCGGTAGCTTGTTGTGTTTTTGTTTCAATATTGTAATAAGGAAAAGGTCTTCGCCTTGTCATCATTTCTTGCTTTATAGCAGCAAACACATCTGCTAACAACGGCTTTACTGCTTTTATTTTTTGCTGTTGGGCAAAGCGGGGGTGAGGCTTTTGGCCTACATCGTATTTAATAATGCTATCGTAATTCATTAAATACATGTTGTAATTTTTCTCCTCTTTTTCATTTATATAACCACCATTGGGTTTGCTAGTTATTTCATGGTTAAAAAATGGCTCATGGCTAAGAAAAACTTTTTTGTCTTTGCTTATACAAATGTCCATTTCTAAAGTTGTAACACCCAAGTTTAATGCATTTACCATGGCTGGTATTGTGTTTTCGGGCATTAAGCCACGGCAGCCTCGGTGGCCTTGTTTGTCGAATGGTAATGCAGTAATTTTTGAAGTAGGCTTTTGAACTTCGATATTATTAGTAGCCATTTTTTTGTTTGAAGAACAAGAAAATAATGACAATATAAAAAAAGAGAAAAGTATATTTTTCATTGTATGATTTTTATGCCAATAAAACATCAGCAGGAATACTCAATTCATTATGGAAAATTTTAGCTATTTCTAAAGTTAAAGGCTTACGCTTATTTAATAGAGCAGATACATAACCCTTACTTCCAATTTTACTAATTAAGTCTTTGTTTCGTATTCCCTTTTCTTCCATTTTTATTTTTATTGCATCAATTGCATTTGGATAAGGAATTGGATATTTTACATCTTCATAATTTTTTATAAGCAACAATGCTACTTGCACTTTTTCACCTTCTGGGCTATTGGTTTTTACTTTTTCATTAAATTTTGCATCTACCCAATCAAGCATAGCTTGATATTGTTTTTCAGTTTTAATTATTTTTAGTTCCATCTTTTTTCTTTTTAAATTGAATTGTTGTTACATCTATTTTATCATATTCTGCATGTGTTCCAAACCATTTAATTTGTATGGCTTTAAAATCGAAAAGAACTCTTATAACTAGTCGATATTTATTTCCCATAATATTAAAAACCACTCTATCATCAGCTACTAAACTTGCATTGCCATATATTTTTTTCAATTCGTTAAAATTTTTTAACTCTATCGACACAAATTCGTAATACCACTCTTGTAGTGCTGTTGCAGCTTGAGGATATTTTTTACAATATTCCAATAAAGTTTTTCTGGTAATAATGTTAAACACAATATAAAAGTAAAGCAAAGTTTCCTAATGGTAAACTTTATTTTATGAGGGAGTAATAAAATCTTGAATAAATGGGTTCTTAATTCGCTAATTTTTGAAGAAAAAATAAGTTTGTTTGTTTTTTCTTCAACTTTTGCTTTTGTTGCTTTTTTATAATTTTATTTCTTTTTTTATTAAAAATTTATTTTTCTCATAATCTTCTACTTAGTCGACCCTTAAAAAGTCGAATCTTCTTTTATTTTCAGATATTTTTCCACTTTTGTCTTGAAACAAAAGTGGAGCAAAAATTCAAGACTTCATAAAAATGCCTAAAAAATTGGTTGCATGGCTAA
>JABFQZ010000032.1 GCA_013141435.1 Ferruginibacter sp.
CGTAATAGCATCAATTTTATTGCTTGCAAGTTGCTCTCCAGCAGAGCTTGCGTCCTCTTCAAATTGACAAAACAAATAAAAGGGTTTTTGAGTAAAAAATCACCAACTATTTTTCAGTACATTACCAAAAAATGCAGTTAGGAAAGCGACTGCATTTTTTGTTTATGTAAACGCTTAAATAAGTGAATAAAACAAAATTATTTCTTTAAAATAGCCGCAATTTCAACATCCCATTTTCCTGTTTTGCCATATTCTACTACCCTGCCAATTTCTTTTCCATCTTTCATTACTATTATTGTTGGCACATTAGTTATTTTAAAAGCATCGTTCAAGTTTCCTAAAGTTTTTTTAGCTCTATCAACTCCATAAAAACTAATGGCATCATCTGCAAAGCCTGCTTTCTCTTGCAGTTTAAAAAACTTTGGTAATATAAATTGAGTATCTTCACACCAAGTCCCGCCAAAAATTATAAATTGAACCTTACCTTTTGCCGTTTCCAAAGCTGAAACTATTGCCAAATCTACAGTATAAGCATTTTGGTTTATATTGTACCAGCTTTTAAAGGGTTCGTTGTTTGCAAGCACATACTTAGTTATTATACCATTTAGTACAGTTTCTTTTCTGTCGTTGATAGTGTTAGTATAGGGAGATTGAGCATTTGCATTTGTAAAAAATACAAAGAAAACGAATAAGGCAATAATATTTTTAGGCATTTTATTAATATTATATAATTAAAAGTGTTTGTCAAATTTCACAAACTCATTTTCAAATCTATTAAAAATAATTTGGTTCGGGTCAAATTTTCAATTACACCAAATACCTCTTCACTTTTTTTATTTTTCTTTAAAAAATCATTAGCACCTTCAATAGTATATTTTTTCTCTCGTAGTAAATGGTGTATTAACTTTAAGTTTTTTATATCCTCTGGTCTAAAATGCCTATCGCCTTTTCCATTAAGCTTGGGTTTGAGTATATCAAATTCTTTTTCCCAAAACCGAATGAGCGATATATTTACTTTAAACATTTCGGCAACAATTCCAATACCATAATATTTTTTTTGAAACAAAATATCGTCATCTGGCACTTCTAGTAATGTAGATGTTACTTCTAATTCGCTTATTTTTTTTCTGCCACGAGTATTTGTTTTCTCAATAAGTGGTGTTGTTTGTAAAAACTCAATTTCTACAGGTTCTTTATTTATTATTATTTTTTCTTCTGCAATGTTTTCAGGCAATTCAATTTTATTCTGTAGTTTTTTTTCAACAGGTGGTTCGTCAAAATCGAAAAGAGATGCTTGTTTAAAAGACATATTATGCAAAAATTATTTTGCTTTTTTAATAAAATTTTCAAAAATGAAACTTTTGCTTCAAATTTTAAATATCATTGTTGATATAGTTGGTACAAATGTATACATTCATAACCAAATTTTATTGCAGCCAAAAAATTTACTAAAATTGCACAAAATTTGAGAATAAAAAAACTGTAGTGTTTTTTTATTATTTTTACAAACATCTTCATATATATGAGCAAAATTGGTTTTTTATGTGGCATAAAATATTAATCACATATTGTGGGTTTGGAATATGAAATACATTTACAATAAAATAAACAATAAAATGGATAGTATTTTAATAACAGGAGGAGCTGGTTTTATAGGCTCACATTTAACTAGGTTATTTGTAACAAAATACCCAAAATATAAAATTGTAAACTTAGATGCGCTAACCTATGCAGGTAATTTAGAAAACTTAATAGACATTGAAAAACTGCCAAATTACACTTTTGTAAAAGGCAATATAACCGACCTTGATTTATTGCGAAAATTATTTGATGAATATAAATTTACTGGCGTACTACATTGTGCAGCCGAAAGCCATGTAGATAGATCTATAACCGACCCTTTGGCTTTTATAACTACAAATGTAATGGGTACTGCTACGCTTTTGCAAGTGGCTAAAGAATTCTGGAAAGACAATTTAAATGAAAAAGTCTTTTACCATATATCTACTGACGAAGTGTATGGCTCATTAGGCACCACAGGTTTTTTTACCGAAAAAACTTCTTATGATCCACGTAGCCCCTACTCAGCATCTAAAGCAAGTAGCGACCATATTGTAAGAGCATTTTACCATACTTATAAATTACCAATAAAAATAAGCAACTGTAGCAATAATTATGGTCCTTATCATTTTCCTGAAAAACTAATTCCGCTTTGTATAAATAATATTATCAATAACAAACCATTGCCAATATATGGCAAAGGCGAAAATGTAAGAGATTGGCTTTTTGTAGAAGACCATGCTAGAGCAATTGATGTAATTTTTCATAACGGAAAAATAGGCGAAACATATAATATTGGCGGACACAATGAGTGGACCAACATTGCATTGGTAAAAGAACTTTGTAAACAAATGGATGAAAAACTTGGAAGATCAAGCGGAGAATCTGAAAAATTGATTACTTATGTTACAGACAGAGCTGGGCATGATATGCGATATGCTATAGACGCTACAAAACTTAAAGATGAATTGGGTTGGTTACCATCTCTTCAATTTGAAGAAGGCATTAGTAAAACAATTGATTGGTATTTGAGTAATACAAAATGGCTAAATGAAATAACCAGTGGTAATTATAAAAATTATTATGATGAGCAATATGGTATATAATTCATAAAGCATTAAATAAAAAAAACAGGCTAATAAATCCAAGCCTGTTTTTTTTAAATTAAATTATTTAGCTTACTTAGCTACTGCGGCTTTTTTAGGCGCAGCCGCTTTTTTTGGTGCAGCAATTTTCACTACTTCCTCAGTTTTCTTTGCAACTATTTTTTTTGCAACTTTAGCAGGTCTAGATTTTCCAAAAGATCCAGCTTTTGTTTTACCTTTTTTTGTTTTAATATCACCACGTCCCATATTTTATATTTTTATTTGTATAAAGTTATAAAAAAAGCAAGATACATTAGCATCTTGCTTTTAAAATGTTTTTTTTAACCTAGATTTTAGAAGATAAATCTTTTCCTGCTTTAAATTTAGCAACTTTTTTTGCTTTAATTTTAATAACAGCTCCAGTTTGAGGGTTACGACCATTTCTTGCAGCTCTTTTAGAAACAGAAAAAGTTCCAAAACCTACTAAGGTTACTTTATCTCCTTTCTTTAAAGTTTTTGTTACTGCATCTACAAATGCATCTATAGTTGCATTTGCTTGTGTTTTTGTGATACTTGCATCGTCTGCAATTTTTGCGATTAATTGTGCTTTGTTCATAATGAGATTTTTGAAAATTTTATACTACAACAAATATAAAAGGTTTTTTATTCCAACAATATTTTTTATCAATTATTTTTTATAAAAATACTTGCTAGTTCAATGTGGTTGTACGTTTTAAACTAAAATTTTATATTATTTTTTATTCTTAAAAAATAATATAAAATTTAAAATGCTGTACAACGTTGATTTACAAAGGAAATCAGAGCAAAATAGCATATAAAAAAAACACTTTGAAATGAAATAAAGAGTATGTTCTTTTTAATGAAGGTTTTGCACAATTAGTCCACAATATGCATGCCAAACCAATGGCAAAGGGTTTTTTCCCAAATTGGATAAATAATCTTTTCTCAATTTGCTAGCAAATTTACTAGAATAGGAATTATAAAGAGCTCTCCTTTGGCAAAAAACATTACTTTAAAACATTATTATTTAAGGGTGTTTTATCTGTTTAATTTACACTTTTTAAATTGCTAAGTGTTTTATAACAAGTAAATAGAAGTATTAGTTTTTTAAATTTGTATTTTGCAACTTTTATAATAAAATTTATGTGCAAAAGTCAAAGGTATTTATGTTTAATTTATCTGCTGTTTTTTTACTCTTGCGCTGTAAGTAAAAAAAACTACAACCCTACAAAAAAATATGCACCAGAGGCATTGCAAAAAGATTTTGTATTGTTACAAAAAATTTTAGAAGCAAAACATCCAGCATTGTATTGGTACACACCCAAAGAAAAAATGGATGCCTATTTTGATAAATTTTATAATGTAATAAAAGATAGTATGACTGAGCAAGAGTTTGCTTGGCTTGTTGTAGCACCTACTATAGATAAAATACATTGTGGCCATACTACAATGCGTATGAGCAATGCATACAGCAAATGGGCAAAAGGAAAACTAATACCTTCTTTTCCATTGTACATGAAAGTATGGAACGATACCTTGGCGGTGTATGCAAACCTCAATCAAAAAAAAGATAGTGTTTTTAAAAGGGGCACATTGGTTACCGCTATAAATGGGATACCAAATAAATTGCTCATTAAATATATGTTTGAGTTTTTGGCCGAAGATGGTTTTTCTAATAACATAAATTATTACAGACTTAGCGCCAATTTTCCGTACTACCACAAAAACATTTTTGGCTATAGTAAAAATTATGAGGTAGATTATATTGATAGTTTAGGTAAAGAACAAAAAATTATTATACCACTTTTTGTACCCTTAAAAGATAGCCAAAAAAAAGATATTGCAATAAAAACAAAAAATAAAAAAATTAAAAGATCCGATAGAATATTGAAATACCGCTCCTTTACAATTGACAGCACTAAAGCATTTGCTATAATGCAATTAAACACTTTTTCTGATGGGCACTTACGCAAGTTTTTTAGAAAAAGTTTTAAAAAACTAAAAACAGAAAATATAAAAAATGTAATAATAGATATTCGTACAAATGGTGGTGGCCGAGTAGGAATGAGCACACTACTTACAAAATACATTTCTAACAAAACCTTTAAAATTGCCGATACACTTAGTACACATGCAAGAGGCTTAGGCAAATATACTAAATACATTAAAGGTGGTTTTTTTAATAATGTGCAAATGTTTTTTATGGCAAAAAAAACAGCAGATGGCAAATACCATATTCGTCGTCTTGAAAAACATTATTTTAGACCAAAAAAAAATAATTACAAAGGCAATGTTTTTGTGCTTACAAGCGGACCTACTTTTTCTGCATCATCAATATTTTGTAATGCCATAAAAGGGCAACAAAATTGCACTCTTGTAGGAGAAGAAACTGGCGGTGGCTGGTATGGTAATAGTGGTATAATGATACCAGATATTACACTGCCAAATACTAGTGTACGGGTACGCTTGCCTTTATACTTACTTGTGCAAGCAAACCATGGGCAAACAAAAGGTACAGGTGTATTGCCCGATGTACTTGTACCTACAAGCTACGATGCAATCTTAAAAGGATACGATAAAAAAATGCAAGTAGTAAAAAATTTAATTATAAATACTCCTTAGCGCACAATATTGATAACGTATGTTTTACAATAAATTAATAAAAAATATTCATTTTAAAATAAATATACTATTAAAATGTTATTTATTATACTTATATTGTACATATAAATTTCCAAAATAATGAAAAAATTAATACTTTTTTTTATGCTCATTAGTATGAGCATTTGTTTGAATGCACAAAACACAACAGTAACTCCAAGTAAATTTACGTTTAAAGAAGCCGAAGCTATAGATAATTTAGTTGGGCCTCCAGCTTTAAAAATTGGAAACGAATTTGCCAGCATAACTAAAAAACCAATTCCTTTAGAGTTTCCTTTGCCTGAAAATGCCAATATTAAAAAAAGTAATATTGAAAACAGAATTGGTGATGATAATGTGGAAACAGGCTTGCAAGGAAAATCCCCATTGCCTACATCAAATTTTAATGGTTTAGACGATAATGCTACAACCATTCCTCCCGATACCAAGGGTGCGGTTGGTCCCAATCATTTAATGGTTACCTTAAATAGCCAATACAGAATTACAGATAAAGCAGGTACATTAATAAGTACTGTTACTGCCTCATCTTTTTGGACAGGCATTAGCCCAGCAGGACATAGCGATCCTCATGTAATTTACAACCATTATATAAATAGATGGATATTAGTAGCTCAAAGTAATTTAACAACTACATCGTCTATACTAGTAGCTATGAGTACCACCAACGATCCTACAGGTACTTGGAACAGGTATGCATTTGATATTGATGCAAGTAATGTAGATGGATTCGATTATCCTATGGTGGGCTTTAATCAAAATATGTTAGTTATTGCTGGTAATAAATTTTCGCTATCTACTAGCTCTTTTACAGGCACTCAAATATATTTATTTAACATAGCCGATTTGGCTGCAGGCTCTGCAATCACTATTGGCACCAATGCACAACGTATTGTAAATAATACTGCACAAGGTGGAAGCATATCGCCAGTTACAGTATTTGAAACAGGCTCACCTAGCACCACTTTATACACTATACAAGCTTGGAACGGTGCTTCGGCATCTACAAGGTTGGTTACACTTACAGGCACTATTCCCTCGGTAGTTTGGAATACTGGTTCTGCTGTTTTTCCTACAGGTAGTACTACTTGGAGTGGCGCAAATGGCGATTTTACACCGCAGCTAGGAGATAATAGAAAAATTAATAGTGGTGATAATAGGCCAGGTAACTTTGTATTGATCAATAACAATCTTTGGTGGTCGCACCATATTTTTTTACCAGCGGCTGCTCCTACAAGGTCGGCAATACAATGGTGGCAATTGCAAACAAATGGTACTGTTTTACAAAGGGGCTTAATTGACGACCCTACAGGGGTTATTCATAGAACTTACCCAAGCTTGGCTATTAATGCCAACGAAGATGTGTTAATTGGTTACTCTATTAGCTCTGTAAACCAATATATATCTGCAGCATATTCGTACAGAATGCCTTGTATGCCTGCAAATACTATGCAAAGCGAAGTAATTTATAAAAACGGATTATCTACATACTACAAAACTTATGGAGGTACAAGAAATAGATGGGGAGATTATAGCAATACTTGCTTAGACCCAGCCACAGGAGATTTTTGGACACTACAAGAGTATGCTGGCACAAGAGTAGGATCTGCCGATAACGATAGCCGTTGGGGTACTTGGTGGGCAAAAATTGCACCATTGCCAGCTGCCGATGCATCAAAAATTAGTTTTGAAACCGAAATCTTAAATATTAACGAATTAGGAAATACAGGCACTTGCCCAAAATATAGAGATTACTCTATAAACGTTGCTGTTTTTTGTGCAGCTATAGGCAATGCTACTTTAACATTTAATAAAGCAGGTACAGCAACTGATATGGTAGATTATGAATTACTAACAAATACCGTAAGTTATGTAAATGCAGAGTCTGGTACAAAATCTATTACACTTAGGGTATATGATGATGGAAATGTAGAACCAAACGAAACAATAATTTTATCTTATACTATTTCAGGAACTGGTGTAACTGCGGCACCTACTGCACAAACTTTAACTATAAATATTACAGATAATGATGTAGTACCAAATAATATTTCGGGCAACTCTACTACATCTATACTATCCGAAAATTTTGATGCAGGAGTAACTTTGCCAACAGGCTGGACAATAACAACTGTAAGTGGTAGTACTAACCAATGGGTTGTAAGCGCAAATGGCGGTGTAGATTTTACAGGAAATGCAGCACACATTACAAACAATACAGGCACAAAACCAGTTGCATATACTAATACAAGTACAACTAATAGAACATTGGTATCTACAAACATAAATTCTACAGGTGTAACTAATTTAGCTGTAAGTTTTAAATATAAATGCAATGCCGAAACAGGGTACGATTATGGCACTTTAGTTTACACATTAAACGGTACTACGTTTTTTGATATTGAAGGGCCATACGTTGGTACATCAACCCTAACATTACGTACAGTAGCTTTGCCTGCGGCTTGCAATAACACTAATTTTAAACTTGGTTGGAGGTTTATTAGTGATAATTTAGATGGTGTCGATCCTCCATTTATAATTGATGATATTACTGTATTTGCCTCAACTACTCTTATTAGTTCTACAGCTGCTTACACTAAAACCGAATATGTAAAAGCTGACAATACCGAAACCTATTTTTTAAGTACTACAGGCAATGAGCTTATAGCTAAATTAAAAAATGTAAGTGCAGATATAAATTGTACAACAGCTTCGGTTTTACAAGCCGGCACTGGTCAAGTATCTATTAGCACCACATCGGGTAATTACCAACGTACACAAAAAGTAATTTCTATTATTCCTGCTACAGCAAATACTACAGCTACTTACGAGGGTTCAATATATTTTACCAATGCAGAACTAGCTGTATGGGGAGCTAATAAACTTAATTTAAAAATACTAAAAGTAGATGATGCTGTAGATTTGGGTACAACCATTACAGGCTCTCAAGCTTCATTAATAACACCTACTGTTATAGATAATAGTGCTACAGCAGGTTATGTTGAATATAAAGGTAATTTTACTGGGTTTTCTAAATTTATGCTTGTTACACCTAATGCTGTTTTACCAATAACATTATTACAGTTTGATGGTAAAATATTAAAAGCTAATGCTTTATTGAAATGGACAACTAGCCAAGAGTTGGATAATAGCGGCTATGCCATAGAGCGGAGTATTGATGGTGTAAATTTTAAAGAAATTGGCTTTGTAAATGGGCATGGTACAGTAAATAACGAAACCAATTATAATTATGCCGACAATAATTTAGCAAAAGCAGTTTATTATTATTACAGGTTAAAGCAAGTGGATAATAGTGGTAAATTTTCGTACAGTAAAATTATTACGTTAGCTTATGATGAAACCTTTGCCAATGTGGCAACGGTATTACCAAATCCTATAAAAGATGTTTTGCAAATTCAATTAAACTATAAATATACAAATGTAAAATATACTGTTATAGATGTTCAGGGAAGAATTATAGAAACTAAAACCATAACAAACCCTAACAATATTATAAAAGTAGAAGCAAAAAATTGGGCACAAGGTAAGTATAGTTTAGTCTTAAATATTGATGGCAAAACATTTAGTAGCTCTTTTATAAAATAACTTTTTTGCTATACTAAGTTAAAACAAAGAGAAATAAAGTAAATAGCAATACTTTATTTCTCTTTGTTTTATATATCAATTCTATTAATGGGTATCAATTAGTTCAAAATCTGCATTAGAGACCTAAAGGCTATGAATTTATTGCCCCATTTATCATAAGATTTTTGTTTCATTTCATTCGCATATTTTTCAATATACCTATTATACACTGCTTTGCTTTCTGCAAAATATTGAATAGCATAAGTTGGTCCTTCAGCTTCGTCAACTTCTAGTAAGCGTAAAATTTTAAAATCGGTAAAACATTCGGTTTGCATTATATCTGGTACATGCTCATTTTTTAGCCAATGCAACCATTCGTTGTGTATGCTATTTTGTAATTTTATAGTAACGTTATATAGTATCATTAAAAAAAGTTTACAGAGTTATTTCTACAAAAATTGGGCAATGGTCGCTATGTTTTACATCTGGCAAAATAGCTGAGGCTTTTAATTGTTTTGCTAATGGAGTGGTAACACAAATATAATCTATACGCCAGCCTTTATTGTTTAAACGCACACTCGGAAAGCGCTGACTCCACCAACTGTAATGATGTGGTTCTTTGTTAAAAAATCTAAATGTATCTATCCATCCGCTTTGCAAAAATGATGTCATCCAATCTCTTTCTTCGGGCAAAAATCCCGATGATTTTTTGTTGCCTTTGGGGTCGTGAATATCTATTTCGTTGTGTGCAATATTATAATCGCCACAGAGGATTATTTTGGGATTGGTCTTTTTTAATTCATCTAAATATTGCTGCATTTCTGCCAACCATATATATTTATAAGCTTGTCTTTCATCGCCGCTTGTACCGCTGGGAAAATAAGCATTTATTAATTTTATATCGCCAAATTGCAATTGTATTACTCGGCCTTCAAAATCGCTCATTTCATGGCCTGTGCCAAGTTTTACGGCATCGGGTTTTATTTTGGTAAATATAGCTACACTACTATACCCTTTTTTTTGTGCACTAAACCAATGGTGGTGAAATCCTAAATCTTCGAGCAACTTTACATCAATATCGGTAAATGCTGCTTTGGTTTCTTGTATACAAATTACATCGGCAGGGTTGGTAGCAAGCCAATCTATAAAACCCTTTTTAATGGCTGCTCTTATGCCATTGAGGTTGTAGGAAATGATACGCATAAATTATTTTTTGTAAATGTAATTACTGTGTTTGTAAAATTAAAACTACAACATATATTTTTGCTTCTATAAAACTTGAGTAAAGTACTATTGTAGAATTTAGCCCGGATAGGAATGGAAAGCCATTTATGCCAATTTTTATTGGTATAAATGCTTGCAATGTATAGCCGGAAACTGCTGCTGAAAAATGATTTTATGCAGATGCTCCTTAAATTTTATTCTAAAATATTCTAATCCATTATCGGTCTCAACCATCTCTCCATTTCATTTTTACTCAATTTTTTTCGGGCAGTGTAATCATCAAATTGCTCTTTATCTATTTTGCCTACTCCAAAATATTTGCTTTGTGGGTGTGCAAAGTACCAACCACATACCGATGATGCTGGGTACATAGCCAATGATTCTGTTAAATGAATGCCTGTTGATTCTTCGCCGCCGAGTAGTTCAAATAATTTGTATTTTTCGGTATGGTCGGGGCAAGCAGGATAGCCTGGTGCTGGGCGTATGCCACTATACTCTTCTTTAATTAATTGTTCGTTTGTTAGCATTTCATTTTTTTCGTAACCCCAATAATCTGTTCTTGTTTTATAATGCAATAATTCAGCAAAAGCTTCGGCAAGCCTATCGGCTAGGGCTTGTAGCATTATTTTATTATAGTCATCTAAGTTTTCTTCAAACTTTTTTATATGTGTTTCTATACCTTGTATGGTTACGGAAAAGGCACCCATAAAATCGGCTGGAGATGGGCATATAAAATCTGCTAACGACACATTGGGCTGCCCTGCTGCTTTTTTGGCTTGTTGGCGTAAAAATTGCAACTCAATTTTTTCGTTTACCAATACGGTATCGGGTGCTGTTTTTTCGGCATTCCAAAAGCCTATAACGCCTTTGGCTTGTAGCCAATTTTCATCAATAATTTGTTTTAATAATTTTTGGGCATCGTTGTACAATTCAGTGGCTTGCTTGCCTACAACTTCGTCGGATAATATTTGAGGAAAATTTCCGTGCAACTCCCATGCAATAAAAAAAGGTTTCCAATCTATATAAGTTGCAATTTCTGCCAACGAATAGTTTTCAAATATTTTTGTGCCAGTAAATGTGGGAGCCACTGGTTGGTAATTTTCCCAATTTATTTTTGTAGCATTTTTTTGAGCATCGGCAAATGGCAAAAATTGTTTTACCATTCTTTTGTTTTCAAAATCTGCTTTTAAGGTATTGTACTCCGTTTTTAAATTATTAAGAAACGCAATTTTATTTTCTTTATTGAGCAGGCTACCTGCTACAGTTACGCTTCGGCTTGCATCTAACACATGTACTACGCCACACTCATACTCTGGCGCTATTTTTACAGCTGTGTGCATACGGCTTGTAGTAGCACCGCCTATTAGCAATGGTATATCCATTTGCAAACGTTTCATTTCTTTGCCAATATGTACCATTTCGTCAAGCGATGGTGTTATCAATCCACTCAAGCCAATAATATCTACATTGTGCTTTTTAGCTTCTGCTAATATTTTATCTGCTGATACCATTACTCCCAAATCAATAATATCGTAACCATTACACCCTAGCACTACGCCTACAATATTTTTTCCTATATCATGTACGTCGCCTTTTACAGTTGCCAATAATATTTTTGCAGCGCCACTCACTTCTTCATTTATTGTACCTGCTGCAATATGTGCATTTTTTCTGTCTAGCTTTTCTTGCTCAATAAATGGTGTTAAAACCGCTACAGCTTTTTTCATTACCCTTGCACTTTTTACCACCTGTGGCAAAAACATTTTTCCTGCTCCAAACAAATCACCCACTATGTTCATACCATCCATCAGCGGACCTTCTATCACTTCTAGCGGACGAGCATACGCAAGTCTAGCTTCTTCGGTATCTGCATCTATATAATCTGTAATGCCATTTACTAGCGAATGTGCTAATCTTTTTTCTACAGGTTCATCTCTCCACTTTTCATCTTTTACAATTTCTTTTCCTTTGGCTTTTACTGTTTCGGCAAAATTAATTAGCGCTTCTGTAGCCTCATTGTTATCGTTGTTTTTATTGAGCAATACATTTTCACAAAGTTGCTTTAAGATTGGCTCTATATCGTCGTAAATAACCAATTGACCTGCATTTACAATACCCATATCCATACCAGCGTTTATAGCATGGTACAAAAAAACACTGTGGATTGCCTCACGTACATGATCATTGCCTCTAAATGAAAACGATACATTACTTACACCACCACTCACTTTTGTAATTGGCATTAATTTTTTTATTTCTCTGGTAGCTTCTATAAAATCTACTGCATAATTATTGTGCTCTTCTATACCTGTGGCTACTGCAAAAATGTTGGGGTCAAAAATAATATCTTGTGGTGCATAGCCTACTTGCTCTGTTAATATTTTATATGCTCGGCAGCAAATTTCTATTTTACGTTCTTTAGTATCTGCCTGCCCTACTTCGTCGAACGCCATTACAATAACCGCAGCACCATAGCTTTTGCAAATATGTGCTTGCTCAATAAATTTGGCTTCGCCTTCTTTCATCGAAATTGAATTTACAACACACTTGCCTTGCACACATTTTAAGCCTGCTTCTATAATTTCAAACTTACTGCTATCAATCATTACAGGTATTTTAGCAATGTCTGGTTCGGCTTGTAATAAATTTAAAAAAGTTGTCATGGCTTCTACGCCTTCAAGCATGGCATCATCCATGTTTACATCAATTATTTGTGCGCCACCTTCTACTTGCTGGCGTGCTACTGATAATGCTTCTTCGTACAAACCATCTTTTATAAGGCGTGCAAATTTTTTGCTACCTGTTACATTTGTACGTTCTCCAACGTTTACAAAATTAGTTTCGGGGCGTACAATTAGAGGCTCTAAACCGCTTAGTCGTAAATATGGGTGTATTGTTTTCATTTTCGTTTTATTTTCTAGAAAGTCTTTAAAATTTTAACACAAAGGGTACAAAGAAGTTTCACAAAGTAAACAAAGTAACTTTTATAAAGTGCCAAGTACAAGTCTTTTTACTCCATCTTTAAAAAGTGAAACATTAAAATTTATAAGTAATGCTAATAATATTTATTTTCAATAATTCTATTGCCTGCTTTATGAGCTTAATGAAATCTCTTTGTACCCTTTGTGTTAAAAAATTTCAACCGTAGGTTGTATCCTTGGTTTAAAATTTTTAACCGCATCTGCAATATGTTTTATATGATCGGGTGTAGTACCACAGCAACCACCAATAATATTTAGCCATCCATTAGCAGCCCATTCTTCAATGATATGTGCTGTTTCGTGTGGTTGCTCATCGTACTCACCAAATGCATTTGGTAAGCCTGCATTGGGATAAGCCGATGTGTAACATGCCGCTATTGATGAAAGTTCTTCTACATGCGAACGCATTTCCTGCGCACCCAAAGCACAGTTTAATCCCACACTTATTGGATTGGCATGTGCTACCGAAGTGTAAAAGGCTTCCAATGTTTGTCCGCTCAATGTACGCCCCGATGCATCTGTAATTGTACCAGAAATCATAATTGGAAGTTCAGCTTTATTTTCTTTTCTAAAATAATTTTTTGTTGCATAAATAGCTGCCTTTGCATTCAGCGTATCAAAAATAGTTTCTATCAAAATAATATCTACACCACCATTTACCAAGCCGCTAATTTGTTCGGTGTATGCTTCTGCTACTTCATCAAAAGTAACAGCTCTAAAACCAGGGTTGTTTACATCTGGTGAAAGCGAAAGTGTTTTATTTAATGGCCCAATAGCACCTGCTACAAAGCGTGGCTTATCGGGGTTCATTGCTGTGTATTTATCCGCAGCTGCTCTTGCACATTTTGCTGAGGCTACATTTAATTCAAAAGCCAAATCTTGCATATCATAATCTGCTTGAGCAATAGTAGTGCTGCTAAATGTATTTGTTTCTATAATGTCCGCTCCTGCTTCTAAATACAATTCGTGAATGCCTTGGATAATGGCAGGTTGGGTTATACTTAATAAATCATTGTTGCCTTTTACATCGGTATGCCAATCTTTAAACCGCTCGCCTCTGTAATCAGCTTCTTCTAATTTGTGGCGCTGTATCATTGTACCCATGGCACCATCTATAATAAGAATTTTTTCTTTTAATATTTCTCTAATATTCATATATCAATTTTCTATTTTAAAAAAATAGTTGTGTAAAATATGTGATTGAATATAGAAACGATTTGCAAATTTGCCCGAAGAATTTTTGGCAGAAAATGTATTTCGTTTATTAGTTCAATCTTTTGCAAAAAGTACGAGGGTGAACAATAAACAAATCTTGCTTCGTACAAATGCAAATGTACGTTAAGAAAAAATTGTTACAAAATAAAAACTAGGAGGTTGTTATATAATTTTCTACGGCAATACGATTATTTATGCTTTTGGCCAAAGTAAGTTCGTCGGCATATTCTAGCTCGCCGCCAAATGCTATACCACGGGCTATTGTAGTTATTTTTACTTGTACATCTTTAAGCTTTCTACCAATGTAATATATTGTAGTATCACCTTGTATATTAGGGTTAAGTGCAAATATTACTTCTTCTATTTCTTCATCTTTTATACGTTGTACTAATGAGTCAATTGTTAGCTGATCTGGTCCAATGCCATCTAATGGCGAAATTATGCCACCTAATACATGATACAAGCCATTAAACTGTTGAGTGTTTTCTATAGCTATTACATCTCTAATGGTTTCTACTACACAAATATAGTTTTGCTTGCGAATAGTATTGTTACAAATATCACAAACCTCTGTATCGGAAACGTTGTAACATTTTTTGCAAAACTTTATTTCATTGCGCATTTTGGCAATTGTGTGGCTAAACAAATTTACCTCTTGCACATTTTGTTTTACTAAGTGTAATACCAACCTTAAAGCTGTTTTTTTGCCAATGCCTGGCAATTTGGCAAATTCGTTTATGGCATTTTCAATAAGTTTTGAAGAAAATTGCATGAGCGCAAAAGTAGGAAATTGTTTTAGAGATAAATTGTTTTATTGTTGGATTATACTATCGGTAGTCATAAAATAAAACTAATTTACAAAAAAAAGCTAAATTAAAAAACAAATTTTCATCAGCCGAATAGACGGATGCCACTAAAGCTCTATCAAGGATTTTAGCTTGCAAACAAAATGTTTTTTATAAATTTATTTCTTGTTCATTATCCCAATCTGCTCTTATTGAAAGTTTTTGAGGTATAGTAACACCAAGCTCAGGTTGTATTTTTTTTGTATAATTACCTGGTGTCCATTTGCCATTTTTATCGGTATCATATAAAATTCTAATATCGTATTCGCCAGGAGGAAACATACTGTTACTCCATTCTTTACTTGTAAGTGGGTATGTATATTTAACAGTTTCGCCATTTAAAAATTGCAATACTGGGGTTTTAAATAAATCTAAATCATTAAATCTTAAAGTAATTCTTCCGTAATCTTCTTTTCGTTTTGTGGTAAAACGAATGGTATCGGTTTTGTTTATTTTATTGCCAACAGAATCGGCAGCAGCATCTTTTTCAATAATTAATATGAGTGTTGTTTCAGGTTGCCAAATGTGGCTTAAAGTAATTTTTTTTGAAGTGCTATCTAATGAGTATTTAGCAGTTGTAATTTTTTTATAAAATGTATCTGTCAAATATATTTTTGAAAAGTCGTAATCTTTTAAAGGATTATTATAACTAATTTCTAAAGGTTCTAATAAATCTTTAGTGCTTTGGATATTGGTTTGTAGTTTTAATTTTTTATCAATATTCTTTTTTGTAATGCTTGTAGTGTTATTGTTTTCTGCTGCTTTTTCTTCGGCGTAAGCATATAGCAACACATTTTCGTTAGTAGTAGATGAAACTTCGGTTTGCAAAAATGCAAAGGTTTCAAATTTTGTATTATATGTTTTGCCTCCATCGGCATCTTTTAATGCATATATTTTAAAGTTTGCGGTGGGTAAATTTTTAAACTGAAAACTACCATCTCCCTTTAGTTTTGCAATATAATTTGGTTTTTTATTTTTTACTGTACTATCTACTGCATTACGATATAGTAATACGATTATTGTACTATCAATACCGCCACTTTCGGCTATTAATACCTTGCCCGAAATTGTTGCTGAATCTAAAGTTTTACCTGTGGAAAATAAATATGTAAAATCTTTTGTTATATTATTTTCATTAAAATCTCGTATAGCATTGCCAAAGTTTATGGTATATGTTGTATTAGGTAAAAGTGTATCTTTAAATTTTATTGTTATTGATTTTGGATTTGCAGTAATTGTAGGATTTTTATTTTGCAAAGGAGATATTATAAGGTTTTGCTGAAGGTCTTGTAAATCGATATACTCATCAAAACTAAGTGTAATTGTATTGTTGGTAACTTTTGTACTGCCAAATGTTGGATTGGCTTTTGTAAGCATAGGTGCAATTGTATCTTTGGGCCCACCAACAGGCACGCCAATTTGTGCACAACCTCCAATAAACTGCATACTTGCAATACAAAATATTATAAAAAAATAATAAAAAATAGCTTTGAAGTAGATTTTCATTAAGCAAAATTATACTTTATTTAAAAATAAGATGTTAATTTTGTTTAGTAAAATTTTATTGAATGCAATTGCAGTAATTTTTTAGAAATAGAAACCACTATATTTATTAATTCGTCTTATTTAAAAAATAACTATGAAAAAAATTATCTTATTATTTGTTACCATTATTTCTTTCCAATTAGTGCATGCTCAGGCTTATGATGGTATGGTAGATTACAACAAAAAATCGCAGTATGCAGTAATAGCAGAGTATAAATTTCCGCAAGAAACAGTAGAAAAAATATTAAAAACTAAATTGGAAGATTTAGGCTTGAAAGTGAAGAATAGCAAAGGTTTTATGGTTGTAAATAATTCAACGATAAACAACATTAGCACTACACCTATGGATTACTCTTTTAAAGTAGAAAAAAAGAGTAAAAGAGAAAAAGAAACCATGTTAATATATATGGTTATGAATATTAATGATTCTAGTTTTACAGCTACAAATAGTGCTGCTGCAAAAATATTTTTGAATGAATTAGCTCCTTCTATAGACGGATTAAATACCGATAATTTAATAAAAGACCAAATGGAAGTATTGGCAAAGGCACAAAAAAAATATAAAAACTTACAAGAAGATCAAGCTAGTATGGAGAAAAAAATTAGAAACCTACAAGATGATTTAAGTAAAAATAGTAGAGAGCAAACTGAGCAACAAAACGAAGTAAAACGCCAACAAGATATTTTAGATGTAATTAAAGCAAAGAAAAAATAACTACAAATTCATATTTAAAATAAAAATGTGCATCAATTGATGCACATTTTTTTACAAAAAATTTTTATTTTTTGGCACAAATATCATTGATATTGAGTTTACACAATGCCTTGTATTTTTTTCTGTAAACCTTTCTCCAACAAATACATGCCCTAAATGCCCACCGCAATTGTTGCATATAATTTCGGTTCTACTGCCATCTTCATCTGGCAACTTTTTTACTGCCCCCACAATTTCTTCATCAAAACTTGGCCAGCCACAATGGCTATCAAACTTACTATCGGAAGTGTAAAGTGGCGCATTGCATTGCTTGCAAATGTATAAACCATCGGCTTTATTATTGGTATATTCTCCTGCAAAAGGCCGTTCGGTTCCTTTTTTTACTATTACAAATACTTCTTGCGGTGTAAGTTTATTTAATTGCATGTTTTTTGTAAAATTACGAATAAAAATAATTAGTAAATATTGCCACATTCATTTTCATTGCTTACTTTTAAAAAATGAAGATTATTGCAATGATACCAGCAAGATATGCTGCAACAAGATTTCCGTACAAACTAATGCAACCATTGGGCAATAAAACAGTAATACGTACAACCTATGAAAACACTGTAGCCACAAATTTATTTGATGATGTATTTGTAGTAACCGATCATATTTTAATTTTTGAAGAAATAACAAAACATGGAGGAAAAGCAATAATGAGTATTGCACAACATGAAAGTGGCAGCGACAGAATTGCAGAAGCTATAAAAAATATAGATGTAGATGTAGTGCTAAATGTACAAGGTGATGAACCTTTTGTAAATAAAGAAATGCTTACAAAATTATTAGCAGTTTTTATTAGCGATAAAGAAAATAAAGTACAAGTAGCATCACCTATAAAAAAAATATTAGATACTAAACAAATTGCCAATACTAATATTGTAAAAGTGGCGGTAGATAAAAATATGAATTCGTTATTGTTTAGCAGAAGTATAATACCGTACCATAGAGAGTTAAATATAACGCCAACATATTATGAGCATATAGGCGTATATGCATTTAGAAAAGAAGCACTTTTACAATTTACTCAATGGGAAATGACACCTTTAGAAATTGCAGAAAAAATTGAATGCCTGCGCTATTTAGAAAACGGCATACAATTAAAAATGGTACTAACAGAAGGCGAAATTGTAAAAATAGATGTACCTGAAGATTTGGAAAAAGCAGAAGCTTTTTTAAAAAGTAGCAATAGTTAATACTACTGTATAATTTATTCTTCCTCTTGCCTACCAATCATTTTTCCACCTGCATTCCATTTGTTATTAAGCTCTTCAAACTCTTTAGTATCTTCCTCATTAAATTTTTGCGTTACCAAGCTTTTTAAATTTGGCTGCCCCGCATTTACCCATGCTGTGTACCAAAAAGATGCAATACTTTGTATAGAAAGGCGCATACGCCTTTCTATCATTCCATTTAATTTTTTATCGAAAGCTAAACTAAATGAGGTAGAGTATTGTTTTATGGTTTTACCTTTTCTATCTTCAAAAGAAAATTTTTTATCGGCCGAAAACTCTTTCGTAAGCTCTCTTTCAAACCGCAAAACACTGTCACTTGCATTAGCACTTTCCAGCACTCTATCCCAAATGTATTTACCAGGGTCTTTTATGTAAAAAGCTTTTCCTATCATAAAATCCCATTGTTTATCTGCTATTAATTCTGGCACCCGGCTTTCCCAAAAACCGTGTATGCCTTTTTGATTTGTGTATTGCCCATTGTGGTTGCTATTGGCATGTAGTGGTACATGAGAGTCGGCAATATAATGTCCAATTTCAGCACTGTTTTTCATAATACTACTGTAGTTTTTTTCTCTGAAAGCCTTTGTAAGCCTACCAAGCATAACTTGTATATGCCAAGGTACAATACCTTGCGACTGCAAAGTATCTTCCGAAAATTTTGCTACAGCATCGCTCCATTTATGTGGCAAGTTTGTAAACGGATATTTACCATAATAGTCAATATCTATAAAATGCCTTGGCCCTTCTTCTTTTATTGCATACCTACGCTTATCTGGATCTACAGCATGGTCTTCTAAAAAGCCTATGTTTGGTTTAAATAAAACTAGCATTTCTGGGGGTAATAAGTAACAAGCCAAATGATTTATTTTTGGGTGTGCATAAAAACCCCAGCAAAAAGAAGATGTGTAAACAAATAGTAAAGAAATTACAAGCAACAATGGCATCAATATTTTTTTCATAATAGGAATTGTTTTAAACCGATAATTTGTAAATAAAAGTTTTATTATTCCTCCGAAACATCTGTTACGCCTCCACTTACAGCAAACTTCATTGTTTGTGCACTTGTAATATTTGTAATTGCTTTTATTCTTGCTTTAGGTATAATATACACATTGCCTGCTACCGAATAAGCCATTGGTATATACACAGCTACATAACCCAGTAAGCCAAAATCGTCCATATCATCTTTAGTAATAAAACCCAAACGCCATACATCGTTATCATCTACATTGGCCAATACATTTTGTGTAAACTTTTTTTTATCGCCTGCAAAAGCTTCAAAAAAATCTCTTGTTGTACCATAAATATGTTTTAACCCAGGCATTTTTTGCATTATTTTATCCATAAAATTTACAATACGCCCAGTAATAAAAAAAGAACTAAAATAACCTACAACTACAATTACTACTAATATTATTAAAAACCCCAAGCCGTAATTACGCACATGTGTAAACCCCATTTCGTCTTTGTACTGAAAAATAGGTAACCAATTATCGATAGTAGAAACTACTACAATCATAGTGTAAAAAGTTATTGCAATAGGTGCAATTATAAGCAAACCTTGAAAAAAGTATTGCAATAGTTTTCGGTATTCAAATTTATTATCCATTATATATTTATTGTACAAAGTTAAATCATTATTTGAAGTGAATACACATCTAATTATTAAATTATTGAATACGAAAAATGGATGAGTGGTAAAAATAAAATGCAGGAAACTTTGGTTACATTTAAAGTTTTTGTAGTTTTGTGAAAATTTACATGAAACAGCAAAGTGAAATAGCAGAAAGGATAAAAAATAAAGCACACGACCTTTTTATGCAATATGGCATACGAACTGTAAGTATGGATGATATTGCTACTAGCTTAGGTATAAGCAAAAAAACCATTTACCAATATTTTAAAGATAAAGATGCGTTAACTGAAGCTGTTATTAGCACAGTATGCGAAAACGATGTGTGTATATGTGAAAGAGATAAAAAATTGGCTGAAAATGCAGTACATGAAATTTTTTTGGTGTTAGATTTTTTAGAAGAAATGTTTAAAGGCATGAACCCATCGGTATTATTTGATTTGCAAAAATATCACCCAGTTTCTTTTTCTAAATTTTTAACCCATAAAGATGAATACTTATTTAGCATGATAAAATCAAATTTGCAAAGAGGTGTTGAAGAGGAACTTTATAGAACTGAAATAGATATTGATGTATTAGCTAAGTATAGGTTAGAAAGTATTATGATTCCTTTCAACCCTATGTTTATGAAAACCATGAATGTAAATATTGCCGCCATCACAAAAGAAATAACATTACACTATTTATATGGGTTGGTTACACCTGCAGGGTATAAACTGATTATGAAATATAAAAATAGAAAAAGTAAAAAGAAATAAATTTTATGAAAAATATAGAATGGAAAATAGTTTATTTATTACCGCTGTTTTTTTTAGGTAACGTAAATTTAAGCGCTCAGCAAAAAAATGAATTTACAGTAAAGCAAGCAGTAGAGTATGGCATTAAAAATGCAACCGCTGTAAAAAATGCTTTATTAGATATTAAAATACAAAAACAAACAAATAAAGAAATAGAAGCACTTGCTTACCCACAATTAAATGCTAGTGGTACTTTTAACGACTTTATTGATATACCAACTAGCCTTTTACCTGGCGAAATATTTCAAATGCCTGGCACAAGAATACCAGTGCAGTTTGGAACCAAATACAATGCCACAGGTAGTATTGATGCATCACAAATACTTTTTGATGGGCAAGTATTTATTGGTTTGAAGGCTCGTAAAACAGCTATGCAATTAGCTAATAATATTTCAGAAGTAACTGTAGAGCAAATAAAAGCCAATATTTATAAAATTTATTACCAGTTAGTGGTAGGCAAAAAGCAAGTATCAAGTGTAGATGCAAATATTGAACGTTTCGAAAAGCTATTAAATGATGTAACACAAATTTACAAACAAGGGTTTGCTGAAAAATTGGATATTGACAAAGTGCAAGTGCAACTAAATAATTTACGTACCGAAAAAATTAAAATCGATAACCAACTAGAATCTGGAAATGCAGGTCTAAAGTTTTTGATGAACATGCCGCAAAAAGATATTTTAGTTTTAACAGATACAGTAAACGAAGAATCTTTGAAAGAAAATATACTCAATGATAACTACGATTATAAAAACAGAAAAGAATTTGTAATGTTATCAAACATTGCAAAAATGAATGAATATAATATTAGAAGATACAGGCTTAGCAGAATCCCTACTATTGTTGCCTTTGGCTCTTATCAAAAAAATGCACAACGATCTACATTCGATTTTTTTGGAAAAGGAAACTGGTTTACAACATCATTGGTAGGCTTAAAATTAGCTGCTCCTTTGTTTGATGGAAATGCCCGTAGAGCAAAAATAAAAAAAGCCCAATTTGAGTTAGAAAAAACAAACAATACTTTGGAGCAAACAAAAGCTAATGTGGACTATGAAGTAAATGCAGCAAAAATAAAAATAAAATCAGCATTGCTTACAATAGATAATCAAAAGCAAAATGTAACCCTTGCCGAAAAAGTATATAACACTACGAAGAAAAAATATGAAGCTGGGCTTGGTAGTAATCAAGAAATATACAATGCACAAACAGAGCTTAAAGTAGCCCAAACAAACTACTACGCAGCAATGTACGATGCTGTAATTGCAAAAATAGATTACCTAAAAGCAGTAGGCAAATTATAAAAATTAAGAATAAAATAAAAGAATAAAATATATAATAATGAAAAAATTAATTCCATTTTTAATAGGCATTGCACTAGTTTTAACTACAGCATCTTGCTCATCAAAAAAAGATAGAGCAGCAGAACTAAACGATAAAAAAGCGGCTATTGAAAAACTAAAAGCAGAAAGTAGCAAAAAGGCAGATGAGTTAAAAAAATTGCAAGATGAGTTAGCAAAAAGTGACACAGCAAATGGTGGTACAGCTAAAGAAAAATTGGTAGCAACAACTGCTGTAACCGTACAAAACTTTACGCATTATATAGATCTACAAGGAAAAATAGATGCCGATAATATTTCGTACATATCGCCCCGTATGGGTCCTGGGCAAGTAAAAGCCATTTTTATTAAAGAAGGGCAAATGGTAAAAAAAGGGCAGTTGGTTTTAAAGTTAGATGATGCCATTATACGTCAACAAGTACAAGCCGTTAAACAACAAGCGTATGCTGCAAAACAACAATTAGAAGGCATTAGAACACAATTGGCATTTGCAAAAAACATTTACACAAGGCAGAATAATTTGTGGCAACAAGGCATTGGTACCGAGGTACAATTAATAACTGCTAAAACAAGTGTACAAGGTTTAGAAAACCAACTTGTGGCTGCAACTGAGCAGGTAAAAGCAGTAGCAGAGCAAATAAATGTAGCAAATGCACAATTAAATACAGCCAATGTTTATAGCGATGTATCTGGTGTTGCTGAGCAAGTAAATATTCGTATTGGCGAAACTTTTACTGGCATGAGTGCAATGGGTGCACAAATAAAAATTGTAAACACTTCATCGCTTAAAGTTGTAACTAGTATTCCAGAAAATTATTTAACAAGGCTACGCACAGGCACACCTGCAGAAGTAACAGTAACAGATATTAATAGAGTATTTAATTCTTCGATTTCGCTTATTAGCCAATCGGTAGATGCTAACAGAGGTTTTACAGCCGATATTAAAATACCTTTTGATGTAAACCTAAAGCCAAACCAAAGTGCTAAAGTGCGTATTATGGATTATAGTGCTGCCAATGTAATTGTAATACCTATAAACGTAGTACAAACAGACGAAGTTGGAAAATACGTGTATGTGTTAGTAAAATCGAGCAATGGTAAAGCTACGGCGCAAAAGAAAAATATAAATATTGGTGAAGTGTATGGAGATAAAGTAGAAGTAAAAACAGGGCTTACAGTAGGCGATTTGTTGATAACAGAAGGCTATCAAAGTGTATATGAAGGACAAGGAATAACAAACGAAATTAAATAACCTATGTGCACCTATGCGCCTATGATACTATGTGGTAAAACACAAAACACATAGACACAGTAGACACATAGAAACACAATAGAAAAACTATGTGCACCTATGTGCCTATGATACTATGTGTTGAAAAACAAAAACACATAGACACAGTAGGAAAACAATATTTGAAAAAAATAATGGCTTTAAAAATATTAATATGAATAATTTAGTAGAAAAAATAACAAAAAAATTCAAAGAATTTAAGCCCACTTCTTGGTCTATTGATAATAGAACAGCTATTTACATTATTGCAGCAATAATAACATTGTATGGTGTAAATAAATTTAACACCTTACCCAAAGAGCAATTCCCCGATATAGTAATGCCTACCATTAGTATTACAACAATATATGTAGGCAATTCGCCAAAAGATATTGAAAACCTTGTTACAAGACCAATCGAAAAACAACTTAAAGGAATAAGCGGAGCAAAAGTAAAAAAAATTACCAGTACATCACAAACCGATTACAGCTTAATTATAGTGGAATTTGATAGCGATGTAAAAACAGATTTAGCAAAAGTAAAAGTAAAAGATGCCATAGATAAAGCAAAAACAGATTTACCAAACGACCTCACATCGCAACCAAATGCACAAGAGTTTGCTTTTAGCGAAATGCCAATAATGTTTGTAAACGTTAGTGGCGACTACGATGGCGTAAAACTAAAAGAGTATGCCGATAAAATGCAAGATAAATTTGAGGAGCTAACCGAAATTACAAGAGCACAAATTGTAGGCGCACCCGAAAGAGAAATACAAATAAATGTAGATCCTTATAAAATGCAAGCCGCAAGCATAAGCTATACCGATATTGAAAATGCAATAAGTAGAGAAAATCATGATATAACTGGTGGGCTTATTACGGTAGGCGATATGAAACGTACAATAAAAGTAAAAGGTCAATTCAAATCATCGCTTGCCTTACAAAATATTATAGTAAGAAGCAGCTCCAGAGGTGCATCGCTTTACCTTAGAGATATAGCCGAAATAAAAGATACCATAAAAGAAAAAGACAGCTATGCCAGATTAAATGGCAAAAATGTAGTAACAATAAATATTGTAAAACGCAGTGGCGAAAATTTAATAAACGCAGCAGGAAAAGTAAAAGACATTGTTGCAAAAATGCAAAAAGATAACGAATTGCCAAGCAATTTGAATGTAGTAATTACAGGCGATCAAAGTAAAATGACAGCCACATCGTTCGACGATTTGGTAAATACAATTATAATAGGATTTGTACTTGTTTTATTGGTGCTTATGTTTTTTATGGGTGTTACCAATGCATTTTTTGTAGCATTAAGCGTACCACTAAGTGTATTTGTAGCATTTTTATTTTTACCCCTTGGCGATTTTATTGTTGGTTTACCAATTACACTAAATTTTATTGTATTATTTGGGTTATTATTTGGTCTTGGTATTATTGTAGATGATGCAATTGTGGTTATAGAAAATACACATCGTATTTACAACAATGGCAAAGTAAATATTATCCGAAGTGCCAAAGAAGCAGCTGGCGAAGTATTTATACCTGTGCTTGCAGGTACAGCCACTACACTTGCGCCATTTTTCCCTTTACTTTTTTGGAAAGGTATTATAGGTAAGTTTATGATTTATTTGCCTACAATGCTCATACTTACATTAGCAGCATCGCTTATTGTAGCATTTATTTTTAATCCAGTATTTGCCGTGTCTTTTATGAAGCCAGAGGGCAAAGAGTTCGAAGAAAAAAAATCATCAATATTTAATAAATGGTGGTTTTGGGCAGCAATTGCTTTTGGCTTTTTATTTCATGTAAGTGGTTGGCATGGCTTTGCTAATTTCTTATTATTTCTTGCAGCTATGTCTGTATTAAATAGGTATGTTTTTAATGATATGATACATGCTTTTCAAAATAAAGTATTGCCATCATTAATGAAAAAATACGAAAAATTATTAAAATGGATATTAGTAGGTTACCGACCAGTATGGGCTTTCATTTCATTATTTGGTTTATTTGCACTTTCATTTTTATTGCTAATAATGAGTGTAAAAAGTGGCAGAACGAAAGCTACATTTTTTCCTAGTGGCGATCCTAATTTTATATATGTTTATACCAAATTACCCGTAGGCTCATCTGTAATAAAAACAGATAGCATAACCCATATATTAGAAAAAAGAGTACAAAAAATTTTAGCAGCAGAGTTACCAGGTCAGCCAAACGGTATTGTAGAAAGTGTAATAACCAACATTGCTAATAGTGCTAATAATCCAAGAGATAATAATAGAAGTATTCAATCTAATTTAGGACGAATACAAGTATCTTTTATAGAAGCAGCACACAGAAAAGGAAAACAAACATTACCTTTTTTGGAAGAGATACGAAAACAAATGAAAGGCATACCAGGTGTAAGTATTGAGGTAGGTAAAGAAGATGGCGGACCACCAACCGACCCACCAGTAAATGTAGAAATACAAGGAGATGAGTACGATCAAATAGCAAAAGTTGCCAATAGCTTAAAAAATTATTTAGATACAAACCAAATAGAAGGAATAGAAAATTTACATTTAGACGTAGATTTGAATAGCCCCGAAATAACTGTAAATATTGACAGAGAAAAAGCAATGTCGCAGGGCTTAAGCACTGGCCAAATTGGTATGGAAATACGAACAGCAGTATTTGGAAAAGAAGTAAGTAAAATAAAAGATGGTGAAGATGAATATAAAATACAATTACGTTCATCGGATTTAATGCGAAATAATATTGCCGATTTAATGAATATGCGTATCACATTTATGGATATGAATACCATGGGCATAAAATCGATACCAATTAGCGCTGTAGCTACATTAGATTATACAAACACATCTGGTGCCATACTTCGCAAAAATGTAAAACGCACCATACAATTACAATCAAATGTAACCGATCCATCGTTGGTAGCTAAAATAAATGCCGAGCTTGCAACTAAAATAGATGCATTTAAAGCAATATCAAAAGTGCCAAGCATGGTAAGCATAAAACAATCGGGCCAAAGTGAGCAAGAAGCCGAAACATCTAAATTTTTGGGCACAGCACTTTTAATGGCATTGGGTTTAATATTTTTAATATTGGTATTGCAATTTAATGGCCTAAGCAAACCATTTATAGTACTTACCGAAATATTTTTTTCGGTAATAGGTGTAATACTTGGCTATGCCATTACAGGTATGACAATTGCCAGCATAATGTTTGGTGTAGGCATTATTGGGCTTGCAGGCATTGTAATAAAAAACGGAATTTTGTTAATAGAATTTACCGACGAATTAAGAGGAAGAGGAATGAAAACAAGAGCAGCAGTAATAGAAGCTGGCAAAATTAGAATTATACCCGTAATGCTTACCGCTATTGCAACCATGCTAGGTTTATTGCCTCTAGCTGTAGGGTTCAATATAGATTTTGTTTCGCTATTTCAGCACCTAAATCCGCATATTTTCTTTGGTGGTGATAGCGTTGTTTTTTGGGGTCCATTAAGCTGGACAATTATATTTGGTTTAATATTTGCATTTTTTCTTACACTAGTAATGGTACCAAGTATGTACCTCATTGCCGAAAGATTAAAACGCCCAATGGAAAAATTTTATGGCGGCAAATGGATAGGAATATTAGGATTTACAGGACCACTCTTTTTTATATTTGTAGGCTTAATGTATTTTGTAAAAAAAATACAAGGCAAAAAAGTATGGCTAGGGTAAAATAAAAGTACAAAAAAATTAAAACTATTTTTTAAGCCATCTACTTAAGATGGCTTTTTTTTTATATCTTAGTTTTTGCTTAGCAAAAATATTTATTTGTTTGCCAGCATTTGTTTTTATGGCATCATTAGTGGCGTCGCACATTTCGGCAGTAGTACAATTGGCATCTTTTTTAAAACTAGTAAAAAATATTTTTAATATAAAAGCAAAATATAAAAACCAAAATTTAATATCATGAGCACAGCTACAAGAATATTCGATTTACTATACCTACAACAACAAAAATTTGCAAAAGCAGATATGCTTACCGCAAAAATAAATAACCAATGGCAGCCATTAAGTACACAAGATGTAGTAACACTTGTAAATAAACTAAGTGCTGGATTAATTAAAATGGGTATAGGTGGTAATGATATGACAGTGGAAAAGCAAGATAAAGTAGCACTAATATCTCGTAATAGGCCAGAGTGGTTAATTTTAGATTTAGCTTGCCAACAAATTGGTGCTATACTTTGCCCAATATACCCTACAACAAACGTAAGCGAATTAGAATATATTTTTAACGATGCCGAAATTAAAATAGCATTTGTAAGCGGAAACGAAATATTACAAAAAGTAAAAGATATTGAATTACGAGTACCATCGCTAAAAAATATTTTTAGTTTTGATGATACACCCGATGCCACATTTTGGAAAACCATTTTTGAAAACATAACTAGTTCTGATATTGCAAATGTAGAAACAATAAAAGCCACAGTACATGAACAGCTTTGTGCTACAATAATATACACATCTGGCACTACAGGTTTTCCAAAAGGAGTAATGCTAAGTCACAAAAATATTGTGAGCAATGTATTCAATGGCAAAAAAAGTTTTCCATTTACCGACGATACAAATGGGCGCTCACTAAGTTTTTTACCACTAAATCATATTTACGAAAGAATAGCATCGTACATATTTATTACTAGTGGCTACTCCATTTACTTTGCCGAAAGTATGGAAACAATTGGCGAAAACCTAAAAGAAGTAAAGCCAACAATTTTTTGCACAGTACCAAGGCTGTTGGAAAAAGTGTACGAAAAAATAATGGCAAAAGGAGCCGAGTTACAAGGAGCAAAGAAAAAATTATTTTATTGGGCAGTAGATTTAGCTAATAAATACGATAACATAAAAAGCGGTGGTATTTGGTATAAAATACAATTAGCAATTGCCAATAAATTAATATTTAGTAAATGGAGAGAAGCGTTAGGAAATAATATTAAAAGTATTATGACGGGTGGAGCCGCAGCCCAAGTAAAACTTATTAGAATATTTAATGCAGCGCAAATACCTATTTACGAAGGATATGGCCCTACAGAAAATAGCCCAATTATAAGTATAAATTGTAAAGGTACTGGAGGTACAAAATTTGGAACAGTAGGGTTGGTATTGCAAGGCCAAGAGCTAAAACTTATGGAAGATGGCGAAATATGTGTAAAAGGTCCAAGTGTAATGATGGGTTATTATAAACAACCAGTACTTACCGCCGAAACCGTTATTGATGGCTGGCTACACACAGGCGATATTGGCATTTTAGAAGATGGCAAATTTTTAAAAATAACAGATCGTAAAAAAGAATTGTTTAAAACAAGTGGAGGGAAATATGTAGCTCCGCAACCTATCGAAAATAAAATGAAAGAATCTCCATTTGTAGAGCAAGTAATGATTATTGGTGCAGAGCAAAAATTTGTAGGAGCTTTAATTGTACCTTCTATACCAAATTTAAAAGAATGGATGCGTACTCAAGATATATCTTTTACAACTAACGAAGATGCTGTGCACAACCCAAAAGTAAGAGGGCTTTACAAAGAGTTGATAGAATCTTTCAATAAATTTTTTAACCATGTAGAGCAAGTAAAAAAGTTTGAATTATTACCCAATGAGTGGACAGTGGAATCAGGTGAACTTACACCTACATTAAAATTAAAAAGAAAAGTAATAATGGAAAAATGCAAATCGGCGGTAGAGCGTATTTACCAATAAAGCTTAGCATAAAGTTTCAATAAATTTTGGTATCATCTCAAATTCTTTACTCTTGTCTATAAAATGATAACAACCTTTTTGTGCGCATAAGTCTCTATAATATTCCGATGCCTTATTACTAACCATTACAACTTTTATAGAAGGATATTTTGCAGTAACAAATTCCAATAAATCAATACCACTTTTTTCGCCCAAATGTATATCCATTAAAATTATTTGTGGAGTATTGTTTTCTAAAAAAGCTAAAGAATCTTCATAGCTATTGCAAACAAAAACAGTAATATTTTCATTTTCAATATCATATATCATATTGGCAATGCGTTTTGTAATTAAAACAGCATCGTCTATAAGTAGTACTTTTATTGCTTTTGGTGGAGGCAGAATTTATAATTTTAGTAAATTTACTATTTTGACGATATAAATAATGTAGTAATTTGCAAAACGTAGTTGTCGTATAACTTCTACAGAAACATTTACATTAATTTATTCTCAATTGCATATAAAGTAAGCTCTGCATTGTTTTTTATATTTAGCTTACTTAAAATTCTAGATCTATAAGTACTAATAGTTGTAACACTAAGAAAAAGTGCTTCACCAATTTCCGAAACTGTTTTGCCAGTAGCTAACATCTTTAATACATCAAATTCTCTATCAGATAGTGTACTATGTAAAGTCTTGGTAACATCATCATCTATGCCTGCAGCTAATTTTTCGGCTATAGATGCAGTAATATATTTTTTGCCGAGCATTACTTTTTGTACAGCAGCCACCAATTCGTCTGGTGCCAAATCTTTACTTAAATAACCTGATGCTCCAGCTTTTAAAACCCTTAATGCATACTGCTCTTCGGAGTGAATACTTAAAATAAGTACTGGCATATTTGGCCTTAGTTGTTTTATTTGCGGCAACACATCTAACCCACTACGGCCGGGCATACTCAAATCACTTATTACTACGTCCCATTCAGATTTAATAACTTCTTTAAGCATATCTTCTGCATCGCCTACTTCTTCAATTGTTGCTCCTGGAAAACCATCAAGCAATATCATTTTAAGTCCACGCCTTACTACTATATGGTCGTCTGCTACTAATATTTTAATCATTATTTGTTTGGTTAATTGATGATTGATGTTTCTAAAGGTATACAAATTTTTATGCTTGTTCCTTTGCCACTATTTCCAATTATTTTATAGGTGCCATTAATAAGTAGTGCTCTTTCTTTCATACCTAATAAACCTAAAGTTTTTTTACTTCTTATTTCGCTATGGTTAAAACCAATTCCATTATCAACAATATTTAATGTTAGCAAATTATTTTCTATTATTAATTCAGAATTTACTTGTGTTGCTTTTGAGTGTCGAGATACATTGGTAAGGCACTCTTGATATATTCTAAAAACACCAGTAGCAATATTTGTACTTACTGCAACATGCGCCACATTGGCCTTAAAAGTAGATTTTATTTCATTTCTTTTTTCAAACTCTTGACTTTGCCACTCCATAGCAGATATTAACCCTAAATCATCTAAAATACTTGGTCTTAACTGAGTGGCTAAACGCCTTACTGTAACTACTGTTTTATCAATAAGGGCAATAGTATCTTTCATTCTTTCTTGTACTGCAATATCATCCGATTTTACTTTTTTATTTATCCAAGATATATCCATTTTTAAACCCGTAAGTTGCTGCCCAAGCTCATCGTGTATTTCTCTGGCCATGTGGGTTCTTTCATTTTCTCGTATTTTCTCTAAATTTGAAGCAAGGTCTCTATAATTTTTTTCCGATTTTTTTAATTTATCCTCAGCTAATTTTTTTTCTGAAGTATCAATGCCAACACCTATTATACAATCTTCATTTTCGTATTTTATATATCTTCCTGTTAAAAAATATCGTAATTTTTCGCCAGACTTTACTATAAATGTAGCCTCCAAGGAAGTTTGTTTTTTTGTTACAAACAACTCAGCAATTTTATCTTTTACCATTTCTACATCTTCTGGCACAAGTAAATCTAAAGCTGTTTGATTTAATATTTCTTCGGTTGTGTAACCTGTAATATCTTCATAATTTTTATTCCATCGTTTGTATTTACCAGCTGCATTAAACAAATAAAATGTACCAGGCATACTGTTTATAATATTATCCGATAAATCTTTTTCGGCAGTTATTTTTTGGCTTGCTTCTTTTACCTCTGTAATATCTTGCATAGCTCCCAAAACCCTATATTCTTGTTGGTTTTTATCGTAAAGTACAAATGCCCTATCTTTTATTAATTTATACTTACCGTTATTTTGTTTAAATGTAAACTCCTCTGTAAGTAAACTAATTTTATTTTTTACCGCATAATTAAAATTTGCTACCAATGTTTCTCTTTCATTCTCATCTACCCTGTTTAAAAAATCAGAAAATGATATTGCAGTATTAGGTGGCACATCAAATAAACCACAAAAAACATCATTTCCTGTTAATGTATCGGTTTTAATATCCCAATCCCAAATGGCATCATTAGTAGCTTTCGCTACTAATTCAAATTTTTCGTTCGATAATTTTAGCGCATCTCTAGATATTTTTAATTTTTCTACCGACTTCTTTCTAACAGTAATATCAATAATAGAACCAATGGTAACCTCTTCATTATTATATATAGCTGTATTACCAAAAACTTCTAAATATATGTATTGCCCATTTTTTTGTACTCCTTTAAATTCATAATGATGTTTAAATATTTTTTTACTAGAGTAATCAGCTAATTGTGTTTTAAATTTATGTGTATCACTTTCCGAAAAGATCTCAAACACAGTCATTTCGGTGCACATTTCGTTTTGTGTATAACCAAATATTTCAGCAAAACGAGGGTTTACATAAATAAATTTTTCTTCTTTTCTAATAAACACACCTACCATAGATTGCTCTACAAGCCCTCTAAATTTCGATTCGGCATTTATTAATTCAAACTCTACAAGTTTTCTTTCTGTAATATTATCTACCAAAGCTAACATAACACTTGAGTTATCTTCTAAATTAATAAAAGAAATATACCATTCGCAATAAATAATTGCATTTTGCTTTGTATTGCATTTTATATTTATTGATTTGTGTAAGCTACCTACCGAAGAAACATTGCCAAGGGTACCATAAAAATCAAAAATATCGTCTTTATGTATAATTTGGTTCATCCCAAACTGTAATTGCATTGCCTCTTCCGAATCCCATCCAAACATTTCTTCCGCTTTTTTGCTCCATTGTATTATATTCAAATCACTATCAAACTCCATAACAGCTAGCGGAGTGTTATTTAAATGCGAATGCAATTTATCAAGCATTTTTTTTAATTCAAACTCCGATTTTTTTTTATGTGTAATGTCGTTATAATAAACAGATACTCCTTCGCTACTAGGATAAATAGTATTATGATACCACTTTTCATTTATAGTATCATAAATTTCTATTGAATGCGATGCTTGGGTTTCTTTTGCATTTAGTAATGTGGTATTAAATTCGCCACCTATTAAACCTGGGTATAAATCCCAAATACACTTGCCTATTAAGTCTTCTAAATTTTTATTGTGAAAGTTTAGCGCATGTTTATTTGCATAAACGTAATTCCAATCATTATCAAACGATATAAATGCATCTGAAATTCTTTCAAATGAAAAATCAATATTTGTATAATTTTGTGTACCCATAAATTTGCAAGGAATTGGGCAATAAAAATAGAACTTAATTTCTTTTTAATTTAATAATTTTTTCAAATAATAACATTCCATATAAAAAATGTTAAATTCTATTTTTTTAATGTAAATTTGAAATATCCAATATCTGTAATTCTAAAGAATAAAACCAAAATTATAATGCAAAAGTTTTTATTAATAGACGACCATGTTATAGTGCGTACTGGTATAAAACTTCTGATTGCCAGTATTTATATCGACTCCCAAATTGATGAAGCGAAGGATGGAGATTCGGCTTTAGCATTGGTAAATGATAATGAATATGATTTTGCAATGCTAGATGTACTAATGCCCAATACCGACTCATTGGCTTTAATGGAAACATTTAAAGAAAAATGCCCTAATTTAAAAGTACTTGTTTTTTCTATGAATGCCGAAAAGGTATATGCTATGCGTTATTTAAAAGCAGGAGCAAAAGGTTTTGTTAGTAAAGATGCGCCTATGGATGAAGTGAGAAAGGCAATAGATATGGTTTTAAATGGAAAAAAATATATAAGTGAAGAAATGTTATCTCTTTTGGCCGAAGGAAAAGTAGATAGTGCAAATAAAAATCCATTTAGTTTATTATCTTCCCGTGAGTTTGAAATTGTATTAATGTTGCTGAATGGCAAAACAATTAGTGGTATAGCTGCCGAGTTGCAATTGGGTATTTCTACAATAGGTACTCACAAAGGAAGAATTTTTATAAAACTAAAAGTAAATAATTTGTTAGAATTACAAGATTTAGCAAATGTACACAACCTATAAACTTTACTTATAACCTTCATTTAGTGACCTTGCCAAGAATCGAACTTGGATCTGGAGCTTCGGAAACTCTTATACTATCCATTGTACTACAGGGTCAAAATTTATAATGTAAATTTTAAAATATTGGTGCCAAAAATTTTAACCGCAATGGCTAACAAAATTACACCAAAAAATTTACGTACTACCAATAACCCATTTGGGCCGAGTGCTTTTTCTATCCATTTTAAAGAGCCAAGCACAATAAAAATTATTACACAATTTATTAATATACCAATAAAAATATTTACATCATCAAAATTAGCTTTTAACGACATTATCGTAGTAAGTGTACCACTCCCAGCTATTAATGGAAAAGCGATAGGAACAACACTACCACTTTTAGCATCTTTTTCTGGTTTAAAAAATTCTAACCCAAGTACCATTTCTAATCCCAAAATAAAGATAACTATACTACCTGCTACTGCAAAAGATTGTATATCTAACCCAAGTATATTCAAAAATTGCCTACCAATAAATAGAAACAAAATCATTAAAGAGCCCGAGGCTAATGTAGCTTGAACAACATTAATTTTGCCTCCCATTTTTGCTTTTAAGGAAATTAATATAGGAGCAGAGCCCAACATATCTATTACTGCAAACAGAGTAAAGGTTATAGAAATTATTTCTTTTATAGCAATTCTACCTAAATCGAACATACTTTTTTTTACAAATATAAATGCATTAAAAAATTTTGAATAAAAATTTTAAAATAACCTGTAGAAAAATTACTAAAAAAAAAGATAATATCAACAATATATTAACATTTTTAACATTAATATATTTACAACCTAAATTCCAATTAGATGATAAATACCAACTCAAAAAAAGGGTTTAAAATATTGCTAACAAATTTTTTAACCAATTTGGCAAAATCAATATTTCAACAAACGGAAAACGCTGATTTTAAAAGATTAAAAAATTTTATTTGCTAATTTTTTAAAATCAAGTAAAATTTTATATCTCTTATTTTATACTCCAAAATACAATTCTGTATATTACTATTTCACTTATTTATGATTTTTTTCTTTGGAATTCGTAAAGTTTTACAAAACTCTTTTTGAATTAAAATGCAATAAAGTTATTTTTGATACAAACCTTTTTGTAAAAAATATAACCAACCCATGAAATTAAGTGTACTTGCCCAAACGCTAATAGGATCAGAAATAGTAAAACTTGGTGGTATTATTAAAGATAAAATAAGCAAAGGTGAGCATATTTATAATTATACCATTGGAGATTTCGATTCTACACAATTTCCTATACCCACTGCACTTTTGCATGAAATAAAAACCGCTTACGATAACGGATTTACAACTTATCCAATTGCCGATGGCGAAGCAGACTTGCGAAAAGCGGTAAGCGATTTTATTAAAAATAATGAAGGTTTAGAATATGCACCTACAGAAATATTGATAGGCGCTGGTGGGCGACCACTCATTTATGCAGTATATAGAGCTATTGTAGATAAAGGCGATAAAGTAATATACCCTGTACCTAGTTGGAACAATAACCATTATACTCATTTTACCGAAGGCGAGCATATATTAATAGAAGCCAGCAAGGAAAATAATTTTATGCCAACTGCTGCACAAATAAAGCCACATGTAAAAGGTGCTGCTTTAATAGCATTATGTTCCCCACTAAACCCTACTGGCACTGTGTTTACCAAAGAAGATTTGGAAGCTATTTGTGATTTGGTATTAGAAGAAAATGCACAAAGAGCTGAAGGAGAAAAAAAATTATATTTAATGTACGACCAAATGTATTGGACACTAACATTTGGAGATACTGTACACCACAACCCTGTAACGCTAAGGCCAGCAATGAAAGATTATACTATTTTTATAGATGGTATAAGCAAGGCTTTTGCTGCAACAGGCGTAAGAGTAGGGTGGAGCCTTGGACCTACAGAAATTATTGCAAAAATGAAAGCAATAAACAGCCACGTAGGTGCATGGGCGCCAATGGCAGAGCAAAAAGCTGTGGCAAAATTTTTACAACAAGAAGATGTTGTAAATGAATATTTGGTATCGTTTAAAAAAGAAGTGGAGTATAGGTTAACTAAAATTTACAATGGTTTTATAACGTTAAAAAACGAAGGTTTTTTGGTAGATGCTATTGTACCACAAGCTGCAATTTATTTAACAGTGCAAATAAATTTGGTTGGCAAAAAAATAAATGAAAAAATATTAAATACGCAAGCAGATGTAACCGCTTATATTTTAGATGAGGCAAAATTAGCCATTGTGCCTTTTAATTGTTTTGGAGCTAAAAATGATAGCACTTGGTATAGAATAAGTGTAGGCTGTGTAAAAAAAGAAGAAATTAATGAAATGCTAAGTAAGTTAAAAATAGCTCTACAAAAACTCGAAGATTAATTTTTATTGAAAAAAAATAAAAATGGAGTTTCTAATTTTTTTTGACGAATTAGTTTTTTTATTTCTATAGCATTATTTAAAACTTTGTTTTTGTTGAGGTCTATAACTTCATGAGACCTTACAAAGTTATCTAAACTTTCAGTTGTAAATAGTATTTCGTTTAGGCGTACAACTTCTTTATCCATATCTTTTTGGGTAAAAATATTTTTCCTAAAAAGTACAAGTAAATCTCTGTTGACGGCCATACAGTTTATTATTTATAGCCTACCATACCTGAACAACCGCAAGTACTTTTTTTGGTAGATGAGCAACTAGTTACAACCAAAGAAATGGCTAAAAACCCCAACAAAGTAATTTTTATTATTTTTTGCATGGTATAAATTTACGAAATATCACAATATCAAACTAAAAAGTATGATGTTTGTAGTAAAAATAATTAAACATTAACAATTTAAAAACAAAAAAACGAGTACTTGTAGCTCCACTAGATTGGGGTTTAGGCCATGCAACCCGTTGTGTACCTATAATAACGGAATTATTAAAACAAAATTTTGAAGTATTAATAGCAGCTAAAAATGCTACAGCAACATTATTACAAAAAGAATTTCCTGCGCTTACAATTTTGCCTTTGTTTGATTACAATGTAGCATACAGTAAATATAAAGTATTGTTTTTTCTGAAAATTTTATCTCAAATTTTTTCTATAAAAAATAAAATAAAAAAAGAAAATATTTGGCTACAAAATATTATTGATGATCATAATATTGATATTGTAATATCCGACAACAGATTTGGCTTACATTCTAAAAAAGCACATTGCATATTCATAACCCACCAGCTTGCAATAAAAACAGGTTTTGCACTTTCAAATATAATTGTGCAAAAAATAAATTACAATTACATAAATAAATACAATGAATGTTGGGTGCCAGATGATGGAGGCAAAAACAACCTTGCCGGCGAACTATCGCACCCCCAAAATATGCCAAGCGTATTAGTAAAATATATTGGAATATTATCTAGATTTAAAAAAGAGGAAATAATAAAAAAATACGATTTACTCATACTTTTATCTGGTCCAGAACCACAGCGAAGTATTTTCGAAAAAATATTGCTTAAACAATTAGAAAACTTGCCCTTAAAAATTGTTTTAGTAAGAGGTTTGCCAAACGATAAAAAAACAGTTATACTTAAAAATGTCGAAATCTATAACCACTTGTCTTCTTCTGATTTGAATAAAATAATACTTCAATCAGAAATAATAATTGCAAGGAGTGGCTATACAACTATTATGGATTTAGCCACACTTGCCGCAAAAGCTATATTTGTACCTACACCTGGGCAAACAGAGCAAGAGTATTTAGCAGGGTACTTATTTTTGAATAAACTTAGTATATCAAAAACACAAGCAAATTTTAATATAGAAAATGCACTGCAAGAAATAAAAACCACCACTTTATCGCCTTTCCAAATTACTTCAAATTTAGCTTTGCAAAATGCAATTACACATTTGCAACAAAAATTCCTTTAGTGTTTTTATTGTTGCTACCTATTAAGCTTAGAGCATTGCTTTGGTAAAAAAGAACCATACTTTTTTTGGGTAAATATGCTAGTTGTTCAATGATGATTTTGTTTGTATAAAACCCTTCTGCTAAAATTATGGTGTTTAAATTTTTATCAGTTTTTTCAAAGTTTAAGTCGTCAAAAAAATATTGTACAACATTAAAATTAGTATTGTCTAATAATTTTCCTATATTTTCCTTTTGATTTTTGCTGCAAAAAACAAAGGTGTTTTGTTCTTTTTTTGCATATTTATCATTAACATTTATGATAGTGTTGCTTCTTATTTTTGCAATTAACTCTCCAATAAATACGAAAAATTTTAAAAAGAAACGGGTAATTTTATTTTGTTTGTAGTGCTTATCTATAAAGAGTTTGGTAGCTCCATAAAAATTCAAAATATACGAAGCCGATTTTTTTTGAGTACTTTCTCCTTTAAAATGTATAATACTTACTTCGCCAATATAATAGTTTTGCAATCCAGCTTTTGTAATTCTATACGATAAATCTATATCCTCTCCATACATAAAAAAATCTTCATCAAACCCTTTTGTTTTTTCAATAGTATTTTTACCCAGCATCATAAAAGCACCAGCAAGTACATCTACTTTGTTATTTTCATTTTCGGGCAAATAGCCTGCATAATAATTTGAAAATATTTTTGAATTTGGAAAAAATTTAGCAAAGCCAAACATTTTAAAAAACCCAGATAATGGAGTAGGTAAACAACGTTTACTTTCGCTTAAAAAATTGCCAGCACCATCAACCATTCGTACACCCAAAGCTCCACAATTTTTTGTTTTTTCAAAAAAATCCAAGCACTTTGTAAAACAATCTTCTGGTACAATAGTATCTGGGTTTAAAAACAAAATATACTCTCCACTTGCATATTTTAAAGCACTGTTATTTGCTTTTGCAAAACCAATGTTATCGCTATTCCATAAAAATTTTACGGCATTAAATCTTTGCTCCAAGTATACTTTACTATCATCGGTAGAGTTATTATCTACAACAATAATTTCGGCATTAATATTACTACAAGCTTTTAAAACCGAAAGCAAGCAATGCTCTAGGAAATATTTTACATTGTAATTTACGATGATTATAGAAAGTTGCATGCACATGCAAGAACGATTTTTTATTTGAAATTACAAAAAACAGTTAAATAAAAAACCAAAATTATAAAACCAAAACTAGGAGTTATCTTTGTAACTTAAATTTTTAAACTATATTTAAAAAATGCCAAAAGTTAAATTGGTTGGGTTTCTATTTTGTGCCTTTACAATTTTTGCAAGTTGTAGGTATGTAAATTATAGGCCACATAGTAAAACAGAAAAATTAATTGCACGACCATCAATTTATATATGCGATAAAATTGTAGACTTTAGAATAGCAGAAGGTGGTTGGCCTACATCTAAAATGGATTTTATGAGTAAAAATAAAATATATTATGATGCATTTAAAGATTTTCCATACCAGTTTACCGAATTTAGAATTAAAGATAGTACCGAAATGACTTTCTTTTTTGACCAATATTTGGAAGATGTAAAAAGGCAAAACTCAACTTATCCTATACAAAATGAGTACAACAAAAATTTGCAAAATAAAACTTACCCAGCATATAAAAAATCTAATAAAATTGAGTTGAACGACTACCACGGCAATATACACTTTTGGAAAGAAAATGGAAAAATATTGTGGAAAATAAATATGAAATAACTATGCAAGAACGTACAGAAATAGCCTCATTAGGAGAGTTTGGTTTAATAGATCACCTTACACAAAACAACGAAACCAGAAACGCATCTACCATCTTAAATGTAGGTGATGATGGGGCAGTAATAGATCATTTTGGACGACAAACAGTAATATCTACCGATTTATTATTAGAAGGTGTGCATTTTGATTTATCGTACACACCACTAAAGCACTTGGGCTACAAAGCTGTGGTGGTAAACCTAAGCGATATTTATGCTATGAATGCTGTGCCTACACAAATTGTATTGGGTATTGGTTTTAGCAATAGGTTTGCTTTAGAATCATTAAATGAATTTTACGAAGGTGTATATGCAGCTTGTGAAAAATATGGAGTAGATTTGGTAGGTGGAGATACTACCACATCGCTAAAAGGATTTGTAATAAGTGTAACAGCTATTGGCGAAGTAGCGCCCGATGCTTATGTAAAAAGAAGTGGAGCTAAAAGTGGCGATTTAATTTGTATTAGTGGCGAACTTGGCGGAGCATTTTTGGGCCTAACTTTACTAGAAAGAGAAAAACGAATTTTTGAAGAAACTGGCGCCCAACCCGACTTGGAAGGGCAAGCATATATTGTAGGCCGATTATTAAAACCTGAAGCAAGGCAAGACATAATAGAATATTTTGCCGAAGAAAATATTATGCCTACAAGTATGATAGATGTAAGTGATGGGCTTAGTAGCGAAATTATGCATATTTGCAAACAAAGTAAAGTGGGCTGTGTATTGTACGAAGATAAATTTCCGATGGCAGATGAAATGAAAGAATTTGCATACAAGTTACAAACCGATCCTACTGCTTGTTTTTTGAGCGGAGGCGAAGATTATGAGCTATTATTTACAGTGCCACAATCCGATTATGACCAAATAAAACTTAACCCTGCCATTAGTATTATTGGCTACATAACCGACGAAGGCGAAGGCAAAAATTTAATAACAAGAGGCGGAAATAAACATGCCCTTGTTGCACAAGGTTGGAATCATTTAAAAAAATAAAACTTATTTTAGATACCATTAACAAATACATGGAAACCAAATTGAATGTATAATTGTATTTATTAAAAATGAATTTCTATGAATAACATATTTTTTTCTTTTTTTAGTACTATGTTATTTTTTAGTTGTACAAATGCACAAACTAAAGCTAATAAAAATACTGTTTATTCAACAACAGATACAGCTACAATAAATTTGTCTAAAACAGAATGGAAAAAATTACTAGATGCCAATGTCTATAATATTGCTAGAGAAAAAGGCACAGAGTATGCCTTTAGTGGCCAATTTTGGAATCACAAAGATAAAGGCCTTTATAGATGCAAAGCCTGTGGTAATGCACTTTTTAAATCGAACGGAAAATTTGAGAGTAATTGTGGTTGGCCAAGTTTTTTTGAACCCATAACTGCAACATCTGTAAAATACAACGAAGACAATACGAATGGTATGCAACGGGTAGAAGTAATGTGTGGCAGATGTAGTGCACACCTTGGGCATATTTTCGACGATGGTCCGCCACCAACTTACAAACGCTATTGTATAAATTCTGTAATTCTAGATTTTGAAAAAAAATAAATTTTGCAACAAAAAATTTTTGTAAAACCTTTTTTAAGAATAAATGTACTTAAAAAAGACATTATAATTTTAAAACAACAAAATGAAAAACTTATTTATAAAATCAAAAGTTATTACAATATTTATTTTGCTTTTTGTATTTGGCTGCAATGCAAAACAATCATCTACCAATAATAATAAACTTATGCAAGTACAAAATGAAACTAACACACAAATTTCAAACATTGATACTGCCACACTTGGTGGAGGTTGTTTTTGGTGTGTAGAAGCACAGCTACAACAGCTAAAGGGAGTACTTGCTGTGCAATCTGGTTATGCAGGTGGCATACTAAAAAACCCAACATATAAAGAAGTAGGTACAGGCGAAACTGGCCATGCAGAAGTAATTCAAGTAATTTTTGACAATAATATTATTACTTACGATGAAATACTAGCTGCTTTTTGGCATGCCCATGATCCCACACAACTAAATAAACAAGGCAACGATGTGGGTACTCAATATAGGTCGGTAATATTTTATAATAGCCAAAAGCAAAAATTAATTGCCGAAGATTATAAAAAGAAAATAAACGAAGAGCATGTGTACGACAATGATATAGTAACCGAAATATCGCCACTTACAGTTTTTTATAAAGCCGAAGATTATCATCAAAATTATTATAACCAAAACAAAAGCCAAGGTTATTGTCAATTTGTGATAGCTCCAAAATTAGAAAAATTTAATAAAATTTTTAAAGATAAATTAAAACAATAAGATTAACAATTAAAGAAAGTATTTGCCAAATAAGTATAAAATACCCTGCACTAATTCTACCAATCATTTATTTGTAATAGCCTTATACTTTCGTTTTATAAGGTTAGATAAGAATTATATGGCACAAAAAACATCAACTTTATTTGTAAAGCTTTTATACTATTATCAAAAAATAGGTTCACAAAAGCCATTAATATTTAGTGAAAATATTAAATAACATTTACCAAAGTTATTGTACAAACTTCCCTTCTAAATAATCTACTTGTTGTACCGAGCCCAACCTAAACTTAAAATTAATTTTAGTAGCTTTTTCAAATTTAATTTCTTGCCGGCAAAAAAATGCAAGTTTTGTACAATAATAATTTGCAGAAATGAGTATGTATGGTGAAATATTTTTTGGTACAACTTTGCTATTTACATTAAAAATTGAAGAGGTAGTCGGTTTAAATATTAGGGGCAAAAAGGTTTTTTGCCCAAAAGATAAATTACTTACGAATATTAAATATAAAAATATTTGACGCCTCATCATTTGTAAAGAATATAGGTTGTAAATTTACATAAATAAGAGCAACACAAAATATCTAATTATTGCTATTTTAATTTCTTAATTCAAATATGTCGTTACAACAAAGTTTTCAGCAGGGTTTATTACAACGCTTATCACCACAGCAAATACAATTAATGAAACTGTTGCAAGTGCCTACAGCTATTTTAGATGAGCGTATTAAAGAAGAGCTTGAAGAAAACCCAGCTTTGGAGCAAATAGACGATGAAGCGATTGTAGATGAGTTTGAAAAAGATGAGTTTTCCAGCGAAGGGGAGGAAGAATATGAAACCGAAGGTAGCCAAGAAGAGTATGACAATGTTGACATCAGCGATTATGTACAAGATGGAGATGATGATATTGGCGACTACAAATTAAGAGATGAAAACTATGCCGAAAAAGATGAAGATAAAGTAATACCACACAAAGTAGAAACCAGTTTTAACGAAATAATGCTTCAACAACTTGGGCTACTCACTTTAAGCGAAAAGCATTTAAAAATAGCCGAACAAATAGTTGGTAGCTTAGACGATGACGGCTATTTGCGCCGAGAAACATCTGCTATAATAGACGACTTAGCATTCAGACAAAATATAGATACAAACGAAAAGGAAATAGAAAAAATTTTAAACCAAATACAACAGTTTGAACCAGCTGGTGTTGCTGCACGTAATTTGCAAGAGTGTTTACTTTTACAATTGCATCGGAAAATTGAAGAAGGTAAGATAATTGAAAACGCAATTACAATTTTAGATAAATATTTTGATGAATTTACAAAAAAGCATTACGAAAAAATACAACTAGCTTTAAACTTAAATGATGAACAATTAAGAGAAATAATAAAACAAATAATAAAACTAAACCCAAAACCAGGAGGCAATGTAGGCGATACAAATAAAAATGCCAATTATGTAATACCCGATTTTTATATAGTAAACAACTTAGGAAAACTAGAGCTTACACTAAATAGTAAAAATGCACCAGACCTTAGAGTAAGCGAAGGCTATAAAGACATGCTAAGGGATTATGATAAGGGTACAAAAAAAGATAAAGCACAAAAAGATGCTGTATTATTTATAAAACAAAAAATTGATAGTGCCAAATGGTTTATAGATGCTATAAAACAAAGGCACAATACGCTTTTGAACACAATGGAAGCCATAATGAATTACCAGTATAATTTTTTTATTAATGGTGATGTAACAGAGCTTAAACCCATGATATTAAAAGATATTGCTGAACGTACAAATCTTGATATATCTACCGTAAGCCGAGTAGCAAATAGTAAATTTGTGCAAACAGAATTTGGCACATACCGCTTAAAGTATTTTTTTAGCGAAAGTATGCAAACAGATACTGGCGAAGAAGTAAGTAATAGAGAAGTAAAAAAAATACTTACAAATATGGTAGAGCAAGAAAATAAAAAACACCCTTTGAGCGATGAAATACTAACAGATATGCTGCATAAAAAAGGATACAATATAGCAAGAAGAACTGTAGCAAAATATAGAGAGCAATTAAATTTACCTGTAGCCAGATTAAGAAAAATTTTATAAAATGCAATCCAATTTATTTTTAGAAGTAGAGCCAAAAAAAATTCAAAACAATCCATATTTAAAATGGCCTGCCAATTTTTTTTCTTATATTTTTCATCCCATATTTATTCCAATTTATGTAATTGCATTTATTGTATTTATTCACCCTTCTTATTTTTCGGGTTTTTCTCAAAATGCAAAAGTGCAAACCATTTTGATATCTGCACTCAACCTTGTATTTTTTCCGCTAATGAGTGTATTGCTTTTAAAAGCATTGGGCTTTATAGATTCTATTTTTTTGAGAACAAGAAAAGATCGAATTATACCTTACATGGCTAGTGGTATTTTTTTCTTTTGGGCATATACAGTTTTTAAAAAGCAAGAAATTTACCCACCAATTATGTCCATATTTATACTTGGTGTTTTTTTAGCATCTAGTGCTGGCTTATTAGCAAATATTTATTACAAAATAAGTATGCATGCAATAGGAGTAGGTGGGTGGCTTGGTATTTTTACAGTAATTGCAAAAGAAAATACTATGCTAATGACTTGGCCATTAGCAATTGTTTTAATAATAACAGGTGTTGTTTGTACTTCTCGATTTTTGGTAAGTAACCACACCCAAAAAGATATTTATACTGGGCTTGCAACAGGATTTATTTGCCAGCTTGTAGCATATTGGGTAAGTTAAACATTTATAGTGTTTTTATATACTCATCTCCAATTTGTTTAAAGCCATTTCTATTTAATAATGTACTAAAATTATTAATCTGAATTTTACTATAAATAATTCTCTTCACTCCTTTTGCTATTAAATTATTTTTTTCTTTTTCAAATATAAAATTACTCACTTTATAATCTCTATATTTTTTTGTGGTATAATTAATGGCTACAGTAGCATCACCTTTGGCCGATACGTTTGCACTAAAAATATTTGCAATACCCAAATCTCTTAATACAATAAAATTGTAATTATTTTTAAATTGCTGTATCGTAAATTCCGGAAAATATTTTCTTATATCTTCTCCATAAAATGCTAAAAATTTTTCTATTAATTTTTCATCGCCATCAAACTCTACCAAATCAAAATTTTCGATATGCTTATAATAAATATTGAGGTAATAAATATTTATAAAAAGTAAAATAGTATTTGTAAGTATTACTGGCCAAGCATTAAAAATAAAACCATAGATTATAAAACAAATGCAACCCAGCAAGTTAAATATTCTAAATTTTGCATCGCCATGTACGCTAAGCGATATTATTAAAAATACCGAAGCTAAGTAACCAATATAGGGTGCAATTTGTTGAAGCATATCTAAAAAATTATTGATAATTTGGCAATTGTATTTTAATATATTGTTATGGTGTAAGTGTAATGCTACCTACCACAGTAGGTTTGCCAGCCATACGATAATATATAGTGCCTACAGTATCTTTTTTAAAAAAATAAGATGTGTTATCGGCAATACCTTGTTTATTTATAATTACACTATCGGAAGAGTATAACCCTTTGCTACTGCCCGATTGGTTTACAAATGTAAACGACGAGCCATTTACTGCAGTTATATTAGTTGGAGAGAAGGTTGCATCTTTTATAAAAATATAATTTGTAGGTAATAACCCTCCTTGTGGCTCGGGCATACCAGTTGCATTTTTGTTGCAAGCTGTAATAACTATGATGCCAAAATAAATAAAAATAAAACTTAATATACTACGCATAAAAAAATATTAAATTACAATGTAGCAATAAGTACCCAATTATTAAAAAATAAATTTCAAGCTCTGATTTTTTTATTTTTGAAATGCCAATTTATTTAAAACTGTAGTATTACCAAACACAAAAACCTATTTTACAATTACAGTTTTTTCTAATTTATTAATTAAATACCCAATTGGATTAATAAAATTACTCAATCCGTTGTTGTTAAAAATTGAAATTACTTCTTCAATTTTATTTTTATTTACTGCCACCAATAAGCCGCCACTTGTTTGAGGGTCGGCTAATATTGCCCATTGCTCTTCTGTAATTTCTACTATTTTGTGGCTGTAGCTTTCTCTATTTCTATTTGTACCGCCAGGTACACAGCCTTGTTGTATGTAATTAAAAATTGATGGTGTAATTAACGGTATATTAGCAAAATTTATTTGTGCACTCAAATCGCTTCCTTCGGCCATTTCGGCTAAATGCCCAAGTAAGCCAAAGCCTGTAACATCTGTCATTGCTGTTACGCAAGTCAATTCGCCTAATAATGCACCAACTTTATTAAGTTGCATCATTTGGTTTGTAGCAAGGTTTTTGTGATCATCTTTAAGTAAAGATTTTTTTTCGGCAGTGGTTAATATACCTACGCCTATTGGCTTTGTTAAAAACAAAACATCTCCTTCTTGTGCTTTATTATTTTGCTTTATGTTTTCTATAGCTACCATACCATTTACAGCAAGGCCAAATATAGGTTCTGGCGAATCTATACTATGCCCGCCAGCTAAGGTAATGCCAGCTTCGTTACAAATACTCCTAGCACCATCTATTACTTTTTGTGCTACCTCTGGTGCTAATTTATTTATTGGCCAGCCAAGTATAGCTATTGCTAGTACTGGGTTTCCGCCCATGGCATATACATCACTTATGGCGTTGGCACTGGCTATGCGTCCAAAATTAAATGGATCATCTACTATTGGCATAAAAAAATCGGTGGTAGATATTAATGCCGTGCCGTTTCCTAAATCCAGCACAGCTGCATCGTCTTTACTATGATTGCCTACCAATAATTTATTATTATCGGGCATAGCTATATTGCCTTTAAGTATAGTATCTAATACCTGTGGCGATATTTTGCAGCCACAACCTGCACCATGGCTGTATTGTGTAAGTTTTATTTGTTCCATTTATATTTTACTTTTTACAACCAAGTTTATAAGTTTAATAATGTTTTGCTGATTTGTCAAAATAGAATCTATTATTTCTTTTGGAATGGAGTAGTAGTTTTCGGATACAACTCCATTGCCTTGCATTATACTGCCAGTTTCAAAATGTACATTTTTATTGTGTGTTACAATAAATTCGTTTGGGTCAACATCAAACTCATCTTTTAACTTTTGCAATAAAGTAAGATTTAATTCTTGCTGATTAGTTTCATACTTGCTATAAGTAGATTGTTCCATATTTAGGCGTTTGCCCATTTCATTTTGGTTCAATCCTAAATCTTTTCTAAGTTTTTTTAATCTATTTGTGTTAAACATAATTATTCTAAATTTTCATAAAGATATTCAAAAAACGAATAGTTTATGTAAATGCAGAATTTGAAATTTATGGCTTATTAAACAATTGGATAATAAGTTTTTAAAACGACAATCAAATTTTTACAAACAATAAATTGTTAAACAAAGAAGTAAATGAATAAAATTCTTTTTTTTATACTTGGCGTATTTTTCACAGTAAATTCAATCGCACAAAAAGTTTCCAATACATTAATATCTAAATTTCCTCAGACTTTAGTAATAAATATTTACAACGATGTGTTATCAAAAATGGAGTTGCCCGAAAATTTGCAAATTAAACTTGCCTTGCTTTATGCAAAAAGAGATAGTTTAATTTTAAAAGAACTGAGCAATCCTTCTGAAAATATTAGTTACAATCGTTTTGCCGACAGCTTACTTTATGCTATTGAAATTAAATTTAAAAAACTACTAGACTCTGCAAAAAAGAGAGAATACTTTGTAAAAGTAGAAAGGGCAAGAGCAGTAAATTATCCAATAATACAAGATACTATATACATGGATATTCAAATGGATTCGCAATTTGGATTAGCATTGGCACTTTATGAAAAATTTAGGTTAAAGCCGTTTCAAAAAGATAGTCTTATTTATTATGCTACTCTTTTAAAACAAAAAGAAATGTATTTTAAACAAAACCTCGACTCTGGCTATTTTGACAAAGCTGCTTTTGAAAGCCTATATATGCCAAAATGCTTAACTGAGCTTGAGTATAACGGATTACTTAGTATAAAAAACAAAGTGGTAGCCGAAACAAATAGTAGAAATACTTGGTACGATTTAGCAAAGCAAAAATTAGTAACCCAAGTGGGTAGAAACGATAGCATTTTCCAATTAAAAATGTATTATATATTAAGAGCTACCGTTTGGGACAAATTTGCACACTTGCCACAGTTACGAAACAGTATGATACAAAGTATAAAACCGCCATACCTTTTGCAAAAAGCTTGGGCCACAAAAAATGAATTGGATTATCAAGAAAAAAAATACAGTTGGTAATAATTAAAAAAAATAAATAATAACATGAAACTAAAAACACTAATTACCATGTTTGCCTTTTGTTGTTTTTTTAGCAACACAAAAGCACAACAGCAAAACGATTTATTTACCCAAGCCGAAAAATATCAGTTTGGTATAGGTGTGGCTAAAGACCCTCAAAAAGCATTTTTGCTTTACCTACAATCTGCCTTGGGCGGAAATAATAAAGCCATGAATAGAATAGCCATTTTTTACAACGAAGGTATTGGCACTGTGGCGAACACAGCCTTAGCTAAAGAATGGTTTTTAAAAGCAGGCGAAGCAGGCAATGCTAAAGGGTTTTATAACCTTGCCAACCTTTACAGAAACGCCAAAGGCAGCGAACAAGATTTTAAAAAAGCATACATATATTATACCAAAGCAGCAGCCATGAACGACCCTCAGAGTATATACAGCAAGGGTTATATGCTTTTTAAGGGCTTCGGCTGCACACAAAATTATGCAGTAGCAATGCAGTGTTTCAAACAAACTGCAACACCCTTACAAGCCAATAGTATGTACTTTTTAGGTCTTTGTTATCGCAATGGTTTTGGTATAGAAGCTAATAAAGATAGCGCAACATATTGGTTACAAAAAGCACTACAACAAGGTAATGGTATGGCTTTTCAAGAACTTAGAACTGCCAACCCCGAAAACAGCAATGCAGACCTAACAACATTTGCAAATACCTTAAAAGAGAAAACAATAAAAACCAACACAACTACTGCAAATAAGGTAGAAAAAATAACAACTTTTATAGATGCTAATATTATAGAAGGTAAATACAAAGGCTATATTATTAAATACGATTGGAGCAATCGGTATGCAATAAGTATAATTCCTTTAGATGTAAAATTGCTTTACAACAACGGAACTTTATCAGGCACTTGGTACGAAGAAAACAATAACAGTATATTTTTTGATGCAACACTTACAACCAATAAAATAATATTTAAAAACACCAAGTATAAGCGTACTGGGCATTACAATCCCACTATAGAGTTGCCATATAGTTTTCAAAATGCAGCTATACAATGGCAAAAAATAAACGATAGCCTTACCCTTAGTGGCACTATACAAATGTTTTCGGAGCAAACAAACGAGCCGCAAAACCCACAATATATTTATTTAACAAAATATGAGAGTACCAATAATCATAATCAAATAGAATTGCTAAACGATGATGGTACGCCAATGAAAACAATAAGTGGGCTTATGGTTTACCCAAACCCTTTTACCAATATAATAAAAATAGATTTTGAAAACAAAGCCGCACAAAATGTAAGCATAAGCCTATTTACTACCGAAGGAAAATTGGTGTACAACAATAATTTAGGCATGCTGCAACAAGGCGCATATTCTATAACTGTGCAGCCAACACAAACACTTGCAGCAGGTGCTTATATTGTAAAAATGCAATTTGATAACAAAACAAAATCAGTACAAATTATAAAACAATAAGCATGAAAAAATTAATTTTAATACTTTTTTTCTTTTTTAATATTTTGCCTAGTATACACAATCGACAAATGTTCATAGATACAGGCTACAAAGTATATGCGCAAAGTTGTCCCCCTCCTCCAGGTGGTGTATTTACTGGTGGTGGAGCTGGTGGTGGCAACAGTACCAATTGGTGGACTACTATTACAGATTGGATAAATGATGTGGTATCTTGGATAGGCGAGCAATGGGGTAATAATACAGGCTCGCCTAGTGGTAGCGGAGGACTCCCAACACCTCCTTGGTGGCCAAGTGGTAGCGGAGGACTCCCAACACCTCCTTGGTGGCCAAGTGGTGGTGGATATGGAGTTTATGATCCAACAGGTGGTGGCGGTGGTGGTAGTGGAGGAGGGCAGAGTCCATGGCCAGATTCATTAAACTATACTGGTCTTTCATATGGATTTAGTTGTACAATCGTTTTTCCAACGAATTGTGATCCTTTAACAGACCCAACTTGTTTAGCAACTTTTAATTGTATTAATAACCTGCCCACCGGTTTATTTAATGATTGTCATGGTGATGCATTTGGCTTTGCATATTTAGACTCTTGCAACAAATGTGTAGGAGGTACAACAGGTTTATTGCCTTGTAAAGGATTTTTAGATAGTAACAATATATTTGTAGATAGTGTTAGAAAACAACCTTGCGACTCTTTATATAAAAAAATGGGCGATTCATTATATGCATTTTTAAACAAACCCGAATTTCAAGATAGTTTAAATAAGTTTAAACGAAACACAGCAGAAGACACTTTAGAAAAAGCCATTAGTTTTGGTAGAGATTCTGTAACATTTGCTTTTAAAAATACCCCAATTAAAGATATACCTGATAGTGGATTCGGCTCACAGAAAATAAACCTTATAAATAAATGGCCAGGTATTAAGATTTATACTATGATGCACTATCATCATAATGCACTTTACGGTTGCTTTTCAGCAGGAGATTTATATACATTGCAAAATGCGTATAGTAATCCAAATCTTAATCAAATAAACTCTCATTATGTTTATGGATCATTCGATTCCTCTATGTTTGCCATGCAAATTGAAGATAGTTTGTTATATTCGCAATACTTAAGTGGGCATCCCATTAGCACTACTATGGACACAAATAATTCATTTGATACCACAACTAATATTGGGACTGACTTTTTAAACGTTAAAAGTTATCTATTTACCACATTGGGCCTTAGCGATGATGATGCCTTTACACAAGCCACAGCTTTTGTATATAGCAAATTCAATACAGGTATGGTTCTATATAGAAAAAAAAGAAACGAAAATAAATTTACTAAAATTAATACCAAAGAAACAATAGATGCTGCAGGTAACAAAACATACACTCCTTCAAATTGCTTATAGAAAATTATGAAAATGAAAATAATCAGTACGGTATTAGGCTCACTAGTTTTAATGTTTTATTATTCTTGTAAAATAACGAAACCAATTATTGATAACAAGCCAAATGAAAATACTCCAACAGAAATACTAAAAGACAGTGGTCGTTTAGCATCATATAATGGCGATACTATTGGGTATATAAATTATATTTATAAAAATCAAATTAAGTATATTGGAAAGCCTCTTTCAGAACTGTTAAATGATTTGGATTTTAAAATTAATCAATTTAATTATGTTGGACCACACAAAAGAGATGGCAAAATTTATAGTGTAATATTACAAGCCAACCCTTATGGTCAAAATGGACCATTAGATGCTTCGAAAATAAATCAAAATATGGTACTCGGAGTCGGTTTGCAAACCTTTGTTTTACAAGATAGCATTAAAGAAATTACAGCTGCAAACGGCACTCCTAATTATTTTAATTGGAGTAAAAAAGCTGAAACATATTTTAGTAAGCAAATAGTAAGCAATTTGTGGCTTAATTATTATATGAATCGTAGTAAATAATATGAAAAAAGATATTATTCCAAAACTGATAATTATAATTACTATTTCATTTTACTGTGCTTGTAATACCACTAAGTCTGCAAACATTACTGCAAATAATACAATTGCTTTGCAAGATAGTAATAGACTATCATCCTATAAAGGCGATACTATTGGTTATATAAACTATATATACAAAAACCAAGCAAAATATATAGGCAAGCCACTTTCTATACTATTAAATGATTTAGATTTAAAAGTTTATCAGTTTGGCTATAATGGGCCCCATAAAAGAGATGGTAAAATATATAGCATTTCATTAAATACTAATGCATACGGCAATCATGTAAGAGTTGATAAATTTGGAAATGACCAAGAGATAGAGTTGGGGGTAGGTTTTCAACAATATGTTTTACATGATAGTATTAAGGAAATTAGAAAATTAAATGGAACACCGAATTATGGTAACTGGAGCAAAAAAGCTGAAGAGTACTTTGGCAAGCAAATTATTAGCAATTTATGGCTATACAATTATATGAATCGTAGTAAATAATGAAAAAAATATTGAGGTAGAGCTGGCAATGATAATTACTATTGTTTTTCCGCCTCGGTTCGTGTCTTACAAAACGTTTGCTATGGTAAGCAAAAAAATGAGCTAATTGTAGATACAAAAATGAGCTTAAAAATGTAATTTTATTTGTAAAAATCCAAGCCTCGGCACTTGAGGTGGTTGCTTTGGCTTACCAACGGTGGCAAAAGATTAATTGCTGTATTTTTTTATATTTTAGAAATGCAGAAAATATTTATCTTAAAAATTAATTTATACTTATTTAATAAAAATTGTAACAACCTTTTTATAAGTACACAAACCAAAATAATATTAAAACCTAAAAAATGATGTAAAGCCCATGAGCAGCGGTGGAGGTAGCGATGTATGTATGTGTATGTATGCGACGAAGGAGCAAATGCATACACATACATACGGTACAGCTACTGAGACCGAACAAATGATGCCATATATTTTTGGCTGGGTGCCATAAAGTTTATTACAAAAAAAACGGTTGTTTCTGGTAAGAAACAACCGCCAATATAAAAAACCCTATTTTTATTTTAACATAATGTAAATGTACGTGGTGTGCGCCCATCTATAGAAATTGTAGCTTGGTTATCGCAATCGCCATTGCCATAATCTATGATAGCTATATGGCTTGGTCCTTGTATTTGTACTGTACCTTTATCTATATTATCGCATATTGCTTTTTTATGTAATGGGGTAAGTATAGTGCCTACTCTTGTATTGCCTGCTTCGTTGGTAACTGTACGGTTGCCCGTAATATTAAACTCATCGTCGGCAAAAACCAATGGTGTATTTGCACCTGCTATTTGTATTACATTTTGAGTGCCACTATGCAACCAATATTTATTGGTAACTGTGTTTGTTATTTTACCATTTGTACATACTCTGTTCCAACTTTTTACGGTGGCAGTGCTAGTGTTTGTCCACACTACTGTACCTTCTTTTTTAAAAATATTTACAAAATAGTTTTCAAAATTCATGGTAGCTACACTACCTGGGCGACGAAGCGAATCTGTAAGTGTTACCAATATTTTACCTCTACGTGTAACACCGTTTGGCGATGTACAGCCTGCTCCAAAATCTATTACAATATTTTTTGGAAAACCTGTGAGTGGAGTAACAGTAACTGTTGCACAACTTAAAATACCGGTTGTTCCATTTACATCACCTACTTTGCCTACGCCTTGCAAATTTTTATCGTATGCTGCTTCATTTAATACCTCATTTGCATCTTGCAATAAATTATCGGATACACCTTGATTTGCACTTAACTCAAAAGTGGTTTCAAATTCAGTTTGGTCGGCTACTTTATCTTTTTTGCAAGCAGTAAAGCTAATAGCTACAATTGCCAATAACGACGGCAATAATTTTGTAAGTTTCATAATTGTTGTTTTATAGTTATTAAATTATTTTGTATTCTAAATGATAGACTTTTTGTTTTAATATAAGTTTAATGTAGCTTTAAAAATTAATTTTGTTTTATGTTTTATTTTATAAAAACTCCAAATTGGTTGCAAATGTTTTTTCCTGCTATGGTTTGGAAAATAAAAACAATGCATAAAAATATTTATCTAACTTTTGATGATGGTCCGCACCCAGTACATACTACTTTTGTGTTAGATGAATTAAAAAAATACAACGCTAAGGCTACCTTTTTTTGTATAGGCAAAAATGTTAAAGATTACCCAAATGTATATACTAGAATTATAAACGAAGGACATAGTGTTGGTAACCATACGCATAACCATTTAAAAGGTAAAAAAACTACTAATAAATTGTATATTGAAAATGTAAGCGAAGCATCAAAATACATTGACAGTAATTTATTTAGACCACCTTATGGCAGTATAAAAAAAATGCAAACAAAATTACTTACAGGTATGCCAAACCCATTTAAAATAATAATGTGGACAGTGCTTAGTGGTGATTTTGACATTAAACTTACTAAAGAAAAATGCTTAAAAAATGTTTTAGAAAAAACTAAAAGTGGCGATATTGTAGTTTTTCATGATAGCGAAAAAGCTGCGGAAAGAATGTACTTTGCATTACCAAAAATGCTTGAACATTTTACGGATAGAAATTATTTTTTTAAAAAAATATAAGGAAAAAAATTGGCTGAGGTAGAAACCTCAGCCCTTTTTTAATCCGTACCCTATGAAAACTTAACACAAGATAATTGCGAAAAATCATATAAGCAAATAATAATAATTTTATTTTGATAAGTTATTTTAAAATAAAAAGTAAATGAAATAATAATTAAAATAATTTTGCCTAATGATAGACACCCATTGCCACTTATACAATGAAGAATTTGATACTGATATTGATACAGTTATAGAAAATGCATTTAAAAATAATGTTACAAAATTTTATTTGCCTGCCATTGATAGCACTTACATAGAGCGTATGAATTTATTAGAAAAAAAATATCGTACAGCATGTTTTTCTATGGCTGGTTTACACCCTTGTTATGTAAAAGAAAATTATAAAGATGAGTTGGAGCAAATAAAATCGTTGTTGAAACACAGAAAGTTTTGTGGTATTGGCGAAACTGGTTTAGATTTTTATTGGGATAAAACTTTTGTAAAGCAACAATATGAGAGCTTACATGCACAAATTGAATTGGCACTAGAAAACGGTTTGCCGCTTATTTTACATACCAGAGACGCCACAGAAGAAACAATTGAAGTTGTAAAGAAATATGAAAATACAAACCTTACAGGTATTTTTCATTGCTTTGGTGGCTCATTGGAGCAAGCTAATAAAATTATAAACTTAGGGTTTTATTTAGGTATTGGAGGTGTTGTTACATATAAAAATGCAAGCTTAGCAAAAGTACTTGAAAATGTGGCTATGGAAAATATTGTACTAGAAACCGATGCACCATATTTAACACCAGTACCATTTAGGGGTAAACGAAATGAAAGCGGCTACCTGAAATACATTGCTGAAAAAATTGCCGAAATAAAAAATATTTCGGTAGCTATGGTAGATGAAATAACTACACAAAATGCCGAAAAAATATTCGGCATATAGTTTTTGAAACAGTATTTTTGCACCTGAAAACAAATTGGAGACGTGTCCGAGTGGCTGAAGGAGCACGCCTGGAAAGTGTGTATATGGGTAACTGTATCGAGAGTTCGAATCTCTCCGTCTCCGCTTCAAAAAATATTTTCTTGTACCTATAATCTTACATGTTATGAAAAAACTATTAATTCTATTATTTGTTTTACCATTTACTCTTTTTGCACAAAAAAACACCATACAACATACAGTTGTAGCCAAAGAAAGTTTTAGCAGCATTGGCCGCTTGTATAACATTAATGGTAGAGAGCTTGCCAATTTTAATAAAATAGATTATGAAAAAGGGTTAGCAATAGGTCAGGTATTGAATGTACCAGTAACCACAACTGCAAAAACCAATACTCCTGTAACCATAAAAGAAAAAGTAGTGCCAGTAATTGTGCCCGAAAAACAAAAAGTGCAAACTACCACTTCGAATAATTCTATAGCAATAAAACATACAGTAGCTAAAAAAGAAACTTTATATGGGGTAAGCAAAATGTATAACACTACTGTAGCCGATATTAAAAAATGGAATAACTTAACAATTGATGCATTGAGCGAAGGTGCAGAAATTATAGTAGGCTATAAAGTTGGTGCTGCAGAAATTATAAAACAGCCAGATGCTAAAGTAGTTGCTAAAACTCCTGTAAAAGTAGTAGAGGAAGTAAAAGAAAAGCCAATTGTAAAAGAAGAGGCTGTTGTAAAAAAAGTTCCTATTGCTACTCCAAAGCCAGTAGTTGAGGCAAATATTGAAAATGAAGATGCTAAAGATTTTAAAGGAGGATATTTTAAATCTGATTTTGAAAATACAGGAATTACTGAGAATGGTACGGCTGGTATTTTTAAAAGTACTAGTGGCTGGGAAGATGGAAAATATTATTGTTTGCATAACAACGCATCATCTGGTACAATAGTAAAAATAACTAATAAAGCAAATGGCAAATATGTATATGCAAAGGTGTTGGATTTAATGCCAGATTTAAAGCAAAACAATACTTTAAAAGTTAGAATAAGTAATGCGGCTGCAAATATTTTGGAAGCAGACTCAGGAAATTTTGAGTGTTCAATTAATTATTAGTAAAATTTATTTTTGCATTTAATACCATCATACTCTAATAAATTCTGATAAAAATAAATAAAAAACAGGCTATTTCAATAAAAATGAGATAGCCTGTTTTTATAAGTTAAAAAGTATTTTATAAACTATACTTACCATCGGCACTTAATTTAGCAGCAATGCGCCTTCTGGCATCTTTGCTATTAAATGGAACCATTTTAGTAAAGCGTTTTAAACCTAACAACATCATACGTTGCTCATCGCCATCGGCAAATGCATTTATAGCTTCTTTACCTGCTTTGTTTACATTATCTACAGCATCGTTTAGGTATACTTGCATCATATCTTTTTGTATTCTTACCGAGGCTTCTCCTTGCTTTTCGGTCATTTTTATTACACGTAGCAATGCACTCTCTGCATGAAAAACTGCGATACTCATATCGGCAACATTCATTAATATTTCTTGCTCATCGCTTAGTTTTGTCATAAGTTTTTGCACAGCTGCACCTGCTACCATTAGTATGGCTTTTTTCATTTGCAAAACTGCTTTCTTCTCTGCTGCAAAAGCAGTTTCATCTTCATTTCCAAAATCTGGAATACTCATTAATTCTTTGCTTACTGCCATTGCTGGTCCCATTAAATCGAGCTTTCCTTTCATTGCCCTTTTTAGCAACATATCTACTGTAAGCAATCTATTTATTTCGTTTGTGCCTTCATATATTCTATTTATACGGCTATCTCTATAGGCACGGCTTATCATATATTCATCGCTAAAACCATTGCCACCATGTATTTGCACTCCTTCATCTACTATCAAATCCAACACTTCGCTACCATCTACTTTTAGCATAGCACATTCTATTGCAAATTCTTCGGCGGCTATTAATAATGCATCTGCAAAACTTTTACCTTCATTCTCCATTTCGGTTTCTTTATCATCTATCCATTTGCTAGTACGATATAAAGCACTTTCGCTTACCCATACCCTTGTGGCACACTCTGCAAGCTTATGTTTTATAGCGCCAAAATTGGCAATTGGAGTTTTAAATTGCTCTCTTGTATTAGCATATTGTATTGTAGCACTTAACGCCATTTTTGCACCACCTAATGCAGCAGCGCATAATTTTAGCCTGCCAATATTTAAAATATTAAAGGCAATAATATGCCCTTTACCAATTTCGCCAAGTAGGTTTTCTACAGGTACTTTGCAATCTTGAAAATATAATTGCACAGTGGAAGAGCCTTTGATACCCATTTTATGTTCTTCTGGTCCTTGTGTAAATCCTTCAAAACCCCTTTCTATAATAAACGTAGAAAATTTATCTCCATCAATTTTTGCAAAAACGGTATAAACATCTGCAAATCCACCATTGGTTATCCAACATTTTTGCCCATTCAAAATATAATTTTTTCCATCTGCCGAAAGTACAGCCGATGTTTTGGCACTCAAAGCATCGCTGCCACTATTTGGCTCCGTAAGCCCATAAGCTCCTTTCCACTCTCCACTGCTAAGTTTTGGTATGTATTTTTTCTTTTGCTCATCTGTACCAAAATATAATATTGGTAAAGTACCAATGCCTGTATGTGCTGCTACTGCTACACTAAAAGAATTGCCACCACCTAGGCTTTCATTTACTAATGTAGCAGTTATAAAATCTTTACCAAGTCCACCTAAATCTTCGGGTGTAGATGCTCCTAAAAGTCCTTGTTCTCCTGCTTTTACTAATAGCGATGGCATTAAACCTGGTTCTAATTTATCTATCCTATCTACAACAGGCAACACCTCGGTTTCTAAAAACTGCTGGCACATTTCTTTTACCATTAGTTGCTCTTCGTTAAAATCTTCTGGTGTAAATGTATCGTTTGCTATGCTTTCTTTAATTAAAAATTCGCCTCCTTTTAAAGTACTCATTTTTGTAGTTTTTATAGTTATAATATTAGTTAGAAAGATTGTCGTAAACTGTTTGCAAAACTTCTTTTGCAATTTCTATTTGCCCATTTGTAACGCCTATCAAAGCTTCATTTAGAGTTTGATTTGCTACTTCCATACTTAATTCTTGCAAATTTTTAGCCTCAGTAGTAATGCACACTTTATTTATTCTTCTATCTGCTTTATCGGCCATTCGCTTTACAAGCCCTAGTTTTTCTAAATTATCTACAAGCCTTGTAATGCTTGGTTTGTCTCTAAAAGTAGCATCACACAATTGTTGTTGGCTAAGCCCATCTTGTTTCCATAAATGATACAATACGCTCCATTGCTCAATAGTTATTTCTATACCTGCCAGTTTAAAATTCTTTTGCAGGCGTCGTGCAATAGCCGTACTTGCTTTGCCAGTAATAAAACTGTATAATTCTCCTTTTTTAAATTGGTTGTTTGGCATATAGTTGTTTAAACAACTATATAAAGGTAAGAAATGATTTTTAATTTTAAAAAAAACTTTTATTTTTTATTTTTTTTTTGAGATAATAGAGTTAAATGGCTTGCAAAATCAAATCGTTATATTTGCAGCATGGAAAATTTGCGTTTACTAATAGAGAAATATAAAGCAGAAATAAAAGCAGAAAACCCTTTGGATACTGAGGGAATAGAAAACTTTAGAATAAAGTATTTGGGCACAAAAGGGTTGGTAAAAACCATAATGGGCGAAATGAAAAATGTGGCAGTAGAAAACAAAAAGGAAGCTGGCCAACTGCTAAATGAATTTAAGGTATTTGTAGAAGAAAAATTTGCATCGTTTGAAAATGTAGATACAGAAAACGAGCAGAAAAAAAATATTGATTTTGACCTTACCTTACCAGGTACACCATTGCCACTTGGCACAAGGCATCCTATTAGTATTGTAAAAAATAAAATAATTTCAATCTTTAATACACTTGGATTTGCAGTGGCTGAAGGTCCTGAAATGGAAGACGATTTTCATAATTTTTCGGCTTTAAACTTACCCGAAAATCATCCTGCTAGAGATATGCAGGATACATTTTATATATCTCAAAACCCAGACTGGCTCTTACGTACACACACTAGTAGTGTGCAAATAAGAGAAATGCAAAAAGGCAATTTGCCACTACGTATTATTTGCCCTGGCAGGGTTTTTAGAAACGAAACCATAAGTGCAAGAGCTCATTGTTTTTTTAATCAGGTAGAAGGGTTATACATTGCCGAAAATGTTTCGTTTGCCGACCTTAAACAAACACTGTATTTTTTTGTAACCGAAATGTTTGGTGCCGATGTAAAAGTACGGTTTCGTCCATCTTATTTTCCTTTTACAGAACCTAGTGCCGAAATGGATATTAGTTGTTTGATATGCGAAGGAAAGGGTTGTAATGTTTGTAAAAAAACGGGCTGGGTAGAAATTTTGGGCTGTGGTATGGTGCATCCTAAAGTATTGGAAAATTGTGGTATAGATAGCAATAAATATACTGGCTTTGCATTTGGAATGGGAATAGAGAGAATAACTATGCTTGGTTATCAAATAAAAGATTTACGTTTATTTAGCGAAAACGATTTGCGCTTTTTAAAACAATTTGAATCGGCTTAATTTATTTTAAAAAATGATAAAAAACATTTGTGTAGCTGGCGCAGGTACAATGGGTAGTGGTATTGCATTGTGTGCTGCACAAAACAATTTTGTAGTAGTACTTTTTGATACAAACCAAAATGGTATTGAAAATGCAAAAAATACTATCACAAAAAATCTTAATTTTCTTTTAGCAAAAGAAAAAATTTCGGTTGAAGAAAAAGAAATTATTTACAATCGTATTTTATTTACTACAAATATAAATGATTGTGTAGGCGATGTGGTAATAGAAGCAATTGTAGAAAATATTGAAATAAAAGAAACCCTGTATAAAACCATTGCATCAATAAATAATGCTAACACTATATTAGCAAGCAATACTTCATCTCTTTCAATATCGGCTATACAAAAAAATATCGAGCATCCACAGAGAGTGTGCGGTATGCATTTTTTTAATCCTGCACATATTATGAAATTGGTAGAAGTTGTAGCAGGTGAGCAAACATCCGAAAATACAATTAAAAGCATTTTTAACTTATGTTTACAATTAAAAAAGCAACCTGTTATTTGCAAAGATGCACCAGGTTTTATTGTAAACAGAGTAGCTCGACATTATTATTTAGAAGCTATGCATATTGCAAGTACGCAAAATATAGCTATTGAAAATATTGATGCATTATTGGAAAATGTAGGTTTTAAAATGGGTCCTTTTAAATTAATGGATTTAATAGGGTTAGATGTTAATTATGCGGTATCAAAATCAATATATGCAGCGTTTGATAATAACCTACGTTTTGCTCCGGCAGCCTTACAAGCACAAAAAGTAACCGAAGGTAAATTAGGGAAAAAATCTGGAGAGGGATTTTATAAATACTAAAATATTATAGATGATATTAGTAACTGGTGGCGCAGGTTTGGTAGGCAATGAACTTATAAAGCAACTATTAGCACAAGGCAAAAAAGTAAAAGCAATTTACAATAAAACAGCTCTTGCTTTTTCCGAATCCGAAAATTTAACTTCGGCTAAATGCGATATTTTAGATGTGTGTACCTTGGGTGAGGTGATGCAAGGTGTAACAGAAGTGTATCATTGTGCAGCCATAGTTTCGTTTGCTCCAAAAGATGCAAAAAAATTATATAAAATAAATGTAGAAGGCACTGCAAATATTGTAAATGCCTGCTTAGTTGCTGGAGTAAACAAGCTTGTGTATGTAAGCTCAGTAGCATCGCTTGGGCGTATAAGACCTGGGCAAATGGTAAACGAAACCATGCAATGGACCGAAGAAACAAGCAACAGCAAATACGGACATAGCAAATATTTAGCCGAAATGGAAGTGTGGCGTGGCATTGCCGAAGGGCTTAATGCAGTAATAGTAAACCCTGTAATAATTTTGGGTGCAGGTAATTGGAATGAAGGCTCTTCAAAATTATTCAAATCGGTTTACGAAGGGTTTCCTTGGTACAGTACCGGTACATCAGGTTTTGTAGGTGTGGTGGATGTAGCCGCTGCAATGATACAATTAATGCAAAGTAAAATTACTGCTGAGCGGTTTATTTTATCTGCCGAAAATACAAGCTACCAATATATTTTAAATTGTATTGCAAAAGGATTTAATAAAAAATTACCTTCTAAAAAAGTTACTCCTCTGCTTGCTGCATTTACTTGGCGTTTAGAAGCAATAAAAAGTTTTTTTACAAAATCTAATCCGCTAATTACAAAAGAAACAGCTGCTACATCATTAGCACATGTGCAATTTGATAATAGTAAGTTATTAAATTTTTTACCCACATTTAAGTACAATAATTTGAATAATATTATTATAGAAAGTTGTAAAATATTCCAACAAAAAATTAACAATGATTCTGCTAATTTTGTAAAATGAAATTAAAATTAATTTTACTACTTTTTGTATCTGCTTTTCATTTTACTTATACTAATGCACAATCCTACTTTACCATTACTGGAAAAGTGGTAAATGATAGCAATAGCTTACCAATGGCTGCAGCATCGGTATTTGCACAAAACACAACTCTTGGTACAGTAACGGATAACGAAGGAAATTTTAAACTTACTTTACCAAACGGTGGATACGATTTAATAATCAGCTTTACAGGTTTTGTTACCGAAAGTGTAAGAATATCTGCAAATGATATTACTGAAAAAATACAAATTAAACTTAAAGAAAAAAACAAAAATTTAGAATCTGTAGCCATAATATCTACCAATGAGGTAAAAGATGGGTTTGCAAAATATGGTACATTTTTTAAAGACGAATTTATTGGCAACTCTACCAATAGCGAATTTTGTAGTATTCAAAATATAGATGTATTACATTTCTTTTTTAGTAAAAAGAAAAATAAATTAAAAGTGACAGCAACGGCGCCATTAATAATTAAAAATAATGCACTTGGGTATATTATAAAATACGAGTTAGATTCATTTATACATGAATTTAAAACAGAAACCACTGCTTATACAGGCTATCCTTTATTTGAAAATATGGAAGGAGATAGTGCTCAAATGCAGCAATGGTATAATACACGGCAAGAGGCATACAAAGGATCGATGTTGCATTTTATGCGTAGTATTTACAACAAAAATTTAATTGAGCAAGCTTTTGAAATACAATTTGTAGTAAATGTAATGGGCAAAAGCGAAGGCATAAAACTGAAAGATATTTACCCAGCACTAAATTATAGCAAAGATGATAGTGCTCAGTTGGTAGAAATTTTACCTAATCAGAATAACCTTGCAATATTATATTATGCTGCAAAACCCAGTGCAAAATATTTAAAAGAAAACCCCGACGAGTTTAAAGAATTTAAGCTTTCGCAGCTTAACTTTAAACCTGGCGAAAGTATTGTTATAGAACAAAATGGATTTTTTTATAACCAAAATGATATAACAACAACTGGATATTGGGCTTGGGATAAAATGGCAGAGTTACTGCCTTATGATTATATTGAAAGGTAAAAAAATTACCCTTTCATTACTTTATCCCAAAGAGCAGGTATTCTTTTTATCCAAATCATTTCTCTTTTTACCACACTTGCTTCTTGAGCAGGTGCACCCCAGTAAGTTTTATTACCTTCTAAATTGCCACCTACGCCTGTACGCCCAAGTAATACAGCGTTTTCGCCAATAGTTAATGTTTTATTTATTATACAACCTCCCCAAATTGTTACCCCATTTTTAATAGTAACACAGCCAGCAATTACTGCATTGGCTGCCACCAAACAATTTTTTCCAAAGACTGTATCATGCCCTACATGTATCATATTATCAAATCGGGTACCTTTACCCAAAATAGTATCATGGCTCACTCCTCTATCAATGGTACAATTTGCACCAATTTCTACATCATCTTCTATTACAACTCTACCACAACTTGGCATTTTTTTGTACCAAACCTCTCTATCTTTTTTTGTATTGTAATAAAAAGCATCGCTACCAATTACAGTACCAGCTTGTATTACCACATTGTTGCCAATTATACAATGGTCTAAAATTGTTACGTGTGGGTGTATTATACAATTAGTGCCTATTGTAACATTATTACCTACAAAAGCTGTTGGGTAAATAATTGTATTGGCTCCAATTTTATTTGAATTTATGGTTTCTGTAGCTTGTACAAAAGGCCTAAAATGTTGTACAATTTTACAATACGCATCAAAAGGAGTATCGGTTACCAAAATTGTTTTGCCTTCCGGAAAATTGTTAATTTCCTTATTTATAATTATAAATGTAGCAGCACTATTTAAGCATGTATCATAATATTTTGGATGATCTACAAAAACCAAATCGCCTTGTTCTACCTTATGCAATTCGTTTATACCAAGTGCTTGTGCACTTTTATTGCCTATTACTTTTGCAGAAATTAAATTTGCAATTGTTTCAATATTTACTGGTGTTTCAAATTTCATTTTTCAGCTTTTTTTAAATCTAATTGTTGTACTAAGGTATTATATAAAGTATTGGCAGCATTGTTTGTGCTATATTTTTTTAGTAAAACTTTACCCTCGTTTTGTAAATAATTTCGTTGGTTTTCATTTTTATAAAGTAACTGCATTTTTTCTGATATAGCCTTTATAGATTTTTTTGAAAACAAAGCAGCTTTGTTAAAAATGCTATTGTTTGTTTTATCATCATCTACAATTAAGGGAACATTATTTTGCAAAGCAATAAATGCATTTTGCATATACCCATAATCCGAAAAATATATAAAGCCAAATGCTGCACTTATAATTTCATGTGTATTTTCTTCTTCTTTTATAAATTCAATGTCACTTTTATATTTATAGTTTTTAAAATCGGGAATTAAATTTTTTTGAGAAATATTTTGCAAAAATAAAATTAATTTTAAAGATGTTTTTTGCATTTTTTTTAGATCAGAAAATGCCTTTAAAACTACTAACACATTTTCTGCCGAATGTTTGTTTACAGCAAATAAAAAATAATCGAACCCATCACAATATTTTTCTTTAATTTTTTGAATTGCGGTATCCGAATATGTTTTAGGTTTAACACTTAAAGCATTATACACTACAGTTGTTTTATCAAGGCTGTTTGAGTGCTGTGCGACTAGTTCTTCTCCAATAAAATCTTCAGCTACAAAAATTTTATCTGCATTATTTATCGATGATTTAAATATATTTTTAAAATAAATATTTGTTTCTTGCCAAAAATTTGTTTTAGAAAAAAACAAACATTGCACTCTATTAATTTTAGAGCAAAGCATACCAGCTTCGCTTACAAAAACTATTTTTTTATGCAATTTTAAAATACTTGGTAGCCTATATGTGTACCAAAAAAACAATAAAAAATTATTTTTTGGTTTTGGAGATATTACTATTTGCTTACAATTTTTCGGAAGTCCTTCTAACAAATTTTCTACAAAAAAAATAAAAGTATTTTCTGGGTATTTGTGTACCAAAATTTCTAATGTGCAAAAAAGTTTACTTTTGGTTGCATCATCTCCAACAATATGTGCTGCAATTTTCATTTACTATATTTGAGCTTTTCGTAAAATTTTTAATTTTACTGTTTCAATTTTAGTGTCGCTCATACTTATTATATCAAATTCATAATTACCAATTATAATTTGCTCTTTTTCTTTTGGTATATTTTCGTTATGCTGTATTATGTATCCAGAAAGTGTTTCGGCGGTTTCTTCTTCTAAAAATACTAACCCATATTTTTCTGCTATTAAATCCAACTCAATTCTTCCACTAAATAAATATTCTGTTAATGATAATTGTTTATCTACAAAATCTTCTTCATCATCATATTCATCTTTTATTTCACCAAATATTTCTTCAAGCAAATCTTCCATGGTAACAATGCCTGCAGTTCCACCAAATTCATCTATTACCCAAGCTATACTTTTTCTTTCTTTGGTAAATTTTGTCATTAAATCGGTAGCACTCATTGTTTCAGGCACTGTAGGTATAGGTAACAAAATTTCGTTTATCGTTTTAGGGCTTTTAAATAAATCTAATTGGTGTATATATCCAATAATATTGTCTATATCTTTATTATACACCACCAATTTACTCAGCTTTGTATGTTCAAAATTTTTTTTTGCGTCTTCAATAGTATTTTCAGTTGTGAGGCTTATTATTTCTTTTCTTGGCACCAAGCAGGCTCTAAGTTTTATGTCTCTTAACGATAACGCATTTTCAAATAATTCTTTACTTATTTCTGTGGAATGCTCTTCATTATTTATTTTTTTTTGGGCAGTTATATTTTCATAATCTATTTGCCCTAATTCATCATTATTTTTTCCTACTTTAATATTAAATATGTATTGCAATATCCACTCCGCTATACCAATAAAAAAATTTGTAGTTGGGTTAAACAATGTATAAAAAAAGGAAACTGCCGATGCTAATAAACCGTTAGAAAGCACACTAGAGCTGCGAGCCCTAAATAGCGCTTTAAATATAAAATATATAAAAAGTATAATTATTGTTGCTAAAATAGTTTCTACAAAAAGCCTAATAAAATTTAAGTATTGTGTAGCATTTGCAGAATATTTTACTAAATTGTTTTCTATAAAATGCCAAACAGGAAATAATATTTGACCAATGAGTAATCCATAAATTACCAACAACACATTTACAATTATTAATATTGTACTTACAAACTGTGTAGGTTTTTCGGCAAAACCTGCCCAAGTTATACCAGCATTATTTCCATGCTTTTTATTTAACTCAAGCGAAAGTTTATTGGCCGAAATAAATACGGTTTCTATGCCTACAAAAATGCCTATAAGCATAAGTAATACAACGATAGAGATAAACGGTATAATAAAACTCATTTTATATAAGTACTAAATTGAAAAGTAAATTTAAGCATCTAAAAATTCAGAAACTATTTTTTCTGCATTTGTACATGCAATATCTAAATTGGCGTTTATTACAATTTTATCAAAATATTTTTTAAAAGATAATTCGTAAGAGGCTTTATTTACTCTATCTGCCAAAGAGTCTTTGGTTTCTGTACCTCTACTTTGCAGCCGTTTTTTTAATTCATTTACCGATGGGGGCTCTATAAATAAACTCAAGGTTGCATCTTTATCAAACTGCTGCTGTACATGTATTGCTCCTTTTACATCTATATCTAAAACTGGCACTTTTTTTAAAGCCCAAATACGTTCCAATTCCGATTTTAAAGTACCATAATATTTACCCTCGTACACCATTTCCCACTCTACAAATTCATTGTTTTTTATTCTATTTTTAAAATCAACTTCTTTTATAAAATGATAATCTACTCCATCTTTTTCTATACCTCTGGCTTCTCTTGTAGCTGCTGATACCGAAAAAGTTAGTACACTAAATTTAGCCATCAAATATTTTGTTATAGAAGTTTTGCCAGCTCCAGATGGAGCAGTTATTATGATAAGTTTTTTCATTTTATTATTTTTGTAGTTAGTATTGAGATCAGTTTTATATACTAAATACTTTTACATTATTTGTTTATTAATAATCTCATATTTCAATACCCATATTTTAGCACCGCTTAATGTCTGCACCCAAAGCTCTTAATCTGGTATCAATATTTTCATAGCCCCTGTCTATCTGTTCTATATTTTGTATTGTGCTTTTCCCATCGGCACTAAGGGCTGCAATAAGCAATGCCACACCAGCTCTAATATCCGGACTACTCATTGTTATTCCACGTAGTTGTTTTTCTCTTTCTAATCCTATCACTACAGCTCTGTGTGGATCACAAAGAATAATTTGTGCTCCCATTTCTATCAACTTATCTGTAAAAAACAAACGGCTTTCAAACATTTTTTGATGTATCAATACACTACCATGCGCTTGTATTGCTGTTACTAGTACAATGCTCAATAAATCTGGTGTAAAGCCAGGCCAAGGGTTGTCGTATATGGTTAAAACACCTCCGTCCAAAAATTTTGTTATTTCATATTTATCTTGTGCAGGTACATGTATATCATCTCCAACAATATTTATTTCAATACCTAGTTGTCTAAATTTTTCTGGTATTATCCCTAACTCCGCCACAGCTGCATTTTTTATGGTTATACTACCATGAGTCATTGCTGCAAGCCCTATAAAACTACCAATTTCTATCATATCGGGTAGCATGGTATGTGTAGTGCCGCTTAATTTAACCACACCTACAATGGTTAGCATATTGCTTCCTATACCTACAATATTTGCGCCCATTCGTACAAGCATTTTACAAAGTTGCTGTATATATGGTTCATAAGCTGCATTATATATAGTAGTTGTACCATCTGCAAGTACTGCTGCCATCAAAATATTGGCAGTGCCAGTTACACTAGGCTCATCTAAAAGCATGTAGCACCCTTTTAGCTCATTTGCTTGTAATGCAAAAAAGCCAGTATTGCTATTATACGAAAAACTTGCACCAAGTTTTTCAAATCCAATAATATGAGTATCTAATCTTCTACGTCCTATTTTATCGCCACCAGGTTTAGGTAAATAAGCTTTTTTAAATCTGGCCAGCAATGGGCCAGCAAGCATCACAGAGCCTCTAAGCCTACCACTTTTCTTAAAATACTCTTCGCTTTGCAAATATTCTACATCTACATCATCAGCTCTAAATTTATAACTATTTGAGCCAATTTTTTCTACACTCACATTCATCTCTTGCAATAGTTCTATCAATAAATTTACATCAATAATATTGGGTATATTATGTATTTCTATTGGTTCAGATGTTAGCAATACTGCACTTAGTATTTGAAGAGCTTCATTTTTTGCACCTTGTGGCGTTATTTCTCCATTTAATTTATTGCCCCCAATTACTTCAAAAGTTGCCATAAGATATATTTTTACAAAAATAGTTTCATTTTTATATAAAAAAACCGGCAAGCTAAAAACTTGCCGGAATTGTTATGTACAAAAAAACTAAAACCGTTTTTTAAAATTTCTATTGTTATTATTGTTGTTATTATTGTTTCTTGGGTCTCTATTACTTGTTTGCCCAGCTTGAGCAGATGCAGAATTGGTTCTAGAATTGTTATTTCTATTATTATTGTTGGTTCTATTATCTCTACTGCCAAAATTTTTGCGATACTGATTTCTTCCAGCACCATATTCATCTCTTTCGGCTCTCTGATTGGTGTGTTTTACAAAAGGACGATTGTTAAAAGCCAATTCGCCATTAGTCATATCGCTTAATTCGTTCTGAATATTATCATCATGCACCAATTCGTTGTGCCAATTGCTATAAGTAAGTTTCATGTAATAAGCAATTGAGTTTGCAAAACCTTGTTTTTTCTCAGGGTTTTCTTCTGTCAAAGCTTTATTAATTATTACTTCAATGTTTTTACCAAGATGATTAAATTTTGGATACTTTTTTGGATAACCCAATACCTCAGGTTTTGCTTTTAATGTTTCTCTAGTAGGTATTGAATATGGACTTTCTACTTCAAGTTTAAAGTCGCTTATTAAAAAAAGATGATCCCATAATTTATGCCTAAAATCATCTACATTTTTTAAATGTGGATTTAAAAAGCCCATGAGTTCAATTAAAGCATTTGCATTTTTTTGTCTTTCTTGCTTATCTTCTAAGGTGAGTAAATACTCTACCATTTTTTGAATATGTCTGCCGTACTCCCTCATAGTAAGGTGGTTTCTGGTAGTATTATATTCCATGTTCTCTACATTCATCATAAGTACAAATATATGTTTTTGTATGTATTTTAATTTTAAAAATTTACTTTTATATATGCAAAAACTACCTTCTTCCGCTATATCCACTACTATATTCTTTACGTTCGCCATTGCTACCATATTTTGGCCTACCAGTATTGCCACCGTTTCGTACAGCACCACCAGCATTATTGCCGCCACGTTGTTGCCTTGGTGGCCTTGCTTGTTGTTTTGGTCTGCCTTGTATGCCATTAAAAACCACATGGTATGGGTGATTACTGTTTACAGGAATTTGCTTACCAATTAATTTATGAATATCTCTTAAGCATTCGGTTTCTTCGGCTTCGCAAAAAGAAAACGAAATACCACTTGCCCCAGCCCTACCAGTACGCCCAATACGGTGTACATAAGTTTCAGACACATCGGGCAGCTCGTAGTTTATTACATGTGTAAGGTCATCTACATCTATACCTCTGGCAGCAATATCAGTTGCTACCAAAATACGTGTGGTTCTATTTTTAAAATTAGATAAAGCCCTTTGCCTATTATTTTGCGATTTATTGCCATGTATAGCCTCGGCAGTAATACCAAGTTTTATTAAGTCTTTTACTACTTTATCGGCACCATGTTTGGTACGGGTAAATACCAAAGCAGTTTCAATAGATTTGTCAGACAAAATAAATGCAAGTAATGATGCTTTGTTTTGTTTTTCTACATAATATAATGATTGGGTAATGGTTTCAGCTGTAGATGATACAGGAGTAACCTCTACTTTTTCGGGGTTAGAAAGAATACTATTTGCCAAAGATTGTATTTCGTTTGGCATAGTAGCAGAAAAAAACAAAGTTTGTCTTTTTACTGGCAATTTGGTAATTACTCTTTTTACATCATGCACAAAACCCATATCCAACATACGATCTGCTTCGTCTAATACAAAAATTTCTACCTCTCTCAAATTTATAAACCCTTGGTTCATCAAATCTAATAAACGACCTGGTGTAGCTACTAAAATATCTACGCCTCTGCGGAGTTCGTTTACTTGTGGCCCTTGGTTTACACCACCAAATATTACAAGGTTTCTAAGACGAATATGAGCACCGTAAGCGTTAAAACTTTCTTGTATTTGTATAGCAAGCTCCCTTGTAGGTGTAAGTATAAGTGCACGTATAGGCCGCTGCCCAGCACTTTGCATGGTTTTTGGTTTTGCCAATAATTGCAGCATCGGTATTGCAAAAGCTGCTGTTTTTCCTGTACCAGTTTGCGCACATCCTAGCAAATCCTTGCCTGCTAAAATATGTGGTATAGCACCTTGTTGTATAGGTGTAGGTTTTGTGTAACCTTCTGTATCAAGCGCATCTAATATGGGCTTAATTAAATTTAAGTCTGTAAATAACAAAATATGTTGTTTTAAAAAATGAGTGCGGAAATGAAGCTAAACTTCATCACTAAAAAATGGAGAAATGCCTTTGTTCTCAAAGCATCTTATTGGGGAAATGTATAAAAAATCTACAATAAATATCCGGGCTTTTAACGCCGCTTGTTAATGAACTTTTTCAAAGGTAAGGTTTTTTATTGGTAACCGTTGATAAAAGTATAAATCCAATATTCACCTCAATAGTAGAAAGTACTAATAATTTGTTTACGAATTTCCAGTTATAAAAAAAAGCATCAATAATCTAAACCTATCAGCAATTTTGTCATGGTTTTTTTAGATGGAACAGTTTTTGCCTTTTTATAAACCAATTAAGCAATATATTTGCCATCTAATTTATATACAATGAATTTTTCGCAAGAATTTGAAAAATATGCCATTAAACACAAAGGCATAAACAGCAACACACTTAGTGGTTATAATAAAATAAATGCAAAGCAGTTCAATACCCAAAATACACTTGCAGAATGGGGCAATATTACAAACCTTACGCCCAATATTATCGAAGAGCGACCAATGAACGTAGCAGTAATGGATGTTTACAGCCGATTGATGATGGATAGAATAATATTTTTGGGCTACCCCATAAACGACGAAGTAGCCAATATTGTAACCGCACAATTATTATTTTTAGAAAGTACCGATAGGCATAGAGACATACAAATGTATATAAACTGCCCGGGCGGTGGCGTATATGCAGGCTTAGGTATGTACGATACCATGCAATTTATTACGCCAGATATAGCAACAATATGCACTGGTATGGCAGCAAGCATGGGGCAAGTACTTATGTGTGCAGGTGCCAAAGGTAAGCGTACCGCACTTAAGCATAGCCGTATAATGATGCACCAACCAAGCGCAGGCGCATCGGGCCAAGCAAGCGATGTAGCCATTACAGTGAGCGAAGTAAAAAAAGTAAAACAAGAACTATACGAAATTATTTCATTGCATACAGGTCAATCGGTAGATAAAATTGCCGAAGATTGTACCAGAGATAAATGGATGACAGCAACCGAAGCAAAAGAATACGGACTTGTAGATGAAGTGCTTTTGATAAATGCACGCAAGCAAAAAAAAGATTAGCACCCTTGGGCTAAAAAGCCTTTGGCTTATTAGCCCAACAAAAACAACATCTTTGGGCAGCAGCATTGGCGTCGCACATTTCAACATTAGTACAATATGCATCAAAAAAAGCAAAAAATAACACAATTAAAATATAAAACCCTTAACAAATAATAAAAATGAACCTCCATTATAAATCTACACAGCAAAACGACGACGACGATACCCCAAAAGACTTGCCCGAAAACTCTATGGAAAAAATGATGAGTGGCTACCAATTTGATAAAAAATTTATAGAGCAACGCAAAATATTTTTGTGGGGAGCAGTAGATGATAAAAGTGCAAAAGATATTACCAACCGCTTAATGTATTTAGAAGCCATAAACCCTGGTAAAGAAATAACTTTTTACATAAACAGCCCTGGCGGAGTAGTTACCAGTGGTATGGTTATATACGATACCATGCAAATGATAAGCAGCCCAGTAAGTACAGTATGCATGGGCATGGCAGCAAGTATGGGCAGTATTTTGCTAAGTGGTGGTCAAAAAGGAAAACGTTTTATTTTTCCTAGCGGAGAGGTAATGATACACCAACCAAGCGGCGGCGGTCAAGGTGTAAGTGCCGATTTAGAAATTATGGCCATACAAATGCAAAAAGTAAAAGAAATGGGTGCTAATGTATTAGCTAAAAACTGTGGCAAAACCCAAGCACAAATAATGAAAGATTTTGATAGAGATTATTGGATGAATGCACAAGAGTCTGTAGCATATGGCATTGTAGATGCAGTTATAGATAAATTATAATTGCAAAATATAAAACTAATAACAATTTTGTATAACAAATCAGGTAATACAAGTGGTCCCGCCAAGAATCGAACTTGGATCTAAAGTTTAGGAAACTTCTATTCTATCCATTGAACTACGGGACCATTAAAAACTCATTTTTGGAATGCAAAAGTAAGGTTTTCCAAAAATCTTAAATCAAAAATATTAATTTAGTTGCAAGCCATTATCTTCGCAGCCCAAAATATACAATATGAAATGGTTAAATACCGTAATTAAATATCGCCTCTTGTTAGGGTTTTTATTTTTAGCTCTAGCTATTTTTGTAAATATCCAAACAAGTTTTTGGCCATCTTTTATTTTGTATTTTGTAGCAGTAGTGCTAATTGCAGGTCATTTTTTATTCGGACCAATGCGCCTTATTCAAGCACACATGGAAGCTGGAGATATGGATACTGCAAAAAAAGTTGTAAACTCTATTACTTTTCCACAGTTGCTTATTAAGCCAATGCGATCTGTTTATCATACCATAAAAGGCAACTTAGCTATGGTAGATCAAGATTATAACACAGCCGAAACTCACATGAAAAAAAGTATTGAGTTGGGCGGCGGCGCACTTACCAAACAAGCCGAAGGGCCAAATAAATTACAACTAGGTATGCTTTCTATGCAAAAAGGAAACAGCAAAGAAGCCGAAGCTTATATACGTCAAGCTATACGTGCAGGCTTGCCCGATAATGAAAATAATGCTGCAGCATATTTACAACTTTGCTCTATAATGATGAACAAGCGTGAGTTTAGGGCTGCTAAAGAATATTTTAGAAAAGCAAAAGGCTTTAAACCAACCACACCACAAATTGTAGATCAAATAAAGCAAATAGAAAAATATATTGGCAGAATGCCAGGGTAAAGGCATACAATTTTTAAAGCTTAAGCAAAAGGTATTAAATAAATTGAACAGTTAAAATAGTTCTTTCACTTTTTTAAATCGATAATCAAAAATCTCTTTCAATTGGGCTTTTACAAACAGCGTATTGGCAATATCACCCAAAAACCAAAAGGGTAATTTATAATGCACAAGATCCGTCATTTCCACACCATCTTTTACTACTTTAAAATGATGTTGGTGATGCCACATGGTATAAGGGCCAAAGCGTTGTTCATCTACAAAAAACTTATGATGCTCCACATGTGTAATCTCTGTCATCCAATAAAGTGGAATGCCAAGAATAGGGTGCACTTTGTATTCTATCACTTGCCCAGCATACATTACACCAAGGTTTTCTGATAATATTTTAAACTTTAATTTATCAGGTGTTATTTTAGAAAGATTAACAGGGCTACTAAAAAACGCCCAAGCTTTTTCTATACTTATCGGTAAAAATTGTACTGTTTTAAGGTTATATACTTTGCTCATTATTTTTTGTTGAGTATTTTTTTTCTAAAGTACGTGAAAACGATAAACTAAGATGTAAAAGTAATTTATTTGGGTAAATACATTAGTTTCAATTTGTCGTAATCAATTTTAGAATGATGTCTTGGATCTCTTGGCATTTTGTTTATGAACGAAATGTTTTCAATGCCTAATTTTTTTACAGCAGCAATAAGATTTTTTTTGTTGGCATTTTTGTTTATTTCTACAATAGCCAATAGTTTTTCACTTTGTTTTATTATGGTTGCAATGTTTACACCTGCAATGGCTTGTAAATTATTTTCGTAAAAAAGTGTAGAGATAATTTTTCCATTATCATTTATAAGTGTACTACACCTGCCCGTAAAATAAAGGTTACCTTCTTTTGAAAGATATCCACTGTCGCCTGTGCGGTGCCAGCATGTATTGCCTATAAATATTTTGGTACGCTTTACGGCTGCTTCATTGTGCAAATATTGTTGTACCACATGCTTACCACTTACTAAAATTTCTCCAATTGTATTGTAGGCGTGGCAGTCTTTTTCTAATGCTGCTTCATTGGCATACTCGGCAGGTGCATCAGTAATATTTAAAATCTTTATAGCAACACAATGGTGCGGTACACCAGTATTTATGCCTGCTTGTTGCAATCCATTATTGCTATTTATCAGGTCAATAATATTAATAGCACTTATTGGTTCTGCTTCTGTGGAACCATACACAGCTACTACTTGCGTGTGCGAAAATGCAGTATATAGCACTTTTGCATCATCAATAAAAACAGTAGCACCACCAGTAAATATTTTTTGCAAATGTGGTAATGAAATATGGTGTGCAGTACAATACAATGCCAATTGTTTTAATAAAAATGGCGAACCTACAGCCCTGTTTATTTTGTTGGTTTGTAGTTGTTTTATAATAAGCGATTCTTTTAGTGTGGCAGGCTTTCTTGCATTATAGTTTGCAATAACAGATGTACAACCTGCACCAAGATTTATAAGTAATACAATGGGCAAAGCACAAAGGTCTATATCATTTTCGGTAGGCTTAATAATTTCTTTTAAGGCTATAAATTGATGGTACAAAATATCGTGTGTGCGTATAGCGGCCTTGGGCAAGCCAGTGCTACCCGTGGTAAAAGTAATGAGTGCAACATCGCTTGGTTTTACAAAAGGGGGTTTAAATATTTTCGATGTATGATTGCGATATGTTGTACCCAACTTGATTGGGATTTTGCGTAGCTCACTAGAAAATTGTGCAACAATTTTTGCTTTCCAAGTGCCGATAAAGGCATTGCATTGTGCAAGCTTACAACTTTCTTCCATTCTTTTTTTACTTACCCATTCATCTAAAAAAATTACAGTAGCACCTATTTTAAATAAGGCTAGCAGTATTCTGTATAGTTCAATGCTCATGGGTACAAATAGCAATACTTTATGGCCTTGTTGTATACCGCATTGTTGAAAATGTATTGCGGTAGCATGAATATCCGCTGCAAGCTGTGAAAAGCTAATTGACTGCTCTTTGTGAATGATTGCAACTTTATGCGGATGTGCTTTTGCCGCAGCTAAAAAAAAGTAAATGATATTATCTTCTTGTGTATTCATTCGCTAAAATCTTCGAGTTCCTTCTCCTTTTGAGAAGGGTTGGGATGAGGTTTTGATTAATAAAATTTAAATTTCTTTGCCGTACAAAAGGTATTCTTTATAAGCATTTCCATCAAAGCTTTCAGAAAACCGTATTGATTTTTCATTATTAATTACAAAAGCATGAACCAAATCTGTATAGCCATTTTTTACAGCATGACGTACAATTCGATTACCTAATACATGCGCTAAACCTTTCCATTTTGTAGCATTGCACCTGGCTGCCGTTTTTACAACTAACGACTGTGCTGTTTTGTTATAAAAATCTCTAAAGCAAAAAATAAATCCTACTATATTTTTATTTTCATCTTCTGCTATAAGCATAAAACCAGGCTCAATAATTTTATGTACAGGTAAGTATTTTTCTAAAAAACTTGCTTCACTTATTGTAGTGTACAAAAAATTATTTTTAAATGCTTCGCAAATAAATGGGTACAATTTTTTTAGTTCATTTTTAAAATTATCCAAATCAATATTTCTGATTACCAATCCATTTTCAACAAATTGTTTTTCTACTTGTAAAATGGCATCATCATCATATTTAAGTGTATTGTCTTTCTGCGAAACATAATGGGATATTGTCGTAAACCCAAATGCTGTGAATAGTTCGTTGTAATATACATGATGGTATGGTTCAGAAAAAAAGTTATGCTCATTGTGAAATGCACTGAATCGATAATCATCCCAAGTGCTGCCATTCATTGGGCCGATAAAATAACTTGCACCCAACAATTTACCTTCATTTTCTAAATGGCTAAGTAATTTATTTGAACAATCTATATCATCTATACATTCAAAATTGCCTATAGAAACGGTTTGCTTATTTTTATAAACAAGCAACGGATTATGATATAAACTAGCCCTAGCTACAGGGATATTGTTTTGTAAAAGCACATAACAATGTACCAAGAATACTTTATTAATACTTTGTGATAAAGTTTTTTTTAATTCTTCAGAAGTATAAATATTGGCAATAGTATTTTCATACAAATAATATTGCGTATCATCAGGTTTAGTTTTTATAATTTCTATCATCTTTTTTTACTGAGTAATTAAATAAGCAAATAGCACAATTGTGGGCACATTAATATTATCGTATCCATTTTTAGAAACAGCTTCGGTAAATGTAGCTATCAAAGCAACAAACAAAGCTGCCAAAATAGGATAATGTGTATTATCGTGTAGCAAATACATTAAAAGCAAAGTGATTAATACAGCACTTACAAAAAATGCAGCGGAGCCCATGAGCGTTTTGCTTTCTTTTGTTGTTGAATATTTCCCTAACGGCCAACGCTTGCCTACTAAAGCCGCTAGTGGGTCACATATAGCAAGTATTAGAATTGGTAAATAAAAAAGTATACTGCTTTCATAATAAGCAAATGCTACATAACACAAGTAAATGGCCATAGGAAAAGCAAGGCTACCAACTGAATACCTACTTATACCATTTATAGATTGAAGCATTTTATACCTGGTACTTAACGCAAGTATAATTAAAAATGACGTACTTAAAAATAGTACGAACCAATGGTTGCTTAGCATGATAGGAAACAAAAGTGCAATAAAGCCACTTCCTACATGCACAAACTTACGTGTGAGCTCTACTTTTATGTTGGCTTTGTGGTACAATAATTCTGCTATATCAAATACCAATAAAAAAGAAGCGCCAAGTATAATCGTATTTAAAATATTTGTGTTCATATTTTTTCGTCAATATTTATACAGTTGTAAAAAAAGCCTGTATCAATATTTTTTATTGTTGCTGATAAATCTTCAAGAGCTATTGTTTTATTTGAATTGTTTGTGCTCATTTTTCTTTGTACCATTAAATTCCAGTATACCAACCTTGCTCCTTTGCTAGTGGCATTCAATATTTTTGAAGAAACAGTATCAAAAGTTTCTTTGCTCATGTATTCAAAAATGTTAGACAAATTCATGGCAGTAAAATTATTATATGCTAATGCAATATCTTCTGCATAGCCTTGTTTTATGTGCAATTTATGAAGGTTGGCTTTTATACTTTTATAATTTTCAGGTCGAACATAATGTGGCAACAAATTTCCAAAATTTCCTTTTAAGCAATAATGCAATATCCTGTTGCTTTGTGCTGCTGCGGTTTTAAAATGATTTGCTGTTTGTTTAAAAATAGTTTCGCCTACATTGCTCGATACCTCTTTCATAAACTGTGGATCTCTGCCATATTTGCCCATTACATATCTACTAAAAAATATATTGAATAGCAACCTCCAGCGCCAAGTGTTCCAATGTTTTTCATAAAATATTTTTTGATCCTCAGCAGATTTTACTTCCATCAAAGTACATACCCTTTTTCGATTGTGTATACAAGGCAATATTTTTTTTGCAAAAAAAGAAAGGTACTTTTCAAATTTTCCTTGGTGAATAATGCCGTTTTCTATAAGCTGTATATTGTTTTCAAAATAATGTTTACAATCATCATCTAAAAATGCCTTGATGGTATTGAATGTTTCAATTCTTTTTGTTGAATTTGTAAAACCTAAAAAACCAAGTAATTCTTCATAAGATAAATATTGATACGCTATTTTTTTTAATTGTACTAGCAGCAATTGTACTTTACTAATATCTGCAGCCACTATAATTTCAGGATTGGTAACTAGCAACGAAAAACTATTATCGCCAGCTGATGCTATTGAAAAAATACGACTACCTGCTATTGGTGATAATGCTTTTAACAGCACATCTGCATCTTCCCAGCAATTGGCATAGCGTATAAAATCAAAAGCAGCTGTATCGTTTATTTGTTGCATTAATTTGCTTTAATTATTATTTTTATTTCGCCTGTGCTACCATTCATTTGTATGGTATCTCCCGTTTGCAATGTTTTTAAAAGCCCCGTTACTCCTACAATGCAAGGCTTCCCCATTTCTCTAGACACAATTGCAGAGTGGCTTAGCACACTACCTCTTTCTACTATTATGCCCGCTGCTGAAGAGAATAATGTAACCCAACCCGGATCTGTGCTACTCGTTACTAGTATATCTCCATTTAAAGAAACTACATCTTGCGGCTGCAAAACCACTCGTACTTTAGCTTCTACAATACCAGGGCAACAACCAATGCCTTTCAAATGGCCATCTATTTGATCTACCCTTGCTGTGCTATAAAAATCATTGGCATGGTACACAATCCCATAAGTTGCAAACCGCTCAGATGGAGTTGGTTGTTTCTCGTATTCTAAAAATGTTTCTTTTCTTAATGTGATTAATGCACGAATATTTTGTGTAACAGATTTACCTTCTATAAAATCAAAAATCTCTTCAATTTTCAAATAAAAAATATCGCTTACATTTTCAATAATATTTTCTGTAAAGAAGTGCTTACCCATGGCAGTAAAAATTTCTCTCACAATACCAAAAGCCCTTGTACGTTCGTATCGCAAGTTCTCTCTAGCGCTTACCAATGCTCTTGTTTTTTGTAACGTTCTATAAAATAAAAACTGTTTTATAGGGTTATTTACAAAAGCAATTCGCATTTGTTTTTCAGCGGCTTCCCTTACTTGTATTTCTGTATTGCTAGATATAGATGCTTTTGTAATACCCGATTCTACATACGATTTAATAATTTTTATAAATTTAGTAGGCGCTTGATTATAAGAGATACTTTCTAGTTTCAATTCCCCTATACATCTTTCGCCAAAATCAAATAAGTATTTGTCTATACTGTTTTTTAATGGCGCATATATTTTATTACTGAGGAGTTCTTCCAAAATGTTGTTTTCATCATTATTTAAAAACAATGTTTTATAGCTTTCATTTTCTAACACTTCGCTAGTAATTGCTATAGTTCTATGTATGGGCTGTGTAGAAATAATATCATTGCTGCCACACAATAAATCATTATGAATATTTAGGTTCTTAGAAAGATTATATTTTTCACATTTTTTTTGTAACAAACCAAACCATATCATCGCAAAAAAATCATTCAGCAATGGAGCTTTCCATTCGTTCAACAAAGTATTATCGAAGCGAATAAACAATTGCATCAATTCATTTGCATTTTTTTCTCCGAAATTAATGTTCTTGTATTCTGCAATTGTATTATTTAATAGTGCTAAAAATTCAATTCTTTTTTTGGGTAAGCCTACAAAACGGCGAGTCATTTTCGCAGCCATTTTTACAATACTCCACCATGCTTTCGTTTTTGAAAGGCGATAGCTTTCAGGTATGTCAAATGATTCTTTTACGCCCATCATTTTTTCCATAAACCGAGCGTTAATACTATAGCCCGGAAGCAATGCAAGCATGTGGTACCATGTTTTTAAATTGTAGTATACCCTGCCATTTATAAGCCCAAGTGTATGGCTATAAATCCGTTCATTTTTTTGTATAACCTGCTCACTCACGCCCATGTAAAGCGAAAATAATTTATAGGCTTTTTCATAAGATTTACTAATGAATGAAAAAGTTAGCGGTGTAGTAACACCGGGATAAGATTCTATGATATTGCTGTTGTCCCACAAAATATACTTACCTTTTTTATCCGAAATATTTTGTAACCCTGTAATAGCCCTGCTTTGCAATAAGTAAATGGTATTGTTTGATATGGCAAACTCAATATCTTGCGGCTTGCCAAAATGATTTACACAAGTCCTTATTATTTTCGAAACTGCTACAATTTGTTCATCTGTTAATGATGCTTTTTCTTGTTTGTCTGCTTCTACAGGTATTTTTTTTATTTCATTATTATCAAAAATAGTTTGATACACTTTTTTTACAATGCTGCTTTCTATTTTTTCATTTTTAATAATAAAACAATCAGCATTTTCTTTGCCTTGCACCAAAGCTTCACCAAGGCCATACACCGTGTTTATTAATGTTGCATCTCTATCAGCATTCATAATATTTATACTAAACCCCACTCCCGATACTTCTGCTGGTATCATTTGCTGAATGATAACGGAAATACCATTGTTTTTAATAAGTTTATTATTTTTTCTATACTGCTTTATTCTTTCAGCATATGCAGACAACCAAACTTGTTTAATTTTTTCCGCAAGGGTTTCTTTTGTAACATATAAAAAAGATTCAAACTGCCCTGCAAATGAAAAATTATCTCCATCTTCATCTACTGCTGAGGAGCGTACTGCAAAATACTTTTCGTTTGGAAATGCTTGTACAATTGTAGCAATAAAATCATCGGATATTTGATAATTTTTTATAGTACTAATGATATCAGTAGCGTCACTTGAATTTATAATTTCTGCGAAGCATTCATTTGGCATTACAACCCAAGGTGGTATGTTTAACTTTTCGTTACTTAACAATAGCAATGCTTTGGCTTTACCGCCAATGCTGTGTTTTCTTGCATCATATTGTTGTGTTGTTATAAAATACATTAGTTGATAAGAAGTTTTTGAATCATTGGTATCCCACCAAGTATTAAGTACATGGCTATTGTCCAAATAGCAGATGATATTTCTATGGCTTTTGATGCCTTCTTTGATTTGTTTTGTAAAAAAATAAAAGCAGGTATAGCACAAAATAAAAATGCTGTGGCTAAAAAATAAAATGCGGTTAAACCATATCCTGCATAATGAGCTGCTGCAATACTTAATATTAAAGTAACGAATAGAACAGCAAGCCATAAATATATGGCTCTTGCCGTGCCTAACATGTAGGAATAGGAAAGTACACCAACGGCTTCCGCTTCAGGTGCTTTTATTTTTCTGCCTATTTCTAGCACCACACCGTTCATATAGGACACCATAAAAAAGAACAGCAAACCCATTGGAGCTGACGTGTTGTTTAAAAACCAATCTAACCCACTAGCATAAATATCTACCAATGGTATTATAAACATGTGGCTTGCCACATAAAAAAATTGATTTCGTTTTAGCCAATCGGAAATAAAAAACTCCTTGCCCATTAATAACAAGTAAGCAATTACAACAAAGTAAAGGATGAGCATTTTTGGAAAGAAAATGACATTTACAACAATTTGCAAAATGGCCACAACAATGCCTACAATTTTAAGCTCTCTCAAACTTACCAAGCCTCTTGGTACAGGAAGTTCTTTTCTATAAGCTGCATCATCAGCTGCATCTTTGAATTCATCAAAAATACGGAGTAGTAAAAACAGGGTAATCGTTGTAAAAATGCCTAAGAGAAAAGTTTGTGTATTTACAAAACCTTCAACACCCCTGCATATACGAGAGTAAGATATAGCAGAAAAACTAAAAGCAAATACCAATAAGCCATGCCCTAAAAAAGGAAACCTTTCTTTTTGATAAATATAAAATCGTTTAGCAAAAGAAGCGCTGTTTTCGGTTGGTATGCTATATTGATTTTGTTGCTGTTTTGGTTTCAATATATTTCTTTTTTAAACCTTTTGGTAAGGTCTTACAAACATAATTCAGTTTTTATGATAACTTATTGACAAAAGTCAATAAATAAAAATGAATATAATGTTATAATTTGCATAAAATATATTCGAGTTACTCAAGTTAATCAATGCAAACTTACCAACAACAGCTTCTACAAAAATTTGAAGAAGAATACGCCAAGCTAAACCCACAGCAACAAAAAGCTGTGGATACCACCGAAGGTCCAGTAATGGTAATTGCAGGCCCAGGCACAGGCAAAACACAAATACTAGCCGCACGTATTGGCAAAATACTAATGAACCCCGATGTGTTGGCCGATAATATTCTTTGCCTAACATATACAGATGCTGGTGCCATAGCCATGCGCAGGCGCTTACAATCGTTTATAGGTGCAGATGCATATAAGGTAAATATTTATACATTTCATGCTTTTTGCAACGATGTTATTCAAGATAATTTATCGTTGTTCGAAAAAAATTCGTTAGATGCTATTTCAGAATTAGAGAATATAGAATTGTTTAAAATACTGATTGATAATTTTTCCAAAGACAATCCACTAAAGCGATACAGGGGTGATGTGTATTACGAAATAAATAATTTAAAGCAATTGTTTTCTAATATGAAAAGAGAAGGTTGGACGCCTCAATTTATAAATCAAAAAATAGACGAATACATAACCGACTTACCAAGCAGAGATGAATACATTGCCAAGCGTGCCACCAAAGATTTTAAAAAAGGCGACGTACGTACCGATAAAATTGAAGAAGAAAAAGAAAAGAAAGAAAAGTTACGTGCAGCCGTAAATGAATTTGACAATTATCAATCCCTCATGCGTGAGCGTAACCGCTACGATTTTGATGATATGATAAATTGGGTGATAAAAGCGTTTGAAGAAAACCCAAATGTATTATCTAATTATCAAGAGCGTTTTCAATATGTGTTGGTAGATGAATACCAAGATTCAAGCGGCACACAAAATAAATTGGTGCAACAACTCATTAGCTATTGGGATACGCCCAATGTATTTGTAGTAGGCGATGATGACCAAAGTATTTATCGCTTTCAAGGTGCCAATGTAGAAAATATGTTGGGCTTTGCAAACCATTACAGTAGCGAAATGGTAACAGTAGTGCTTACCAACAATTACAGGAGCACACAACACATTTTAGATATTGCCAAAACGCTTATTGATAAAAACGAAGAGCGTTTGGTAAAAAATATTGAGGGGTTAAGTAAAAATTTGTTAGCAAGTAATGATAAAATAAAAGCCCTCACCAACAAACCTAGCATAAGAGAATACAATTCTGTAAAAGAAGAAATGGCGGGCATTACAGCTGAAATAGCTTCGTTATTAGAGAGCAATGTAGAGCCAAGAAAAATTGCTGTTATTTATAAAGAAAATAAATATGGTGAAGCCTTAGCAGAATATTTACGACTAAAAGGAGTACCCGTTTTTAGCAAACGAAACATTAATATTTTAAGCAATGCATTTGTAAATAAAATAGTAACCATTCTGCGTTACTTAAACGCAGAGCATGATATTCCGTATGGTGGCGATGAATTGTTGTTTGAAATTTTGCATTACGATTTTTATAAAATAGCGCCAATAGATATTGCAAAAATTACAGTAGAGGTAAATAGTAAAAGATATGGTGGCGATGCATCTTCTATTAGAAAATTATTGTTTGATAAAGCCAACCAACCACCAAAAGATTTGTTTGACAGTGGCATTAGCCAATCATTAAAAAACACAAGTTCAATAATTGAAAATTTGATTGCCGATGTATCAAACGTATCGTTACAACAATTGTTGGATAGAATTATACGAAATGCTGGAGTGCTGTCGTATATAATGCTGCACCAAGAAAAATTAAAACTATTACAATTACTCACAGCCTTATTCGATTTTGTAAAAACAGAAACTGCTCGTAATCCATATTTAGATCTTAAAGGTTTTATGGATGTTTTAGATTTAATGAAAAAAGAAAATCTGCCATTGCCATTAATAGAAGTATCGGGCAATGAAAAAGCAGTGAACTTGCTCACAGCACATGGTAGCAAGGGGTTGGAGTTTGAATATGTTTTCTTTGCAGGTGTAAATGCAAGTGCATGGGAAAAGAAAAGAAAACCACAAAGTGGATATAAATTTCCTGATACCATTTTTGCATCCGCACCAAGTGATGCAGCAGAAGGGGAAGAACTACGCCGACTTTTTTATGTAGCCCTCACTAGAGCAGAAAAATATTTAAACATTTCTTATGCAAAATATAGTAATGAAGGCAAAGGCTTGGAGCCATCTGTTTTTATAGCAGAAATACAAGAGGTTCATCAGTTAGAAGTGGAGCATCCGAGTATTTCTGAAAATGATTTGGCTGCATTTAATTTGTTACAATTTACCGCACAAGCTCCGGAAATAGCACATGCAGAAGATGATTTTATTGATGGATTGTTGGCTAAATTTCAAATGAATGTAACGGCATTAAACAATTATATGAAATGCCCTTTGCAGTTTTATTTCAACAATATGATACGAGTACCATCGGGTATAAACGAATCTACCACATTTGGAAGTGCTATACATTTTGCATTAGAAAAATTGTTTAAAAAAATGCAAGATGGTGGTAAAGAAAAATTTAATGGTAAGGAAGATATGTTTGCAGATTTTGTTTGGTACATGCGCAGGCATAGAGAAAACTTTACCAAAGAGTCGTTTGCAAGGCGCATGGAATATGGCGAAGGTGTATTGTTTAATTATTACGACAAATACATCAATACTTGGAACAAAGTGGTAGCCATAGAAAGAAACATACGAGGTGTAGTAGTAGATGGCGTACCACTTAAAGGTAAATTGGATAAACTAGAATTTGATGGTAAAACAGTAAATGTAGTTGATTATAAAAGTGGAGATATTGAAAAAGCATTGCCATCGCTAAAAGGGCCAAACGATAAAGAGCCCAATGGTGGGAACTATTGGCGGCAAGCGGTTTTTTATAAAATTTTAATAGATAACTACGACCAAAAAGATTGGCAAGTTATAAGCACCGAATTTGATTTTGTAGAGCCAGATAAGAAAAAGGAATATAGAAAAGAAAAAATTGTAATAACACCCGAAGATTGCAATATTGTGAAAGAACAAATTGTAACTGCTTGGGAAAAAATACAAGCCAAAGATTTTTATACAGGTTGTGGCAAAGAAGATTGTAGGTGGTGCAATTTTGTTAAGGAAAACGAACTTGCTGTGGCGTTACATGATATTGATATAGAATAATGATGTCTTTATTTATTTTGCTACCTCTACTTGTGCCTTATTGTACACAATGATTTCGGGTTTTTCTTTGTAAAGAATTACTTTTCCTGTAATACAAACAGTTTTATCTTTTAATAAAATTTCGGGTGCATAACCAAGCTCGGTTCTAATACTTAACGGAATAAAAATCGTTAACAAATGATTAGGATAAGCTGCTCCCATATTTAAAAATGTAGGGGCAGAATTAGATGTTTCCAAAAACTTACCACCATATATTTTACCACAAATTGTTAAACTATCTCCAATATGTTTTGCTGCATCTTCGGCCAAAAAAGTTTGCGAAAAAGAGCAGTTTGCAATAAGAGCCAAAGCTAAAAATACCAATACTTTTTTCATTGTTTTTTTGGCGAAAGTACGTACAAATTTTTTATTATTAGTATTTATATTTTAATTTCTATTTTGGCGTATAACTCTTTACTGTATTGAGTTTTATCGTTTACTTTGCTTTATTCATATTGCCTACAATAGCATAATGTAAATTTTACCAAAATAAAGAAAAAAGTTATCCATACCATGTGCATTTAGTGGTGGAAAACTATATATTTTCGCCAAATCCTTTACCTATATTGGGTCTTGCTATTTTGTAAACATTATGTGAAAAACTAATAGATTTTTATTACTTAATGATTTAGTAATATTGTTCTCAGAGAGTACGAAAATATTATTTTGAGGAATTAAGACTATTGAGGAGCATACCATAAGTACTTTTTGCAAACACAACAATTCTTAAAATTATATAAATGAACATCGAACCGATTTTGGCCGAAAATAAAGACCGCTTTGTGCTTTTCCCTATAACACATAATGATATATGGGAAATGTATAAACAAGCAGAAGCAAGTTTTTGGACAGCGGAAGAATTAGACCTCACACCCGACCTACAAGACTGGGCAAATAAATTAAATGACGACGAACGTTATTTTATAAAAAATGTACTGGCATTTTTTGCAGCAAGCGATGGTATTGTAAATGAAAACCTTGCTGTAAATTTTTTGAAAGAAGTTCAATACCCCGAAGCTAGATGTATGTATGGTTTTCAGGTAATGATAGAAAATATTCATAGCGAAGCATATTCATTACTAATTGATACCTACATAAAAGACCCTGTAGAAAAAGATAGATTATTAAGAGCAATTGACACCATAGATTGTGTAAAGAAAAAAGCCGAATGGGCACTTCGTTGGATAGATAAAGGCAGTTTTGCCGAAAGGCTTATTGCTTTTGCAGCAGTAGAAGGTATATTTTTTTCTGGTTCTTTTTGTTCCCTTTTTTGGCTTAAAAAAAGAGGGCTAATGCCAGGGCTTACTTTTTCAAACGAATTAATAAGTAGAGATGAAGGTTTGCACTGCGATTTTGCTTGCTTGCTATACACACAGCATTTAAAAAATCAATTATCGAAAGAAACGGTAACTAAAATAATAAGCGATGCTGTAGAAATTGAAAAAGAGTTTGTGTCAGATTCATTACCCGTAGGGCTTATAGGAATGAACGCTAACTTAATGTGCCAATATATAGAGTTTGTAGCAGATAGATTATTAGTAGCATTGCAATGTAACAAAATTTACAATGCTGTAAATCCATTCGATTTTATGGAATTAATTTCTTTACAAGGCAAAACAAATTTCTTTGAAAAAAGAGTAGGCGAATATCAAAAAGCAGGAGTAAAAGAAAACGTATCCAAAACATTTAGTATGGATGATGATTTTTAATAGAGTATTGAGATGTTTGTATTGAGTATTTAGATAACTAAATTCGTAATGTTTTAGGATATAGGTTTTTTAACAATACTTGAAAAACAAATACTATGCACAAATACAAAGATTTTATAAGTTTGGCAGAAAGCTGTTGAACTAACAAAGTTGATTTATGAACTAACAAGGGTATTCCCAGCAGAGGAAAAATTTGGATTGATAAATCAGATAAGAAGGGCAAGTGTTTCAATTCCTTCAAATATTGCTGAAGGGGCTGGAAGAAATAGTGATAAAGAATTTATACAATTTATTGCAATAGCAACAGGATCTTGTTACGAAGTAGAAACACAATTAATAATAGCAATAAAATTAAAATATATAGAAAACGATGATGATGTTTTTAAGCTGATTGAAGAAATACAAAAAATGCTTTTTACATTCTCAAATAAATTAAAAGAAAAACAATAATAGCAAATTGTCTCAATACTAAATACTAACATCTCAATAATAATAACACATGCAGGTAATAAAAAGAAGCGGAAAAAAAGAAACAGTACATTTCGACAAAGTAACATCGAGGGTTACGAGGTTGAGCTATGGGCTACAGTTAAAAACAAGCGATATTATAGAAATATCCAAAAAAGTAGTATCGGGTATTTTCGATAATGTAACAACTACAGAGCTAGATAATTTGGCAGCCGAAACCGCTGCTTCATTTACTACAAAACACCCCGATTTTGCAGTATTAGCTGCAAGGATAGCGGTAAGTAACTTACACAAAAACACAAAAAAATCGTTTAGCGAAACAGCGGAGTTATTGTACAATTATATAGACAATAAAACAGGCTTACCTGCTCCATTATACGCCGAAGATGTATATGCTGTTATAAAAGAAAATGCCGATGAACTAGATGCTGCTATCATTTATGAAAGAGATTATCATTTTGATTTTTTTGGTTTTAAAACCTTAGAAAAATCATACTTACTTAAAGTAAATGGTAAAATAACCGAACGACCTCAGCATTTATTTATGAGAGTTGCACTTGGTATTCATAAAACGGATATTGCAGCAGCTATAGAAACATATAATTTAATGAGCGAAAAATGGTTTATACATGCTACACCAACTTTGTTTAACGCAGGTACACCAAAACCGCAAATGAGCAGTTGCTTTTTGCTAAGCATGAAAGATGATAGCATTAACGGTATTTACGATACACTAAAAGATTGTGCATTAATATCTCAAAGTGCAGGTGGTATTGGTTTAAACGTTCATAACATTCGCAGTACTGGTAGTTATATAAAAGGTACAAACGGCACAAGTAATGGTATCATACCAATGCTTAGAGTATTTAACGATACTGCTCGTTATGTAGATCAAGGTGGTGGAAAAAGAAAAGGTGCATTTTCTGTTTATTTAGAGCCTTGGCATGCCGATGTGTTTGAATTTTTGGAACTAAGAAAAAATCATGGTAAAGAAGAAATGCGTGCTAGAGATTTGTTTTTGGCATTGTGGATACCTGATTTATTTATGAAAAGAGTAGAAGCTGATGGAGAGTGGAGCTTATTTTGCCCTAACGAAGCAAAAAACCTGCACACCACTCATGGTGCTGAGTTTGAAGCATTATACACACAATATGAGCAAGAAGGAAAAGCAAAGAAAACCATACAAGCAAGAGATTTGTGGAACGCTGTTTTAGAATCGCAAATAGAAACAGGTACACCTTATGTATTGTATAAAGATGCGGCCAATACAAAGAGTAATCAACAAAATCTTGGTACAATTCGTTGCAGTAACTTATGTACAGAAATTATAGAATACAGTGACGAAAACGAAACAGCCGTTTGTAATTTGGCTTCGCTTTCTTTACCAAGATTTGTAGAAGGAAATAAATTTAATTTTGAAAAATTAGTAGAAGTTACCAAAATTGTAACCCGTAATTTGAACAAAGTTATAGATGGTAATTACTACCCAATACCTGAAACAAAAACAAGCAACGAACGCCATCGTCCAATAGGCTTAGGTGTACAAGGTTTGGCCGATGTATTTATGATGATGGGCTTGCCTTTTGAAAGCGAAATGGCAAAACTGTTAAACGTAAATATCTTTGAAACAATATATTTTGCAGCTATGACGGCTAGTTGTGAATTGGCAAAAAAAGATGGGGCTTACAAAACGTTTAAAGGCTCACCATTGAGCCAAGGTAAATTTCAGTTTGACTTATGGAATGTAGCACCAACAGAGCGTTACGATTGGGCTGCACTAAGAGCAGAAGTTATGGAGCATGGCGTAAGAAACTCATTATTGCTAGCACCAATGCCTACAGCGTCTACATCACAAATATTAGGCAACAACGAATGTTTTGAACCATACACATCTAACATTTACAACCGTAGGGTATTAAGTGGAGAGTTTGCTGTAGTAAACAAACATTTATTAAAAGACTTAGGAGCATTAAACTTGTGGAACGATAACATGAAACAACGTATTATTGCTGCCAATGGCTCGGTGCAAAATATTGAAGAAATACCTGCTAACTTAAAAGAAATTTATAAAACTGTATGGGAGATAAAACAAAAAACAGTAATAGATATGAGTGCCGATAGAGGTGCATATATTTGCCAATCCCAATCACTAAATTTATTTGTAGAGCAACCAAACTTTGGAAAACTTTCTTCCATGCATTTTTACACTTGGAAAAAAGGATTAAAAACAGGTATGTATTATTTGCGTACAAAAGCAGCTGCCGATGCTATCAAATTTACGGTAGATGCTGATGTGCTTAACCAAACAAAAGACGAACAACAAGCCGCCATATCTTGCTCATTGGATAACCCCGATGCATGTGAAGCATGCGGATCGTAAGTAGCATTAAAAAAGCCCGGAATTTATCGGGCTTTTTTAATGCTACAAAATATATTTCACACAACTAATGTTGCAACAACAAGCGTATTTTTGTAAACAACTATGGCAATAACAAAAATACCAATATCAGATTTTTTACAACTATATAAAAACAACATTGTATTAGATGTACGCAGCCCAAGCGAATACGCCCAAGCACATATTCCAAATGCAAAAAGTTTTCCATTATTTAGTGATGAAGAAAGAAAAATTGTAGGTACAGCATACAAACAGCAGAGCAAAGAAATTGCAATAAAAATTGGCTTAGATTTTTTTGGCCCAAAAATGAGGTCATTTGTAGAATCAGTTGAAACAATGTTGGCAAAAAATAATTATCGGAATGAAACCAATAACCAACTTCCAATTACAAACTGTATTCTTGTTCACTGCTGGCGTGGAGGTATGCGAAGTGCAGCAGTAGCTTGGCTTTTAGATTTATACGGCTTTAAAGTATATACCTTGGTTGGCGGTTATAAGGCTTATCGTAATTGGGTTTTACAACAATTTAATTTACCATATACTTTTAAAATTATTGGTGGTTATACTGGTAGTGGAAAAACATTATTATTAAACCAATTAGCAAAACAAGGCAACTCAATTATCGATTTAGAAGCACTAGCAAACCACAAAGGATCGGCACTTGGAGGTATTGGCCAAGTGGCACAACCTAGCCAAGAAATGTTTGAAAACTTATTGGTAAAAGAACTAACCACCGCACAGCAAATAACAGAAACCCAACCACAAGAATTACATAATGCAACCCCAAAGTTGAACAAACCTATTGTAAACTGCTCTCTGCCAACTGCTCACTGCATTTGGCTAGAAGACGAAAGCCAACGCATAGGCAATTTACAAATACCAATGCCACTTTGGATAACAATGCGTAGTAGTAAATTGTATTTTTTTAATATTCCTTTTCAAAAAAGATTAAATTATTTGGTAGAAGAATATGGCACATTAAAAAAAAATGAATTAGTAACTGCCATAATGCGCATACAAAAAAAACTTGGCGGATTAGAAACAAAAAATGCTATAAATTTTTTATTAGAAAATAACTTTCAAGAAAGTTTTAAAATACTTCTTCAATACTACGATAAACATTACTTGAAAGGTTTATATAATAGAGAAAATGCGAAAATTTTAATTAATACTATTGAAAGCCAAGAATTGGATGCGAAAAAAAATATTGAATTATTAAAGGGTATCTTTAAAAACTAAATTTGGAAACTACACTAAGCGAAGACTATTTCTTTGAGTTCTTTGTGTGAATTTTCTTTGCGTTTTTAGAGTTTGACTAAACAAAAATAATTGAAAAATTACCATATCCTTTTTTATACTACATTTTATAAACGGAACATAATTTATGTATTATTAACTGGGTTTAAACACAATTTATAGCTTTTAAAAACTGCAAAGCTTTTAGTACTTTTGCAAAATAAAAAGCAAAATCACTATAAATATAAACACATGAAATTTGGTGTAGTAATTTTTCCGGGTAGCAATTGCGATAGAGATATGGTAGAAGCACTGCAAAACGATTTGCAACAAGAGGTAATTTCGTTATGGCACAAAGACAGTGATATATCCATGTTTAGCACCGATGACTGTATTGTACTGCCTGGGGGGTTTAGTTATGGTGATTATTTGCGTTGTGGTGCTATAGCCCGTTTTAGCCCGATGATGAAAAGTGTAATAGATTTTGCAAATGCTGGTGGTAAAGTATTTGGAGTATGTAATGGTTTTCAGATATTATGCGAAAGTGGATTACTGCCAGGTGTATTGTTAGCCAATGCTAATCAGCAATTTATTTGTAAAAATGTATTTATTAAAAATACCAATAGTACAACATCACAGCCTTTGATGATACCAATTGCACACGGCGAAGGCAGATATTTTGCAAATACAGATGTGTTACAAGCTTTAGAAACAAACAAACAAATTATATATAAATACTGCGATGCCAATGGCAATGTTGTAGAAGAAGCCAACCCAAATGGAACTACCAATAATATTGCAGGCATAAAAAACCAAGCTGGTAATGTATTTGGTATGATGCCTCACCCCGAAAGAGCTTGCAGCAACTTGCTAGGTAATGAAGATGGACGAATGGTTTTTGAAGAATTATTAGGATTAGTAAGCTCAGCCCAGCTAGTATAAGAACAATTTTAACACTTATAACCAAAACTTTAGTTACAACTTTGTTGTATCTATAAAACAAAAAATAATTATGAAAAAAATTACACTAGCCTTATTCGTTTTGCTTTTTTCTGTAAGCGTACATGCACAAATTACAAGCCCAGTAAAATGGAATTACACTGCAAAAAAAATTGCTGTGGGTATTTACGAACTGCACATTACTGCAACTATAGAGCCTAAATGGCATATATATTCGCAAGATGCTGGCGAAGGGCCAGTACCTACATCTATTGCAATCGACAAAAACCCTCTAATAACATTAGATGGAAAAATTACAGAGTTAGGGAAATTGCAAAAAGAATATAGCAAAGTTTTTAGCTCTACTTTAAAATTTTATAGCAATAAAGTAGATTTTGTACAAAAAATAAAATTAAAAACTACTGTAAATACTATTGCCAAAGGCAAAGTAACTTTTATGGTATGCAACGATGAAAAATGTCTTGCACCATCAACTATACCATTTAGTATAAAAATAAATGCCAAATAATCAATATTAAAAACCTATAAATCCAATGTAATAATTGCGATTTTTGATATTAAGTTAACCATGCAATTTTTTACAAAAATTATTTCTGTAATTATTTTAGCTTTTTTATTAAGCAATAATTTGTATGCACAAGATGAGCGCATAATACATTGGAAATCCATTACCGAAAAAGTTGGCGAAGGTGTTTACAAAATTAATTTTATTGGCAATATTAAAACAGGTTGGTATGCTTATACCGCAAAAGATACTGCCGAAGGTATATCGGGCTTTACTATTTATAATGCAGATAGTTCAATAACGTTAAACAATTTTGAATTGGCCACAAATGGCATTATTAAATCAGATAAAGTATTTGCTAATAAAAAACTATTACTTTCTTTTGATAGTGTTTCTATTTTTCAAACAGTAAAAATAGTTGGTAAAGTACCTGCAAATATAGAGTTATTGGTAAATTACGAAGTGGCCGATGGGGAATCATTTTTTCCAGAATCAGATACATTAAAAATTGCAACTGGCGAAAAATCCTTAGCTACAACATCTAACAGAATATTAATACCTACAATAAATTTAGATAAACCATTAACCGAGTGTAAAACAGCCTCATCGCAAAGTACCGAAAATGTAAAATCAAAAGGTTTGTTATCTTTATTTGTATTGGGTTTTTTGGGAGGTTTAGTAGCTTTACTTACTCCATGTGTTTTTCCAATGATACCACTTACGGTTTCGTTTTTTACCAAAAAATCGGAGAGCAAAAAAGCTGGTGTCAAAAATGCATTTTTGTATGGTTTTTTTATTTTTCTTATTTATGTTTTACTAAGTTTACCATTTCATTTTTTAGATAAATTAAACCCCGAAATTTTAAATAATATATCTACCAATGTTTATTTGAACGTTGCTTTTTTTGTAATTTTTATAGTTTTCGCATTATCTTTTTTTGGATTTTACGAAATTACTTTGCCTGCAAGTTTTACCAATAAAACTGATAGTAAGGCAGGTGCAAGTAATATAATGGGTATCTTTTTTATGGCGCTTACATTGGCTTTAGTTTCGTTTTCATGTACTGGTCCAATATTAGGTTCGCTACTTGCAGGCTCACTTTCGGCCGATGGTGGTGCTATGCAACTAACAGTAGGCATGAGCGGTTTTGGGCTAGCATTGGCTCTTCCATTCGCTTTGTTTGCCTTGTTTCCTGGTATGTTAAAATCGTTGCCAAAGTCGGGTGGTTGGCTTACTACCGTAAAAGTTGTATTAGGATTTTTAGAACTTGGGTTGGCATTCAAATTTTTATCGAATGCCGATTTGGTTATGCACTGGGGCATTTTAAAAAGAGAAATATTTATAGGTATTTGGATAATAATTGGCGTACTACTCTCTCTTTATTTATGGGGTATTTTTAAATTTAAACATGATTCGCCATTAAATAAATTATCGCTAAATCGTATTGTTATAGCATCAATGTTTACTTTATTTACATTGTATTTATTACCTGGCGTTACCAATACAAAGTATGCAAATTTATCGCTTATTAGTGGGTTTCCGCCGCCACTTTGGTATAGTATTTATGCAAGTGAAAACGAGTGTGTGCTTAACTTAAACTGTACACATGATTATGAAGAAGGCTTAAAAATGGCAAAAGAGCAAAACAAATTAATTTTGCTAGATTTTACTGGTTATGCCTGTGTAAACTGTCGCCGTATGGAAGAAAATGTGTGGAGCAAAGCTGAGGAATATAAATTATTATCAGAAAAATATATAATTGTATCACTGTACGTAGATGATAAAAAGCTACTCCCTGCCGAAAATAGATTTACGTACACAACCAAAGAAGGTACAACAAGAGAAATAAGAACAGTAGGCGAAAAATGGAGTGTTTTTGAAACAGAAAATTTTAAACAAAATTCGCAACCTTTATATGCTATAATTAATGCAAAAGAAGAGTTGGTAAGCCATCCATCGGGCTATGCCGATAAAAAAGGTGATTATTTGCAATGGTTGCAATGCGGCGCTAAGTATAAATAGAGTTGTGTCTTAAAAAGTGTGTAACTGCCAATTTTATTGTGCTTTGCTAAATTATTAAAGTTTCTATACATGGCATTGAAACTCATTACAACTTTAATTTTTTACATTAGAATTTAAACTAAAAAAGCGCTTTAAATAAAAAAAGCCACCTTTTTACAAAGATGACTTTTTGTGGTGCGAGCCGGGGTTGAACCGGCGACACATGGATTTTCAGTCCATTGCTCTACCAACTGAGCTATCACACCATATTTCTAAAAAAGAATTTAAAGAAATATTACCCTAAGGGGTTGCAAAAATAAGAATTTTAAATTAAATGGCAATACATTAAACTAAAAAATTTAAAAATGATTTAAACAAACCATAAAATATGTAAACTTGCATAAAATTTAAGCAATGGATTTTGATGGTTTTTTAGATAAAAGTATTGTTTTCGATAAAATGATAGCATTTATTACCGATAAAAAAATAAACATTGCATCGTACGATAATACAAGACCTTGGGGTGGTTTTTTGGTAATAGATGAAAACGATGCTCGTAAATTTATTTCAGCATTTTTTGCTCATTTAAGTTTTAATGAATTAAATATAACAGGCAAGCTTAGCCCCAAAATTTTGCTAATAGCTCCCAATAAGCGATTAAGTTGGCAATACCATCACAGGCGTGCCGAAATTTGGAAATGTATTGGTGGAAAAGTAGCTGTAGTTTGTAGCGATACCGACTACGAAAACGAAACAGTACATTTAAAAAATAATGATATTATTGAACTAAAAAAAGGCGAAAGACACCGATTAATAGGCTTAGATAATTGGGGTATAATAGCAGAAATATGGCGCCATACAGATATAAATAACCCCAGCGACGAAAATGACATTGTACGATTGCAAGATGATTATGGGAGATAATTTTTTGTTTTACTTTACAATTCTTTCCTTCCAACTATATTTTGCAAACTTGCCTAACCAACCAGCTATAATGGTATAAAAAATATGGAAAGGTTGTAGCAAAGGAAAAAACCACAGTAACCTTTTATTTTCAAAAAATGAAGCTACTGGGTAAAGAAAAAATAATTCTACCACAGTTTTTAAAACAAGCATACAAAACCACAAAGTAAGTATTGGGTATTGCATATAGCGAATTGAGATTGTTGGATTAAAAAAAATTGCAATAATCGGAATTAAAAACATCAAAAAATTAAAAAAATATACTATCATTAATATTGGTAATATTCTTTTATCATCATATTTATCGGCTTTGCTTGCCCAACGTACTCTTTGATTAATAAATTGTTTTATAGTACTTACTGCGGCAGTTTTTACAATTACTTCCTTCAATTTTAAAAATAAAACTCTATTTGGGTATTCATTATAAATTTTATGCATTAACAACATATCATCGCCGCTTGCTATATTATCTATACCAGCAAAGCCTCCTACATCGTAAAAAACTTTACGCTCATAAGCCATGTTGGCTCCATTACACATGGTCATTTGTTTTTTGTAAACTACAGCAGCAGTTATGCCTTGTAATGCCATAAAATCTAATGTCTGAAAAATTTCGATAAAACGATTTTTTGTAACTATTGAAACTGGTGCAGCAATAAAAACTGGTTTTTTTTCTTCGTAAAAATTTGCAATAGTTTGCAGCCAAGCTGTAGGCACAATACAATCGGCATCGGTGGTAATAATAAGTGTGCCATTTGCTTGGGCTATAGCAACTTCTATAGCTTTCTTTTTGTACGAATTTATTTTTACAGTTACAAAATCCTTTAGCAAAATTAATTTTACATTTTGCATTGCTAATTTATTTACAATGTTTACTGTACCATCATCAGAATGATCATCTACAACAATTATTTCGTACAAATGCTTAGGGTAATTATTTTGCAAAATAGACCGAATACATTTTTCAATATTTGCTTCTTCATTGCGGGCTGGTATTATTATAGAAAGTTGGGTAGTATTGTTTTTTGATGAATTGTTGAATTGTTGAATTGATGTAAAAGCATAACGGTAATAAATAATAAGAAATATATAACCCGTAAAGAGAATAAAAGAAATTATAAAAATAAAATTTAACATCCTAGCTTTTTAATTAAGAATTTCTGATAAAAAAAATAAAAATAGTTTAAATAATTAGTTAAACCTTATTTTCATATAAAGCAAAAGAGAAGATAAAATTATTGTAGTAAAGCATAATAATTTATTAACATTCAAAATTTGGAAAACAGTAAATACACATTATATATTTACTTTCTAAATCAAAACACAACATGGACGCCGACCCTGAGGGTTCTTTTAACTACTCAATGCTTTTTAAGGCATCGTTACTTACCATTACTTTTTCTAGTATTTATTTTTACAAAACCGAAAACCAGTTTAGTCTTTTTCGAACTCAATTTGCAAAAAAAGAAAAACCAACAGTTAAACAGTTTACCAAGCCAATTATAAAAAAGAAAAAGAAAACCATTTTTTTAACTTTTGATGATGGACCATGCAAAGGAAGTAAAAAAGTAATGCAAATTTTACAAAAAGAAAATGTGCCTGCTACTCTTTTTGTAATAGGGGAGCATGTGTATGGCAGCAGAGAGCAAGCTACAATTTTCGACTCTTTACAGGCTTGCAATCTTATAGAAATTTCAAACCATAGCTATACACATGCTTTTCACAATTCTTTTTATAAATTTTATAGTATGCCCGATAGTGCTACCAATGATTTTACAAAATGTGCCGACAGCTTACATTTTACAACCAATATTATTCGTACAACAGGCAGAAATATTTGGCGTACAGAAAACATAATTAGTACAGATTTGAAAGCTTCTGCACAAGCTGCTGATAGTCTTTATAGCAAAGGGTTTGTAGCAATAGGTTAGGATACAGAGTGGCATTTTAATCAAAACCAAAGGCTTGCACAATCGGATACGGATATGCTTAAAATTATTGACAGCACATTTACTAACGGTAAAACCAAAACTTGTAATAATTTAGTGTTGCTTGCTCATGATCGTACTTTTCAGGAACCAGAAGACTCTGCTAGCTTACATAAACTAATCATAGAATTAAAGAAAAAAAACGAATACGATTTTGAATTTGTGAGCAAATACCCTAGTATAAATACAGATACTTTATTGAGTAAATAATATATCTTAAAATAATTGTATAAACCATTCTAAATTTTATAAATGGCTCAACAATTTATTGGATAGGTACTACTTTAATATTTCTCTGCTTATTACCAATTTTTGTATTTCGCTTGTCCCTTCGCCAATAGTGCAGAGTTTACTATCCCTATAAAATTTTTCTACCGGAAAATCTTTTGTGTAACCATAACCACCAAATATTTGTACAGCATCTGTACTTATTTCTACCGATATTTCGCTGGCATAATATTTTGCAATAGCAGCTTCTTTTGTCATGGGCAAATTTTTCATTTTTAAGTCGCAAGCTTGGTCTATAAGTAATTCGGCAGCTTGTATTTTTGTAGCCATATAGGCTAGTTTAAACGTTATAGCCTGAAAATTTGCAATTGGCTGATCAAACTGGTGACGCTCTTTTGCATACTGTACAGATGCTTCGTATGCGCCTTTTGCAATACCTAAACTTAGTGCAGCTATAGATATTCTGCCACCATCTAATATTTTCATTGCTTGCTTAAATCCATCGCCCACTGCACCCATTCGCTGTGCATCTGATATTATACAATTGTCAAAAATCATTTCGCAGGTTTCGCTTGCCCTCATACCAAGTTTATTTTCTTTTTTGCCAGCCATAAAACCTGGAGTACCTCTTTCAATAATAAATGCTGTACTATTATTTTTTGCCCTTGGCTCGCCAGTACGGCAAATAACTACAGCTACATCGCCACTTTTGCCATGTGTTATCCAACTTTTAGCACCATTTATAACCCAGTTATCACCATCTTTTAATGCGGTTGTTTTCATGTTTCCTGCATCGCTTCCTGTATTAGGCTCGGTAAGTCCCCAAGCTCCAATACTTTGTGCTGTAGCCAGTTTTGGTAAGTATTTTTGCTTTTGCTCTTCATTGCCAAAGTATAAAATATGCCCAGTACACAAGCTATTATGTGCTGCTATTGATAAACCTATAGAGCCACATACTTTAGCTATTTCTTGTATAATGGCACTATATTCATAATAACCAAGCCCAGTACCACCATAAGTTTCGGGCACCAGCACTCCCATCATACCCAATTTCCCAAGCTCTTTAAAAATATGTATTGGAAACTCTTGGCTTTCGTCCCATTCCATTAAGTGTGGCTTTATATATTGCAATGCAAAATCTTTGGCAGATTGTGCTACTTGAGCAGTAAGTTCGGTTTGGGCAAAATCCATTACTATATTTTTAGAAGTGCAAAGTAGGTAAAAACTAATAAATGCATAAAATAAAATGAGGCAACTTTTGGCTGCCTCTTTATTTTTTATAACTTTAAAATTACTTTGCAATTTGTATTAAAATCCACACTTTACTATTATAAATTTTATAGAGCTAAGGCTTAATTTATTTTGCAATCAACTGCCTTTTGCAAAAATTTATTTTTTGTTTAATAATTTACCACTTGTTCTTGCATCTCAGGCATAATACGCCATTCGTATTGTTGATTACGCAATTGGGGCTCAAAACCTGCAATTCGTATTGCATCTTGTATAGTTGTAGATGTAAAACGATGTGGTGCACCAGCAGCACTCACTACATTTTCTTCTATCATTATACTACCATAATCATTAGCTCCTGCATTTAAACACAATGCGGCTACTTCTTTGCCTACAGTAAGCCAACTTGCTTGTATGTTTTTTATATTTGGCAGCATAATTCTGCTCATAGCAATCATGCGTATATACTCCTCGGGTGTAGTAAGGTTATGTACACCTCGTATGCGTGCAAGTAAAGTATCTGCATCTTGAAACGTCCAGGGTATAAATGCTAAAAACCCTTTTGCAGATTCTGGCTTTCGGCTTTGTACCTCTCTTATTTTTACCAAATGGTCAAACCTTTCTTCTATAGTTTCCACATGGCCAAACATCATTGTGGCCGATGTAGTAATATTTAATTTATGGCATTCGTGCATTATATCCAACCATTCTTGGGCACCACATTTCCCCTTGCTTATAAGTCGCCTAACCCTATCGGTTAATATTTCTGCACCAGCACCAGGTAAGCTATCCATTCCTGCTTCTTTTAAAGCTATCAATACATCTTTATGGGTACTTTTTTCCAATTTAGTTATATGCGCTATTTCAGGCGGACCAAGGGTATGTAATTTTATATTTGGGTAAAGTGCTTTTAATTCTTTAAATAAATTTACATAAAATAATAATCCAAGCTCTGGGTGATGACCTCCTTGCAAAAGCAATTGATCGCCTCCATACAATATGGTTTCTTCAATTTTTTTCTTGTAAGTTTCTATATCAGTAATATAAGCATCTTTATGCCCAGGCACACGGTAAAAATTACAAAACTTACAATTGGCTGTACATACATTTGTAGTATTTACATTTCTATCTATTTGCCAGGTTACCTTGCCATGAGGCACTTGTATTTTACGGAGTTCATTAGCTGTAAACATTAAATCAGCCAATGCAGCGTTTTCAAATAAAAACATGCCTTCTTGTACCGTAAGAAACTCAAAAGCCATTGCTTTTTTTAATAAATCATTTGTATTCATACATACATTATTTATAATTGCATTGCAAAATTACATTCATTAACTTGTAAAAAGTAAATACTGCATATTTATAAAGACTTTTTTTACCATATTGTTTTTTTTTACTTGTGTAATTTCTTTTGGCCAGCAAAGGTTAAAACAGAATGATGATTTGCTTTTAGAAACCATTCCTTTTAAAATATATACAGGTGGGGTAATTGTATTTGAAGCAAAATTTGGCAACAATCCACAAACATTAAATTTTATTTTAGACACAGGTAGCAGTGGCATTTCGTTAGACTCTGCTACATGTGTAGAATTAAATATTCCATTAAGGCCAACAGATACTACAATTGTAGGCATAGCAGGTTCACATAAGGTTTCGTATGCTTTTAATCAAAAATTTACAACAGGAAAATTGGTTACAGAAAAAATTAATTTTTATGTAAACGATTATAGTATTCTTACAAGTGTGTATGGCGAAAAAATAGACGGAATAGTTGGTTATAGCTTTTTGAGTAAGTATATTTTCGATATAAATTTTGATTCGTCTCATATTAAAATTTACAAACCTGGCAAATTTGAATACCCAAATGGTGGTACATTTATACACCCAGTTTTTAATAAATTATTGGTACAACAAGTTATTTTAAAAGATAAAGAAAAGGTAGCTGCCAATGTGTATTTAGACTCTGGTGCGGGGCTTAGCCTTTTACTTACCGATGAATATATAAAAGACAACAACATTATTTTTCCACGCCGAAAGCCCGTAATTACACAAGTGCAAGGGTTAGGGGGTAAAAAAAAGATGCGTCTAACTGTAATAAAACGATTAAAACTCGGACCTTTTACATTTAGAAATGTGCCTACCAATTTATACAATGATGAAGAAAACGTAACATCATACCCATATACTGCTGGCTTGCTTGGAAACGATATTTTACGCAGGTTTAATATTACATACAACTATCCTGCAAGAGAAATATATTTAAAACCAAACAATAGTTTTGATGAAGGGTTTGATTATTCTTACACAGGCTTATCGTTATACAATTATAACAATAAAGTAATTGCAGATGATATTATAGCAAACTCTCCAGCCGAAAAAGCTGGTATTAAAAATGGCGATATTATTATAGGAGTCAGTAATAATTTTAGTGGTGATGTACAAGCATACGAAAAATTATTACAAAAAGCGAAAGAAAACATCAAGATTGTAATAAACAGAAATGAAAAGATACTTTTAATTTCCCTATGGCCAATTAGTATAAAATAAAAAATGCTCCTTGGTTTTTATCCAAGGAGCAAAAAAACCACTTAAAATATTTATTTATTTTAACACATTTATTTTAACTACTTCAGTTTGAATTCCATTTTCTGAAACCCTCAAAGTGTAAAATCCTTGTGCTATTTTCTCTATACCTATGGTGTTTTTACCATTTTTAAGTACAAATGATTGTACTAACTGTCCCGTAGATGAGTATAAACTACCTTTAACAGATGCATCATACCCTGTAAGATTAACGGTAAGCAATTGGTTTTCAATAATTGGATTAGGAAAAACAGTTACAAATTTGTTTGATTTACAATCAATGATAATTGGTACAACTTTACTGAATGTAAAAGAGCCATCTTTATCTATAACTTTTAATCTGTAATAAATTTTACCACCTTCCTGTTTCCAAGTATATTGGTAATTATTTTCTGTTGCCAAATTTACTCCATTAACTGTACCTATACTTACAAAATTTACTCCATCATTGCTCGTTTGTATTTCAAATTTAGCAACATTGGTTTCGTTACTTGTTGTCCATTTTGCAATAGCACTACAGTTCTCCGATTTTCCTTCCTGAGTTTTAATGGTTAACGGCAACGGACCACCAGTAGCTGAAATTACAGTTACTGGTACTGTCCAGTAATTATTGTTTACATCATCTCCACTTGCGGAAGCAAAAATTTCGCCTTGAAAGCCTAATAGATAAAACCCAGGACTAACTCCTTTAATTGGTATATCTACGGTTTCAAAACCAGAAAAACCAGCTACTATTGGAACTGTATTTACACCTTCCAAAATATCGCTAAACGTATCATAAGTCCATGTATATTTGCTAGAGGCAAACGTAGGAGGACCATCATATTTGTAAAAATAACTTGATGAAGATGTAGAGGGTACAAAATTTACATGAACTAATACTTGCCCAACTGCATAAGAACAAGTGCCAGATGCAGACCCTGCATTTAAAACCCTTAATCTCATTTTAGCTGTACCATTTACAGGTATAGTTCCTATTTGCGTTGTGCCAGCAGTATTCCATAATTCAACACCTGTAGATGCCAAATCACATGGATATGCTACTTGAGCTTTGGATACAGTAAAAGTAGCACTGCAAATAACAAGTATTAACATTAAAAATAATTGTTTCATAATATAATATTTTTATTGTTGTTAAAAAAAGTTAAGGACTTTCATAATAAACTATCTTTTTATCAATAATTTATTATGAAAGACACATAACATTTGTGCTTAGTTTACAATTGTAAATGTTTTTAATGTTTTATTGTTAGCGTTATTGTTATCGCCAACAAGTGTAATAATACCTCCAGTTTGATCGGTAATATTTACAATTAAATTACCAGTGTTTAAGTTTACACCAGTTGCATTTACGGTATAGCCAAGTTTAATATTGCTTGTTGCTGCCAATACTACACCCGGTTTTGATTTAATAGAATAACCTAAACCAGGGTAATATGTAATATCAAAATCATTGTTTTGTACAGCAGTAGCTCCTACTAAAGTAGTACCAGCATTTATTTGCATACCAAAGTTTGAAGGTGCAAATACTTCTATTTCAATTATACCCGAAGTTGGATTTGCAACTACATTTGATAATTGAATATATCCTGCCCTTGTAGCTACTTGAGGTACCAATAAGCTTCCTTGACTTATGATATTTGGTGTCATATCTGGTGCTGGATAATTGGCACTTACCACCGTAACCACCGCAGTAGTATTAGGTGTAACTACACAACCATACGCATCAGTAACACTTACTAAAGTGTAAGTATAAACACCTGGTGTAGCATTAGATTGAGGTACAGTTGTTACCAACCAATTTGGATTACCACCAATAGTACTAGAATTGCCTCCTGGACCTGTACTAGTTACAATTGTTGCTGAACCTGCACCTGGCCCTGGATAACCACCAGCTGTATAGCTATATACAATGGTGTAAGGAGCCGTGCCAAGTTGCGATGTAAATGCTACAGTAGATGTAGTGTTTAAATTTTGAGCAACTGTACTTGTACCCGAAATAGCAGCTGTAAATGGTCTTGTAACTGTAACAGTATAAGAACATGTAGCACTATTGCCTGATGCATCGGTAACAGTATATGTAACCGTAGTTACTCCAAAATTAAATGTACGTGTGCCAAGGTAGTTAATACCAGTAGTAGGCGATGTAGCAACAGGTGTTATACCTGCACCTGTAATAGCCCAAGTTAACTTAGTAACCGCACAGTTATCGCTAAATGTTGGATTAGCTGTAATTACTGTAGCTAAGCAACCTGCGGTGTTTATTGGTGGGTTTGCTATATTACCCGGACAAACAATAACAGGAACAGTATTATCAGTAACTGTAACTGTGAATGAACATGCCAATGAAACATTACCTGCAGCATCTGCAAAAGTGTAAGTTACTGTGGTAGTACCTACTGGGAATATTGAACCTGGAGCATGGCTTCTTGTTCTTACTAAACTTCCCGATGCAGTACAATTGTCAGTAGCTGTAGGTTCTATCCAAGTTGCAGTTTGATCGCAAGTTGTTCTACCTAAACCCGTTGTTACACTAATATTAGCAGGACAGCCAGTAATTACTGGAGCTGTATTATCTATTACAGTAACAGTAAAGCTACAAGTAGAAGTATTACCTGCTACATCAGTTGCAGTGTAAGTAACTGTTGTTACATCTACAGGGAAAGTAGCACCTGGTGCATAATTTCCTGTTATAGGTTGTGTTTGTGTAGCTAAATGAATACAAGCATCTGTAGCTGTTGGAGGAATCCAAGTAGCCACTTGATCACATGTAGTTCTGCCTAACCCAGTGTAAACAGTAATATTGCTTGGGCAACCAGAAATAACTGGAGGAGTAACATCTAAGAAATTAATCTTAAATGTACAGTTAGAAGCATTTCCATTTACATCTGTAACAGTTAGAGTAACAGTTACATTTTGTATTGATGCAGCAAATACAGCACCAATTGCAGGGTTTTGGGTTACAGACGCTATACCACAGGCATCAGCTTTGTTTACCCTAAACCTTAGGTCTGGCATTGTATATGTACAATTTGCATCTTTATTAATGGTAGTATCACCCCAACATGTAATAACTGGTGCAGTATTATCTACAACAGTAACTATAGCTGTACAAGTGCTAACATTATTGCATAAATCAGTTACGGTTAATGTTACGTTATTAGCACCAACATTAGAACAGTCAAAATTGGTTTTACTTAAACCATAAGTTAATTGTGCAGTTGGTGTACAATTATCGTAACTACCATTGTTTACATTTGCAACAGCAATAGTTCCTGTACCATTAGCATTTAATATTAAAGTAAATGGTTTACAAAGTGCATTTGGTGCAGTTAAATCTTTCAACAACACTTTAACACTGTCTTTTGTTTTGTTTCCACAAGCATCTGTAGCTTCTATCACCACAGTTCTGTAACCATTAAAACCAAATACCTCCGTGCCAATTGTATTAGGAGCAAGTTGTGCATAAGTAACACCTGAGCAATCTGTAGCTGTAAATAAGCCTATATAACTTGGCAACAATGCACTACAGTTTACACCTGCACCTGTATTAAGTGTTTGGTCAGGAATAACACCGCTTGTAAATACTGGAGCAGTTGCATCAGCACCAAAGTATGTTACTGTTGGTTTTGGTGTAACTTCATTACCACATTTATCTTTTATAGAGTATGTGTAAGTAACACTCCAAGCACAATTTGTACCAGTTGGAGCACCCGATTTAACTACAGTTATTGTACCGCCACAATTATCGCTATATAAAGCAGCTATTGCAGCAGCAGTAGGTCCAACAGGAGCACTTCCAATACAACCATTAATAGAAACTGTATTACCTACAGGGAATGTGCCAGCAGTAATTAAAACAGGAGCAGTAGCATCGGCACCGCTAAATACTTGTGTTGGCTTAGGTGTAACCTCATTACCACATTTATCTTTAATAGAATAAGTGTAAGTAACTGTCCAAGCACAATCAGTACCTGTTGTAACAGTTGTTTTAACCACTGTTATTGCACCACCACAATTGTCGCTATATAAAGCAGCAACTG
>JABFQZ010000020.1 GCA_013141435.1 Ferruginibacter sp.
TGGTAATCCCTGAAAATATTGGATTAATATTTTTACCTCCTTACAGCCCAGAGTTGAACCCAGCTGAAAATATGTGGGCAATGTTAAAAAGAAAATTTAATAACAAATTACATCAATCGCTTGAAGGTCTGAGTGAGTTTATTACAGTAGCTACAGCTAAAATTACAAAAGAAGGGGTTAAAAAAACTTGCAGTTTTGAGTATATTTTTTCAGAATCTATTTGGACTAATTAATATTTATAATTGGTATTACTTATATATCAAAAACCATGGCTCTTTTTTTAATCTGTAGTTACAACATTGTAAATCTAGTATTTTTTACTTCATTTTTATTATTTGTAATTTCCAAGTTATATAAACCAGCAACTGCATTTTTTACAGTTACCATATATTTTTCGGTAGTAGTTTTAGCAGTTATGCTATTGGTTTGTATTGTCTGCCCTAGTGGGTTTATAATTTTAATTGTATAGTTACCCTCTGGCATATTGTTTAAATACAAGTTTATATTACCATTTATTACTTGGTTTGGTAGTATTGCTATATTTGGTTTTGTGGTTTCATTGGCATCTATTATTGCACTTACCATAGCTATAGTGCTGTACTGTATTGCTCCTTGTAAATTAGTAGCTTTTATTCTGTACCAATTGTTTGCTTTACTTGCTGCATTATCTAATATTGTATAACTATTGTTAGCACCATTATTGGCAGTAGGTAGTTGGGTTTTTAAATTGGCAAATTGTATGCCATCTGCACTATGCTCTATACTGTATGTATTAATATTGTTTTCGTTTTGTACTGCCCAGTTTACAGTTATGGTTTTATCTGCCTTGCGTATTGCCGATATATTTGTAAAATACATAGGCTTTTGTTTAAACACTATCTTAAATCTATCTGCTGCTTTGCTCATTGCTTCTGCAGTTATTTCAAATTTTACGTTGGTAGAGTCCAATAAACTAAGCTCAGTTTCGGTTTGCAAGTATTTATCTACCAAATAAGCATATAAGCCAATATTATGCAACATATATGGCATTACTGTAAATGCGTATTGCGAAACTCTTGTACCTGTAAGCGATAATTTTATGGTATCGTTTATGGTTAATGCTGCACGTTTTTCTACAGCTAATTTTTTATTGTTGTTGGTTATTACTAAATTATCGTAGGTATTGGTAAATTTTACCATATCGTTATTGTCAATATCATTGCTAAAGGAGTTATCAAAACTAGCTGTTACAGCATCTACCATTTGCAATGTATTACTACCATCTTTCGATAATAAGCTTACGCATATTGTTGGATAATCTACAGTGGCACCATTGCCACGGCTTACCAAATTACTTGTTGTTCCTTTATCGGTTTCTTTTATGGTAATGCCATAAGTGCCTGTAGTATTTTTTTGTACAAAAAAGGCTTCACCACTTTCTAAATAGTTTCTTAGTTTGCCTGCTGGGTTTCCATTGAGCCTATAATTGCCTGCTACTAAGCTATAACTTTCGTAACCTCCTACGCCATATAAACCAGGCAATACTGGGTTCCAGGCTGTAAAGCCATCTACAATATTTGTTTTTGTTATTGGTGCAAAACTTATTTGCGATGCATACGGATTGCCAATAGATTGGTAAGAGCCAACTGCAGTACTAAATACTTGATTGCCCATTCTTACTTGCCCATTTATACGCAAATTAGTAGCTGTGCCAGTTCCTGTGGTAGTATTTGCTGCGCCTCTATCGCCACGTACAAATACCATATAGCCCAAGTTATTGGCTATTGCTGTGGTGGTGGTATTGGTAAGTTCTACCCATACATCGGCCGAAATATTATAGTATTTCATAGAGCCTCGTTGGGTGTAATAATCTAATTGGGCATTGGGGCCACTTGGCCCTGTAATGGAGGTGCCATACCCTGTAGAAGTTAAGGCACTAACGTTTTCTCTCCAAGCTGCAGCTACCGTAGGCGATGAGCCTATTTCGATAGGTGTAGCTAAAAACCTCCACGATTTTTGACCAAATAAATATCTTTCTACATTGGCTTTTCCTGCAATGGAGTTTCCACTATTTGCACCAGCATTAGTAATATCGTTTACATTGGCCGTATAGCTATTGGTAGATGTAAGGGTTAAATTATTATTTGTAGTAAATGTTTTGCTATTTACATTACCAAACATAAAATTCTTAGTTACTTTTAAAGTATCGCCAACTGTATTTATCAAATACACATCGTTACTTATTTGTAAATCTTTTATTGCTTTTGATACAAAGTATGTACCCGATAAAGCTTGGGCTTTGCAAGGGCTATTCAAATTGAGTTTTCCTGCTGTGCAATTAATATTACTATTACTATTCAAATAATCGGTAAAGTTTAGTGTGCCATTATTGGTAAGTAGGCCACCTGCTTTTACTGTTACAGAGTTTATTTGAATATTACTAGCTACATCAATTATTGGCGAATTAGTTACGTTTGGTATTTCTACATCATCGTTTACAGTTGGCAGTGTGCCTGTATCCCAATTGGTGGCCGTTGTCCAATTTTGATTGGTTGTGCCTGTCCATACTTTTGGTTTAAATACTTCATCTGCCCCCAAATCGGGTCCGTAAGGTACTACACCTGTTTTTCTGGCTTCGGCATCCCAATCGGTAGCAAAAGAAGCGTTGTAAAGCCCTAAACCTCTTACACTGCAAATATTATTAGGGTCTAAATGTAAATCACCATTAGGAGCATCTACAAAATTGATGATTAACCCTGTATGGCTAAGTGCATCGTTGCCCGAGGCTGTTCGCCATGCGGCTAATGTATTGGTTGTATAACCAGCACCTGTAGCACCTACTGTTGCTGAATTGCTTGCGTTTAGTGCATTGTAATTACTATTAAATCCTGTAAAAGTTGCACCTGTATTTGCTATAGCAAAATTATTACCTGTACCGGTGCGTACAATTTTAAAAATATTATTTACAATATTTACTGTGTTGCCAATAGCATTGTATAGTAAACCAACGCTATTGGCAGAGCCAGCACTTGCACTTCCACCAATATTAATTGAATTATGATAATAATTTCTAGTGCCAGCAGCCCCAGCATCGTTCACACCAATACATCGCATGGCATTGCTATTTGCCCCATTCATTAAGCTTATCATATTATTACTTACTGTCCAGTTACCTCCATTAGGGTAGAAACCAATAATAGATGCAGCTGCTCCAGTATTAGTGTTAGTAAGGTTATAAATTTTATTGTAATGCGCAGTACCACCAACAACAGTGTTAGAAGTAGCTATACCTACTACCGATACATCATTTGCTCCTGTATTTGAAGCTTTTAAATTATAAACTTTATTATTCCTAATAATATTTCCGCTTGTAGCAGAATCTAAAAAGGAAATGCCTACAACAGCACTATTCTCAAATACTCCTGAGCTTAAACTTAATGATTCAAAGTTATTCAAAACGTTTGCCAAAATACTAACTGGATTATTGCCAGAATAATGTATGCCGCTTACTAAAGTGCTTGTTGTTGAACTATTACTTTTTAATATACTTATAATATTACTATCTAAAACATTTGCTCCAGCACCAGCACCAGTTACTCGTAATCCAAATACATTACCAGTAGCAGTAAGCGTATTGATTGTATTTTTATGAAAAGTAAGTTTAGTGCCAGATCTTGAAAAAATGCCAAAAACAGGCGACGATACAATTGATGTACTCAAATTGGTAATACTATTATTATTTAATATTACTTCGTTTGCGGTTGTCTCATTGTATATTCCTGTAACACTTGTGGTAGTACCATTAGAAATAAGATTGCTAATCGTATTACTTTTAACGTTTACAATACCTGTATGTACAGCAGCAGGTTTATCTAAATAAATGCCATAAATAGTACCTGAGCTAGTAATATTAGTAACTGTATTTGTGGTAATAATAGTTGAATCGGTACCCATATTACTGACTGCTAACCCAAATGCATCTCCAGTTGCAAGAGTCCAGTTATTAAAAACATTATTATTTATTACTTTTTTGGGTGCAGATGTTCCATCAAACCTTTCGTAATTAAAAATGCCCAAAATATCTGTACCTCCATTAACAGATACGTTAGACATATTATTATTTGTATTAGTAACTAAAGTATTAGATGGTGAAGGTTGACCTGCGTAAATAAAGTAAACTCTATCCGTACCATTACTTGCAATTTTGGTAAAAGAAGTTACTACCGAATTGTTATTTATCATTTTTGTGCCACTATTTGGCATTTTATTGCCATTTAAAATCATAAAAACATTTGCTTGTGTGTTTACATTTATATTAGTGAAAGTATTATCATTAATAGTTTGATTAGTAATTACAGCAAAAATATGCGTAAATATATATAAGTGTCTATGTCTAACAGATTGTAATATGTTAACCATACCTCTAAAATCGTTACCATTTACATTTACCGTTGTACTTTTACATGCTATGTGTATAACGCTTAAATCCCCAATGGTTACTGCACTAAATTTTACAAAATCTTCTGTTGCAGTACCAAATTTATTAGTGTTAATATTTACAGTAGATCCCAAAAAAGTATCTGAAACAAATACAGCTCCAACCTTTGATACCTCTGAATTTGCAGGTGATGTTAATACTGTTAATGTTGATACCAAATTTAAACCAGAAAAAGTATTATTATTGATATTTAATACACATGTACTTGCGCCAGCCTGTATAGAAACCAAATAGGCTACCCATGATGTTATTAATGTATTTGCATTGGTAAATGTGCCGACACCGGCAACGGAATTTCCTAATTGGTTATTATTAACATTAATGGCATTTATAACAGCTGCTGTGTTATGAAATACCGAATAAGTACCATCGGTTACACCAGTTACTGATCCAGTTACTGTATTATTATTTACATTTATAGTACCGATTACCGATGTATTTAAAATTAACTGAAGGTTACTACTTGTACTAGTTGCAGCTATTGTACAATTAGAAATTGTGTTATTATTTATTTTAAAAGTGGCTGTACCCAAGCCTGTTGTTATACCAATTGTAGAAATGGCACTAATTGTGTTTGCAAAAGTTGTAGTTAAATTATCTGTAATTGTAATTGTGTTATTAGTTATATTACTTGAAATTGTGCCTGTAGGTTGTCCAACAGAATAATCTTTAAATATTGCCCTAATATTTGCTGCTGCAGCACCAGCAACATTGCCACTAACTACATTATTATACGATACGTTTTCGTTTGTTTGGTGGTTTATATAGATACCGTATCTATCAGCAGAATTTGAGATAAAACTATTACTAGTAGCGGTTTCGCCCCAACCAGTAATACTATTACCAGTGCCAGCAGCTGAACCTCCGATATCGTTATTTGCATCTTGATATGCAGCTGTATTGCTGCCTATTAAAGTAATACCAGCATTACAATTACTGATAGTATTGCCATAAAATTTATTGTTGCTATTAGCACCAGTGGCATTGCTTATGTCGGCAGGTGTTAATAAAGTACTAGTATGTCTTGTATTACTATAAATGCCAAAAGTATTTGCGTTTGTTTTGTTTAAAGAAATACTACAGCTTTGTATGGTATTTCTTTGAGCACCATTAGTAGCCGATGCATAAAAAAGGGCAATACCCCATTCTGTCATTTTATTAGTATTTGAAGCTGTAGGGTCTTCCTGTAGTGTAAATCCTGTTATACTTACATAATCGGCACCTACAATTTTTATGATAGCATCTACATCGCTATTTGTTGTTTGCGGATAAAAAGCAGTAATTGTATTTGCATTACCTACAAAAGATATTGGATTAGCAACTGTACCAGTAATTACAGAAGAATGTGCTCCAGCGCCACCAATTATATATCCTCCTAGCGGTGCAGTTTGCGGATTAGATGCTACAACATTAAATATTACTCCGCCGGCACCCACGCCATTGGTATTTAAGGCAGTAATTGCCGCAGACAGGGTAGCGTAGTCTCCAGGTATATTTTTAGTACCTGTTAATGGTACAGCAGATGCCGAAAAAGTTGCAAATAATAAAAAGAATAATATAGATTTCATTTGTTTATTATTTTATTTAATCATCAACATATTTTACCCCTAACTGATGAAATAATGTATTATTGAAGAAATTATTTTCAATATTTTTTATTTTGGCTCTTCTTATTTGTTTTCTTTTTAAAGACGATTTTTTGAGCTTTTAATTCCTTACTAATGTCAATAAATAGTAAAAAACTTAATAATTACCCTTTTATCGAAAACATTTACTGTATTATTATCTTAAGTGTATTTATTTTATCGTTTTTATAACACTGCAAAACATAAGTACCAGGTGTAATAGCATTACTAATTAAAATATTGCCAACCCCCGCAGTAAATAGAACATTGTTTACCATTACAACCTTGCCTTTTATGTCTATAATACTATAAGCTATATTGCCATTTGTATTTGGCCATATTAGTTTAAGTTTATCGCCCTTTATAGTTGGATTTGGATAAGCAGTTAAAAGTTCATTTTCAAAATGGAGCACTACTTTTTTTATTTCGCTATACGCATATTGCCCATTCTTATCTACCATTTTTAACCTGTAATAATATGTTCCATTTTCTACTACATTAAAGTCGGTGGTTTTATAATCATAAGATAAACTGCCAGTATTAGCTTGCAGTGTAATTATTTTTTTAAAATTATTATCATTTAAAGCCCTTTCAACTTCTATATAATTAGTGTTTATTTCATTAGCTGTCTCCCAAGTTAATTGTACATTGTTGTTTATTGTTTTTTCGGCATTAAAATGCAATACAGTAAGGGGTAGTACAACTGCATTTACTGTAGCAATGTTACTTACAACCGATTCATTGTTTAGCCTATCTATAGAAGTTACATAATAATTATAGATAACATTTGGCAAAACATCAGCATCTATAAACGTTTCAATATCGGTAGCAGTTATTGTTAGAATATGATTTGCATTAGTAATAACTGGTGCAGTATTTATGTTTTTATAAATCACAAACTGTTTTACCTTATCCATTTCATTTATGGCAGTTGCAGGTTTTACCCAATTTAGCTGTATTGTATTATTGCCTAATTGTACTGCAGTAAGCGATGTAGCTGTAGCTGGCACTACATTATCTTTCCACAACATAGTAGGTTGTAATGCAGGTTTGTTATAAAAATTTAATTGTAAACTATCTCTAAATCCTAGGGGATTGTTGCGAAGGCTATTAGTATTATACACAATCTGACCACTTATGTTTGATAGGCTTCTATCTAAACGCACCTGCCGTGGTATTTGTGTAAGGTCAGTTGCAAATGCGGCATTTTGAAGAGCATCTCCTACTTTGTAGCCGGCTTGACCCATATAAATATGCCTGCCAAAATTATTGTTGTTCCACCAAGTTGCTAAAATATTATAGTCGGTACCTGTTTGACCTATGTACCAATATACTTGTGGTGCTAAATAATCTACCCAGCCTTGTTGTTGCCATAATCGACTATTGGCAAATAAGTCTTTTTTATGTTGTGTAGCCCCTGCAGATGTATTACTTCCTGCAGCATCTGCTGGGGAGCTCATCCAAACTCCTGTAGGCGAAATACCAAATTTTACCCAAGGTTTGACTGTTTTTATACTATCATTTAGTCTTTTTACTAGTGTATCCACATTACTACGTCTCCAATCTCCCCTATTTGCAATACCTCTGTTGTGTATAGCGTACACGGAATCATCGTTGTATGTTGTTAATGCTGGGTTTGTGTAAAAATAATCATCGAAATGGATGCCATCTACATCATAATTGCGTACAACATGCATAACTACTTGTATAATATGCTCCAATACTTCGGGAGCACCTGGGTTTAGCAATTTTTGTTTTGCGCCACTAGCTGTAGTTGTTACATCCATTATCCAAGTGGGGTGCGCTTTTGCTACATGCGATGCATCAAGGGCGGCATAACTTGCAGGAGTAAAAGATGCCATTGCTCTATAAGGATTAAACCATGCATGAAATTCCATGCCCCTAGACTTTGTTTCATTAATCATAAAAGCCAATGGATCGTACAATGGGCTTGGCGCTACACCTTGTATACCAGTTAAAACTGCACTCCAAGGCTCATATGGATTTGGATATAATGCATCGCACTGGCTACGCACTTGTACAAAAATTGCATTCATGCCCGTAGTTTTATGCTCAGTTACTCTTTGTATAAATGTAGATTGTTCTTGTGCAGTAGTGGATCCTACCGATGGCCAATCAATATTTGAATGCGTTGCTATCCATGCCCCACGCATTTCTCTTTTTGGGGGCGTTTGTGCATTTATATTTAGCATTTGCATAGTGCCAATGCTAAATAGTATAGGTAAAATATATCTCATTCTCATTTTTTGTGTAAATCTTAAAATATTGTAAAAAATAAATTTATAAGTATAACGTTAAAAAAAGGAGTTTATTTTATAACCTTATAAAATATTAAATTATTATGTCAATAAATAATAAAGTATAGTATGGTATTCAATATTTTATAAGAAATTTTTATTTACTCAAATTAAATAATATTATGTTTAACCTTAACATAAAACAATCAAAATAGTAATGATTTTAGAGTGGGTTAGAGTGGCTTTTCTGTTGCGCTTTTTTATGCCTTCAGCAAAAGGTAATGCTTGTTTTTTAAACTCAAGTTCAAATTCATTGAAAAATCGTCCGTTTTCACAAAAATTTCTGTTACTTTGTCTGAGAAAAGAGGTGTGTTTATAATTGATGTATTTTATTATTTATCAATTACTTATATATCAAAAACCATGCCTATTTTTTACTTTTTTTAACCTTACTTTTGTATTTTATTAAACCGAACTCAGGTTACAAATAAATTAACGCTGTGCAAATTGCTTTCTTTGATTCTTTATGCGAAACACTTTATTATACATTCAATTGCAACCCATCATAAGCTAAAGCGCATTGAGCGTTCAGGGTTTTATTTATTACATCATGTAGTCCAAGCTGGTGGCTTATATGGGTAAAATATGCTTGTGGTATTTTTAACTCTTCTACCAAGCTAGTAGCTTCATCAATAGTAAAATGCGATAAATGTTTTTTGTGCCGTAGCGCATTTACAACCATAATTTGGCTGCCTACTATTTTTTGTTTTTCGGTATCATCAATTTTATTTGCATCAGTTATATAAGTAAAATTGCCAAACCTAAATCCTAACACAGGCATGTGTAAGTGCATTACTTTTATTGGTGTTATTTGTATATCGCCTACCATAAAAGTTTCCTCGGTTATTTCTATTAAATTAATATCGGGTATGCCAGGGTATTTATGCTCAGCAAACACATAATAAAATTCATTTTTTAATGCCTTTTGTGTAAGTTGGTTTGCATATACATTTATTGCTTTTTCGTTAAAATAATTAAAAGCTTTTACATCATCTAGCCCTGCTACATGGTCTTTGTGTGGGTGGGTAAAAAGTATGGCATCTATATTTTTTACTTTTTGTCGTAGCATTTGGTACCTAAAATCTGGTGTAGTATCTACCACTATTGTTGTAGTAGCCGATTGTACCATTATACTACTTCGTAAGCGATTATCTTTTGGGTTTGAAGATACACATACTTCGCAATTGCAAGCTATCATTGGCACACCGCTACTTGTACCAGTGCCTAAAAAAGTTATCGTAAGTGGTAAAAAAGACATTATCTTAAGTTTGAAAAACTTTTTTTAAACAGCAATTGCCATTACTTCGGAGTATAGTTTTTGGCTTTCTAAAGTTAACGCATCAAAATTTATATTTAATTGCGGTAGCAAATCTATGAGTGTATTTATACGCCCTTCGGTAGGCAAAAATTTATTGAGTACAACTACTTTTTTTGCTTGCAAAATACAATAACCACTCTGAAAAGATCCTCTTTCGTAGCGCATTACATAGCCACTTTCTTCAGCTATTCTTTCCACTTTATCCAATGTGTTTTGTGTAAATTTCATGTATTTGCTTTACTAGCATTTTATTAATACCTGCAACTTGCTTCATTTGCATCAGTATATAAAAAAACGTTTTCAACAAAGGTTGATAACTAATTTTGTTAAAATAAATTTGAATAAAATGTAAAGTGATATTAAACAAAAATTAGTGCTGTAAAATTGCTGTGTTGGTTGTTATCGCTGTTTCGCTGTGTAAAATAATAAATAACTATTGCCACAAATGCTTCCCATTGCTGCAGCTTTGTTCGCCAAAAAAAAATACACAACAAAATCAACAATGAAACCAATATTTTGATTAGTTAATATTTTCTATAATGCCTGCAATGCCTTGCCCTCCACCAACACAGGCAGTTACAATGCCGTATTTTTTTTGCAAGCGTTTCATATCATTTATAATTTGCACAGTAAGTTTGCAGCCAGTACACCCAAGCGGATGCCCAAGAGCAATAGCACCACCATTAATATTTACAATATCATTGTTAAGCCCAAGCTCTCTTATTACGGCCAACGATTGCGAGGCAAAAGCCTCATTTAATTCAAATAAATCTATATCGCTAAGTGTCATACCAGCTTGTTTCAGCACCTTGGGTATAGCCTCCACAGGGCCAATGCCCATTATGCGTGGGTGCACACCAGCACTAGCACAATTAACCAAACGAGCAATAGGCTTAAGCCCATTGGCTACAACCATACGCTCACTCATTACAAGCACAAAAGCAGCACCATCGCTAGTTTGTGAGCTATTTCCAGCAGTAACTACACCGCCAGCAGCAAAGGCTGGTTTAAGTTTTGCAAGCCCTTCTATACTGGTGTCGGTACGCACACCATCATCGGTATCTACAATATACGATTTTGTTTTGCGCTTACCAGCTTCATCTACATAAATTTGCTCTACATTTATGGGCAAAATGCCACTTTTAAAAAACCCTTCTTTTATAGCATTGGCAGCTTTTGCATGACTGTTAAAACTAAATAAATCTTGATCTTCTCTGCTCACTTTATACTCTTGTGCTACAGCCTCGGCAGTAAGTCCCATGCTCAAATAATAATCTGGTTCGTCTTTTGCAATGTTGTATGATGGTACAGTTTTCCAACCAGCAGTTGGTACAAGGCTCATACTTTCTACACCACCAGCAATAAAGCATTCGCCCATGCCACTACGTATTTTTGCAGTAGCCATAGCTATTGCTTCTAAGCCACTTGCACAATATCTGTTTATAGTAATACCAGGTGCGGTAAAGCCCACAGCCTTTGCCGATATCATACGACCAACCTGCAAGCCTTGCTCCGCCTCAGGTACAGCGTTTCCTACAATAACATCATCTATAAGTTTTGGGTCTAATTGAGGCACAGTAGCCAGTAATCCTTTTATAACATCTACAGCCAAATCATCAGGCCTTGTAAATCTAAATCCACCTTTTTTACTTTTAGTAATAGCAGTTCTAAAGCCTGCTACAATGTATGCTTCTTGCATAATTTTATGTTTTGTTTTTATCTAAATACTATATCTCAATACAATTTTTGTGGCTCTCAGCATTTAATCTTTATTCTACTTTTGTTTGGGCTATACGCTGTACCTACGCTATCGCTTCGGTGCCGCTTCTATCCCACAGCCCTTCATCAGTAAATCTTATATCTGCTTTTATCTTAGCGTAAATAATAATAAAAATTAGTTGTTTATGCAACTTATTGTCAAAGTTAGATATTTTGAAGTATTTAAAATCGTATTTTTGTAAAAATAATTTGTAATGCAAACACAACTATTAATTGCTACAAAAAAAGAATGAAAATAACTTCAAAGCAACAAGGTAAAAATGGCTGAGCAAGAGTTATAACTTATGTATCGATTAACGAAAGTAAAATTACATTACTTGATGGCTACGACAAATCAGAAAAAAATTCTTTCACAGAAAAAAAATTGGCAGTGCGTATAAAAAAATTTGGTTATTAAATGTACAAAACAATTCGCACTATATTATTTATGTTCGATGCAGAGAAAGTGCATCATTTTTCAATGGAAACATTAAGGCTACTATGCGCCATTCCATTTATAAAAAAAATAATAACAAAAACTTTTCAACCAACAAGCAACAGTTGCCAACCAACGGTACTATTCAACCTTACATTTAAAAACCCAATTGGCCTTGCAGCAGGTTTCGATAAAAATGCAAAATATTTGAACGAATTGCAAGCACTTGGTTTTGGCTTTGTAGAAATTGGAACCGTAACACCATTGCCACAAGATGGCAACGAAAAGCCACGTCTGTTCAGGCTTCCAAAAGATAAAGCATTAATAAACCGTATGGGTTTTAACAACGATGGAGTTGATACTGTTGCCAAAAGACTCAAAAACTGGCAGTTGGCAAAAAGACAACTATTAGCCAAAAGTAGTTCGCAAGTTGATAGCCCTTTGCCTACTGCACATTTCCCAATGCTAATTGGTGGCAATATTGGTAAAAATAAAGCAACTGCAAACGAAAACGCTTGGAAAGATTATGAAATTTGTTTTAATGCCTTACACAATTATGTGGATTATTTTGTGGTAAACGTAAGTAGTCCCAATACACCAGGCTTGCGTGAGTTGCAAGAAAAAGAGCCACTCAAAAAAATATTGACACATTTGCAACAGCTCAATAAAAATTTTGAAATACAAAAACCAATACTTTTAAAAATAGCTCCAGATCTTACACAAACACAAATACACGATGTACTAGATTTAGCACAAGAAATAAATTTAGATGGCTTAGTAGCAGCAAATACAACCATTGATAGAAACGGATTATTCACTACAAAAAAAACACTTGAAAAAATTGGTGCTGGTGGCTTAAGCGGTTTGCCTTTAAAAAGCCGAGCTACCGAAATTGTAAAATATATTAACCAAAATACAAATGGCAAAATACCAATTATAGCAAGTGGCGGTATTTTTACAGGTGCAGATGCTGCCGAAAAGTTGTTAGCAGGCGCAAGCCTTGTACAAGTATGGACAGGTTTTGTGTACGAAGGACCTTGTATCGTAAAAAAAATAATTTTGTATCTTGCAAATAGATATTAAAGGCAAGATATTAGAAAAAGGATTTAGAGCTTTAAACCCATTGACCATTGCTCCTTTGAGTAAAACAAAACTTTACTCAAAGATATTATGCATAAAAAAGACAAACTTTGAATACTTTGCAAACTTCCAAACCATTAACTTTGAACCGTTAACCAATAACTTAAAAAATGTCCGAATTATTCTCATCAGCAAGTATTATTAGTTTTTTTGTACTCGTATTGTTAGAAATTGTTTTAGGTATAGACAATGTAATATTTGTAAGTATCATTATAGATAGATTGCCACATGCAAAAGAAAAAGCTGCAAGGCGTGTATGGATGATAACTGGCATAATTATTCGCAGTATTTTACTCATGGGTTTAGGTTGGCTATTAGCACAAAAAGGTAAAACTATTTTTAGCCTTGGCAATAAAAATTTTGATATCGCAAGCATTGTAATGCTAATAGGAGGTATATTTTTAATGTACAAAACCGTAAGAGAAATACACCACAAATTAGAAGGCGAAGATGATACACTTGGTGGAGCAAATAAACCGCCACTTAGTTTTAGCAAAGCAGTATTGCAAATAATGCTTATCGATACAGTTTTTTCTTTTGATAGCATAATTACAGCTGGTGGTACAGCCGAGCATGTAGAAATTATGATAGCAGCAGTAGTATTAGCTATGATTATTATGTTTTTATTTAGTCCAAAAATTTCCGCATTTATTCATAAACACCCTTCTTTAAAAATGTTGGCATTATCTTTTTTAGTAATGATTGGGCTTACTCTCGTTGTAGAAGGCTGGGATAGTGAAAAAGCACATGAATTACATTTAAAAAACTATGTTTACTTTGGTATGGCATTTTCTTTTTTGGTAGAGGTACTCAATATTAATTTAGTAAGAAAAGAAAAAAAGAGAAGAATAGTACGACTAAACGAACCAGTTTTAGAAGAAGAAGAAGAAAAAACATCAGATAGTGCACATTAACTTATTTATACTTTTTAAACTATTATAGTTATCGATTTTAGTACATTTTAATTTATATCTAATTAAAATTTAATAGCACAACAAAAAACATTTCCTTTTGAGCAATTCATTAAAAAGACCAATAAGAGTACTTGTAGCTAAAGTAGGTTTAGATGGGCACGACCGTGGTGCTAAAGTAATAGCCACTGCACTAAGAGATGCAGGTATGGAAGTAATTTATACAGGCTTACGACAAACACCCGAAATGGTTGTAAACGCTGCTTTACAAGAAGATGTAGATGCAATTGGAATTAGTATTTTAAGCGGCGCACACATGACCGTTTTCCCTAAAATATTAAAGCTATTAAAAGAAAAAAGTATGAATGATGTATTGCTTACTGGAGGTGGTATAATACCCGAAGACGATATTCTTACTTTAAACAATATGGGCTCAGGTAAATTATTTGCACCTGGTGCTACTTTCGATGAAATTACAAGTTATATTAAAAATTGGGTTGCAGAAAATAGAACATTTTAAAATAACTAAAAAAATTACTGACTTTATTTTATTTAGAAATTTATATAAAACCTAAAGCTATTAGCCAATAACCAAACCAAAATGGAAAAAAAAGCAAGCGAATCCTTAGTGGTAATGACAGAATTAGTACTACCAAACGATACAAACACATTTGGAAATTTAATGGGAGGTCGCTTAATGTATTGGATGGATATTGCAGCAGCGCTTGCAGCCATGAAACACTGTGCAGCACCAGTAGTTACAGCATCTGTAGATAACATTTCGTTCGAAACACCAATAAAGCTTGGCAATGTAGTGCATATTGAAGCAAAAGTAACACGGGCATTTAATAGTAGTATGGAGGTACATTTAAAAGTATGGGGCGAAGATGCAATACAACAATATAGATATAAAAGCAACGAAGCCTATTTTACATTTGTTGCCTTAGATCCCAACGGCAAATCAAGAACAATAAATGGCTTAATACCCGAAACTGAAGAGGAAATTAAATTACACCAAGGCGCACTACGCCGCAGGCAAATACGACTAATATTAGGAGGAAAAATGAAAGCCGAAGATGCTGAGGAATTAAAGGCATTGTTTGTCCAACAAAAATAGTTAAACTCAGCTTCATTGGCGTCGCACACTTGTACATTTTATCTTTATTCAGCCAAAAAACTATATTTAAAATTACATTATTTTGCAAAACTCAAATATCAGCTATCTATTTATTTTATTTTTTTTACAAATATTTTTTTTCTTGTTATATTTTAGTTAATTTTAGGGCATTATTTATAATCAAAAAAATCACAATGAAAAAATTATTACTATCATCGGTTGTTTTGCTAGCAGTTTTAACTGCTTCTGCACAGACTAGCAAGGTAAAAGCAAGGGCTAAATTTGTAAATGCCGAAGCTGCAAACAAAAAAGCTGATGCCGAATACAAAATAAAAGTTCAAGAAAAAATGAAACTTGATGCCGAAATGCAAAAAAATGGAGGCAATTCTACATTAAAAGTAGATCCAAAAAGTCGTGAAACTATTAATAATTAAAAAACAATTATTAATGTTTTTAATCTAAAATCAGTTTTTAATAATAACAACAAATTAAAATTTATGAAATTAAAATTTTTACAAACAAAAACAAAACGCTTTTTGCTAAAATCAATTTTTGCATTAAGTCTTTTGTCAATTATTTCTGCTGCCACTTTTGCCCAATATTCGAATGGTAATTTGAGTACAGGTGCAACAACAAATAGCGGTACCGCTGCACCAGCAGGCTTTACATGGAGCGAAGTACAACTTACAAATGCGAGTGCCGGTTTAAGCGCTAGTGTTCAAAACGGCTTTTCTGTAGCCGACGATTTTGTAGTACCTGTAGGGCAAACTTGGACATTAACTAAAGTTACTTTTTATGCTTATTCTACAGGCTATGCAGGCGCTACAAGCCCATTTAACGATACAAGAGTTCGTATATTTAATACAAACCCTTCTGTAGGTGCTCCTGTTCCTGTTTTTGGTGACTTAACTACCAACAGGTTTTCTGCTTCTACATCTGCGGCTATGTACCGTATTTTTCCAACACCAGCTAATCCATCGGGTACTACTAGACATATTTGGAAAATAGAAGCTACTGTAGCTACTGTTTTAACAGCTGGTACTTATTGGATAGAATGGCAACATAATCCTATTGTTGTAGCGTCTAGCAATTTCTCACCAGCTGTAACTGTAGTTGGTACTACAACACAAGCTGGTAATAATGCTTTACAACACACTATAGCAGGTAATACATGGGCAGCAATTTTAGACGGTACACCAGCTGGCCCGCAAGCTATGCCTTTTGATATTACTTATACTGCATCTGGTGCCCCTTGTACAGGCACTCCAGCTCCAGGAAACACCTTATCTACTATTACAACCGGTTGTTTAGGTGTTCCGTTTAGTTTATCATTACAAAATGCTACTACTGGCATAGGTGTTACTTATCAATGGCAATCGGGCACTTCTTTAACTGGCCCATGGACAAATATAGGTGGTGCAACAAATAACACTTACTCATCGTCCGTTTCTACTGGTGGTTTTTATAGGTGTAATGTAACTTGTGGTGCAAATACTGGTGCTTCAAATGGAGTACAAGTAGCTTTAACCCCTGCTTCCGGCTGTTATTGTGCCAACACAGCCACCGACCCAGCTGACGAAGATATACTTAATGTAACCTTAGGCACATTAAATAATACATCTACTTGTACTTCAGTTGGTCCTGGTTTTGGTTCAGTAGTAAAGCAGTATGCTAACTACACTTCTGGAACTGGTGCTCCAGCTGCACCAAATGTTATTCAAGGAGCAGCCAACCCAATATCAGTACAAGTAGGTACTTGTAATGGTAACTGGGGCAATATGGTTGCCGTTTGGATAGATTTAAACCAAGATGGCACTTTCCAACACCCAGCCGAAAGAGTATTTATATCACCTGCATCAGTAACTGGTCCAAATACCCAAGTGGGTAATGTAGTAATACCAGCTACAGCTTTATTAGGTACTACTCGTATGAGAGTACAAGTACGTGAGTTTGGTACCGCAGCCAATATGGTACCATGTGGTAACTTTACTTGGGGCGAAGTAGAAGATTACAATGTAAACATAGTACCATGTATACCAGTAACCATTACTACAGCACCAGCCAATGCTACCGCAGTATGTGGAGGCAATGCAAGCTTTAGCGTAGTAGCAGCAGGCAGTATACCAGCGTACCAATGGCAAAGTAAATCTACGGTTGTAGGAAGTTTATGGACAAATATAGCAGGCGCTACATCAGCTACGTTAAATTTAACTGGCGTTACCGGAGCACTTAGTGGGTATCAATACCGAGTTTTATTTTCGGGAGCATGTACATCACCCAATGTAACTACAGCAGCAACGCTTACAGTAAACCCAATAACAGCAGCAGTAACACCTACAAGTGCATTATTATGCCAAGGAGGGGTACAGCAGTTAACAATAACCAATATAGCATCACCAAGCCCAGGAAGTGTAACAGTTAATTCTGCTACATTAAATATGAATGTACCAGACGATAATCCTGCAGGTGTAAATACTACCATCACAATTCCTGCATTACCAGCTGGTGCTACTGTTATAGGAGCTAGTGTAAAATTGAACGTTGCAAGCACTTGGGTAGGAGATTTAAATGTTAATTTGAAAGCACCAAATAATCAAATTTTAAATTTAAGCCATAATTTATCAGTTACCAATGGTAATGCATCTGGAGGAGGTTCTTTTGTGAATACAGTAATTGGTTCAGCATTTACTACACCGTTACATACATCCTCAAGTCCTGCTAGTACTCATACCGGCAATTACAAGGCTGATGCAGGTACAATAACAGTATCAGGTATTACACCTAATGTAACAGGATTTGTGCCAAGTACAGCATCATGGAATTCATTGCTTACTACTCCATCTGGAGTTTGGACATTAGCTATGGCTGATATTTGGGGAGGAGGTGATATTACAACTTTCCAAAACTGGTCGTTAACTATTGATTACTTATTAGGATCACCAGCAACAGGAGTATATACAGGGCCAACAGGCACAATATATACCGATGCAGCAGCTACAGTACCATATACAGGTACAGCAATAAATACAGTTTATGTAAAACCAACTGCTACTGGAGTAAATAATTATAGTGTAGTAGTTACCGATGGTCCATGTCCGAGCAATCCATTAATAATACCAGTAACTATGAATGCACCAGCAGCAGGTACATTATCAGTATCAAATGCAACATTATGTGCAGGTTTAAACAATACCTTTGCAATTACAGGTCTAACAGGAGGCACAAGCTTAACCTACCAATGGCAAGTAAGTACCGATGCGGGGGCTACCTATAGCAATATAGCAGGAGCTACCAGTGCTACATTAGTACAAACAGGAGTAACAACAGCTATGAGTGGCAATAAATACAGAGTATTGGTATCATCTACAGGATGTACAACAACTTTAACATCAAGCGCAGGTACACTTACCGTAAACCCTACACCCGTAGTTACAATAAGCGCAGCACCAATTACGAAGTTATTCCCAGGTTTAACATCTACATTAACAGCAGCGGTATCGCCAAATGCAGCATCTACATACCAATGGTATAAAAATGGAGTATTAGTTACAGGAGCTACCTTAAACAAAACAGTAGTAGATATAGATAAATTAGGAACGTACACAGTAAGAGTAAGCGATGTAAATGGTTGTGTAAGCAATGGTGTATCAACCCCAGCATCAATATTAATTACAGATTCTGTAACTACAAATAAATTGTTTATTTATCCAAGTCCAAATAGTGGTCAATTCCAAGTAAGATATTATAATGCAGGAAATGCACCAACCTATGTAAATATATTTGACGAAAAAGGAGCAAGAGTATTTACGCAAATATTTGGTGCAAACACAGCATACCAATCTATGAATGTAGATTTGAGTGGTTTTGGAAGAGGTATTTACCGAGTAGATGTATTAACAGCTAATGGTAATAGAATAAATACAGGGTCGGTTATGGTTTTCTAAAAGCAAACTATAATTTATCAAATAAACAAACAACGGGCTATCTGAAAAGATAGCCCGTTGTTTGTTTAAGAAAATGTAATTTTTGTTTTGAATGCAAATTATTTTTTAATTTTATGGTTGGTTATATGTATATTTATGCAAATATTTTTAATTTAAATTTAACAATTATGAAAAAAACACTACTATCTATGTTGGTTTTGTTAGCTATTTTTTCAGCTTCTGCTCAATCTGGCAAAACAAAGTCTAAGCTTAAAACAACTAATACAGATGTGTCGAGCAAAACTTCAGAGGCTAAAAAACTGCAAGATGCAAGAAAAAGAGAAGCAGAATTTTCTCCTACAATTAGCGAAGCTGCATTATCTACTTCATCTGAAGCTCGTGCATTAAACAACAAAAAAAGTAAGTAAAATTATTTTAATTACTTTATTTTTTAAATTCAAATAAAAATTTATGCAAAAAAAAATTACACAACAAAGAAATGAAAATTGGCTATCAAGAGTAGCAATGATATTTTCATTTATAATCGCATTTACTTTTTCGTTAAATGCTCAAACATATTTTAATGGAAATATGGGTACTGGCACTATAAATAAAGCTGGTGCAGCAGCACCTGCAGGTGTACAGTGGCACGAAATGATGAACAATATTGGTAATAATATAACTGCTAATGCATCGTTAGCCTATAACTGTAGTGGAGCATTTAAAGCAGCAGATAATTTTACTGTACCTGCTGGCGAAACATGGACAATTAGTGGAATGTCTTTTTACACCATTCAAATTACAGCAAGTACACCAACGGCTATAGGAGTAGCTATTCGTAATGGTAGCCCTTTAGCAGGTGGTACTGTAGTTTTTGGTAACTTAGCTACAAATGTTTACTCATCTAGCGCACCAGCAAATGTACAAGTTATTACAAGCTCTGCAAATCCAACAACTGCACCTTTTGCTGCTACACTTAATGTAACTGAGCAAAAAGTTGTATTTGGAACAGCAGCTGTACTAACAGCTGGAACGTATTGGGTAGAGTGGAATGTAACAGCTCCTACTAATACTTTTAATATATTTAGCGAAATTTTTGGTGCAAGAACACAACCAGGTTATAATGCATTACAGCAGAATGGAGCTGCTGCTTATACTGCTTTAACCGATGCAGGAACTCCTGCGGGTGTAGCAGTACCTGTAGATCTTAATTTTAAAATAAACTACACATCTACAGGTGGTACAGCTTGTACAGGCACGCCAGCTCCTGGTGCTACATTAGCATCGGCTACAGCTATTTGCCCAGGTTTGCCATTTAATTTATCACTTGCAACACCAACAACTGGTACTGGTGTTACATATCAATGGCAATCTGGAGCTTCTACAACTGGACCATGGACAAATATTGCTGGAGCTACTAATGCTACATTAACTTACAGTCTTGCAGCTACTACTCATTATAGATGTGTAGTAACTTGTGGTACAAATACTGGAAACTCAACACCAGTGCAAGTATCTATGTCCACAGGGTGCTATTGCACTCCTTCTGCCATAAATTGCAATTTAGACGATAGAATAGCTAACGTAACTTTTGGCACTTTAAATAACACTTCTGGCACTACATGTACTGCTGGGTATTCTAACTATACAGCTTTACCTGCACCAAACGCAATTTCGGGAGCTACAAACCCTATTAGTGTAACAGTAGGTCCAGGAGGTACAGAGCATGTTGGCGTATGGATCGATTACAACCAAAATGGAACTTTTGAAGTGTCGGAATTTACATATTTAGGAAGTGCAAATGGTGCTACAATTAGCAACAATATTATTATTCCTGCTACAGCATTATTAGGTACTACTCGTATGAGAGTAAGAGTACAATATAATACAGCAGTTACAGCAACTATGCCTTGTACACAAACAAGTACATTTGGCGAAGTAGAAGATTACAATGTAAACATAGTACCATGTATACCAGTAACCATTACTACAGCACCAGCCAATGCTACCGCAGTATGTGGAGGCAATGCAAGCTTTAGCGTAGTAGCAGCAGGCAGTATACCAGCGTACCAATGGCAAAGTAAATCTACGGTTGTAGGAAGTTTATGGACAAATATAGCAGGCGCTACATCAGCTACATTAAATTTAACTGGCGTTACCGGAGCACTTAGTGGGTATCAATACCGAGTTTTATTTTCGGGAGCATGTACATCACCCGATGTAACTACAGTAGCAACGCTTACAGTAAACCCAATAACAGCAGTAGTAACACCTACAAGTGCATTATTATGCCAAGGAGGGGTACAGCAGTTAACAATAACCAATATAGCATCACCAAGCCCAGGAAGTGTAACAGTTAATTCAAGTTACCCAACCCCAATAGCGATACCAGATGGTTCGGTAGCAGGAATAAGCAACGTATTACCAGTGGTAGTACCAGCAGGAGCTACAGTTACTGGCGTAAGTGTAAGAATGAGTGGAACACACCAATGGTTTGGAGATTTAGTAATGGCCTTAAAAGCACCTAACGGAAATGTAATAAATTTAAATTATTATTTAGGTGTTACAGGTGGTCCTGGAGCTACTTCTGTATTTACCAATACAGTAATAAGTTCTACAGGTACAGCGTCTTTAGGTACAGCAGTTAGTCCATTTACAGGAACATTTAAAGCCGATTTAGTAACAGCAGCAGGAATTGGCACAAATGGTCCTGGAGGTCCTACAGGTTTTGCACCTACAGGCACTACATGGTTAGGCTTTTTACCAACTACTGCAGCAGCAGCATCTGGCAATTGGACATTAGCAATGTATGATGGTTTTGCTCCAGATGCAGGAGCTTTGGCAAACTGGTCAATAACAGTGAACTATGTATTAGGATCACCAGCAACAGGAGTATATACAGGGCCAACAGGCACAATATATACCGATGCAGCAGCTACAGTACCATATACAGGTACAGCAATAAATACAGTTTATGTAAAACCAACTGCTACTGGAGTAAATAATTATAGTGTAGTAGTTACCGATGGTCCATGTCCGAGCAATCCATTAATAATACCAGTAACTATGAATGCACCAGCAGCAGGTACATTATCAGTATCAAATGCAACATTATGTGCAGGTTTAAACAATACCTTTGCAATTACAGGTCTAACAGGAGGCACAAGCTTAACCTACCAATGGCAAGTAAGTACCGATGCGGGGGCTACCTATAGCAATATAGCAGGAGCTACCAGTGCTACATTAGTACAAACAGGAGTAACAACAGCTATGAGTGGCAATAAATACAGAGTATTGGTATCATCTACAGGATGTACAACAACTTTAACATCAAGCGCAGGTACACTTACCGTAAACCCTACACCCGTAGTTACAATAAGCGCAGCACCAATTACGAAGTTATTCCCAGGTTTAACATCTACATTAACAGCAGCGGTATCGCCAAATGCAGCATCTACATACCAATGGTATAAAAATGGAGTATTAGTTACAGGAGCTACCTTAAACAAAACAGTAGTAGATATAGATAAATTAGGAACGTACACAGTAAGAGTAAGCGATGTAAATGGTTGTGTAAGCAATGGTGTATCAACACCAGCATCAATATTAATTACAGATTCTGTAACTACAAATAAATTGTTTATCTATCCAAGTCCAAATAGTGGTCAATTCCAAGTAAGATATTATAATGCAGGAAATGCACCAACCTATGTAAATATATTTGACGAAAAAGGAGCAAGAGTATTTACGCAAACCTTTGGAGCAAGCACACCATACCAATCTATGAATGTAGATTTGAGTGGTTTTGGAAGAGGTATTTACCGAGTAGATGTATTAACAGCTAATGGTAATAGAATAAATACAGGGTCGGTTATGGTTTTCTAAAAACAAACTATAATTTATCAAATAAATTTTCAACGGGCTATCTGAAAAGATAGCCCGTTGTTTGTTTAAAATTGATTATTTTCCTTATTTCAAAATCAATTTGTTTAATTATATTGTATATTTCCATAGTGATAAAAAAATCTACAATACAACTACTTCGATTTCATTTTTCTTTTTTTTTAATGCCTATTTTTTGGTTTGCTTTAAGTCAAGTTATAGATATTTGTATATTTGATGCAATACTTGTTTTTTTTATTTTACATATTTTAGTTTACCCAGCAAGTAATGGCTATAATTCGTATATGGATAAAGATGAAACATCTATTGGGGGTATAAAAAATCCAATGCAACCAACTATGCAGTTGTATTATGCAACAATGATAATGGATATTGTTGCTATTTTATTTAGTTTGCTTATAAATTTCCATTTTGCGGTGGGTGTATTAATTTATATCTTAGTTTCTAAAGCATACAGTTATAGAGGTATAAGATTGAAAAAATATTCAATCATTGGATTTTTAACTGTAGTTTTTTTTCAAGGTGCTTTTACATTTGCATTGGTTTATTATGGAGTAAGTACGAATAAGAGTTTTCAAATTCCCTTTTTACCAATATTAGCTTCGGCATTGTTAATAGGAGGTTTTTATCCGCTTACACAAATATACCAGCACCAAGCAGATAAAAATGACGGAGTTACAACAATCAGTTATTTGCTTGGTTATAAAGGAACATTTATTTTTACAGCAATTATTTATACATTTTCATTTGCTGTTTTGGCTTTTTGGTTTTTTAGTACTTTGCAACAAAATAGTTTTTTTATTATGCAATTGTTTTTTATACCAGTGCTCATAAGTTTTTTTATTTGGGCAAAAAAAGTATGGGCAAATACCGATGAAGCCAACTTTAAAAATACTATGCGTATGAATTTGATCGCATCTATTTGTACAAACCTAGCATTCATAACACTACTAATCTTACAAATTTTTGAGTAAAATAATTTCAATAGCTACAGCTATACCAGAGCATAAGCATGAGCAAAAAAGCATTTTGCATTTTATGCAGCAGGTTTATTCCTTGAATAACGACGATACACGTAAACTAAATTTTTTGTATAATAAAAGTGGTATTAATACTAGATATTCTACTATTGTTGATTATAGTGTAGAGCAAAATAAATGGGAGTTTTATCCTAAAAGTATCAAAAATGAAAATTTTCCGTCGTTAGAAAAACGGATGCAGTGGTATCAATACCATGCGGCAAAATTATCAGTAAATGCAATAAACGATTGTATAAATACTTATGAAGTAGCATCAGATATTACACATTTAATTACAGTAAGTTGTACTGGTATGAGTGCACCTGGGCTCGACTTAGAGATAATAGAATTGATGAATTTGCCTAGAAGTATTTACAGAACTTCCGTAAATTTTATGGGGTGCTATGCAGCTATACATGCATTAAAAATGGCTGATGCAATTTGTAAAAATGAATGCAATGCAAAAGTGGTTATTGTATGTACTGAATTATGTACACTTCATTTTCAGAATGAAGCTACAGAAGATAATTTAACAGCAAGCATGTTATTTAGTGATGGTGCAGCGGCTGTATTAGTTACAGCCGATAGTAACAGCAACAAAGGATTATTTTTAAAAGGATTTTATTCGGAAGTAATACCAAATGGGAAAAAAGATATGAGTTGGCAATTATCATCATCGGGTTTTTTGATGACACTAAGTGGATATGTACCCAACTTGATTGAAAAAGATTTTGAGCAATTGGTAACAAATGCTTTACAAAAAAACGATGTTGATATTAAAAGTATTTCGCATTGGTGCATACACCCAGGTGGAAAAAGAATATTGGACACCATTTGTAAAAGCTTGAAATTAAATAACAGCGAATTAAACGAAAGCTACGATGTGTTAAAAAATTATGGTAATATGTCGTCGCCAACAATATTATTTGTATTAAAAAATATAATGCACTCCTTAGAGAGTAATGCGTATAAAAATGAGAATAAAAATATTTTTGGAGCAGCTTTTGGACCAGGCTTAACCATGGAAACTTTTATAGTAACACCCAATGCTTAGTTTTAAAAATAGATCAAATCAAAAAGAGTTATTAGATTGTGACAATATTTTGTTTGAAGATATAAAGCAAAATATGAAAGAGTTAGACTTTATAAACAAATATCTTGGAGGGCATAAAATTACCGTAAATGGGTTGCGAAATATCTTAAAACAGGGTAAATATTTATTGCCAAATAAAAAATTAGTTGTTTGTGAAATTGGGTGTGGTGGAGGAGATAATTTGAATGTATTACATGCATGGTGTAAAAAGAATAAGGTATCGGCCTGCTTTGTAGGAGTAGATATAAATGAACATTGTATTGCATTTGCAAAAAGTAGAATAAATGAAAAAGATGTATCTTTTATTTGTTCCGATTACAAACTCACAGAATTTCCAGAGAAACCAGATATTATATTTTCTTCTTTGTTTTGTCATCATTTTGCTAATGAAGAATTAAAAGGAATGAATGAGTGGCTAAAAAATAATGCCAGTATTGGGTTCTTTATAAATGATTTACATAGACATTGGCTTGCCTATTATACAATAAAAATTTTAACTGCTATTTTTTCTAAAAGTTATTTAGTTAAAAATGATGCACCAATATCAGTATTAAGGGGGTTTAAAAAAAATGAATTAAAAGAAGTATTTACCAATACAAATATGGCAATTTCAAAAACAAAATGGGCATGGGCTTTTAGGTGGCTTGTGATACATATAAATAAAACAAATTGACTAAAAATAAAATATATGATATTGCAATAGTAGGTGGCGGGCTTGCTGGGCTTGCATTAGCTATACAATCTGCTAAAGCTGGTTATGATGTTATCTTGTTTGAAAAAGAAACCTACCCTTTTCACAAAGTATGTGGCGAATATGTAAGTATGGAAAGTTGGGACTTTATAGAAAGCCTTGGACTGCAACTAAAGACATTAAATTTACCATTAATTACAAAATTAAATATAACTGCACCCAATGGTAAAATGATTGAAACTAATTTGCTACTAGGAGGGTTTGGCATTAGCCGATATTTATTGGATAATGATCTATTTAAAATTGCAAAAATGCTTGGTGTACAAGTACAACAAAGCACAAAAGTAGATGATGTAACATTTGATAATAATATTTTTTCTGTAACAACATCCTTACACAACATACAGGCAAAAATAGTAGCAGGTAGTTTTGGAAAACGAAGCAATTTGGATATAAAATGGAATAGAAATTTTGCAATTAAAAAAAGGAATAAATTAAATAATTATATCGGCATTAAATATCATGTACAAACCAATTTGCCAAGCAATTTAATATCGTTACATAATTTTAAAAATGGATACTGTGGCATTTCTAAAATAGAAGATAATAAGTATTGCCTTTGTTACTTAACTACTGCAAAACAATTAAAACAAAATAATAATTCTATAAAATTATTAGAAGAAAATATTTTGTATAAAAATAAAGCTTTAAAAAGTATTTTTGAAAATGCTACGTTTCTTTTCGAGCAGCCTTGTACAATAGCTCAAATAAGTTTCGATAAAAAAGAAACAGTTGCAAATCATATATTAATGCTAGGCGATGCAGCTGGTATGATTACACCTTTGTGTGGCAATGGAATGAGCATGGCTTTGCATAGCAGTAAAATTGCTTTTAAGCAGATTGAACTTTTTTTGGAATCAAAAATTACTCGAAATAAAATGGAATTTGCGTATCAAAAAGAATGGGAAAATGCATTTTCAAATAGAATGTATGCTGGTAGAATAATTCAAAATTTTTTTGGAAAAACTTGGGTTACTAATTTATTTATACAATGTATGGAGCCATTTAATAAAACCATATCATGGTTAGTAAAACAAACCCACGGCACGCCTTTTTAGTGTAAAATAAAGCAGTATAAAAAATAGCTATTTAACCCTAAAAAACTATTTTTTATACTGCTTTTTCTTTGATATGTAGCATTAATTGTACAGAGTTTTATCTTAAATTATGATATACTTTTTGCACATCTTCATCTTGCTCCAAATGATCTACCAATTTTAAAACATCGTTAGCATCGTTTTCATTCAAATCTACCAATGTGCCAGGAATACGAGTAAGCTCTGCACTAATAAGTTCTAAGCCTTTATCTTCTATAGCTTTGTTCATTGTGCCAAATTCGGAAAAGGCTGCACGTATTACAATGTTGCCAGCTTCATCTTCGCCAATTTCTTCCAATCCAAAATCAATAAATTCCAATTCTAGATCATCTATATTTTGTCCGTTGGCTTTTACTTTAAATTCGCCAAGCCTTGTAAATGTAAATGCAACACTACCACTTGTGCCCAATGCGCCTTTAGCTTTGGTAAAATGCATACGTACGTTGGCTACAGTACGGGTAGAATTATCGGTGGCGGTTTCTACCAATATAGCCACACCATGAGGTGCATAACCTTCATACACCATTTCGTCGTAGCTGCTAATATCTTTACCCATGGCTCGTTTTATAGCAGCTTCCACTCTATCTTTTGGCATATTGCAAGCCCTAGCATTTAAGTAACAACGCCTAAGTGCAGGGTTGTTTTCGGGCTCTGGGCCAGCAGCTTTTACTGCTATAGCTATTTCTTTTCCAATACGGGTAAAATCTTTTGCCATTTTATCCCAGCGTGCAAACATGGCGCCTTTTCGTACTTCAAATATTCTTCCCATTGGTTTTGGTGTTAAAAGTTATTCGTTAAATGTTTTCGTTTTTCGTTATTCCTCATTCTTCATTCATTATTATAATTCATAATTCATAATTAATAATTAATAATTAATAATAAAAAAATAATTGTTTGCAAATTTATGAATTGTTTTTTAATGTTTAAGAATAGCTTTTTAAAACAACAAAACACAATCAATGTCCATTAACGATTTAATGATGAACCTAGCCCCGATAGCAATGTATGCCGACTGATAAGGCGGCAGTAATGAATAGCGGGGAGCAGATGACAAGTAAAGTATAAATGCACATGCTCCAAAAACTTAATACTCAAATCTCAATACCCAAATCTCATTACTAAGTACTAATTTTGCACCATGAGCAAAGGCAAAGTTTTAATGGCTATGAGTGGCGGTATAGATAGTACTGTAGCGGCGCTTATGCTGCACAAGCAAGGTTACGAAGTTATTGGTATTACCATGAAAACATGGGATTATGAAACCAGCGGTGGAGGCAATACCGGCAAAAAAGAAACTGGCTGTTGTAATTTAGATAGTTTTAACGATGCACGACAAGCTGCAGTACAGCATGGCTTTCCTCATTTTATTTTAGATATAAGAGAAGAATTTGGTGGCTTTGTAATAGAAAACTTTGTAGAAGAATATATAGCTGGCCGTACACCAAACCCTTGTGTAATGTGCAATACACATATAAAGTGGCGTGCATTGCTCAAAAGAGCCGATGCACTCGGTTGCGATTTTATTGCCACAGGTCATTATGCTCAAGTACATAAACATACAAATGGCAGGTATTTTATTAGCAAAGGGTTAGATGATACCAAAGATCAAAGCTATGCACTGTGGGGCTTGCAGCAAGATTTGCTGGCTCGTACTTTATTGCCATTAGGCACTTACCACAAAACGGCTATACGCCAAATGGCGCACGACTTTGGCTACCCTGAGCTTGCAAAAAAAAGCGAAAGCTACGAAATATGTTTTGTGCCCGATAACGATTACAGAGGTTTTTTAAAACGAAAAGTAGAAGGCTTAGAAGAAAAAGTAAACGGCGGTAATTTTATAGATACAAATGGCAATATTTTAGGTAAGCACAAAGGTTACCCATTTTACACCGTAGGGCAACGCAAAGGCTTAGATATAGCCCTTGGCAAACCGGCATTTGTAACCAAAATAATACCCGAAACCAATACAGTAGTATTAGGCGACGAAGATGCACTCAACAAAACCCACATGACAGTAACAGGAATAAACTGGATGAAATACGATGGCATAACCGACGGTATAGAAGCTACCACAAAAATTAGATACAAAGACAAAGGCGCATTAGCAAATTTATACGCAAGTCAAAATGGGGTAGCCGTAAAATTTTACGAAAACGTAAAAGGCATTGCACCAGGGCAAAGTGCTGTTTTTTACGAAGGTAATGATGTAATAGGTGGCGGAGTAATACAAAGAGATATATAGATTATTAAATGGCTATTTGTTACGAAAATAAAAAACTGCAAATCAGATAGCCTTTTTAATACCTTCTTTGCTTAAATCTTCCAGTTTCCTATCCTTTGCAGTGATTTTGGGGTGAGGTTTTTTGGGCAATGTATCTATTCTATTCCAAATTGAGGATATTCATAGTTTTTTGCCTAAAAGCAACCTTTTGCATAAAAATAGTATCTTTATAAAAAGCATTTTACAAAAAAGTAAAAAATGAAAAAAATATTAACAACACTAATTATAACTACCATTTTATTTTCTTGTAAAAAAGAAACCGACCAACTTGCAATAATTCCTTTAGGCGATTATGCCCCACTTACTATTGGTAAGTATATTACCTATGGGTTAGATTCGTTGGTTTATACCAATTTTGGTACTATACCAATCCATCGCTTGTACGAAGTAAAATACCTTACAGCCGATACTTTAACAGACAACATTGGCCGAAAAGCCTTTCGTATAGTACGTTACATACGTACCATACCAGCGGGTGTATTTGCACCCGACAATACTTTTATGGCCATAAACACAGGCAATACCTACGAATTTGTAGAAAACAATTTGCGTTATTTTAAACTAACGTTACCCATTGCCGAAGGTAATACATGGAAAGGAAATTCGGCAATAGACGTTACATCAAACAACGATAACCAATACCTTGCCGATTGGGATTATACCTACGAAAAAGTTGGACAAAGCAAACAAATTGGCTCATTTAATTTAGCAAACACAATTACCATAAATCAAAGAGATGTATCTACTAACTTGCCTGTTACTGCAGCCACAAATATAGCATCTAAAACATTTAGTCAAGATGTGTACGCCGCTGGTATAGGCTTGGTTTACCGTAATTTTTTAAATTGGGAATATCAACCAGGTCAAAATTACAAAGGCTATGGCATTACCTTACAAATGATAGATCATAATTAGAATTTAATTATTTGTGGGCTCTGAGCCAATTGCAAAAATAAACAGCAGTTTTGGCTATCCGTTACAATCTTTTGTTCGTTTCCGCTAATGGTCGGACAAGCTCTCACAAAAGTATTTCCACTGCTATCAAGCAGCCCATCAACATTTGTTTTTCAATGTAGCAAAAAAGAAATTGTACTCATTGTACCCTTTTGTAAAACAAAAAGTATTAAATATGCAAATACGCAAAGCCACCAAAGAAGATTGCCCAGCCATTATGAAACTTGTACAAGAGCTAGCCAATTACGAAAAAGCACCCAATGAAGTAACGGTAACCATAGATCACTTTATAGAAAGTGGCTTTGGCTCAAAACCTGTGTGGGAGGCTTTTGTAGCCGAAAATAATGGTGTAGTAATTGCCTTTGCACTCTACTACATACGCTATAGCACCTGGAAAGGCCAACGAATGTATTTAGAAGACCTATTAGTAACCGATACCATGCGTGGCAAAGGTGTGGGCAAACTTTTGATGGATAAACTTATAGAAGAATGTAAAACAAAAAATTACAATGGCCTTGTGTGGCAAGTGCTCGATTGGAATGAGCCTGCAATTAATTTTTATAAAAAATACGAAGGTTTAAAGTTTGATGATGAATGGGTAAACTGCTCTTTAAATTTTTAGGCAAGGCAACACAAAGCAATTTGATGTAATCTATAATATTGAAATACTTTTTTTCTGAAATATTAACTTTACGAAAATGAATAAACTTAAAACAATACATTTTGCCTTTTTTGTAGCTATTAGTTTGTTACTTTTTTCTTGTCAAAAAAGTATTTTATCAGATACTATAGCACCAACAGATAGCAACAACCTTGTAGCAACCATGCTTACAAGTACTAGTGGCTTTGTAACAAACGAAAATAATTTGCCAGTACAGGGCGCTACAGTAACCGCAGGTGCTAAAACAACTATAACAGATAAATATGGTTATTTTGAAATAAATAATGCTGAGCTTGTAAAAAATGCAGCATTTGTAACCGTTGTAAAACCTGGCTATTTTAAAGGCATAAAAACATGGATAGCTAACGACGCAAAGCCAAGTTTTTTTAGAATAAAACTTTTGCCAAAAATAAATGTAGGTACCGTAAACGCTACTACAGGAGGCGATGTTACTTTAGTTGGCGGTATGAAAATTATTTTTCCTGCAGGTGGGGTTAAAAATGCAATTACCAATGCTGCTTATGCTGGTACTGTAAGTGTATTGGCACAATGGCTAAACCCTACAGCTACCGATTTAAACAGCATAATGCCTGGCGACCTTAGAGGAAAAGATGCCTCTGGTGCATTAAAATTATTAACTACTTATGGAATGGCAGCAGTAGAGTTGGTAGGCTCTGCTGGCGAATTGTTACAAATAGCCAATGGCAAAAAAGCTACACTCTCAATGCCAATACCTACAAGTATTTTGGCTAATGCGCCAGCTACTATACCATTATGGCATTTCGATGAAAACTTGGCCCTTTGGAAGGAAGAAGGCACTGCCACAAAAGTAGGAAATACCTATGTAGGCGATGTAGCACATTTTAGCTTTTGGAATTGCGATGTGCCAAATAATTATGTACAATTTAATTGCACTGTTGTAAATACTGCGGGGCTACCAGTGCAAAATGCAGTAGTAAAAATATCGATGGTAAGTAACCCCAATAATGCAGCTAGTGGCTGTACAAATGAAGCAGGCTATGTAAATGGTGCTGTGCCAAACAATGCAAATTTATTGTTAGAAGTTTTTGGTAATTACACATGCAACACAGCCGCTTTTTCGCAAACGTTTAATACTACAAATACAAATATAACTTATGGTAATGTAGTAATAAATACAACTACAAATTTGGCTACAATAAATGGTAGCGTTACAAATTGTAGTAATGCACCTGTTACAAATGGCTATATTATTTTGCAAAATGGTTATGTTTTTTCAAGATATAATTTATCAGCTACAGGCACATATTCAATAAACCAAATACGCTGCAGTGCTGCTGCTAATAATATTAATTTTGTAGCAGAAGATATAACTGCGGCACAACAAAGTAATAATGTTGTTTACCCTATTGTGAGTGGAGTAAATAATATACCTACTATACAAGCCTGTGGCATATCTACATCGGAATATGTAAATATTACAGTAAATAGTGTAGCAATTAATTACACATTTCCAACCGACAGTTTATACATTTGGAGCCAAGGTACTACGGCTCCAGTTAATTATGTAAGAGCAAATCGTATTCCTCCTTCTAATACTACAACACCTTCAAATTTTAGTTTTACCAATGTTGGTATTGCTGTAGGTTCTGTTCAAAATTTAAACTCATTTTCAACACCAACAATTCCTAATAACTCTACAATTAATACCCCAATAGGTGTAAATATTACTGAGTATGGTGCAGTTGGCCAATATATAGCAGGCAACTTTAGTGGTGTTATAACTGGTCCACCACCCACATTAACACTATATAATATTACTTGTAATTTTAGGCTAAGGCGATAATTAGTCTAAAAAAACATTTTCGCACAAAGAAGCAAAGAAAACAAAGTACGCAATGTATTTATTTTCTTTGCTTCTTTGCTTTTTACCCTTTTTAGAAACATAAAAATTAAAATATATTGTTTTACTTTTGCAACACAAAATTAAGCTTGAGGTTATAAATATAAGGTCAAGAGTAATCAAAAAAAATGATGAGCAATGGTATGCCGTTGAAGTGTGCGACGCAACGATGATGCCATGAAATACAAATGCTGAAAAAAAAATAAAACAAAAGAAATCATTAAATTATAATAAACTAATCTCAATAGTCAATTCTAAAATCTCAAAACTAATGAACAAAATAACCATGCAAAACGGTACGCTTACAGTGCCTAATAACCCTACGATACCGTTTATAGAAGGCGATGGCATTGGGCCCGATATTTGGGCAGCAAGTGTAAGAGTATTTGATGCAGCAATTGCAAAAGCATACAAAGGCGAAAAGAAAATAGAATGGCTTAAAGTGCTTGCTGGCGAAGAAGCATTTAAAGCTACTGGTAGTTGGATGCCTGAGGAAACTATGGATGCTTTTAAAGAATATTTATTGAGCATAAAAGGACCGCTTACCACACCAGTTGGTGGTGGAATAAGAAGTTTAAATGTAGCACTTAGGCAAGAGCTTGATTTGTATGTGTGCTTACGCCCTGTAAAATATTTTGAAGGTACACCAAGCCCTATGTGGCAGCCCGAAAAAGTAAGCATGACTATTTTTAGAGAAAATACCGAAGATATTTATGCTGGTATAGAGTTTATGACTGGCACACCTGAGGCAACAAAATTATTAAACTTTTTGGTAGATGAAATGGGTGTAAAAGCATTTCGTTTTCCGGAAACTACATCACTAGGTATAAAACCTGTAAGTAAAGATGGTAGTGAAAGGTTGATACGCTCCGCAATTAAATTTGCTATAGAAAACAAAAAGCCAAGTGTAACACTAGTGCACAAAGGTAATATTATGAAATATACTGAAGGTGCTTTTAAAAACTGGGGTTACGAGCTTGCCGAAAGAGAATTTGGAGGACAAGTATATACATGGCAACAATGGGAAAAAACCAAAGCTGCAAGTGGCGAAGCTGTAGCAAACGAAGAAATGAAAATAAGCGCTATTGGTGGTAAAGTAATAATAAAAGATGCCATTGCTGATAACTTTTTGCAGCAAGCTATGTTGGCACCACAAGATTATTCGGTAATAGCTACACTAAATCTTAATGGCGATTATATTAGTGATGCATTGGCTGCACAAGTTGGTGGTATTGGTATTGCGCCAGGTGCTAATATAAATTACCTTACTGGCCATGCAGTATTTGAGGCTACACATGGTACTGCTCCAAGGTTTGCCAATACAAATACCATGAATCCATCGTCGGTTATATTGAGTGGTGTAATGATGTTGGAGTATATGGGTTGGAGAGATGCTGCTGATATGATTACAAATGCAGTTGGCAAAACCATACGCAACAAAACAGTAACGATAGATTTTTATAATTTATTGAAAGAGGGTAAGTTATTAAAAACAGATGAGTTTGCCGATGAGATAATTAAGAATTTGTAAGTTCATTCTAGCCACGAATGCACGAATATATTTATTGTAAATTCGTTTTGCTTTTTTGTATTTTTACTTAAATTGGGAATTATGAAAATGTGGATTGATTTAGATGGAAAATTGATAAATCAAGTAATGGAAATTACAAAAGCCAAAGATATAAGCGAAGCTGTAAATATTGCACTTAAAGAATACGTAAAACTTTCCAAGCAAAAACAATTATTAGATAAAAAATAAACAATATGAGCAAAATACAAGTAGCCAACCCCGTAGTAGAATTAGACGGTGATGAAATGACAAGAATCATTTGGAAATTTATTAAAGACAAATTAATACTTCCGTATGTAGAAGTGCCAATACAATATTTTGATTTAGGCATGGAGTATAGAGATGAAACAAACGATCAAGTAACTATAGATGCAGCTAATGCAATAAAAGCTTGCGGTGTGGGCATAAAATGCGCCACCATTACCCCCGATGAGCAAAGGGTAGAAGAATTTAAGTTGAAACAAATGTGGAAATCGCCAAACGGAACTATTCGCAATATTTTGGATGGTACAGTTTTTAGAGAACCAATTGTAATGCAAAATGTGCCAAGGTTAGTTACCAACTGGACAGCACCAATCATTGTTGGTAGGCACGCATTTGGCGATCAGTACCGAGCTACCGATACGGTAATAAAAGGCAAAGGGAAATTAACCATGACTTTTACACCCGAAGGCGGAGGCGAAACACAAGTGTTTGAAGTATTCAATTTTAAAGGCGATGGTGTAGCTATGAGTATGTACAACACCGATGAAAGTATTTATGGTTTTGCTCGTAGTTGTTTTAATATGGCATTGAGCAAAAAATGGCCTTTGTACCTTTCTACAAAAAACACAATACTAAAAAAATACGATGGTCGTTTTAAAGATATTTTTGAAGAAGTGTATCAAACAGAATTTAAAGAAAAATATACAGCTGCAGGTATTACCTACGAACATCGTTTAATAGATGATATGGTAGCAAGCGCCTTAAAATGGAATGGCAACTTTGTTTGGGCTTGTAAAAACTATGATGGTGATGTACAAAGCGATACTGTGGCACAAGGGTTTGGTAGCTTAGGTTTGATGACTTCGGTGCTTATAACACCCGATGGAAAAACTATGGAAGCAGAGGCTGCACATGGTACAGTAACTCGTCATTATAGAGAGCATCAAGCAGGTAAGCCAACATCTACAAATCCTATAGCATCTATTTTTGCATGGACAAGAGGTCTTGCATTTAGAGGTAAATTAGATGGCAATCAACCCTTGATAGATTTTTGTAATGCGCTTGAAGCTGTTTGTATAGAAACAGTAGAAAGCGGAAAAATGACTAAAGATTTAGCAGTTTGCATACACGGCAATAAAGTAAACCACGGCGACCATTATTTATACACCGAAGAGTTTTTAGATGCTATAGATGCTAATTTAAAAGCAAAAATGAAATAGACTAATGTTGCAAAAAATGATTGGTAATTTTTCGGAATAACACCCTTTAGCCTTTATTAATTTAAAGAGGAAGCAAGCTCTACAGTAGAGCAATTTGTGAACAATAAGGTTAATGTAAGACGATAATCAAAAGAAAGCAGTCAGTTATCTGGCTGCTTTCTTTATTGTCGATTTACCAAATGGCTAAAAGACATAGCCTGAGTTAGCTTTCGAATACAAGCACCATGGCACAAAATTTTCTATATACTGAAAGGTTAATTCTCAGAGTACGTTTAAACTTAAATGACCAAATTAATAATCTTTTCCATTACTTGATTTTGGTATGTTATTATAGATGAGGATAAAATTATATTTTCTGAACAGATATTTTACTTTCTTTTGCTCCCATTATCAAAAGCCACAAACATATTCCAATTTCTCCCAAGCTAGCAGGTAATTGTAGGTAAGATTCAATACCCATTTTTGAATAATTTGAGAAAAGTGTGTTTCCTGTAAAGTTTATTAGGTAACCGATACATCCTAACATCAATAGTATTCCAAAAATTTTAGGTAGAAATCCTGATTTAAAAACTAGATACCCAAATGGAAACAACCAAAGCCCCGAAAAAATATGAATAATTTGCATTCCATTTTCGTATTGATAAAGATACAACATAACCATTGATTTGATTTGCTCCGTTGATAAGCCATTTAGGATGTTAGAACGACTAATTAATGAAAGAATAGTAAATTGGTTTTGAACATTAATGAAATAAATGGGTACACTTATAACTGCTAAAAGTATCATAAGTTTTGCATAATTATCATTTACTGTTTTGAATAGTTTGTACAAAACAAGTGGCAAAAAAAGAAAGAAAATATAACAAACTAAACCACTAATAATTCCTAAACGAAAAAGTGTTTGATTGCTTGCAATGTTATTGAATGTAGATGTTGCATTGTCCCAAATGATTAGTTTGTTAGGAACATACATTAAACTAAACACTCCAGTTATTACAACTCCTAGATATAACAATCCTGCAATTCTTGCTATTTTTTTGTTTGAAATCATATTGTGTTTTGATTTAAGTTTAATGATATATTTCTATTTTTTGGGCCATTTGAAAGCATACCAAACAATGAGAGCTGTAATTGTACTTTCTAAAATTGCATAAAAAGTATAAAAAATACGCCAAACTTCTCCAATAGAAATAAAGGCAATAAATAATGTAAGGGCAGTAAAAAACAATCCAAATACAATATTAAATATCCGGTTTATAGTAGGTTTTAATAGTATAGAAAAAATAACCATTGCAGCAGGAATTGCAAGTAACAGTGCTGCAAGAAATAAATTTGTAGGACTATTTAACAAATTGTTTCCAGTAACTAAATCTTGTGTTTTTTGAGGAACATATAATTCAAAATAATCGCCATATAAATAAATTAATGTAACTGCTGACCACAATAGTGCAAGTTTTATTTTAATGTTTATTTTGTAATCTTCTAACGCATTTGAATTCATTGAATGAGTATTATGGGTTATTAGTTCTCTTTATTTTATTTGTTCTGTTTTTTTTGTTTCAAATAAGTTATGTGGCTCTTCTTTTAATTTTTCATTGAAAAAAGTAGATGCCAAGAGGACAAAAGCAATAAAAATTAAAACCAAAGCTAATTGAAATAGAGATACTTTTTGAATTTCTTGTTTTGCTTTTAGATCACAAACTTCGCCAGGACAATATTGTACTTTCTCTTTTTTTATTATTTTAAAAATTTTACAACCTATGCAAATACCAAATGCTGTTTCAAAAAACATAAGAATTAAACAGATTAAACAAACAATACCAGTTACAAAACTATAAGTGTTTAAGATAGGCATTAATATAAACATAGTAGTGGAAAGTACAAAACCAATATACCAAGCAAATTTTTTCTGCTCCGCACCAACATATTCTGGATTTTGATTACTTACAATCATACGGCTAATGATTAGTATTGGAGCAAATTTTGTACTGATAAATAATCGAATACTAAAATCGATAAGAAATATTGTAATAACATATTTAATAGGGACAAAATTTCCGCTATACAAGATTTCCATTAACGATATAAATGTTGCAAGAAACATCATTCCTGCAGCAGCTCTAATTTCTCTTTGGTTAAGTACAGGAATGCTGTACCCGTTTACTTTTTCACCAAATTGCATATTTCTATTTTATTATAAGACTAGTACGTTTAACAATTACAAAAGTTACAAATTTTTATTAAAATTTAATTTGCTAAATCCATTTGGATACATAAGATGAATAAGTACAAAAATGAGTAAAAAATTAAATTCTACACCTCCAGAGCCTCCGCCTACAACAAACCAACCTTCTTTAAAATGTACAAGTATTATACCCATTACAAGTATTGCAATATTTAAAATACAAACAGGCTTTATAAATTTATTTGCCAATAGCAATATGGCGCCAATAAGGTGAGTAAGTTTTATACACCAAGCTAACGGTACTCCAATTGGCGCAAAGCCTATTTGATTCAAAAATAGGTTTCCGAAATCGTTAATGCCATTATTGAACATACCTGCAATACTATGTACTAAAAAAATTACAGCAATAGCAATTCTGAGCACAAGAGTGTTATTATTTTTACACATATTTTAATATTTTAGTTAAATAATCTTCTAGCAATTATTTTAGGGGTTTTAAAAATTTGTTTCGTATTTTTTATTTTATTGTGTAATTTAATGTAGATGTTTCTCCTAACCTAAAATATCCAAGCGCATAGTTATTTTTATTTGTTTCGTTAATTATGTTACCTCTTATTTTTGTAGGTGTTACTTGAAAAGGCCCATTGTTTGCACCTGCAGAAGCACCTATGAGTAAGCGCATATAGTTGTTGTAATTTTCGGTTATACCAAAGTGCTTAAAATTTAGCACCTTGCCAGTACCTAATTTTTTATGAGAGTACAACCAAGACATAATACCACCATCGGTAAATTGATCATCAACAATTTGATATTCTGGAAATGCATTTTCGGCAAAATCTACTTTAAATAAATAATAGTTTCTTTGGTTAATAGTATCCTTAAAATTAATTTTTACACCAATTTCGTCGTTATTTAATCCTAAATCGTTTGCCTGTTCTACATCTATTAAAGCATTTGTAACCATTAGTTTTTCTTCGGCTACATAAGTTTCGCCATTATAAATAATTTTTAATTTATATTTTTCGTTTTTGTTTGGTACAAAATTTGTACATACATAGTTGCCTGTATTTATTGTTTCAATAAAATTGAAAACGGTGTTGGTGCTATTACTAACTGTAATATTTGCCCCACTTACTACCGGAATATTGTTTTGGAAATATGGAGCCGTGGTAGTCAACTTGATTGTTTGTATATTGCCTAATGTACCTTTTTCCCAATTAATAGATGCATCTATTACCAAGCGTGGGTCTTCAGTTTTCAAATTTACTGTTACTACTTTTTCGCAGCTAGTAAAAAATATTGCTGCAAAAATATAAACAGCTTTATTTAAAATTTTATTTTTCAGGTTACTCATAATGTTTTATGTATTGTGATATATAATTTTATTGTTAAAATAATTGCTATTTAAGTTGTCATAAAAAGCAAATGCAGGCAAGAAAATATTAAAATTTAAAATTGTATGTTATGCCAGGCATAATGCCAAATATTGAAAATCTCACAGCCTCATTTGTACCATAGTCTTTATTTTGCTTAAAGTTTATAGATGCAGCATTGCTACGATTATACAAGTTGTAAATACTAAAAACCCATTCGCCTTTCCATTTTTTTGATTGTCTTTTTTGTGGTGTTAAAGTTGCTGAAATGTCTAAATGATGAAACATTGGCAATGTATTTTCGTTTCGCAAACCATAGCTAGGTACAGTTATTCCTTGATATTGATATTGCCCATTTGGGAAAGTAGCTGGCTGACCAGATTGTAGCGTAAAAATTGAGCCGAAAGACCATTTTCGATTTCTTTTATACATTACTGTTGCCGAAAAATTGTGTAATTTATCGTAACTAGATTTGTACCATTTGCCTTCGTTTATACCAAGTTCGTTTGCTGATCTGCCTTGTGTTTGTTGTTCGGTTCTTGATAAGGTGTACGAAATCCAACCAGATAATGCACCACTATTTTTTTTCAGCATAAATTCTAATCCATAAGCTCTAGCTTTCCCATTTAAAATTACTTGCTCTAAGGCATTGTTTGCAATAAGTTCAGCACCGTCTATATAATCTACTTTGTTTTTTATTTTTTTATAAAAGGATTCTATTTCTACTGAATAAATATCATCTTTAAAGTTTTGAAAATATCCAATCGCAAATTGGTCCAACAATTGTGGTTTAAAATAATTATCGCTAGGTGCCCAAATATCTAACGGAGTTGGCGAACTAGTGTTTGAAATTAAATGCAAGTATTGAGCCATTCTATTATAACTTGCTTTTACCGATTTGTTTTCGTTAAATGCGTAAGATATAGATACTCTTGGCTCAGGATTATTGAATTTTGCAATGGTTTCATTTTTGCCATATTTAGCTACTCCAATAGGTTTTGCTTTTTCATAAATTTTAAAATTATCGTTAAATACAACCGCATTGTTGTTGGCATATACATTAATATTTTGATTTCCCAAACGATAAAACATACTATATCTTAATCCATAATTTATGGTTAATTTTTTAAATATTTTTTGGTCAATATCTAAATATAATGCAGGTTCAAATGCATATTTTTTATCTAATTGAGTAGATACTACTCCGGATTTATTATCGATTGGGTCTACTTTACCCGGATTGAATGTATAGTATTGAGCATTTAAGCCATAAGTTAGTTTTGTTGCTTTGGTTAAATAGTGTTTAAAATCATATTTTACATTAAAATTTTTGATATTACTATTCCATTCTATACCAAAGTAATTTACAACTAACCCATAGTAATAATCGCTATATATTAATGATAGGTTAGAAAATAATTTATCGGAAAACAAATGATTCCATCTTAAATTTCCAAATGAATTGCCATACGTATTTATAAAACCACCGTTTAAATCAAAAACATCTTTACCAAAATAGCCAGATAGAAAAAGCTTGTTTTTATCGTTGATTTTATAATTTAGTTTGGTATTAATATCATAAAAATAAGCAGCGTTTTTATTGCCTGATAGTTTTAAAAGCAAATGCCCATAAGAGCCACGGCCAGCTAAAATAAATGAGCCTCTTTCTTTTTTCAATGGTCCTTCGGCTAAGAGTCTACTAGAAATTAAACCAACACCACCTTGTACTTTAAAGTTTTCTTTGTTTCCATCTTTTTGATAAATGTCTAATACGGATGATAATCTACCTCCAAATCTAGCTGGTATTCCGCCTTTATATAATTTTAAATCTTTTATAGCATCAGCATTAAATACAGAAAAAAAGCCAAACAAATGCGACGAATTATAAATAGTAGCTTCGTCGAGTAATACTAAATTTTGATCGGCAGAACCTCCTCTTACATTAAAGCCCGATTGACCTTCGCCTGCATTAGTAACACCTGGTAATTGCATTATAGATTTTAAAATATCTACTTCGCCAAATACTACTGGCATTTGCTTTATTGTTTGTACCGATAATTTATTTACACTCATTTCGGTATTTTTTATTTCGCTACGCTTTTTGTTTGTAGATACGATAACTGTTTGTAATTCTTTGCTATTTTCTATAAGTGAAAAATTAGTGCTAATGTTTTCTACTAACTTTATACTATCGGTTACTAGCTTATAACCCTGATGACTAATAACTAATGTATAATTACCAACAGGTATTGTCAAGGAATAGAAACCGTATTCGTTTGAAGATGTACCTACTTGCAGCTCTTTTATATAAATACTTGCCCCAAATATTGTTTCTCCGTTTTTTAAATCTTTAACAATGCCACTTATAGTAACATTTTGAACATTTAATTTTTCATTATTATTTTTTTGCGAATATGTAGCAAGAGAAATAAATTGAACAAGTAAAAATGATATTATTTTCATATTTTTTTTGATTTTTTTCACTATTTTGATTAAAGCTAATTTTTAAATTTGTTAAGGAAACACATAAGCTAATGCATCAAAATTAAATACCCCATTTGCATCGGATATTTTATTGCTTTGTGCTACTATGTTATTGCCGTTGTATATTTTTAGACTTGCCGTTTGGCCAATGCTGCCACCACTTTGAAATACAGCATTGCCACTTATACCAATGCCTTGCACATTACTTGCATAATCAATAGTTTTGCTCCACGGCAACGAAGTAATTGTTAACGTTGTATTGCCAGATAAATTATTATTGTAAACTAAAAATATGTTACCAGAATAAGTACCTGTAATTTCAAATTTTGCAGACTTTATTGGCGATGGTTTTGGTATTATATCATCTTTTTTGCAAGAAAATAATGTGAATACAAATGATAAAAAGAAGAAGGGTTTAATGTATTTCATATGTTCATTTTTTGGTATTTCTTAAGCTTACTAAATTGTATTTTATGTTGCCAATATTTAAAAATTCTTTACAAATTGTTATGCTTATTTATTTGTTATAACATTGCAAAAATTAGTTAGCATTTATCAAATTACCACTTCCATTTTTGTTTTTTACTATTAATGGATTGCCTTTGTAATAAATATTACCACTTCCGTTAATTACTGCATTTAAGTTTGAAATTGTAGTTGTTTCTATTTTTCCACTTCCATTTTTTACAGCGTTAGTTACATTAGATTTCATTGAAAATGCAGCTAAACAACCACTCCCATCTTGTTTGTAATTAGCAAGCTGGGTATTACCAGATACAATAATTTTACCTGAACCATCTTTATCAACCGAAAGAAGATTGGCAACATTTGCTCTTACATCAATTTCTCCACTTCCATCTAAGTTTAGGATTAAGTTTGTACACAAAAAAGTATCAATGCTATAAATTTTTCCAGAGCTGGTAACATTTAGTTGGCTTATATTTGGCACAAATAAAGTTAGTTTGGTTTTTGTTTTTGGTATTAAAAGTGTGTTATTTTCTGTGGTAATTATTAATTCGTTGTTTACTATTTTTGTTATAACTTTCTTTATAATATTTGATTCGGCTTCGATATCAATATCTTTAAAATTACTTTTTACTAATACCACATCGGCATTCATATCTAAATGTATTTTATCGTATGTGCCTACTGTTCTTGTTTCTTTTATTATATCACCTTTACCAACTACAATTTTTGAGCAAGATGTAGTTGCAAGCATTGTAAGTGTTAATACAATTGAATAGAATAATTTTTTCATAATACTTAATTTTTAATTTATTTAATAATATTGTTGTTATGATTTTTTAGTAAAAAACCATTTCTACTATTATTAACAATCCAAATTAGGATTACCCTTAGTTTCTTAAAATTATTTTGTCTAATTTGTTTTTATTAACTCAATAAACTACGGCATTCTGGTAATTATATTTTTATAGATAACTGCTTTTATTTTACAATTTCTTTTTGTAAAAATTTATTTAAGCAAAAATGAAAAAATAAATGGAGACGTTTATTTTGGTTCTGCAAATAGTTGAAATTTGTCTGCAAGAATCTGTAAATTGTATGTAATAATTGTTTATAATAAAAATTAATACAATCATTTATAACTGGAGAAGTATAGTTATTTCAGATAAACAAGTTGGCTATTGGTTTACTTATTTATTAGTTTGAAAAACATTTCTTTATAGGTATCAGAAATTGGAATAAAATTACCTGCAATATTTATTCCACTTTTTTCAATAGACTCAATTTTGTGAATAGCCACCATGTATGATTTGTGTACTCTACATAGAATATGCGAAGGTATTAGGCTTTCCAAATCGCCGAAGTTTTGAAGTGTCATTATTTTTTTTGTTGTGGTATGAATTTTTCTATAATCTCTCATACCTTCAATAAAAATAATATCGTTTAGCACAATTTTTTCTAGTCTATTTTCAGTTTTTACAAAAATATATTCCATACTTTTTGCGTTACTACTTTCCAATATTTTTGAATTAATTTTTGTAACTGCTTGCAAAAACCTAGCAAATGTAAATGGCTTTAATAAATAATCGGCTACGTTTAACTCATAACCTTTTAGTGCATATTCTTGATATGCTGTAGTGATTATAACATGGCAATTAATTTTAGAATTTTCGAGCAATTCTATCCCCGATAATTCATCCATATTAATATCCAAAAAAAGCAAATCAATTGCGTTTGCTTTTAAGTATGAAAGACCGTCGAGTGCATTATCAAAGGTGTCTACAAGGTTTAAAAATGGCACTTTTAAAGCAAATGATTTTGTACGCTCCAGCGCTAAAGGTTCATCTTCTATAATTATACAATTTATCAAAGTGCAAAATTTATTGTTAATGTAACTGTATAGGTATTTTTATTATTATCGATAACTAATGAGTGTTTTTGAGGGTATAATAATTGTAATCTTTTTTCAATTAATTGAGTACCTATGCCATTATATTTATCAAATGATTTGGTAGTAGATATTCCAAATTTATTAATACAAATAAAAATTATTTTACTACTTGTTATTTCAATTTCAATTTTAATGGCATCTTCTGCTTTTTTATCATTACAATGTTTAAATGCATTTTCTATAAATGGTATAAAAATCATTGGGGCAATGTAACGGTTGGCTAAATTTCCAACAATATTAAAATGTGCAAAAGATGTATTTGAAGTACGAATCTTTTGCAACTCAATATATTTTTTAATATACTCAATTTCTTTACTCAAAGGAATAACTTCTTCTTTAGTTTCATAAAGCATAAAACGCATAATGCCCGATAATTTGTTTAGATACTCCGACGCAATATTTGGATTTTTTAAGATTAATACATCAATATTATTTAGGGTATTAAACAAAAAATGTGGGTCGAGCTGCGATTTTAAAAGTGCCAATTCTGTTTGGTGAGTTTTTATAAGTAGTGCTTCTTTAACTTTTATATCGCTATACCAAGCTATAAAACCCCTTATTACAAAACCCACAAAGCCTTCAATAAAAGCAATAAAACTCATAAAAAAAAACATGGCTAAAATTATAGTTATTGCAGAGCCAATTGGCTTAGTACAAGGTTCATCAACAATAAAAAACATTACTATAAACCCAATAATAGCAGAAGCCATTGAAATTAAAATACCATTACCAATTGTTTTTAAAATACTTTTTGTTTTGATGTAATTTGGGAAAACATATAAATAAAACCCATAAAAAGAAACAGCGCATGGTACTAATGCAAAGCCCAAAAATGTTTTTAAATAACCTGAAATTTTAGTATAATCATTTTCATTTGGGTTTAATACGGCAAGTAGTATTATAAAAATAAATAAATAACAAAGCCAAAAACCTATGTGTAAAAGAAATATAAATTTTGTTTTCATCTTTTAATTAATTGGTTAGATTCTTTTCTATCTCAACAGACAGATTAACATCTCTACTTTTTTTGATATGCCTTATATAAGTTTTATTTTGGCAGAACTACAAATTTATTAGTAATCGAATTCCTGAAATCTAATACTCTGCAAAAAGGTAATATTCATCTGCTAAAAAATAGAGTGACTAAACTTTATAAGCTATGCAATTTTGCTCCAACTTGTTTTTCCTTTTTGCGATACTAAATATTTTTTAATCACTTCATTTTCTTTTAATTCAATATTTGGATCTTGTTCCAATAATTTTTCTACCACATCTCTAGCTACTTCAAGCATAGCTTTATCATTTACTATACTGGCAAGTTTAAAATTAAGTGCTCCACTTTGTTTTGTACCTTCTATTTCGCCAGGTCCACGGAGTTCCAAATCTTTTTCGGCTATTGCAAATCCGTCATTGGTAGCTACCATTATTTTCATGCGCTCCCTGCCATCGTTCGATAATTTATTGCCAGTAAGCAAAATGCAATAACTTTTATCGGCTCCTCTGCCTACCCTACCTCTTAGCTGGTGCAATTGCGATAAGCCAAACCTTTCGGCACTTTCAATAACCATTACCGATGCATTTGGCACATTTACTCCCACTTCAATAACAGTTGTACTTACCATTATTTGTGTATTGCCACTTACAAATCGTTGCATATTGGTTTCTTTTATTTCTGGTGTTTGTTTGCCATGCACCATACTTATCCAATATTTTGGTTCCGGAAAAAATGATTTTATTTCTTCGTAACCCTTCATTAAATTTTCAAAATCGAGTGTACTACTTTCTTCTATTAAAGGGTAAACAATATACACTTGTCGGCCTTGAGTAATTTCTGTTTTTATAAAATCCATTACCTGAGGTCTAGCACTTTCATTTCTATGAATAGTTTCTATTGGTTTACGCCCAGGTGGCAATTCGTCCATTACACTATAATCTAAATCGCCATAGGCTGTAAGCGCTAGTGTACGAGGGATAGGTGTTGCAGTCATTACAAGCACATGCGGAGGTATGGTATTTTTATCTCTTAGTTGTGCCCTTTGTGCTACACCAAATTTATGTTGTTCATCAATAATTGCAAGACCAAGGTTTTTAAAATTTACTTTTGTTTCTATCACTGCATGTGTACCAATTAAAAAATGAGCTGTACCATCTTCGGCATCTTTTAATATTTCTCTACGAGCTTTTGTTTTTACAGAGCCAGTAAGTAAATGCAATTTAATAGGCATATCTTTTAGCATTTCACTAATGCCAATAAAATGTTGGGTTGCTAATATTTCGGTAGGCGCCATTAGCACACTTTGAAAACCATTGTCGGCAGCTATAAGCATACAAAGCAATGCCACCATAGTTTTGCCACTGCCTACATCGCCTTGCAAAAGCCTGCTCATTTGTCTGCCACTGCCTATATCTTTTCTTATTTCTTTTAATACTCTTTTTTGAGCATTGGTAAGTGTAAAGGGCAAATAATTATTATAAAAATCATTAAATCTATTTCCTACTTTATCAAAAACATTGCCTTTGCTAAACCTGTGCCTTTCTAGTTTTACCAATTGCATTCGTATTTGTGCAAAAAACAATTCTTCAAATTTTAATCGCCTTAGTGCATACTGATAATGCTTTTCGGAAAAAGGAAAATGGATTTGTTTGTATGCATCGTACCTACGCAAAAGTTTATAATCGCTTATTATAGCCTCGGGCAAATTTTCGGGCAAATCTTTTTCCGTTATTTTTAAAAATAATTCGGCAGTAAATTTTGCAATATTGCTACCATTTATTCCTCTAGCTTTAAGTTTTTCGGTGCAAGGATAAATAGGCTCTAAACTTGGCTTACCATCCATTTTTTGGGGAGCAAAATTTTCAATTTCGGGGTGAGCTATTTGTGGGCTACCATTAAAAAAACCGAGTTTTCCAAACACCAAATATTGATGCCCTACATGCAACATTTTTTCGATAAAATTTATACCCTGAAACCAAACTAAATCTATTGTACCTGTATTATCTTTCAATTTAGCCACAAGCCGTTTTGCTCTATTTTCGCCAAGCATTTCGAGGCTCAATAATTTGCCTGCTACATAGGCATACTCATCATGCATAGTTAAGCTAGCAATAATATCTACTTGCGTTTTATCTATATGTCTAAATGGAAAATGATTTAACAAATCATTAAACGTATGTATGTTCAAATCTTTGCGCAACATATCGCCACGCTGTGTAGATATACCTGTAATGTATTCTATTGGAGTTTGTAATATAGTAGATGGTGCATTGATGATGCAAATATAAAGAGCAGCAAGCAGTTTGCACAATGTAAACTAGTGCTTGTTTAAAGTTCAATTATTTTCTCCCTTTAAAACCCTTCTTCCCCTTAAATCCTCCACTACTTCTCTTTTCAGAAACATTGTAAGCTGGTTGTTCTCCCAATTCTTCAGGTATGGCACATTTTGTTACTACTTTTTCAATTAGTTTTTCAATTTCAAAAAACTTATACTGTTCCTTTTCATTTATAAGTGTGTAGGCAGTACCATCGGCTTCGGCACGGGCAGTACGTCCTATGCGGTGTACGTAATCTTCACCGTCGTGTGGCACGTCAAAATTTATTACCAAATCTATGTCATCAATATCAATACCACGACTCAAAATATCGGTAGCTACAAGTACTGGCAATCGTCCACTTCTAAAATGTATCAGCGTTTCTTCTCTTTGCTCCTGGTCTAAATCGCTGTGTATTTCGCCTGCTTTTACGCTATTGCGCATAAGGTCACGGGTAAGTTGTTTTACGCTTAGTTTGCTGCTACAAAAAACAACAACTTTTTTAAAATTTTTTGTTTTCAGCAAATGTACAATTAACGGAATTTTTTGTGTGTCGTACACCACAAATGCAAACTGCTTTATTTTTTCGGCAGGTTTACTTATAGATATACTTACCTCCTCTGGATTATGCAAAATTGTTTTGGCAAGGCTACGAATTTTTGGTGGCATAGTAGCCGAAAACAACAAATTTTGTCGCTGTTTTGGTAAGTGCTTTATTATAAAATCAATATCATCATAAAAGCCCATGTCTAGCATTCTGTCGGCTTCATCGAGCACCAAATATTTTAAGTTGTCTAATTTTACATAACCCATTTTTATATGGCTCATCATTTTGCCAGGCGTACATACCACAAAATCGGCACCCATACTGAGAGCCTTTTTTTCTTGTACAAATGCGTTACCATCGCCACCGCCATAAATTGGAATAGAGCTTATAGATGTAAAATAAGAAAGCCCTTCTAAGTGTTGCGCTATTTGAATAGCAAGCTCTCTTGTAGGTACAATTACAAGTGCAGTAATGCTATGAGGGTCGTGCACTTCGCCAAGCATTTTATGTATTAACGGCAGTAAAAATGCAGCAGTTTTACCTGTGCCAGTTTGAGCCGATGCAATAATATCTTTACCTGCAAGTATATGAGGTATTACTTGCTCTTGTACAGGTGTAGCAGTGTCGTAGTTAGATGCTTCAATACCTTCTTGAAGGCGAGCATCAAAATTAAATTCGGTAAATTTCAAAAGATTTTTGTTTATTTCTTTTGCAAAGGTAATTAAAGCATTTGGCAAAAATAGCTTTCAATGAATACGATACAAACAATAATCAATATTGTTTTTTTTGGAGCAGGAGCTTAAGAATAATGCCAAACATTTGTTTCCCGCTTTTCATTTCTGCCACCTTAGGGTGGCATACATTACAATCGGGGCTATACTCATCAGTTTCTAAAGTTCATCATTTATTAAGCAGAAGATTACTATTATTAAAAGGGTTAATAGAATTAAAAAAAAATAAAAAAGCTATAAAACTTTATTTTTTTGGAGTGCGAAATTTATATACCAAATAGCCAAATCCTACAACTAAATGTAGCATTACAATAATAAAAATAATATTACCCATATTGTTCATAAGTATACTTTTTTTTTGCAAAGGTAAAAAGCAAAAATTTCAATAAAAGTGATATTTATTACACGGCATTCATCAAATATTTTTATCCTTCAAATAATAAATATAAACCATAAAAGACTAGGCCAGCAGCTATTAATGTAGAGCTGTATAAGAAAAAATCGAACATATGTGGCATAATATTCATAACCATAAACACACAGCCCAAAAAACCAATAATTGCACCAACACCTAAATAAATACCAGCCGCAAAACTTCTTTTTAAATAGCGCAACCTTTTATACTCTTTTAAATATGACATTTTAAGGTCATCGTCAAAATTTTTGGTGATTAATTCTAAGTTTATCTCTTGAAGGTTCATTTTTTTATTTAGCCATTGTTGTATTAACTCATTATTTAATTGCATGGTTTGGGACATATAAAAAAATTAAAATGAATAAATAAATAAAATTAAAATGTTAAGTTATGAAATTAGATCTACTAAACAAAATTGCCATTATAAAATTTTATGCAATAGTAAAATCGTTTCTAAATATGCAATAATTGCTTTTCCAAATATTAAAATAGAAATTGTAAATTTGATAGAAATTAAATTACTATGATAGCATTTGATTCTACAAAATCATACATTTTAGAAAATGACACTGTATTACTTCGACCATTGTTAGATACTGATTATGAAAATCTTTTACATTTTGCTATTAAGGAACCAGATATTTGGAAATTTTCTCTCATAGCTGTAAGTGGCAAAGATGGTTTAAAAAATTATATAGATACAGCTCTTGCAGCTAGAGCAATTGGAAATGAGTACCCATTTATTGTATTTGATAAACGTACACAACAATATGCAGGTAGTACAAGGTTTTACGATATACAATTGCATAATAAATCTGCTCAGTTAGGTTACACATGGTATGGCAAATCATTTCAGGGTACTGGGCTTAATAAAAATTGCAAACTACTATTGCTACAATTTGCATTTGAAAATTTAGAATTAGAAAGAGTAGAATTTAGGGCCGATAATAATAACGAAAGAAGCAAAGCTGCCATGAAAAGCATAGGTTGTGTAGAAGAAGGTGTACTACGTAGCCATGTAGATACATTTACAGGCATACGAAGAAATAGTGTTATACTAAGTATTTTAAAACAGGAATGGTATGGTGGAGTAAAAGAAAATTTAGCAGCAAAAATCAACTAATCTTCTTCCATCAAATCTTTTAATTCGTCCGATACAGTAACTAATATTTTATCAATTCTTTGCCCATCCATATCTATTATTTCTAAGTTAAAATCTTTCCAATTAAATTTTTCCCCTGTGGCTGGAATATGTTCCAACTCATGCAGTACAAAACCTGCAAGCGTATCAAACTCATGCTCACCTTCATTCATCCATTCTGCTTTTTCAAAATAGCTTAAAAAATCATAAAAATGTATTTGAGCATCTACTAAATAACTGCCATCTTCTCTCTTAGTTATACCATACTCTTCTTGCCCAGATTGTGGTACATCTCCAATTATGGCTTCCAAAATATCATTTAAAGTAATCATACCTTCAAGAGTACCATATTCGTTTACAATAAATGCTGAATGTATTTTTGTAGATTTGAATTTTTCTAATAATTGATATGCCGTATTGTTTTCTGGTACAAATAATGCAGGTTTCACTATTTCGCCCAATGGCTTATCTGTATTAGCTTTTAGCAAATCTTTTACATAAACTATGCCTTTTATATTATCTACATTATCTTCACAAACCGGAAAAGTACTAAAAATTATTTCTTCCGATTTGTTCTTTACATCAGTAACTGTATCTTTTATATCGTACCATACAATATCGGTTCTATGTGTCATTAGCGATGTAATATTTCTATCTCCCAAATGAAATACCCTTTCAATAATTTCTTTTTCATCTTCTTCAATAGAGCCATGCTCACTACCTTCAGATATCATTGCTTTTATTTCCTCTTCGGTTACTGCACTATCGGCTGGCTTTTTTATATTAAAAATTTTGAAAATACCAGCAGTAATACCCGATAAAAACCAAACCAGAGGATGTACAATTGTAGATAAACTATTCATTGGTATTGCTACAGCTCTGGCAATTTTTTCGGCTCTTATTAACCCAATTTTTTTGGGTACCAATTCGCCAAATATTATGGTAAGAAAAGTTACAATTAATACCACAACTATTGTTGCTATTGTTTCAGCGTATTTATCTGTTAAAGTATATTTTTCAAAATATGGCGTGAGCATTTTGCTAAACTTATCTTCGGCAAAAACACCCACCAATATTGATATTAAAGTAATACCAATAGTAGCAGTACTCAAAAATTTTTCGGGGTTATTGGCAAGTTCCAAAGCAGCTTTTGCTTTATAATCTCCTTTGGCAGCCATAGATTCTAATCTGCCTTTGCGAGCACTTACCAAAGCTATTTCGCTCATTACGAACAGAGCCGTTAAAAAAATTAATAATAGTAATACAAAAACCTCAATCATTATGATTAATTACGTTAAAAAATATCTTTTATTAAAAGATGTGGCACACAAATATCCGAAAATAAAGCCAATAATACCTCCACAAATAACATCTAACGGAAAATGTACTCCTACATATACCTGTGCAAAACAAATTAATGCGGCCCAAATAAAGAAAAGAACCGAAAATTTGCCAAAATACTGCTTTAATGTATAAAAGAAAAAAGCAGCCATAGCAAAATGGTTGGTAGCATGCGACGATGTAAAACTTGAACTTTGAGGCCTGTAACCTATTAGTAGTGTAAATGTATCTCTTAAAGTGTGGTCGTTACAAGGTCTGAGCCTAAATATATTTTCTTTTATTATATTGCTACTTAAATAATTGGATAGAAAAACAGTAGCAATTGCAAATAACAACCACCAAATTTTATTTTGTTTAAAATTAATTAAAATAAAAACTAAAATAAAAATATAAAGCGGATACCAAGTGGTTGAATTTCTTAGCAAAGGCATAAACCAATCGAAAAAAGAATTATGCAAATTTTTGGTTATGAAAATAAAAAACTGCCTATCAATATCTATAATCTTTTGCATATTATAAAGCAAATATAATATAAATGGTACAAGTTTATGTTAACTATCCTACAACAAAAAACCGTTTACCTTTGTAAAAACAACAAATAATAATAACGTAAATGTATTTATATTCTAAAATACCAAAAAATATCAAGCTATTACTCACAGTAATGAGTGTTTTTTTATTAATAATGACAATTTACAGGTTGTTTTTCTTTTTTCATTATAGGCAAGACCTTAAGCCATTTAGTGGCTCTATGATGCTAATGGGGTTGAGGTTTGATTTGAGAATTGTTGCTGTAATAGGGTTGGGCTTGTTTGTTTTTTCGTTATTGTTAAATCCTTTTAAAAATAAAAAATTACAAAATTTTTGGGTTATAATATTAACTTTTATATTTGTTATTTTATTAATTACTTATAGCAGCGATTACTATTATTACGACTACCTAAAACAGCGTTTAAGTGCAAGCATAATAAGTTTTGCAAAAGATGCTACCATATCTACAAAAATGATGTGGCAAACTTACCCATTACTAAAAATATTGCTATTACTAATATTATTTATTGTTGCATTTGTACAATTTATAAAATGGATATTTAAAAAAATTTTTTTGCAAAAGGGAGCGTTCAATAAAAAAAATAATTTAATTTTTTCTATACTTTTTATTTGCACTTCTGCCCTTGCAATTTTTGGTAAAATTGGACAATACCCACTTAGATGGAGTGATGCATTTGCATTGTCTGACGAATTTAAGGCAAATGTTGCTCTCAATCCTTTTCAAAGTTTTTTTAGTAGTTTAAGTTTTAAAAACTCAGGATATGATTTAAAAAAAGTAAAAAAATATTACCCAATTATTGCAAATTATTTAGGAATAAAAGATACAAATATTACCACATTAAATTATAATAGACCATACAATTTCGCAAATGCTAATATTAATATTTCAAAACCAAATATTGTAATTGTAATATGCGAAAGTTTTAGTGCATACAAAAGCTCAATGTTTGGAAACCATTTAAACCCTACTCCATATTTTAATACAATGTCTAATAATGGAGTATTTTTTGAACGTTGCTTTACGCCTGCCTTTGGTACTGCAAGAGGTGTGTGGGCTACACTTACAGGCATACCCGATGTTGAAGATAATAAAACAGCAAGTAGAAACCCAGCTGCAGTAAACCAACACAGCATTATGGATAATTTTATTGGATACGATAAATATTATTTTTTGGGTGGTAGCACCACATGGGCAAATATAAGAGGCTTACTTACCAATAATATTGAAGGCTTAAAAATATATGAAGAAGACAATTTCAAAGCAAAAAAAGTAGATGTTTGGGGTATTAGCGATAAAAATTTATTTTTAGAAGCCAACAAGGTTTTTGCTACACAAACAACGCCTTTTGTATCCATAATTCAAACAGCCGATAACCACAGGCCATACACAATACCTACCGAAGATTTGATTGAATTTAAAAAAGTAGATTACCCAAAAGATACTTTAACAAAGTATGGATTTGATGACAATGGGCAATTAAATGCTTTTATGTACACCGATTTTTGTTTTAAAAAATTTATAGAAACAGCAAAAAAAGAAAAATATTTTTCCAACACTATTTTTGTATTTGTTGGCGATCATGGGCTTAGAGGTAATGCAGGAAAAATGTTTCCTAAAAGTTTTACCGAGCAAGGCATATTAGCAGAGCATGTGCCTTTATTATTTTATGCGCCTAATTTATTAAAATCAGTTAGAATAAAAGAGCCTGCATCGCAGTTAGATATTTTTCCGAGTGTGGCTTACTTGGCAAAACAAAGTTTTACAAATACTACCTTAGGTAATAATCTTTTTGATACTGCTAAAACAAACAATAGATTTGCATTTATTGCTGACCCAGATATGCGTACAATTGGTTTAGTAAGTAATGAATTTTATTTTGTAAAAAATTTGAATACAGGAAAAGAAAATTTTGTATCTGTAGTCAATAATGACCCAATAATTAGTACTAAAAAAACAGACAGTATAAAAAATAATATGAAAGATATTTCAGAAGCTTTTTATAATACTGCAAAATATATGTTGTTAAATAATAATAAGAAAAAATAATCAAATTTTAAATAAACCATACAATTAGTTAAAGTATTTGCTTTTACCAAAAAAATGTTTACAAGACTACTAATTCCAAAAACCGTACAATGGATAGTGAAATTATTTTTCATTTATCTTTTCATTTTTACTGCTTTTAGAGTAGCTACAGTGCTTTTCTTTAAGCCAGATAATTTGCCTTGGTCGCAATTAGGATCTTCTTTTTGGTTAGGGTTAAAATACGATCTCCGCTGGATTTCATTTATCCTTAGCCCTATTGCTGTACTATCTTTATACAAAAAGTTTTCGCCATTTTATAACGAAACTTCCAAAAAAATATGGACAGGATATTTAGGAATTATTACATTACTTGTTTTGTTTTTTTATGGTGCCGATTTTGGGCAGTTTGCATACATAAATGCAAGGTTAAATGCCGATGCTTTAATTTTTGCCGAAGACCCAAAAGAAAGCCTGCAAATGATATGGGAAAGCTATCCAATTATTTGGATATTGATTGGTTTATTTGGAGCTGTGTTAATGACAATTTGGATGTTTAGGCGCACACATGTTATTGTAGAAGAAAAAAATGTGCTTATACATAAATTTAGTTTTAGAAAAATTTGGCATTCTGTAGCATTACTATTTTTAGGTTGGTTTATATATGGCTTTTTTACTGCATCGCCATTAAATTTTTATAGGGCATTTAATTTAAACGATGGCTTTAAAAGCAACTTGGCATTAAACCCTATGCAAAATTTTTTTACAACACTTAGTTTCAGAAAACCCCAGTATGCTACCAAAGCAAAAGAAAATTACCCAATAATAAAAGAATTTTTAGGACTAGGTAATAATGTAACCAATAATTACCAAAGGCTTGTTCACCCTAATAGTAAAGCCCTAGAAAGTAAACCCAATGTGGTGTTGGTAATTTGCGAAAGCTTTAGTATGTATAAAAGTAGCATGAGCGGCAATGTGCTAAATGCCACACCTTATTTTAACCAAATGTGTAAAGAAGGTATATTTTTCAACCACTGTTTTTCGCCAACATTTGGTACAGCCCGTGGAGTATTTGCTACTATTACTGGTATTCCCGATGTGCAGCTGGGCAAGTTTTCTACCCGAAACGAAGAATCTGTAAACCAACATACAATTATAAACGATTTTGAAGGCTACGAAAAATTTTATTTTATTGGAGGTCGTAGTGAGTTTAATAATTTTAAAGGCTTAGTACAAAATATTAAAGATGTACAAATTTTTGAAGAAGGAAAATACAAAGACCCTAAATTAAATGTATGGGGCATTAGCGATAAAAATTTATTTTTGGCAGCCAATAGCCAAATGGCAAAACAAACAAAACCTTTTTTTACCATAATTCAAACAGCCGATAATCATAGGCCATTTAACATACCCGAAGAAGACATAGATTTTATTCCTAAAAACATAACGAAAGACGAATTAGAAAAAAATGGCTTTGAATCATTAAAAGAATACAATGCTTTTTTATACTCCGATTATTGTTTTAAAAAATATATAGAAGCGGCAAAAAAAGAAACTTACTTTAACAATACCATTTTTATTTTTATTGGCGATCATGGGCTAGAAGGTAATACAGATGCCATATATCCAAAAGCATGGAAAACACAACGCTTAGCCGATGAGCATGTACCATTACTTTTTTACGCACCAGCATTACTTAGCCCACAAGTGCACAATGAGCCAGTATCGCAAATAGATGTTTTACCAACAGTAGCTAGCATGATACAGCAACCATATACCAATTATACACTTGGCAGAGATTTGTTAGACACTACAAAAAAGCAACATGCCGCATTTATAATTTATCATGCACCTGGCTGGGTTGGTGTAGTAAACGAAAAATATTTTTATAGAAAAAACATACACATGAAAACCGATGAATTGGTTTCGGTAACAAACAATAATATTTTATTAAATATACAACAAACAGACTCAGTAAAAAGAGCAATGGGTAAACTTACTACCGCCATTTATGAAACAGCAAAATGGATGTTGGTAAACAATAAAAACAAATAATTGTTAGCTTCGTTTATGTTTTTAAATTTTCTTTTCGGCAATCATTATAAGCCTTGGCGATAATTTTTCGTCGTACTTTCCAAAAGCATAATCGCCAAAAACTTGTTTTATTTTAAGCCCTTGTTTGGCAAACATTATTTCAAAATTTGGCAACGAAAATTTAGCTACTTTTTCGGTGTATTGCATTGGTTTTGCAAGTACCAAATCTTCTACAATTATTTTTTTGTAAAAATGATGCGCATCACTCCATTTACTAATAGTATATTTAGTTGTGCCAATTTGTTGTTGCATTTCGGCAATTGTTTTATCGGTAGAAAAAGCTACATTCAAATAATCCATTACAAAAATTCCACCTGGTTTTAACGATAATGCAAAACTTTTTATAGCATTATCATGCTCTCTTTGTGTTTTAAAATACCCAAAACTTGTAAAAAAATTAAAAGTAATATCAAAATAATTTATCCGAAAAGGTTTGCGCATATCATGCACATAAAAATGTAAATTTTCTTCTTCATTTTTTTGAGCTTCAGCAATGCTTTCGGTACTCAAATCAATGCCAGTTACATCAAACCCAATTTGAGCCAATTGCACACTGTGCCTGCCTTTACCGCAAGCAATATCAAAAACCTTAGCATCTTTTTGTGGTTGCAAATGAGCTGCCAATTTATCAATAAAATTTGAAGCCTCTTGCTCATCTCTATGCGCATATAATTGATGATAATAAGGCGAATTAAACCAATCTACAAACCAAGTATCTAACATAGTTGCAAAATTAATGCTTTAACAACAAAATTTATTTTTATTTGTACGTCTGCCTTTGAAAACATATCAATATTTGCCCAGCTTTTCGCTATTACTCCTCGGTATTCGTTCCTCATACCTGTGGGGTAACCGCTACAATCAGGCGTAATATTTCGGCAGCTGTACTTTATTCAACATTATTGTAACTAGGTGTCTTCTATACTTTTTTAAATCATATATTCTTACATAATTCGTACATTTGCAGCTACACAAAACGAAGAAAAAGAATGGCATTAATAAAAAGCATTTCGGGCATTAGAGGTACAATTGGTGGCACACCAAACGATAACCTTACACCATTAGATATAGTAAAATTTGCAGCAGCATACGGCACCTGGCTAAAAACACAAAACAATAGTACTACAAATAAAAAAGTAGTAATAGGTAGAGACGGACGCATAAGCGGCAAAATGGTTAGCAACATTGTAGCATCTACTTTAACTGCTTTGGGTATAGATGTAATTGATACCGACTTTAGCACTACACCCACGGTAGAAATGGCTGTAGTTTCCCTTAAAGCCGATGGCGGTATTATACTTACCGCAAGCCATAACCCCAAAGAGTGGAATGCATTAAAATTACTAAATAGCAAAGGCGAATTTATAAGTGGTGCAGAGGGAGAAATGATATTGCAAATAGCTGCCTCCGAAAATTTTGATTTTGTGTCGGTAGATAATTTAGGAAGTATTACCCATAACGATAATACACTCAACCATCATATCGAAAAAGTATTGGCACACAAATTTGTAGATATAAATGCTATAAAAGAAGCTAATTTTAATATTGTAATAGATGTTGTAAATAGTACTGGAGCAATTGCCATACCAGCATTGTTAGATAAGCTTGGCGTAAAAAATTATAACATTATACATGGCGAAATTACTGGAAACTTTGCACACAACCCAGAGCCATTGCCCGAAAACCTAACCGACCTTAGCAGAGAAGTAATTAGCAAAAAAGCAGATATAGGAATAGCCGTGGACCCAGATGTGGATAGGCTATGCTTTGTATGCGAAGATGGCAGCATGTTTGGCGAAGAATATACTTTGGTAGCTGTGGCCGATTACATGCTTAGTTTGCAAAAAGGAAATAGTGTAAGCAACATGAGTAGTACACAAGCACTAAGAGATATAACTATAAAACATGGTGGCGAATATTTTGCAAGTGCAGTAGGCGAAGTAAATGTAGTAAATAAAATGAAAGCCAAAAATGCAGTTATTGGTGGAGAAGGTAATGGCGGTATTATTGTACCCGACTTACACTATGGTAGAGATGCATTAATAGGTATTGCACTTTTTCTAACTCACTTAGCAAAGAGTAGAAAAACCGTACGCCAACTCCGCAATACATACCCAGACTATTTTATGAGTAAAAATAAAATAACGTTGAATGCAGGTATAGATACTAAACAAATTTTTACAAGCATAAAAGACAAATATAAAAATCAACCAATAAATGATGAAGATGGATTAAAAATACAATTTGATAATGACTGGGTGCAACTTCGTACAAGCAATACTGAGCCTATTATTCGTATTTATGCCGAAAGTAATTTAGAAACCACAGCAGAAAATATTGCAAAGAGATTAATGCAGGATATACAAGAGTTAATGAATAATTTATAATGAATATTGAATAATTTTTTATTTTATATTGAATCATCTTTTATTTTCAGGAAGTTAAAATAATTAAAGTATTCATCTCAATACTAACAGCTCAATACTAATTTTATGCAAAGAATATATTTTGATAACGCTGCCACTACCTCACTCGACCCAATAGTATTAGAAGCAATGATGCCATTTTTAACCGAAAAATTTGGCAATCCATCAAGCATTTATTCTTACGGCAGAGAAACAAGAATGGCTGTAGAAACTGCACGTAAAACTGTAGCAAAAATATTGAATGCAAACCCTGCCGAAATATTTTTTACAAGTGGTGGCACCGAAAGTAGCAATATGGCTATACATGCAGCTATTAGAGATTTGGGTTGTAAACATATCATAACTTCTGTAATAGAGCACCATGCTGTATCACATACCGTTTCGCATTTAGATTGTTTAGATGAAGTAAAAGTAAGCCATGTAAAACTATTGCCCAATGGCCATATAGATATTGATGATTTAGAAAAACTATTGGCAGCAGCCGAAGAAAAAACATTGGTAACATTAATGCATGCCAATAACGAAATTGGTAATATTTTAGACCTACATATTATTGGCAATCTTTGCAAATTATATAATGCCATATTTCATAGCGATACTGTGCAAACTGTAGGGCATTTTCCTATAGATTTACGAAATACACCTGTACATTTTATTACTGGCGCTGCACATAAATTTCATGGTCCAAAAGGTGTAGGTATAATTTATATAAATGAAAATATACGCATTAAACCTTTTGTACATGGCGGTGGGCAAGAGCGTAATATGCGAGCAGGTACCGAAAATATTTATGGAATTGTAGGTTTTGCCAAGGCGCTAGAATTAGCTAATACAAATTACGAAACCGATAGCGCTTACATTGGTACAATTAAATATTACATGCATGAGCAATTAAAAAAACATATACCTGGTGTAGGGTTTAATGGAGATACTTTAGGAAATAGCTTATACACTGTATTGAGTGTAAGTTTTCCTAAAACCGAAAAATCGGAAATGATTTTATTTAACCTTGATATAAATAACATTTGTGCAAGTGGTGGTAGTGCTTGTACAAGTGGCGCCGATGCTGGCAGTCATGTAATAAGAGCTGTAAATAATAACCCAAATCAGCTTACTGTGCGTTTTAGTTTTAGCAAATACAATACTAAAGCTGAGGTAGATACTGTGGTAGAAAAATTAAAAGAATTGGTGTAGATGCTCTAAGATAATTATACCAAATGCTCTGATTTCAAAAATTTAAAAACAGTTTCTAACTTTTGCTACATCTTTAAAAACTAAGTTTGCATTTAAAAAAAGACACAAAGATGAGTGTTTTTTTTAGTAGTAATTTTAACGGTTTCTAAATATTCAGCTACGCTATGTTTTAATAAAGTTGTAGCACTCATAATTTTTCTTTTTTGTAAAGTACAATAAATATTTCAACAAGTTTACAAGCTTATTCTTTCTTCTTTTCTCTAGAGCCAGCATACAATTCATACTCCAATAATCTACAATCTATCTTGCTAGTAAAAAACTCAATTCTTCGTTTTGGTTTAAGTCCAATTTTTTTTGCCAGTTCTAAATTTCCGGTAAAAATATAGCCAGTATAACCTTTGCATTTTTTCTTCATAAAATCACCCATAAGAGCATAGGTTTCTTCTAAGGCTTCTTCCACACCAAGTCTATCGCCATACTCTGGGTTAAAAATAATTACCGATCCCTCAACATCGGGCAGCGTAGTTTGCTGAAAATCGCATACTTCATACGTAAGCATATCTTCTACACCAGCCATACCAGCATTTACTTTCGATACATTTATAGCATCTTCACTTATATCGGATACAATAATTTTTAAAGAAGCATTTTCTACAACCTGCGCTTCTATTTTTTCAAATTCGGCCTCATAGATTTCTTTATTAAAACCTTCCAAATGCATAAACGAATAGTTGCTACGGTACAAGCCTGGTACTCTATGAGTTGCCATAAGAGCAGCTTCTATGGCAATAGTGCCCGAGCCACACATAGGGTTTATAAAAGGAGTTTCTTTGTTCCAATTTGTAGCGTACAATACGCCAGCAGCCAAGGCTTCAAGCATAGGAGCTTTACCAGGTATTTTTCTATACCCATGTTTCGATAAAGTTTCGCCACTAGTATCTATAAATAATTCAGCAGCTTCTTCCTTCCAAAATAAATGCACCACTACACCATTAAGCGTAGCGCCAGAGTCTGGTCTGCTACCAGTTTTATCTCTAAACCTATCAGCAATAGCATCTTTTACCTTTACATTGGCAAACAAATTATTGGTAATAGTTTCGTTGCTCACATTACTACTTATCGAAAAATATCCTTCCGCAGGTATAATATTTTCCCACTCCACATTTAGCGCTACATTATACACATCATCGGCATTTACAGCCCTAAATTCTTTTATAGAAAATAGCACTTGGCTTGCACACCTAAGGTTTAAGTTTAGCCTTATACAATCCTGCATTGTGCCAAAAATTTCTACACCAGTTTTAAAAATGCGTACGGGCGTATAGCCTAAAGCTGTAATTTCTTTTTCTAAATAAATCGATAAACGATTGCTGCACGTAATAATTATACGGCTTTCGGTAGTAAATATTTTCACCATGCAAAAATACCAAACAAAATTAAAGAGTAAGTATTTGTTTTTTTGCAATAAAATTAAGAAGCATATAGCGCAAAACAATATTCAGCGTTAGTTTCCAGCTATTCGCTACAATCTTTTTTCGTTTCCGCCAAAAAGCGGACTAACTCTCAAAAAGTATTTTCACTACTATCTGGGCTATGCTCAGCATCAAATCATTAATGAGCAGTTATTATTTTAGTATTTATGTTTTTATTTCAACCCAACAATTTGCCCTGCAGCTTTTTTTGCTGGAAACCATGCTGCCAAAAAAGTTATAGTAAGTGCAATTAATGTAACCAATAAAAAATCTGTAAAAATCATTTTTACTGGAAAATAATCTATTAAAAATGTACCACCAATAATTTTTACTACATGAAATTTTATTTGTAACCCACAAATAATAAGTGCCAATAAAATACCCGAAGCAGCACCAATAATACCAAGTAAAAGCCCTTCTGCTAAAAATATTTTTTGAATAGCCAATTTTGTTGAACCCATGCTTCGTAAAATTCCTATATCTTTTCTTTTTTCAAGTACAAGCATAGTAAGCGAACTTACCATGTTAAAAGCAGCAATAATAAGTATTAGCGTAAGTACCATATAAATCGCCCATTTTTCCATGCGCATAGTATTATACAAATTAGAATTTTGTTCGTACAAAGTTTGCACTTTTAAATGTGCGCCAACCAATTTTTGCAATTCTATTTTTGCAAAATCTACATTAGTTTTTTCTTTTAATTTTATTTCAATGGCGCTGTATTCATTTTCGGCAAAGCCCAATTGTTGTTTAGCAAAATCTATATTGGTAAAAGCATATTTATCATCTATTTCTTGCTGTATGGCAAATACACCAGAGGCTATTGCATTGCCTTCGCTCATGGCATCTTGTGCATTTACCGATTCTGTTTTTTTGGGTAATATAATGGTTAAATTCGATGATGGTAAAGCCTCGCTTACAGTTATGGATGCAGCATTTTGTACTCCATACCCTACTACAATTTTTGGCGAATCTATATTGCCTAAATAAAAATTACCTGCAGTTGTTTTGGCTGCAATGCCGCTTATGTTTTTATAATTACTATCTACCGCTTTTAATGAAACCACAGTTTGCGATTCGTCGTTTTGCAACAATGCTTTTTCTTCTACAATCAAGGAAGAGCCAGCCACAAAAGTTTTATTATTTATGCTTGCAATTTGCACAGGTGTAAGTGTAAATGTTTTGCCAGTATTTGCAATAATTTTTACATCGCTATAAAAAGAAGTGTATAAGGATTTTACTAAATCTTCAAAACCATTAAAAACACTAAGCACCAATAATTGACAACAAGTAGCAAATGCAATAACAGCAGTAGTAACCCACGCAATAATATTTATAGCGTTTGCCGATTTTTTTGCCTTAAAATAGCGCCATGCAAATGTTAGGTACAATGGTTAAAAAGTTTAAAGTTAAAAGTTCAGGTTCAAGAAAAAAATCACTAATACTTCGCTAAAATCTCCCCTTGCAGATTTTAGGTGGCTTAAGTGGCTGGAGGAGTTGGGTCAGCTTTCTTTATTTCTTTAAAAAGCACTTCCATTTTATCTACATATTCCAATGTATCATCAATATAAAATGTTAGCTGAGGCATACTACGTAGTTGGTGGCGTACTCTTGCCGTAAGTTCTTTTTTTATTTCCCAAGCTTGCTCCTGTATTTTATTTAAAGTAGCTACACTGTCTTTTATCTGAAAAAAACTGAGGTAAATTCTAGCATCAAACAAATCGGGTGTAATTTTTACAGATGCTATAGAAACCATACCGCCATCAAGCATCGTAAGCCCTTTACGCTGAAAAATTTCGTTCAAATCTTTTTCTATTACTGCTGCCACTTGTTTTTGTCTTTTGCCTTCTAACATATTATTGCGATTTTTATAGCCGTAAAATTAGTTACTTTGTACTTTATAGCACATTTAATTATACAATGAAAAAATATTCTCTCATTTTTAAGTATTTAAAAGATTATAAACTTTCTTTATTAGCATACATAGTTTATACTATTCTTTCAATATTGTTTGGTGTAGCATCGTTTTTTATGATGTTTCCTTTTTTGGAAGTATTGTTTTTAGGAAAGCAAAAAGAGTCTGTAATTTCCGGTGCCACTCCAGTTTCTTTTTTTAGTAATTTAAAACAAAACGTTACCAATTGGGTATCGGCTGGTAAGCCTTTGGAAGTTCTCACAACTGTATGTATTTTAATTATAAGTTGCATAATACTAAAAAATTTATTTTTATACTTGGCTAATCGTTCTTTAATGCCTGTAAAAAACAAAGTTGCTACAAGATTTCGTATCGATATTTTTAATAAAGTATTGAGCTTGCCAATAGGATATTTTACCGAACAAAGAAAAGGCGATTTAATGCACCGCATGACTGGCGATGTATCTCAAGTTGAAGTATCTGTATTAGGTGCTTTAGAAGGATGGGTTAAAGATCCATTATCAATCTTAATAAACTTAGTTGCACTTTTTATGATTAATGCTGAACTTACGATTATTATTTTATTTTTTATACCTATAATGGGGTTTCTTATTGGTAGAGTAGGGCGCTCTTTAAAAAAACCTTCGGGTATTGTTGCCCAAAAAAGTGGAGAGTCTATTTCTATTTTAGATGAAACATTAGGAGGACTTAGGGTTATAAAAGCATTTAATGTAGAAAAAACTATCCGTAAAAAATTTGCAGATACCAATTACTATTTGCTCAAAATGAATAATAAAATTGGGTACCGCCAAAGCTTAGCAAGCCCAATGAGTGAAGTACTTGGAGTAACTATGTTTACTTTTATATTGTGGTGGGGCGGTAAACAAATATTTACTGATGGCTCTTCGTATATGACTGGCTCTGTTTTTTTAGGTTATATGGCTATGTTTTTTGGTATAATAGATCCTGCAAAAAGTATATCGGGTGCATTTAGTAATTTGCAAAGAGGCTCGGCTGCCATCGAAAGAATACAGGAGGTTTTAGCAGCGCCAATAACAGTAAACGAAAATACTGCAGGCAAGCAAATATTAAATTTTAAGGATAGTATAGAATTTAAAAATGTAAGTTTTTATTATGACGATATAGCAATCTTAAAAAATATAAATTTTAAAGTAGAAAAAGGTAAAACTGTAGCACTTGTAGGTAGTAGTGGAGCTGGCAAATCCACATTAGCCGATTTAATACCAAGGTTTCATGATGCAAGTGGAGGCGAAATTTTAGTAGATGGAATTAATATAAAAGACTATTCCTTATTTTCGTTGCGCAATTTAATGAGTATAGTAACTCAGGAGCCTATTTTATTTAACGATACAATTGCCAACAACATTGCACTTGGTATGGAAAATTGTAATAGAGATGAAATAGTACATGCTGCAAAAATTGCTAATGCACATTTATTTATCGAAAAAAAAGAACTAGGTTACGATACCAATATAGGCGATAGAGGAAGCAAACTTAGTGGTGGCGAACGCCAACGGCTTACCATAGCAAGAGCTGTATTAAAAAACCCTCCAATACTTATTTTAGATGAAGCAACATCTTCGCTTGATACCGAAAGCGAACGATTAGTGCAAGATGCCATAAATAATTTGATGGAAAACAGAACATCAGTAGTAATTGCTCATAGATTAAGTACAATAAAACATGCCGACGAAATTTTGGTTTTAAGCAAAGGCGAAATTGTAGAAAGAGGCACACACAGTGGCTTAATAAATCAAGATGGGTTTTATAAAAAATTAGTAGATATGCAAGAAGTTAAGTAGAACTGAGCTTATTTAGAAAAGAAGGAAAGTAAAAAAAATATAAAAAATGAATATAGTAATTGTATGTTATCCAACTTTTGGAGGTAGTGGCGTTTTAGCTACAGAGCTCGGAAAAGCTTTGGCAGAAAAAAATCATAATATTCATTTCATAACATACCAGCAACCAGTTAGGCTTAGCGGCTTTCATGCCAATATTTTTTACCATGAAGTACGTGTACCTACTTATCCTTTATTCGATTTCCCACCATACGAAACTGCCTTAGCAAGTACAATGGTAGATGTAGTAAAAAATAATGGTATAGATGTGCTTCATGTACACTATGCTATACCACATGCTGCAGCAGCCTATATGGCAAAACAAATTTTGGCTAAAGAAAACATAAAAATTCCAGTAATAACAACATTGCATGGTACTGATATTACACTTGTAGGCAAAGATAAAACATACAGCCCTGTAGTTACTTTTTCTATGGAAGAAAGCGATATTCTTACCGCTGTTTCCAATAATTTAAAAGAAGAAACTTATCGTAATTTTAGTATTAATAAACCTATAGATGTTATTCATAATTTTGTAGATGTAAATCGTTTTCACAAAAAACCTATTGATGCTTTTAAAAAATTAATTGCACCCAATGGCGAAAGAATAATAGTACATGCTTCTAATTTTAGAAAAGTAAAAAGGGTAGATGATGTTATCAAAGTTTTTAAATTAATAGCAAAAGAAATACCAGCAAAATTATTATTGATAGGCGATGGACCCGAAAGGCCAGAATTAGAATCGGCTACCAGAGAATGTATTTTTAAAGATGACATTAGATTTTTGGGAAAGCAAGAACAAATGGAAGATTTGTTACCAATAGCAGATTTGTTTTTGCTACCAAGCGAATATGAAAGCTTTGGCTTAGCAGCCTTAGAAGCAATGGCAGCCGAAGTGCCAGTAATATCAACAAATGCAGGTGGATTACCCGAAATAATAATAAATGGATATTGTGGCTATATGAGTAATATTGGCGATGTAGAAGATATGGCAAAAAATGCCATAAAAATTTTAAAAGATGATGCTATCTATGCAATATTTAAACAAAATGCATTAGCTCAAGCTATGTTATTTGATATAGAAAATATAGTGCCACAATATGAGGTACTATACAAAAAACTTTTATAAACTTTAGTGCCTACGCAACCAACTTTCAGGATTAAAATTTACATCTCCTTTTGATGTATAAAAATCGATAGTGCCAACACCATCTAAGTTGGTAGCTACTTTTCCTAATGCTTGGCCAGTTTTAATTACTTGACCTTGCTTTACCATTACATTATTAATATTGCTATAAGTAGTAAAGTAATTGCCATGCTTTATAAGTACAGTAAATTTGCCTTCGTCAATTTCAACCGACATAGTAACACTACCATCAAATACAGCCTTTACATTTGTACCTACAGGCGCAGCAATAGTAACACAATCTACATTCATACTTGCACCACTTGGCAAAGAATTTCTGCCAAAATGATTTAAAACTCTAGGGTTATCTACTGGCCAAGGTAAGCTACCTTTGTTTTTTTCGAAACTCGAATTTAAAGCAATACTTTCTGAGCTTAAAATTACAGGCTCGGCTTCTTTTGGTTCTTTTATTACTTTTGTTGTTGTAGGTTTTATAACATCGGGCAATGGGGTTTTACCAGCTGCAATTGCCGCAGCCCTTTTATCTCTATTTGCTTTGTCTTCAGCAGCTTTACGCTCTCTTTCTTTTTTAGCTTCAGCTGCTCTTTCTTCATCTCTTTTCTTTTTTGCAGCTAGTGCTACTAATCTTTCTCTTTCCTTTTCTTCCCTTATAGCTTTTGCAATGGCAGCCTTTACTGCTGCATTTACTTTTGCTACTTGTCTTTGTTTTTCGGCTATACGAGCATTCAAATCTTTACCTTCTTTTTTTAAGCTGGCTACTATTTTATCTTGTTCTAATTTTTGCTCTTCTACTTTTTTTTGCTCTTCGGTTTGGGTGGTAAGGCTGCTATTTTTTATTTTTTTGGTTACTCCTAAATCTTCCAATTTTTTTCTTCTAAGCTCTTGTGTACGCAAAATATTTTGACCTTGCATTTCTCTAAACGTTCTGTAACTTTTTAAATAGGCTATTCTTTTTATAGCGTCGTTAAAATTATCTGCCGAAAATATAAAGTTTAAAAACTCATAGTTTCCCCTATTTTTATATGCGTACACCATGCTTTTGGCATATTCTTGTTTTAGTGTATCTAAAATTCTATCGTATTTATTGATATCTCTTTGTATGCCATAAATATTATTATCCAAAATATTTATATCCTTCGAAATGTTTTCTACAACCCTCTCCTGCAAGTTTGCTTTATTGCCAAGTATAATTAGTGTAGTTAAGTTTTTGTTTGTTTCTGCTTTATTATTAGTTAATAATTTTTGAGTTTCATCTATCTCTTTTTTTAAAGAACTGCGTTGTTTTTCTAAATCTTCTCTACTTTGTGCAAACAAAGTATGTATTGTAGTAAAACAAAATACAAACAAAAAAATAACTCTCAGCATAGGTTTAATATTTTAGAAAAATAAAGTATAATAATTTAAAAACACTTTATTTATTATGGTAATGATATTTGTAATTGCAACTATATTTAAAGCCACCAACCTTCGCAAATGTACTATCTAATACATTCTATACCTAAAAAGGTTATCACAATATACCTGAAATTTGACACACCCAATTAGGCGAACATTAAAAGTAAGGATTATTTCTTTTTATAGTTTTTTGGTACACTATATAAAATAGATAATTCTTTGTTAAACTCATATTGTTTAAAATTCATGCGTACATCTAATTTGTTTTTTTCTGTTACAAAAATTTGCCTAATTGTAGAAAAAGGTACTCCATTATTTATTGCATAGTTATCGTAAGAAAAATCGGCAGTTCTATTTTGTAAAATATTTAAATCGTCTAATTTACTATGTTGTATTAGATTATCTGCTAACGATATTGTAACTAGATTTTTAAATTCGTTTGTTAAAGTTGCAATAATCAAAAACTTTTCTGTAGTTTTTATTGCCATTTTTTCAGTATTTAAAAAAATGGGGTTTCCTACTATCAAATCCTGAATAGTTTTTAAGTCGAAAGGTATATTAGTTAATTCTTGCAAATATTCTATAGATCTATAGTGTATTGTTCTTTCTTTTTTGTCAATTAGTGTTACACTGTCTTTTGTAATAAATACTCTAAATACCTCAGTGTTTAATAATAATGGTGCCGTTATAGAAATCCATACCACACTATCTTTTATCATTTTTACATTGGCAACCAAGTCTGGTTTCTTACCTTCACCATCTTCAATATCTAATTTAATTTTAGCCGAAAAGCTGTTGTAATTAATTGTGTTTTTTTGTAAAATTTCTTTTGCAAAATTTATTTGTATAACCGAATCGGAAGCAGTAGTAATTTGTGCATTTTTTGTAGAGTCTCTTGGCGCAATAGCTTTCGTAATTGCCTTTTGCGTTTTACAACGAGTTAATCCAAATAATGTAAATATTGATATGAAAAAGTAAAGAAAATATTTCATGTAATCATTTTTATTTTGGTAATCGCTTCCTACAACTTGTAATTATTTACTAACGTACATTTATAATTGTACTAAAATTGCTTTAATTAATTACAAGCATATTTTGGGTTGTGATAAATATTATTGTAAGAAGAACATTTGGTATTGAGATAACTTAATTAATGAATAATCGCATAGTAATTTATGATAACTAATTTAATAATTATTAAACTACGCACCAGTATGTCCAAATCCTCCAGCACCTCTCTCAGTATCATTTATTTCATTTACTTGTAATAATGAGGCTTGTATTACACTAGCTACTATTAATTGTGCTATTCTGTCGTTATGTTTTATAGTTTGTGTTTCGCTACTTAGGTTTATAAGCAATACTTTTAATTCTCCTCTATAATCACTATCTATTGTGCCAGGCGTATTTAGGCATGTAATACCATTTTTTAATGCTAAGCCACTTCTTGGTCTTATCTGTACTTCGTAGCCAGCAGGTATTTCCATAAATATACCAGTTGGTATAAGTATTCGCTCTAGTGGCGCAAGTGTAATGGTATTTTCTAAATTTGCTCTAATATCCATACCAGCTGCACCTGCTGTAGCATAATGTGGTAACTCATTTGTAGATGTATTTACAGTTTTAATTATAACACTCATAATTTATTATATTTTTTGAAGTAATACAGTTGCATTGGCAAATAACCCCTCTTCTCTACCTGCAAACCCCATTTTTTCGGTGGTTGTAGCTTTTATCGAAATATCATTTTCTTCTATTTCTAAAATATTGGCTATTGTTTTTTGCATTGCAGGAGCATAAGGCATTATTTTAGGACATTCTAAGCATACATTGCTATCTATATTTATAACTTTATAGCCTTTTTCTTTTATTAATGAATAAGTTTTGGTAAGCAAAATTTTACTATCTATGTTTTTTAAAGTTTGATCAGTGTCAGGAAAATGTTTTCCTATATCTCCTAAACACAATGCACCTAATAATGCATCACAAATAGCATGTAGTAACACATCGGCATCGCTATGCCCTACAGCACCTTTGTTGTGTGGTATTTGTACTCCACCTAGCCATAATGCTCTACCAGCTGCTAATTGATGAAAATCTATCCCTGAACCTATTCGTAAACTCATATTTTTTATTTATGGCAAAGATGCGTAAAACCTTTTGTAAAAAAAAAGCGTTCTGCAAAACAGAACGCTTTTTTTTTATTATTTTTCTCTTATTTTTTATCAATATCAAACATTAAACTCAAACGAAAAGTATTAGATAATGGAGTACGAGTAACACCACTACCAGAAGGTACTATGTAAGCTATATTTAAACCTACCATGCTATATTTTAAACCAGCGCCAACTGTTGCATAACGGCGATCACCTTTTAATTTATTTTCGTAGAAATAACCTGCACGTAAAGAAAACTGATCTTTGTAAGTATATTCAGCACCAATACCAGCAGTAATTTCTTTTGTTTCGCCAGATTTATCGCCAAAAGATTTAGTCCAGCTACTTACTACGCTTTTAGTTTGGTATCCAGCTGTACCACCTGCAGAAGTATCCAAAGGAACTAATAATTTATTCAAATCCAATGCAAAAGTTAATTTACTATCTGCATCAAATACTTTTGTATAAGCACCACCCAAACCAAGGTTTGCAGGTATAAAATCTTTTTTAGCACTGTTATCGGTATAAGAAATTTTTGAACCCAAATTACTCAAAGTTAAACCCCAGTTTAAACCTTCGCCATTTTCTTTAGCACCAGTATGGTATAAATGTAAATCGCCAGATACTGAGCTTCCTTTTTTGTAATTAATGCCACCATAGTTACCTACAGCAAGGCTTGAACTTACATACTTTAAGCCTAAACCAATACCAGTTTTTGAGCTTAGTTTTCTAGAGTATCCTAAATCTAAAGAAAACTCACGTGGACGACTACTTCCATCAGGAGTACCAGCTATTGTAGTAAAGTCTATATTTCCAAGGCTAAAATAGCGTAGCCCTAAAGATATTGCTTGAGCATCGCCCATTTTATAAAAACCAGCTAAAGAAGTTAAATAAACATCTTTTAAATTCAAATCATGCAACCATGGAGTGTATGTTAATCCAAAAGATGCATTTTGTTTTGCAAAAGGCGTTTTACCTAAATTCCAAAAGTTAGAATAAGCGTCGGCACTTGTAGCAATACCAGTTTCGCCCATACCAGTAGCTCTTGCATCAGGCGATATACGCAACATTGGAACAGCTGTTGTTATTACTTTAATGTTATTTACAACACCTGTTACTTGTGCAGTTGTTTCGTTAATTGTTCCCCCTATTATTATCGCTAGGGCAGCTAATCTTAAAGTTGCTTTTTTCATGCGTTTTTTTTGTCTTGGTTAGGTAGACTTACCTCTATAAGCGTTAAGTTTAAAATTTCGAGTACTCTAAAATTGAATACTCTTTAAATCAAATGCAATTTATAATTTTTTGTTAAAGAAAACAATAATTATTTTTCAAATGTATATAAAAATTATTTTTAGAACAAAATTTTTTTCGAGTATTAATGAAAAAAAATATTTTTCTAGTTATTTTTCATCTAATTTGAATCAAAAAAAACATTTAGTTTAAGAACGATTTTTGAAAAAGTATATTGTAAGTAAAGATATTTTTTTTCAAAAAGAAATGCTAAAGATTTATTTTGCTATACTTTTTCAAGTTAAAGTAATTATATTCGCAGCTTGAAATACAATAACACAATAAATTTATGTTATTTACCGTTCAATAAAATGTAAAACACCAATATATTATGTTTAAAGCATTCTCTGGGAGATTTCTTTTAGTAGCACTTGTTGTAGCAATCTCTTTAAATTCTTGTAAAAAAAGTAGTTCTGGCGGTAAATCTAGTGCAACAGGCTGGAATTACAACGACAAAAAAATGGGCAATTTTAATGTTGCTAAAGTGAAGTATCCTAAAGCTGGTCCTGGGCTTAAGTTTGTACAAGGTGGATCGTTTGTAATGGGAGCAAAGGACGAAGATGTAATGGGAGATTGGAATAATGTACCCCGTAGAGTAACTATACCTTCGTTTTTTATTGATGAAACTGAGGTAGCAAATGTGCACTACAGAGAATACCTTTATTGGTTAGAAAATACTTTTAGCGACGATACCAATATAACAAGAAAAGCTTTGCCAGATACTTTGGTGTGGAGAGAAGAGCTTGCGTATAACGAACCTTATGTAGAGTATTATTTTAGGTTTCCATCTTACAATTATTACCCTGTTGTAGGTGTAAACTGGCAACAAGCGCACGACTTTTGTATTTGGAGAACAGATAGGGTAAATGAATTGCTTTTGGTAAAAAAAGGCTTTTTAGGTAAAGATGCTATAAAAAAAGAAATGAGAGGTGGTGGAAAAGATGGTTCCTTTAATACAGAATCTTACTTAACTAATCCTGAGCTTGTGCAAATGGCAAAGGGTAAACCTAAATCATCTGGTTTAAAAGATATAAATGGCAAACCAAGAAAAGATGTACGTATGGAAGATGGTATTTTAAACATGGGATACCGTTTACCAACCGAGGCTGAGTGGGAGTATGCTGCTTATGGTTTATTAGACCAAAACCCAAATATTCGTAAAAAAGAAAAAGGAAGTGGAGAAGAAAATCGTTTAAATCAACAAATATATTCATGGTCTAAAAACCCTAATGGTTTAAGAGATAATCGTAGAGGAACTTTTCAGGGCAAATTTTTAGCTAACTTTAAAAGAGGAAATGGTGATAATATGGGTATTGCAGGAGGTTTGAATGATAGAGGAGCAATACCAGAAAATGTAGTTTCATTTTACCCAAATTCGTTTGGCTTATTTAATATGAGTGGTAATGTGAGTGAGTGGGTAGGCGATGTGTATAGGCCGATGACATCTGTTGATGGGCAAGATTTTAATTATTTCCGTGGAAATAAATTTACAAAAGTTTACAAAAACGCATCTAACGAATACGAAAGAGATAGTGCAGGGCATTTAAAAAGAACCGACATATCTGACGATGAGGTAAAAAACAGAGCTAATTATCAAAAAAATAATGTTATTAATTATTTAGATGGCGATTCGGCTAGTGGTGTTTTTTATGGTTATGGTATTACATCTTTGGTAAATGACCAAAGTCGTGTAATAAAAGGTGGAAGTTGGAATGATAGAGGATATTGGTTATCGCCAGGCACACGTCGTTTTATGCAAGAAGATCAGGCGTCGAGTACAGTTGGCTTTAGGTGTGCACAAACATATCTTGGTCCGCCAGAAGGACCAGGCTTTAAAGGAGGAAATAATTTCCCTACAAGAAAGCAAGGAAAAAGAAAATAATAAATTTTTAAAAATAAAAAAGCCCTTCATATTGTGAAGGGCTTTTTTGCAACAAATAGGTTTAGCTATTACCTTTGCATAATGAATATAGAAGAAATATATAAAATTTATCTGCAATTTCCATCTGTAGTTACAGATACAAGAAATATAAAAATAGGCGATATATTTTTTGCATTAAAAGGACCAAATTTTAATGGAAATATGTATGCAGAGCAAGCTGTAAAAGCTGGAGCAGCCTATTGTATATGCGACGAAAGAACAGATTATACTAATGAAAAAATTATTTATGTAGATGATTCCTTGCTTTGTATGCAATCATTAGCAAAGCACCATAGGCAACAATTTAATATACCAGTAATAGCCATTACTGGTAGCAATGGCAAAACCACCACCAAGGAGTTGGTACATGTAGTTTTATCAAAAAAATACAGATGCTATACCACAAAGGGTAATTTGAATAACCATATAGGAATACCACTCACTATTTTGGCTATAAAAAATGATGCTGAAATAGCTGTTATAGAAATGGGAGCAAATCATTTGTATGAAATTGAAAACTATTGTACATACGCTATGCCTACACATGGTATAATTGTAAATTGTGGCAAGGCTCATTTGGAAGGTTTTGGTAGCGAAGATGGAGTACGAAAAGCCAAAGGCGAATTGTACAATTATTTAGAAAAAAACAATGGTACAATTTTTATAAATACCGATTATAATTACTTATTAGAAATGAGTAATAATATAACAAATAAAATTACTTACGGCACATCAAACGCTATGTACACAGGCATTGTAGCCAATGATAATAATTTTGTAGAAGTAAAAATTACCATTGGCTTGCAATTACAATGTATTAAAACAAAACTTGCAGGCAACTATAATTTGCCCAATATTTTAAGTGCAGTATGTATTGGCAAAACTTTTGGTGTAAACGATTCTGATATTAAAGATGCTATTGAAAATTACACTCCATCAAATAGCAGATCGCAAATAATAAAAAAAGATACCAACACCATATTATTAGATGCTTACAATGCCAACCCTAGTAGTATGAAAGCAGCTATAGAAAACTTTGCCGCAATGGATGGCAACAATAAAATTGTAATACTTGGAGGTATGATGGAGCTAGGGTTAGAGAGTATAGCCGAGCATACAAATATTATTAATTTGTTGCTGCAGCATAATTGGAAACAAATAATTGTAACTGGAAAAGATTACCAAAATTTGCCACCAAATATTTTGCACTTTAATAACTCAAACGAAACTGCTGCTTGGTATAAGTTACAAAATTTTGAAAATTGTTTTATCTTAATTAAAGGATCTAGAGGTATGGCAATGGAAAAACTGTTGGATTAATAGATTTGATAGTTTTAAATACTAAGAAACATTTAAAATTAATAGTTATAACAAGAAAAATAATGAATAAAATTTGAATAATTACGCTATGAAAAATTATACTTTTACTATTTTTCTTGTACTACTTATTGCAATAGCATTTTATTTTTTAGGCAAAAAAAATGGCGGAAACGATGCTAAAATAACTATGGTAGAAAATGTGGAAATTGTAAAACAAATTGCAGAACTTTCGGCATTGAACGTATCGGGTATTGTAAATTTAAAAGTGAGTAATAAAGGTGAAGAAGGAGGAAGCTGGGATAAATTTAAAAATTATTTTGCCGAAAATACTTTGCAAGTAAACTTACCTTACGATGCAAAATTTGGGGTAAATATGAGTAATCAAAAACTGGAAATAAATACTAAAACTAGCATAGTAAATATTACATTACCGCATTGCAAATTAATGAGCTTGCAACTAAAGATGGATAAAATGGAAACCATGACACAAACTGGTTTATTTGCAAGTGCAAGTATGAACGATTTGGTAAAAGCGCAAAAACAATTATATGCGCAGAGCTTGCTACAGTTACAAAACAATGCAAATTATATTAAACTTGCCGAAGAGCATATTGCTACAATATTAAACAATTATTACAAACCTTTAGGTTACAAAGTGCAATGTAGTTTTGAAAACGAAGGTGTAAATATTTTAAATACAAAAAATTAGGATACATTAATTTAGTATGTTTTTAAACACACTAAAGGCTACAATAGTTTTGCAAACCTATTGCAATATTTTGCTATTTTTAAAATGTGATGGACTAGTTGTAAATTAATAAACCAACTGCACTGTATCCTTTATAATTCCCATTACAAATACACTTTGCACATTACCTATGTTTTCTATTTGGCTTAGTTTATTTACATGAAAGTTGTAATAAGTATCCATATTTTCTTCAACTACTTTTAGCATAAAATCAAATTCGCCGCTTATGCTGTAGCATTCTATAATTTCGTTCATTTCATTTATGGCATTTATAAATTTGGTGCCTGCATTTTTGCTATGAGCTTTTAACGATACATAGCAAATTACCATGAGGCTTTTTTTTACTTTGCTATGGTTTACAAGTGCCGCATATTGCTTTATTACTCCATCAGCTTCCATACGCTTAATACGCTCATGCACAGGTGTGGTACTTAAGTGTACTTTTTCTGAAATTTCTTTTACAGTTATCCTTGCATTTTGTTGCAATAATGCAAGTATTGCAAAATCTTTTTTATCTAAAGAAATATCAATAATAGTGGTTTCTTCTTTTACAAGTTGTTTTGTCATAGTAAAATGTATATTTATTCTATAAAATTAAGTAATTATTATATTTTATCCTAAATATATAATATTTTGTAGTGTATTTTTCTATATACTGTATATTTGCATATTGTTTCACATACCTAAGCGGAGATAACAACAATACAACGCTGTGTACGCTGTAATCGTTGTCTTATTGTGTAAAAAAATCGCTTTGATAAAAGTTGAACAAAGATATAATGATGAATGGTGCGACGCCACCGAAGTTCATTCAGGAATCTAAAGCTGGTAAAAAACAAAATTAAAATTTAAAATAAAAAACAATTTACAATGAGCACAACAACTACAGCTATTGATTTTAGCTTAAAAAACAAAGTTGCCGATATGAGCCTTGCAGCTTGGGGACGCAAAGAAATTATGCTTGCCGAAGCCGAAATGCCAGGTCTTATGAGCATTAGAGCAGAGTATGGCGATAGCAAACCACTTGCAGGCGCACGTATTGCTGGTTGCTTACACATGACAATACAAACGGCCGTTCTTATTGAAACCTTAACCCACCTTGGTGCCGAAGTGAAATGGAGTAGCTGTAATATTTTTAGTACGCAAGATCAAGCTGCTGCTGCAATTGCAGAAACTGGCTTAGGTGTATTTGCTTGGAAAGGACAAACACAAGAAGAAAGCGATTGGTGCATTGAGCAAACTTTATTTTTTGGAAGTGCCGACAAACCTTTGAACATGATTTTGGACGATGGTGGCGATTTGACCAATATGGTTTTTGATAAATATCCTGAGCTTGTTAGCGGCATTAAAGGCTTAAGCGAAGAAACTACTACAGGTGTACACCGCTTATATGAGCGTATGAATGCTGGTACTTTACCAATTCCTGCAATCAACATTAACGACTCTGTTACTAAATCTAAATTTGATAATAAATATGGTTGTCAAGAATCGTTAGTTGACTCTATTCGTAGAGCTACCGATGTAATGATGGCTGGTAAAGTAGCAGTAGTGGGTGGTTACGGCGATGTGGGTAAAGGAAGTGCACAAAGTTTACGTGGTGCTGGTGCAAGAGTTATTGTAACAGAGATTGATCCAATTTGTGCATTGCAAGCTGCAATGGATGGCTTTGAAGTAAAGAAAATGATTGATGCAGTAAAAGAAGCAGATATTATTGTAACTGCATCTGGCTGTAGAGATTTGATTACAGAAAATCATTTCCGCAACATGAAAGATAAAGCAATTGTTTGTAATATTGGTCACTTCGATATTGAAATAGACATGGCTTGGTTAAATGCAAACTATGGTGCTAGCAAAAATACCATTAAACCACAGGTAGATTTATATACCATCGAAGGTAAAGATATTATCGTATTGGCGGAAGGTCGTTTGGTAAACTTAGGTTGTGCTACTGGCCACCCAAGTTTTGTAATGAGTAACTCATTCACTAACCAAACTTTAGCTCAGCTTGAGTTGTGGCAAAATAGTGCTAACTACGAAAACAAAGTTTATGTGTTACCAAAACACCTAGATGAGAAAGTTGCACGCCTTCACCTTGCAAAAATAAATGTAGTGTTAGATGAATTAACTACTGCACAATCTGAATACTTAGGTATACCAAAAGTTGGTCCGTTTAAGAGTGATATGTATCGTTATTAATGGATAATTTTATAATGAATAATTAAAAATAGAAGCCATCGTTTTTACGGTGGCTTTTGTTATTATAAAAAACATTTGGGGCTTTCGGCATTAGTACTTTACCAAACATTGGTTCGGTCTTAGTCGCTGTGCCGTATGTATCTGTATGTATATGCTCCTTCGTCGCATACATACAGATACATACATCGCTCCCGCCACCGCAGCCCTTGGGCAGATAATCATAGCCGAACAAAAAAATCCTTTTTTTCTAATAATCTTTTTATAAATCTATAAATTTTGTAATTTTATAATATAATGATAAATAATTAATTATGATTTTAATAATTACATTATCGGATAATTTGATAAATATAATATCATAAAAGATTGTTTTTTGGTTTTAATTTTATCAAAAAAGATGTATATTTGTAAAAACACAATACAGTTTTATAATGTTTACCCGTAAAATATACCCAGCTTTAGAAAGCCATTTGCAAAAAAAACAAGTAACAGTAATTACTGGCTTGCGTCGTATTGGCAAATCTACAGCCATGAAATATTTGTACAATAAATCGGAATTAACAAACAAAGTGTATTTGGATTTGGAGCGTATAGAAAACCAAAATATTTTTTTACAAAATTCATACAAAGACATTGAAAGATCTATAGAGTTATTGGGTTTCGATTTTTTACAACCAGGTATAATAGCATTAGATGAAATACAAATGGTAAAAAATAGCAGCAGTATTATAAAAGCATTGTACGACGAATATGGTACAAAATTTATAGTTACAGGCTCAAGTTCGTTTTATTTAAAAAACCATTTTTCCGAAAGCTTGGCAGGACGCAAAAGAATATTTGAAATGAACCCACTCGACTTTGAAGAGTTTTTAATATTTAAAGAAATAAATACAAAAGCAATACAAAAAGAAAAATTAAAAACGCTTTTGCCAACGTATTACAACTTGTATAAAGTACAATACGAAGAATATATACAATTTGGCGCTTTCCCCGAAGTTGTGTTGGCAAAAAGCAATGATGATAAAATAGCTTATTTAAAAGATATTTTAAATTCTCATATAGAGCTTGATGTAAAATTGTTGGGCGATGTATCTTCGTCGGATATATTGTATAAACTTATTTTATTACTGGCAAATAGGGTAGGAAGCAAGGTAGATTATTCAAAAATAGCATCGTTATTAGGCATAAATAGGCTAAAGGTAAAAGAGTATTTATTGTTGTTGGAATATACGTATTTAATTAGAACCATAAAACCTTTTACTAAAGGAATAGATAAGGAAATAACCAAACAAGCTAAAATTTATTTTGCCGATACAGGATTATTGCAAATTTGTGGGCAAACATCGAGTGGGGCAATTTTTGAAAACATAATTGCCAATCAATTAGCCAATATTGGCGAAATAAATTATTACGAAAAAAGCTCAGGCACCGAAATTGATTTTATTTTAGACAAAAGAACAGCCATAGAAGTAAAAGAAACGCCAAGCAGTTTTGATGTAAAAACAGTAGAAAAAAGAGCCAAACCTTTGGAGTTAGAAAATAATTTTGTAATAGGCAGAAGCCTTGCCCCAAGTGGGTTTAAAGATTTTGTATGGGGTGGAAATATTTTTTAAAATCTTATAATTTTACATTACGAAGCAAGGATAAAAACGAATACAAAGTTTTAAAATGCTTAGTATTAGTTGTTTTATTTATGCTTAGTTTGTAGTTATTTCAATGTTATTAGAAAAGCCAGTGGCTTCAATTTGTGTGTTAATTCTGTCGGCAGAAATGCCTTTTCTTTTTATTAAATATTTAGATATTTTCTTTAATCTTTTGTTTGCAATTGTAGTTTGATTTTGTGAATCCCTATTATCTGTAAATGCAGTTATTTCAATTTGATGGGTGTGTTTAGGATTTAATGATGCAGATAAATTAGTTAGTTTCTTTTTGTTTTCTTGTGAAAGTCTTTTTAATATGGAGTTTTTATAATTTAATGTTGAATAATGCTTGAAGCTATAAAACTAGAACAATATCCAGCTATTATCGATTGAGTTCTTTTTTCATTACCATTGCCCACTAAAACATTAATATTTTCTAAAAGTTCAGCATCACAAAAATTTTGGTTGTTTTTTATCAAAGAGGTATCGCTAATTGATGCTTTGTTATTTTTGTCATTTTTTTTTCTTTTAGTATAGTGGCAGGTTTAATTTTTTGGGCAGAAGAGGTAAAACTTTTAAAAGTGAAAATTGTAAAAATCGTAAATAATATGATTACATTTATCACAATGCTTACCGCCTTGCTTTTCTGGCATAGCTGCAAAATTTTCTTGGCATGGGTTAGGTATTGTAAAAAAAGTGGTTTAAATTTCATGTAATAAAAATACATAAAAACAACATTTAAAAAATATTAATTAATTTAGTGTTTTAAAGCTAACAGTAAAACCCCTTACAAATACTATGTACAATTTATTAAAAGGAAAAAAAGGAATAATTTTTGGTGCATTAGATGAAAAATCTATAGCATGGATTACGGCACTTAAATGCCATGAAGAAGGTGCCGAAATTGTATTAAGTAATGCACCTGTAGCTATGCGCATGGGCGAAATAAATAAATTAGCTGCACAAATAAATGCACCTGTAATAGGCTGCGATGTAAGCAATGCCGAAGATGTAGAAAATCTTATTGTAAAAACAATGGAGCATTTTGGTGGAGGTTTCGATTTTATTTTACACTCTATAGGAATGAGCATAAATGTGCGTAAAGGCAAACATTATACTGAAATAGATTATGTACACAACCTAAAAACCTACGAAATAAGTAGTATGAGCTTGCACCGAGTACTTGCAACTTGTATGAAACATGATGCACTTAACGAATGGGCAAGTGTGGTAGCTTTAACATATATTGCTGCACAACGTATTTTTCCGGATTATAGCGAAATGGCCGATGCAAAAGCATTGTTGGAAAGTGTAGCTCGTAGTTTTGGGTATCATTATGGAGTAAAAAAACATGTAAGAGTAAATACGATTTCGCAATCGCCTACACGTACTACTGCAGGTAGTGGTGTAAAGGGTTTTGATGGGTTTGTAACTTATGCCGAAAAAATGAGCCCACTTGGCAATGCAAGTGCCGAAGCTTGTGGTAACTATTGTGTATCGTTGTTTAGTGATCTTACTAAAATGGTTACTATGCAAAATTTATTTCATGATGGTGGTTTTTCAAATACAGGTGTAACCCAAGCTGTAATAGAGCAAATGGAAAAATAATATTTGTAGAAAATATTTGAAAAATATCGATGCCAACTTTTTAAAAGTTGGCATCGATATGTATGGAATAAGTTGGCTTCTTTTTATTATTCTTTCACACTAAATTTAAACCCAATGCCGTGTAAGTTTTCTATAACAATGTTTTCATCTTTGCACAATATCTTTCTAAGTCGAGAAATAAATACATCTAAACTTCGTCCCATAAAATAATCATCGTTGCCCCAAAGTGTTTTTAATATATCTTCTCTTTTCAAAACCTTTTGAGGGTTTTGTATAAATAGTTTTAGTAACTCGGCTTCACGTAGGGTAAGTGTAGCTTTTTCGTTTTCATAAATTATTTCATAATTATTGGTATCAAATTGGTATTTGCCTACATGGTAAATTTTATTTTTACTTGTATTTTTTTTACTACGCTGCAAAAATATTTCTATTTTTAAAACCAACTCTTCTATACTAAATGGCTTTACCAAATAATCGTCGGCACCAAGTTTTAGGCCTTTTATTTTGTCTTCTTTTAAGGTTTTTGCCGATAAAAATATAATAGGTATTTCGTTGTTAAATTGTCTTATTACTTGAGCTATTTCAAAGCCATCTTTTTTTGGAACCATAATATCTAATATGCAAATATCATATTCTTGACTTTCAAAATTATGTAATGCTGTTGCACCATCGGCAAAATGGTGCACTTGGTAATTGTTTATTTCCAAACTATCTTTTGTAAGGTAGGCAAGGGTTTCGTCGTCTTCTACATATAATACTTTGTATTGCTTAGTCATGTGTTGGTATTAATATTTTTATGGTAGTACCTTCTTGTATTTTACTATGTAATGTAATATTCCAATTATGTTCTTTGCAAATTCTTTTTACATAAAAAAGCCCTAAGCCAAAGCCATTTACCTCATTACTTTTTATATTTTTTATTCTGTAAAATTTTTCAAATATATGTTGTTGTTCTTTTATTGGTATTCCTATTCCATTATCAGTAAAAATTAATTGCACAAACTTTTTTTGCTTTTCTATCTTAATTAAAATAATCGGATTTGTACTTGCATATTTTGCTGCATTATCTAATAAATTATAAACCAGGTTAGAAAAATGAAATTCATCGGCAAAAATAGATACATCAGCATTGTTATTTATTTTTATAACTGCATTTGGGTATTTAAGTAAAATGTTATCTACCACTAATTGTACAGAATTTACAACATGTATACTAGTTTTTTGAAGGCTTATTTTATTGTTATCAGCTTTTGCAAGGTTTAATATTTTTTCTACATGGTTGTTAAGTTTTACTGCTTGTTGGGTTATGAGTTCGGTATATTTTTTTAGTTTATCATTTAGTAAAATTGGCTCTTGCTTATCCAAAAAATTAGAGGCAATAAGTATAGAAGATATTGGTGTTTTAAACTCATGGGTCATGTTATTAATAAAATCATTTTGCAGCTCGGAGTATTTTTTTTGCTGTAAAATGGTAAAGGCAGAATATCCATACAGCATAAGTACAATGAGCATTACAAGCGAAAATATTATCCAAATATGTAGTGCTTTGTATATGTATTTATCTAAATTAGGGAAATGTACGGCAAAATAATATGCCATTCCATTTTTTGCAAGCGCAAAGTTTGTTTTATTTTTTTTACTGTTATTTTCTTCCGAAATGTATTTGCCATATTTCATACATTCTTTTGTACAGTCGTAATAACCGTATTCAAAATCGGCACCAATGTCAAATTTTTCAAATTCATTTTTTAGGTAATAATCTAAAGATGCTTCTTCAAATTTGCTATTTACATTTACAACATAATAATTATTGCTTTTTTTTTCGATAGGGTTTGTTTGTGGTAATGCAGTATTGCTTTCTACATTTAACTTGCCCGATACTTCTAATAAAGCAACATGTACTTTTTGGGCAAATTTTTTTTCTTCGTAGTTGTATGCTTGGCGTAGCAATAAAAATTGCAAAATCATAATGCCTACAATTACAATAAAGCCAAGCCACAGAGCAATATTTAGTTTTTTTATTTTCATGTGCAATACAAGGTTACTATAAAATGTATTGAAATCTTAATGCATTTAATTTTCATTAACAAACATTGGGCAATCGTTAACAACTATTCGGTTATCGTTAACAGCTATAAAAACACTAGGGGTTTACTTTTACATTGTTAATTACTTGCAAGGTAAAACACAAATATTTTTTATACACTTTTAAAAACAACTATTATGAAATTAGTAAAATTATTTTCTCTTTTGGCTTTAGTTTTAACTTTTATGTCTTTTACTGCAAAAGATAATTTACCAAAAAGCAAATTTTATTCTGCGTATTTTAATAATTCTATTTCTTGGAAAACAGATGTGATAGACTTAGGAGAAATACCAGTTGGAAAACCTGTAACTATTGAATTTGAATTTACGAACAATAGTAAAGCTGAAGTAATTGTAACCGATGCAAAAGCTAGCTGCGGTTGTACCGTAGCTGATTATCCTAAGCAACCTATTGCTGCTGGCAAAACTGCAAAAATATCTGCTACATATAATGCAGCAACTGCAGGTGCTTTTAGTAAAAATGTAACCGTAAGTTTTGCTAATGAAGAATCGAAAGTACTTAGTTTTAAAGGCACTGTAAAATAGTAACTTTATTTATACAGTAATTTAAAAGCCAATGCAAATTTGCATTGGCTTTTTTGTATTAAGCAAAATAATTATTTTTACAATATGTATAGAAAAGCTACCGAAAATGATTTTGAATTTATTTATGCATTATTTATGCATCCTACAATAAACCCACATTTGTTGTATGAAAATATGAGTGAGCAAGACTTTAAACCAATTTTTGAAGACTTACTTAATAAAGAAATATTGTATGTTTTTGAAATCGAAGAAAAGCCTGTAGGCATGTTTAAACTTATACGCCACACTTATAGAAGTGCGCATGTAGCATACTTAGGAAGTTTTGCTATACACCCAAATTATATTGGAAATGGCTTTGGTACAAAAATGCTTAAAGTTATTATTGCATTTGCAAAAGATATTGGCATTAAAAGATTAGAGCTAAGTGCTGGTGTAAGAAATGAAAAGGCAATTTTGCTTTATGAAAAATGTGGGTTTGAAAAGGAAGGAGTATTAAGGAATCTTACTTATTTTGAAAGTGAAAAGATGTTTATAGATGAAGTAATGATGAGTTATATAATAGAGTAATATTAGATAAAGTAATTTTTTTGTAATAGGCTAAAAATGCTAATTGTAAGTATAAAGTTAAATAAATACGCCTGATTGGAGGGGAAAGCCCACAGGGAGGAACGACCGAGGACTTGTACCAAAAAGCAGGGCTAAAGATGATTTATACACAACTGCTGGCGTACAACTGTTTAATAATCAATTAGTTTAGATAAGGAATAATTATTTTGTGTAGAAAATTTTAATAAAGTAAAAATAGTTGACAATTTTAAAGGATAAAGTTGTACTTTTGCAGTCCTAAATTTGGATTAGATATGTTAGCAATTGTAAAAATAGCTGGTCAGCAATTTAAAGTAAAAGCAGGTGACCGCTTATATGTACCTCATATTGAGGGCAAAACTGGAGATTCGGTAGAGTTTTCGGATGTATTATTTACTAGTAATGGCGATGCCATTGTAAGTGGTGCAAATGTAAAAGCTGTGGTAACCGCAGAAATTTTAAACGACCTTGTAAAAGGCGAAAAAGTAATAGCGTTTAAAATGAAAAGAAGAAAAGGTTTCCGTAAAAAGCACGGACATCGTACTCAGTACACACATTTAAAAGTAACTGCAATAGCATAATAAAAAGTTATAAGTTAAAAGTTGGTATCTAAATATACTAAATGTATTTAAAATTTAAAACTTAAAAGCTAAAACTCAAAAAGTATAAAACATGGCACATAAGAAAGGTGAAGGTTCCGTAAAAAACGGTAGAGATTCACAAGCAAAAAGATTAGGTGTAAAAATATTTGGTGGCCAAGCTGCAATTGCAGGCAACATTATTATTCGCCAAAGAGGTACACAATACCACCCTGGTAAAAATGTTGGTCTTGGAAAGGACTTTACAATTTTTGCAATGACTGATGGGTTGGTAGAATTTAGAAAAACAAAAGGCGATAAAACTTTTGTTTCGGTTGCTGCTATAGAAGCTACTGCATAGTTTTTTTGAAATTTATTTTGGTAATTAAGAAAATGTATTTATTTTTAATCTTTATTACTAACCATAATTAAATTCAAACAAATGGCAACAGCAAAAAAAGCAGCTCCAAAAAAAGCTGCAGCAAAAAAAGCAGCACCTGCAAAGAAGGCAGCTCCTGCAAAAAAAGCAGCTCCTAAAAAAGCAGCACCAGTAAAAAAAGCAGCACCTGCTAAAAAAGCAGCACCAGTAAAAAAAGCAGCACCTGCTAAAAAAGCAGCTCCTGCAAAAAAAGCGGCTCCTAAAAAAGCAGCTCCTGCAAAAAAAGCAGCTCCTAAAAAAGCGGCTCCTGCAAAAAAAGCAGCTCCAAAAAAGAAATAATAAAGCATAGCTTTAAAGTTTAAAAAAAAGTCTCAATATTATTGAGACTTTTTTTATGATACACTTTTTTATGATATCATGGTATTATATATATATTCATAAAATAATTTTTTCGATTTTTTAATGCCATTCTTTTTTATTATTGTTTTTTTCTAATACAAACAATAATAATTATCACAGAGTCTTTGGAAGTTTATTAATAATTAGTATTGGTAAAATCTATTAAAAAAATAGAATAGTTTTTGATTTAAAAAATAATAGGGACATTTGTAAAATACACTTATATATTGATGAATTTATTTGCAAATTTTTTAGTGAGAGACATGTACAATCATCATCATAAAAATTAAATAACAATGGAAGACAATCAAATGAATTTAGGTATAGGTACAAGGTTGCAACATACCATGCATGGGCAAGGGGTAATTGTAGGTGTACGTTATGCTACTTACTTAATATCATTTATAGATTTTGGTATTAAAGAAATAGAAAAAAACGATACAAAGCTAGAAAATATAATTGCCGAAAATGTAACTGTAGAAGTAGAAACTACTGCCGAAGTTGAAAAATCGTTGTTGCAAATATTACGCCAATGGAGTGATGTAAGCGAAGTAGTACCACTTGGCGATAAATGGAATGGTGGCACAATACTTTTACAAACTGCCGATAAAACTTTAAAACCAAAAGAAATTTCGATAGATGATTTTTTTCATAAAATTGTAATGCTTAGAGATAGATTACGAGTATTGGAACAAAATATAAATAGCCACAAAAAATTATCTGATGAGGATAAAGTAAACATTCAACAATACATTACAAGATGTTACGGATCGTTAACAACTTTTAATGTATTGTTTAAAAACAAAGAGCAATGGTTTGTTGGTGATAAAGCCTCTAGTTAAAAAGTACTAATGGGGACACTAAAAATACAAAGTCAAATTTTACCGCAAAGAGCACAAAGAAAATTCATACAAAGAAATACTCCTCATTGTAGACTTTGTAGTTTACAAACTTAATTTTTAGAGATGCCTTAATAAAATATATCGTAACAAAATTCTAATAAAATCAAAAATTAGCTAAAGCAATTAAGTACAATTTATTGGTGGCTACAAATAAAATGAAAATGAAAAAAATATACATTCTATTATTGCTTGGTATTTGTTTGGATACAAACGCACAAGAAAAAAAATTGTATGATGTAGCCGCAAATGCTGAGAAAGATATAGCTTTGGCAATAAAAAAAGCAAAAGCACAAAACAAATTTGTGCTAATACAAGCTGGTGGAAATTGGTGCAGTTGGTGTATAGAGTTTGCTAGGTTTGCTAAAGCAGATGTAAAAATAGATTCGGTAATAAATTCGGCATTTATACTATACCATTTAAACTATAGTAAAGAAAATGAAAACAAAGCTATGTTTGCAAAACTTGGTTACCCACAACGTTTTGGCTATCCAGTATTTATTATTTTAAATAACAAAGGTGAACGAATACATACACAAGCAAGCGAATATTTAGAAGATGGTAAAAAAAGTTATGACCAGCAAAAAGTTCAATTTTTTTTAGAAATGTGGAGCCCAAGAGTATTACAGCCGAAAATATGGGGTAATTAAATTTTTAATAATATATAAATCAAAGGAAGCAATTTGTATAAAATTGCTTCCTTTAGGATGAAAATATTCAATTAGTCATGCATACATAATATTAGCACATTGGTATGGTATAACAGCTCTTTTGTTTGGCTACGTTTAAATAATTTATCCATTAAATTATGTTTTTTAGGAATAACAACTAACCAATCTAATTCTTCTTGTTTTGCAAACCAATTTATGCCTTCACTTATTTCTTCGGCATATACAGTGCGATAATTGGGGTTCAAATCTTTTATTAAAATATCTAAAATACTAGATTCAGAAATTTTTTCATTATCAAGCACTTTATCGTTTGACACATTTATTACAAATAAATTGGCATTAAAATCTTTAACTATTTTTTTTAACAAAGCAAGCGGTGTAGTTTCTATAATTTTTTTATAATCGCATGCAAATCCAATTTTGCGAATAGGCGCAAACGTAGCTTTGGTTGGCACAACTAAAATGGGTACTTTTAAGTGCTCTATTGCACTTATTGTATTACTGCCAACTACCAGTTTTGTAAGTGCACTTTTTCCAGATAAACCCATTACTATTAAATCTGGTTTTAATTCATTGCAAAAATTAGCCAAGCCATTTTGTAAATCTATATTTTCTATTCTTGTAAAAATATTTACAGATGTACGTATTTTATTTTCTATTCTAATTTTAAATTCATCTAATTCAAACTCGGTAGCATTTAATAAATCGGCAGGAGTAATTGCCGAAAATCCAATTTCGGTATAAGGTGCTATTAACTGATACGAATGGTACAACCATAAATCAGCTTTATAAAATTCGGCTAATTGGACAGCAAATATTGCTGCATTTTCGGCAGTAGTAGAAAAATCTACAGGTACTAGTATACGTTTCATATCTTCTATTTTTTTGGTTAATAAATTGGTTTAATCAATAATATTTTTTATTAGAATTATCTTGATTAGTACAGTTTTTCAATTTTATTATTACTAGCTGTCTTTTTAATAATCAAATTTCTGATTTAAGCATTGTTTAAAGTATGATTGTAATTAGTGTAACAACTAATATTAATCATAGATATATATATTGTTTTGCAATTTGGTGATATATAGAAAACCAAATAAGTATGTCGAAATCTAACTACAAATAACTTACAATCAATAAATTACAAACCGTATTTTTACTATATTTTTTACTGTTTAGGTTACAAATTGTAATAAAAATTTTACTTTACCGTTTAAAACTAGATAATATTAAAAAATTCAATTATGGCATTGCCTGATTATAAAGATCTAGATTCGTTTTGCTGGAAAATGATGAATCCTATTTTGTTTCGTATTTACTTAATTATAAAATTGCCAAGCGCATATTTTTGTGGAGTAAGATTACTATACCTCAACGAAAACAAATGCGTAGCAACAGTACCTTACAAATGGTTTTCAAAAAATCCTTTTGGAAGTACCTATTTTGCTTGTTTGGCTATGGCTGCAGAAATGAGTACTGGCGTATTAGCACTTGCTCATACTTACAAAAAAAATCCTAGGGTAAGTATGCTTGTAACCAGAGTAGAAGGCAATTTTATGAAAAAAGCTACAGGAAGAACATTGTTTATGTGTGATGATGGAAGCAGAATAGAAGATGCAGTAAATACAGCTTTAGCATCGGGTAAGAGTATTACATTAAACACCTATTCTTACGGCGAAGATAAAAATGGGGTAAGAATTGCAGAGTTTCGTATAACTTGGTCATTTATGGCAATAACAAAAAAATAGCTATTTTTTAATCTTTTCCTTCATTATAAAAATTACTAGATTATACTTTTTTTATTTTATAAAGCAAACAATTTATAGTAGTTAGACCAAAGTAAAAATTTACTTATCTTTAGCTGGAATGTTGCTAAACACTGCAATGTAAGTATAAATATATTTTAGATAGTATGATACCTTTAACCATTCAAGGAAATAGAATTTAGATTAAATGTACTCTTATTTTATGTGCTTGTTTTTATTTCTGTAAATTGCATTTCAATATATTAAAAAGGCAACTATTTTTAAAATAAAATTATACCTTATTTTATTGTCTTTTACTAAATAAGAATTGAAATTTTATGGCAAAAGAACTACGTAAACAATTAGCATTAGAATACCACTCCAAGGGTAGGCCTGGCAAAATAGAAGTAGTGCCTACAAAAGAAGCAAAAACCCAAAGAGATTTATCTTTAGCTTATTCGCCAGGTGTAGCTGAGCCATGTAATGAAATTGTAAAAAACCCCGATGATGTTTTTAAATATACTGCCAAAGGAAATTTGGTAGGTGTAATAACCAATGGTACTGCGGTATTGGGTTTGGGCAATATAGGGCCCGAAGCTAGCAAGCCAGTAATGGAGGGTAAGGCTGTATTGTTTAAAATATTTGCAGATATTGATGTTTTTGATATAGAAATAAACGAAACCGACCCTGTAAAATTTGTACAAATTGTAAAATCTTTGGAGCCAACTTTTGGTGGTATAAATTTAGAAGACATAAAAGCACCCGAATGTTTTTACATAGAGCAAGAACTTAAAAAGCAGTGTAATATTCCTGTAATGCATGATGACCAGCATGGTACTGCCATAATATCTTCAGCAGCATTATTGAATGCATTAGAAATTCAAAAGAAAAAAATTGACAAAGTTCATTTTGTAGTAAATGGTGCAGGTGCAGCAGCAAGTGCATGTATGCGGCTGTATGTATCGCTTGGAGCAAAGCCCGAAAACTTTATTGTATTTGACAAAGATGGTATTTTACATAATGGGCGTACCGATATTCCAAAAATATTAGAATCGTTTATAAAAGATAAAAAATATGCTACTTGGAATTTGGCAAAAGCAATGAAAGATGCCGATGTGTTTTTGGGGCTAAGTGTAGGCAATGTTGTAACAACCGATATGATAAAATCTATGGAAAAAAAACCCATAGTTTTTGCAATGGCAAACCCAGTGCCAGAAATAATGTATGACCTTGCAAAAAGCTGTAGAAAAGATTTGATAATGGCAACTGGCAGAAGCGATACACCAAATATGGTAAACAATGTATTGGGTTTTCCATATATTTTTAGAGGAGCATTAGATGTAAGAGCTACTACAATAAACGAAGCCATGAAACTTGCAGCTGTAAAAGCTTTAGCAGAACTAGCAAAAACACCCGTACCCGATATTGTAAACCTTGCTTATAATGAAAAAGCGCTTTCCTTTGGCGAAGATTATATTATACCAAAACCTTTAGACCCACGCTTACTTGCAGCAGTAGCGCCAGCAGTTGCAAAAGCGGCTATTGATAGTGGAGTAGCCCGTACAGTAATTACAGATTGGGAAGCATACAAAATAGAAATGAATAGGCGATTAGGTTTAGATAATCAGCTTAGTAGAGGGATAAGCAATAAAGCTAAAAGAAATCCGAAAAGGGTAGTATTTGCCGATGCCGAAAACTCAAAGGTTTTAAAAGCCGCTCAATTGGTTTTAGAAGAAAAAATTGCGTATCCTATTCTTTTGGGAAATGAAAAAAGAATAAGAAAAATAGCCGAAGAAAATGCAGTAGAGTTAGAAGGAATGGCTATCATTAATCCGCAGGATGATGACACGGAAGAAATGCGAAAAAATTTTGGAGCAATATTTTTTGAAAAAAGAAAGAGGAAGGGCGTAAATAATTATGAGGCCTACAAAGCCATGAAAGATAGAAACCATTTTGGTTGTATGATGGTAGAAACCGGAGCAGCAGATTGTATGATTAGTGGGCTTAGTAGAAATTACCCAGATACAATTAAACCAGCTTTACAAATAATAGGTACCGACCCAAGCGTAAAAAAGATTGCAGGTATGTATTTATTGTTTACAAAAAAAGGTCCTTTATTTTTAGCCGATACTACCGTAAATTTTAATCCAACTGCCGAAGAGCTTGCAGAAATAACTTTACTAGTTGCAAAAGAAGTAAGAAATTTTAATATAGTACCCAAAATTGCATTGCTATCTTATTCTAATTTTGGAAGTAGCGATTCACCCGAAGCTAGACTAGTACAACATGCACACCAAATTATAAAAGAAAAAGAACCAACTTTAATTTGCGATGGCGAAATGCAGGGTATTTTGGCATTTAATAAAGAAATTTTAAAAGAAAATTACCCTTTTTCAGAATTAGTAAATGACGATGTAAATATTTTAATTTTCCCAAATTTAGCAGCTGGTAATATTGCATATAATTTATTGCAAGAGCTTGGTGGTGCCGATACCATTGGCCCAATTTTGTTAGGATTAAATAAACCTGTGCATGTATTGCAACTTGGTAGTAGCATACGTAGCATTTACAATATGGTAGTAATTGCGGTTATTGATGCGCAAGAAAAATGCAAAAATAAAGGTGTTACTTTACCAGCTACACAAGAAGAAATAAAACGAACCAAATGGTGGAAAAGTAAATAAAAAATGTAATGAATATAATTACACATTTTGGCAAGTATGTTATTATGCTCAAAGGCATGATATCGAAACCAGAAAATACAAAAGTTTATTGGAAAGAATTTATGCTACAATGCAATGATATTGGAGTAGGATCATTAGGTATTGTATCTATAGTATCTGTGTTTATAGGAGCTGTAAGTGCAGTACAAACATCGTATCAATTAGTAAGCCCACTTATACCTAAAACAACTATAGCCCAAATAGTAAGAGATACGGTAATACTTGAATTTGCTCCTACCTTAGTTTGTATAGTATTAGCAGGTGTAGTAGGTAGCAAAATAGCAAGTGAGCTTGGAAACATGCGTGTAAGCGAACAAATTGATGCTTTAGAAATTATGGGTATTAATACAAAAACTTTTTTAATAATGCCAAAAATTACAGCTGCTTTGGTAATGATACCATTGCTTGTAATATTATCTATGGTGCTAGGTATATGGGGCGGTCGTTTTGCTGGTAATGCATCTGGCATATTATCTTACGATACTTTCGATAGAGGCTTACTATTAGATTTTAGGGCTTTTAACGTTTGGTTTGCTTTAATTAAAGGTTACACCTTTGCATTTATCATAAGTTCTATACCAGCTTATTATGGTTACCATGTACAGGGTGGTGCATTAGAAATTGGCAGATCAAGCACAAAAGCTGTAGTAGTTAGTTGTATTATGATTTTATTATCGGATTACATTTTGGCTGCTTTATTGTTGTAATTATTTGTAAATAAAAAGTAGAAGTTTCTAAAATTTGATAGTATAAAAAATTCTTTTTTTGAGATGATAGAATTTAAAAACATAAATAAAAAATTTGGAGATAAAGTTGTTTTAGATGGTGTAAGCCATGTAATGGAAACTGGTAAAACTAACCTTATCATTGGTACAAGTGGAAGTGGAAAAACAGTTTTGCAAAAATGCTTGGTCGGATTATTTGAGCCAGATGCTGGAGAAATAATTTATGATGGAAAGAGTTTTACAAACATGACAGAAGATGACAGAAAATTACTTCGCCAACAAATTGGCATGTTGTTTCAGGGTTCAGCTTTATTTGATAGTATGACAGTGGAAGAAAATATAATGTTTCCATTAAATATGTTTACTCATGATAATTTTGTAAAAAAATTAAAAAGAGTAAATGAGGTTTTAGATAGAGTAAATTTAAAAGAAGCCAATAAAAAATCGCCATCAGAAATAAGTGGTGGTATGAAAAAAAGAGTTGGTATAGCTAGGGCAATTGTATTAAACCCAAAATTCCTTTTTTGCGATGAGCCTAACTCTGGGCTTGATCCAGTAACATCTATGGTTATTGACAAATTAATAAAAGAGCTTACTGTAGAATTTAATATTACAACTATTGTAAACACTCATGATATGAATAGTGTAATGGAAATTGGCGATAATATTCTTTATATGGTAAAAGGTAAAAAAGAATGGACAGGAAATAGTAAAGACATAATTTTTTCGGAAAATAAACAGCTTAACGAATTTATTTTTGCATCTGAGTTTTTACAAGATGCCAAAAGCCTTCGTATGATGGAAGCAAAGGCAATACAGAAACAATAACGGTATTTAATATGTTTGTTATTTGTAAAATGCTATATTAATTTTTTTATGTACTATCTTATTCAACCTTTGGTTAAACTAAATAATAATTGTTATTAGTTTCAATTTTTTTTTAATAATACAAAAAATGACAAAACTGAATAAACTCATAATTGCATTTTTTTGCATAATAAAACTTGCACTTCATTTAATTGCAGACAGTAATTCAGGATTTCAAGGCGATGAATTATTGCATATTGAAACAGGCAAACACTTGGCTTTCGGTTACATGGAATTTCCACCATTAATTGGAATTTTAGCATTTATTCAAAATCTTTTCAATTCTAATTCGGTATTTATTCACCATTTATTTTCTCATATTTCTAGCATTTTAATTATTATTTATGTTGCAAAAATCACAATAGAATTAGGTGGAAAAAGCAAAGCAATATTTTTAACTTTGTTGTGCATCATCATTGCTCCAGCTTTTGGACGTTCGCAACAACTTTTTCAACCAGTTGTATTTGGGCAACTTTTTTGGGTTTTGGGGTTTTATCAATTGGTACTTTATACAAAATATCTTGATAAAAAACAGTTAACTTATTTAGCCACTTTTGCAGTAATTGGTTTTTTATTCAAGTACGATATTCTATTTTTTATTTTTGGATTGTCATCATTATTCTTTTTCAAAAGAACAAGGGAAGTAATTTTAAAACAGAATTTTGGATTACATATTGCTATTGCTTTATTAATCATTCTGCCAAATATTTATTGGCAATACGCAAACAATTTCCCTGTATTACAAATGTTTGGTCGATTATACGAAACGCAACTAGATAAACTTTCAAGAATCGGAAATTTGAAGAATTTAATTCTTGCAATAAACCCTGTTTCGCTTATTTTGGTTTTACCAGCATTTTTTTATATGTTCAAATCCAACAAACCAGAACTTGATAAACCAATAGCATTTTCAATTATTTTATCATTTCTTTTGTTGTTAATTAGCAACGGAAAATCTTATTATTTCTTTCCAATCATTTTAACAGTTTTACCTTTCGGAGCCATTTTTTGGGAACAAAAGATTATTCAAAATCGTAAATGGATTATTTATCCTATTACTGTAATACTCTTTTTAGGTGCAATATTAATTCCATTCGGAATGCCAGTTTATTCATTCAATAAAATGCTAAATTCAATTCAAAAATATGAACCAACAAAAGTAGTAGGAGGGAAATATGCAGTTCGTTATGATGAATATTACACACAAGAAAAGTGGAAAAATACAATGGTTGAATTGCAAAAAGTTTATGACAGTTTGCCCGAAAGTGAAAAACAAAATTGCTTAATTTGGGGAAAACATTATGGACAAGCAGGAGCAATTAATCTGTTTGGCTCAGCATACAATTTGCCCAAAGTATTCTCCTATCATGGAAGTTTTTATAGTTGGGCACCATACGGAGAAATGCCAAATACTACTATTGCTTTGAGTTATCAGGTTGGCAATTTTTTTAATCCTTATTTTGATGAAGTAATTTTAGTTAAAACTATATATAATCCTTATGCAGATACTGAAGAAGAATTGTACCAAAGGATATATATCTGTAAAAATCCAAAACAGAATTTTAAAAAAATGAAAGAATTGTTTGCAAATAGAATATTTGAATAAGAAACTAAATTTATCTAATGTGAATCTAAACCAAGTTACAGTCAGCGTAAAAAATATTGAAAAATCAATTGCATTCTATGAAACACTTGGGTTGATATTAATTGTAAAATCACCTCATTATGCTCGTTTTGAATGCCCAGAAGGCGATGCTACTTTTTCAATAAGTTTGCAAGAAAATGAATATGAAAATTATGGCACAACCATTTATTTTGAACTTGATAATTTAGACAAAAAGGTTGAAGAATTACTTAAAAAAGGAGTACACTTTATTCAACTTCCTATGGATAAAAGTTATTTATGGCGGGAAGCAAATCTAAAAGACCTAGATAACAACATTATTAAATTATTTTATGCAGGAGATAACAGAAAAAATCCACCTTGGAGAGTAAAAAATAATGCAATTAAAAAGGAGTAAGTGTATTCAAAAATATGTGTAGTTTTATAGTTTTAAAAAGAATGTGGTATCAATAATATTGTTATCTTTTGTATAATACCATTGTGAAAAATAAATTGGCCCACAAAAATAGCTGTGTACGTATTTATCGCTGTTTTGCAGTGTGAAATAATTAACTACATTGGTATAACTTGCTAGGAGTGGCTCAAGCAATACAAAAAATTAAATTAGTATTTCGTAATTTTAATATATTTCTTCAAATTTTTTGATTAATTTTCGTAAAAATTCTTAGTGAAATTCTTTTTAAAAATACAATATTTATTTACCATATTATTGTTGCATTTATTTGCAACTTCAAATGTATTTGCACAATTACAATTTATAGAAAACAAAGGTCAATGGAATAGCAAGGTGAACTACCAAGCCAATTTTAACACAGGTGCATTTTTTTTAGAAAATAATGGGTTCACAGTTTTGTTAAATAATACCGATGAGTATAAGGCTATTGCACAAAACGCACATGGCATAAAAAATGTAAAATCAAATACAGATACCAAAGATTTTACATTAAACTCATTTGCATACCAAGTATTATTTGCAAATGCAAACAATACTCCTAATATTTTTCCCGATAAATCATTGCCTACTTACAATAATTATTTTATAGGTAATGATAAAAATAATTGGGCAAGCAATTGTAAAATATACAATGCTATAACATACAAAAATATTTATCCAAATATTGATGTACGTTATTATAGTACACTAAACTCTCTTAAATACGATTTTATAGTGCACCCCGGAGGAAACCCAAATGATATTGTAATGCAATATAAAGGTGGAGTAAAACTATCTTTAAAAAATAACGCTTTAATTATTGGTACAACTTTAGGAAATGTAACAGAGTTAGAACCTTATACTTACCAAACAAATGCTGTAGAGCAAAAAAATATTACAACAAAGTATGTAATAAACAACAATGTTGTAACATTTAATATTAGCAACTACGACCTTGCATCTACATTAATTATAGATCCTCAACTAATTTTTTCATCGTTTACTGGCAGTACAGAAGATAACTGGGGTTTTACCGCCACTCCAGGTGCCGATGGAAGTTTTTTTGCTGGAGGTATTGTTATGGGTACAGGCTTTCCAACTAGCCTAGGTGCTTTTCAAACAACCTATGCTGGCGGTGTTTTCGATGGTTGGGTAAATGGATTTGATATGGGCATTTTTAAATTTTCGGCAAACGGGTCACAACGAATTTATGCTACTTATATCGGAGGCAATGGCAATGAACAACCGCATAGCATGATAGCCGATGCCAACGGTAATTTAATAATAGCAGGCCGTACAAATTCAACAAACTATCCAATACTTAGTAGCGTACCTGCTACAGGTAGCCAGTTTGATATTGTAATAACAAAATTAAATGCTACTGGTACTGCTATTATCGGCTCTGTGCGTATTGGTGGCAGTGGCGATGATGGTGTAAATATAAAATCGAAAACACTTTTTTCTGGCGACACTAGTCTTCGCCGAAATTATGGCGACGATGCTAAAAGCGAAGTGATATTAGATGCAAGCAATAATGTAATACTTGCCTCATCAACTCAATCAACAGATTTTCCTGCAGTAAATGCATTCCAGCCTACACTTGGTGGTATGCAAGATGGAGTAATTTTAAAATTAACTCCTAATTTGAATAGCATTATTTTCTCTTCTTTTATTGGTGGATCGGAAGATGATGCCTGTTTTGTAACAGCAATAAACCCTATTACAAATAATATTTATATTGGAGGTGCTACCAAGAGTAATAATATGCCGGGCAATACAATCGGCACTATTAATCCTAATTTTGTAGGTAGAATAGATGGCTTTGTAACTGAATTGCAAGCAAGTGGTACTGCAATTTTTAAAACAACATATATTGGTACAAGCAATGTAGATGCTGTTTACGGATTAAAATTTGATAGGTTTGGTTATCCTTATATTATGGGTACAACTATGGGCACTATGCCAGTAATAAATGCACTATACTTTGTTGCAGGAGCAAAACAATTTGTAGCAAAAATGCAACCAGATTTATCGGCTTTTATTTATTCTACCAATTTCGGAACTAATTCGCCGTCGCCAAATATTTCACCAATAGCTTTTTTGGTAGATAGATGTGAAAACGTATATGTTTCTGGCTGGGGAGGTTCTGTAAATATAGGATCTGGTTACACCAATAGTGGTACTTCAGGTTTGCCCGAAATTAACCAAATAGCAGGTTTGCCGGCTGCCGATGGCTCCGACTTTTATTTTTTTGTGCTGCGCAAAAATGCCGATGCACAATTGTTTGGTTCGCATTTTGGACAAAATGGAGCTGCAGGTGAGCATGTAGATGGTGGCACAAGTAGGTTTGATGCAAACGGAATTATTTATCAAGCAATTTGTGCAAACTGTTTGGGTTTTGGTCCAGCAGCTTTTCCTACATTTCCTCCCTCATCTAGCCCAACTCCACCATGGTCATCTATAAACCCTAGCCCCAACTGCAACCTTGCAGCTATAAAAATTGATATGAATTTTGCAGGTGTAGCTACAACCATCCAATCTTCGATTGCGGGAATACAAAACGATACGCTTGGCTGTGTGCCTACCTTAATACAATTTAGAGATACATTGCAAAAAGGTGTAAAATATTTTTGGAATTTTAATTCTGTTGCTTTCCCTAATGCAACAGATTTAACTACTACTGTAGCCAACGCAGCCCATACTTTTTTAGCTGTAGGTATTTATAAAGTAAGATTAATAGCCGAAGATTCGCTTACCTGCAATATTAGAGATACATCGTACATTACTATAAATATTTCGGATAGGCTTGCAACTCCTAAAATAATTGTAAAAAGAAATTTGCCTTGTAATTTAAAACAATACGAATTTTCAAATGCATCTTTCAATACACATGCCGAAGCATTTAATGCACAATCTTTTGTATGGGATTATGGTGATGGTTCGCCAAAAGATACCACTAATATAACTCCCATACGCATGCATACCTATACAGGCATAGGTACTTATTTTGTAACTCTTACAGTTATCGACAATAGATTTTGCAACTCACCAATTTCTGATACTGTTAAAATAATAATTAAACCTGATTTGCTGGCTAAAACACAGCAAGAAATAACAGGCTGCTCACAAACCGCTGTGGCTTTCAAAAACATAACCCAAGGTGGTGGATTAAGTTGGAAATGGGAATTTTGGAATGTTACAACTAATACCATTGCTGCAACATCAACTTTATTTGAACCAACATTTATTTTTCCTGCCGATGGAGATTATAAATATCGTTTAATTGCTTTCGATTCTACTACTTGTAATAAAACAGATACAACACAATTTTATTTTATAAGTATTATTAAAGCGCCAAGAGCACTTTTCGATTATACACCAAAACCTTCTTTGCCAAATACTCCTACTAATTTTATAAATCTTTCTTCATTTGCCGATAAATATTTGTGGAATTTTGGAGATGGTAATTCATCTACTTTATTTGAACCAACACATGAGTACAATAAAACTGGCACTTACAAGGTAGTATTATTTGCCTTTAACAAATCAAGTTGTGCAGATACTTTTTCGTTGGTATTAGATGTAATCATTAACCCATTATTAGATGTGCCAAATGCATTTACACCTGGCAAATTTGGGGCAAACGGAATTGTGTATGTAAGAGGGTTTGGTATTGAAAAAATGAAATGGAGAATATTTAATAGGTGGGGAGAAATTGTGTTTGAATCTACCAATAAAAATAATGGCTGGAATGGGTTTTACAAAGGCAAACTACAACCTACTGATGTTTATACTTATACCTTAGATGCCGAATTTGTAGATGGACAAACAGCCCAAAAAACTGGAGACATTACTTTGTTGAGGTAAAAATGATTATTGCTGTTAAATTAATTGTTAAATTATCTAATAGTATTCAAAATAAAAAAACTAAACAAATAAATGTTTCGTTTATTTAAGTAAATTGAAAAAAAATTGACTATTAAAAATAAAATACTTTACACTTTTGCTGTTTTTTTGATTTTGATAATGAACAAAAAAACAGGGTTTGCACAAATGCAATTTGTGCAAAATAAAGGGCAATGGAATTCAAATATTAATTACAAATCTGATTTTAGTACAGGTGCTTTGTTTTTAGAAAACAATGGATTTACCGTTTTGTTAAACGACCCTAACGATGTAATAAAAGCAGCTCAATATTCGCACAGGCATTTCGAAAATGAAAACACATCTGCATCAAAAGAATTTATTTTTCATTCCTTTGCCTACAATGTTTCTTTTTTAGGAGCTTCAAAAAACATTACTTCTACTCCAGATAAACCATTGGATACATACAATAATTATTTTATAGGAAGCGATGAAAAAACTTGGGCAGGAAATTGCAAAGTGTATAATGCAATTACTTACAAAAATGTGTATCCAAATATAGATGTAAGGTATTACAGTACTCAAGATAAATTAAAATACGATTTTATCATACATCCTGGTGGCAACCCAAATGCTATAGCTTTGCGCTACGATGGAGTTACTAATTTGAATGTAAAAAATAAAGAATTAATAATAAGTACTAGCCTTGGAGCAGTTAAAGAACTAGCACCATATACATATCAAATAAATACAAAAGGAACTGAAGAAATAATTGCTAAATATGAGGTAAAAGACAATGTTGTAACATTTAATGTAAATAATTATGATGCTACTGCTACTCTAATTATCGACCCACAATTAATTTTTTCTACACTTACAGGAAGTGCTGCCAATAATTACGGCTTTACTGCTACACCAGGCGCAGATGGAAGTTTTTTTGCTGGAGGCATCGCTTTTTCGCAAGGTTATCCTTTAACCACAGGCGCTTTTCAAACAACGTTTAACGGTGGTAAATACGATATGGCAATTTTTAAATTTTCGGCCAATGGTAGTCAAAAAATTTACAGTACATATATTGGAGGAGCTAAGGAAGATCAGCCGCATAGTATGATTGCCGATGCTGTTGGAAACTTAATTATTGCTGGCAGAACTAACTCTAATAATTACCCATTACGTACGGGCATACCAGCCACTGGCAGTGGGTATGATATTGTAATAACAAAACTAAATGCTGCAGGTACTGATATTATAGGCTCCACTAAAATTGGAGGCTCTGCTAATGATGGAGTAAATATTGAACAAAATGATTTAACAACAACACTTGGTACAAGTAGTATAAGAAGAAATTATGGCGACGATGCTCGTAGCGAAGTTATTTTAGATGCTGCTAATAATATTATTGTTGCTTCTTGTACTAACTCTACAAATTTCCCTTTACTAAACGCCGCACAAAATACTTTTGGAGGCTTGCAAGATGGAGTTGTATTAAAACTTAATACCAACCTAAGTGCCTTGTTGTTTTCTACCTATTACGGTGGTAGTGGCGATGATGCTTGCTTTGTAGCATCTATAAATCCAATCAACAATAATTTGTATATAGCTGGTGCTACAGCTAGTAATAATTTATTGGGTAGCACATCTAGTACAATTGGTGCAAACTCACAAGGAAATATAGATGGATTTGTAACAATATTTTCGCCAAATGGGTCACTATTAAAAACAACATATTTGGGCACAAATGGTATCGATTTAGTATATGGTATAAAATTTGATAAAAAAGGATTTCCTTATGTAACAGGCACTACTACTGGTACTTGGCCAGTAATAAATGCAACATATTCTAATGCCAATTCAAAACAATTTATAGCAAAAATACAACCCGATTTATCAGCTTATATTTATTCTACAGTTTTTGGCGGTGCATCATCAGTGCCCAAAATATCGCCAGTTGCTTTTTTGGTAGATAGGTGCGAAAATGTGTACGTATCAGGCTGGGGAGGTGGAGAAAATAGCCAAAATGGTTTTACAATGGGTAATACATCTGGCATGCCATTGGTAAACCCTTTAGCCATACCATCAGATGGAAAAGATTTTTATTTTTTTATTTTACAAAAAGACGCTTTATCGCAATTATTTGGCACTTATTTTGGACAAAATGGAGGCGAAGGAGATCATGTAGATGGTGGCACAAGTAGATTTGATGATAATGGAATAATTTACCAAGCAATATGCGCAAATTGTGGAGGAAGAATTCCACCTCAAATAAATTTCCCTACAACACCTGGTGTATGGGCTCGTACAAATGGTAGCCAAGGTTGTAACCAAGCTGCTGTAAAAATAGAAATGAATTTTTCGGGTGTAGCTTCATTAGTACAATCGGAAATTGATGGAGAAATAAATGACACTTTGGGCTGTATTCCTTTAACAGTAAATTTTAAAGACACTAAAGCAAAAGGTATTACTTATTATTGGAATTTTAATTCTCTTGATTTTCCAAATGCCGTAGATGCAACAACTACAACACCACAAACATCTTTTACTTTTAATACAGTTGGAGTATTTAGGGTACGATTAATATCCGAAGATTTATCTACCTGTAACCAAAGAGATACTTCTTATATAACAATAAGAACAGGTAAGGATAAGGTATTGCCTAGCTTTACCAATATAAAAATTGGGCCTTGTACTAGTAAGGTTTTTCAATTTGCAAATACTAGCACATCTATTGCTGGTATTCCATTTTTACCACAAACTTTTGTTTGGGATTTTGGCGATGGTTCTCCATTAGACACTGCTGATTTTACCGAAAATATTACACACACATTTGCATCTTCTGGCACATACAATGTAAAACTTAGTGTATTCGATATAAGATTTTGTAATGCCCCAAAAGATACCTTAATACCATTGCGTATTAACGATAACGTAAAAGCTATACCTAAATCTAATGAACTTGGTTGTGCTTTATATACACCAGTTTTTGAAAACCTTAGCCTTGCAGGCCTTAGTTGGAAATGGGAATTGTTAGATGCTACCACAAATGTAATTATACAAACATCTACCAATGTTGTACCATCGTTTACGCCACTACCTATTGGTCAATATAAATATCGTTTAATTGCTTTCGATACTACCACTTGCAATAAAATAGATACATCGGCATATTTCAATATTAAAGTTGTTCAAAAACCACAAGCTGCTTTTACATGGGCTCCTAATCCGCCACAAGCCAATGTGCCAGTAAGGTTTTCTAATATTTCTAATTTTGCAAATACATATTTATGGAACTTTGGCGATGGCGAAAGCGCTACAAATTTTGCACCTACTCATGAGTATAATGCTACTGGCACATATACTGCTGAGCTTATTGCATATAGTATTGCTGGTTGTACCGATACTTTTAGGCTGCCAGTAAATGTAATTGTAAACCCATTGTTAGATGTACCAAATGCATTTACACCTGGACGTTTTGGTGCAAATAGTATTATAAGTGTAAGAGGTTTTGGTATTGCTAAAATGGATTGGAAAATTTACAACAGATGGGGGCAAATTGTTTTTAAATCTGATAATAAAAAAAATGGTTGGGATGGAACATTTAAAAGTAAATTGCAACCAATAGATGTATATAGTTATATTTTAGATGTAGAATTTACAGATGGAATAAAATTAAGAAAGACAGGAGATATAACTCTGTTGAGGTAAGGTTTTTGGCAGTTAGATATTTTTACAAAAAAATAAAATAACTAATGTCGAATAACAAATAATGATAAATAATTAACAACCAATCTTGCATAAATTAAAACACATATTAGTACTAAATATTTTCCTTTTTTTGGGATTGTGTACTCATGCGCAGGATTTACATTTTTCTCAATTTTTTAATTCGCCGCTTACTACAAACCCTGCTAATACTGGATTTATTCCCGATGCCGATTATAGGCTTGGAGTAAACTACCGAAACCAATGGAGTAGTATTTTAGGAGCGCCATACAAAACTATGAGTGCCTTTGCCGATGCTCAATTATTTAAAAATAAATTAGAAAATAGTTGGATTGGTTTGGGAGGTGTTATACTTAGCGATAAAGCTGGTAGCGGAAGTTTAAAGTCAGATAAATTTTATGGCTCAGTTGCATTTCATCAAATGCTTGGCTACAGTAGCTTGCTAAGTGCAGGATTTAATTTGGGCTACGTTTCTAAAAGAATAGACCCTACAAATTTAAAATTTCCCGATCAGTTTAACGGTAAATTTTTTGATGGTACAACACCAACTTCAGTACAATTTAACAATCTTAATATTGATTATTATGATATGCAAGTAGGTATGAATTATGCTTACTTCCCCGATGAAAATACATATATAAATGCGGGCTACTCTATACATCATGTAAACAAACCTAAAGAAACTTTTTTTGGTGACAATACATCTAATGGTAAAATACCAATACGTCATATTGGTTTTGTAAATGCTATTTTAAAAGTAAACCCTAGGGTAATAATAAATCCTAATATTTATTTTACTACACAAACAAATGCAATAGAAATAAATGGTGGTTTAAATGCTAATTATAATTTATCAGAATTTGGCGAAAGTCAACTCATTGCTGGGTTATATTACAGGTATAAAGATGCAATAATACCTATGTTGGGTTTAGAAACAAAAAAATTGTCGGTTACTTTAAATTATGATATAACATTATCAAAACTAAGTAAATTTAATAATTTTAGAGGTGCAGCAGAAATAAGTATTGTAAAGAAAGGCTTTTATCCTAGCAATGTTGATAAGCAAACTTTGTGCCCCAAATTTTAATAAAAAAATATTAGTGAAAAAAATATTTCTTTTTTGCATAATCTGTATTGCAAACTTTGCTACAACTGCCCAAGTAAATGATGAACTACAGCCTGCATATTTGCGCATAACAAATGTACCTCCTTTTAAATTACTTGTGGCTCCAGATAGTACATTATTTGAAAAAATAAATTTAAAAAAAAGGAAGCCAACAATAATAATGGTTTTTAGCCCCGATTGCGATCATTGTATAATATCTACACAAAATTTAATAGCCAATTATAAGTTGTTTAAGAAAGTACAAATTATTTTAGCTACTTCGAGCCCATTTGCAAATGTAAATAAGTTTTATACCGATTTGAATTTAGCAAATTATCCTAATATAAAAGTAGGACAAGATAATACGTATTTTCTTGGTCAGTTTTTTAGTGTACGTAGTTTTCCATCAATATACTTGTATGATAAAAAAGGGAATTTTAAAAAATATTTTGACAGTAATTCACCTGTCTTCGCCACTGGGACACCCAAGCCTAAAATTCAAATATTTTAGCTAAATATTTTTGTTCTTCTGTGATTAGAATCGTTTTGTATGTTACTTTTTTTGTTATTGGATGTTCTACTTTAACAGC